>JAPTVL010000159.1 GCA_028065725.1 Betaproteobacteria bacterium
GCCGGCGACCGCCTGCGCGTGGCCGGCCCCTACGGCCGTTTCTTCGTGCGCGAGTCGGCGCGCCAGCCGATGCTGTTCATGGCCGGCGGCTCGGGGCTGTCAAGCCCGCGCTCGATGATCGTGGACCTGCTCTCGCGCGGCTGCTCCCTGCCCATCACCCTGGTCTACGGCCAGCGTTCGCGCGAGGAGCTGTACTACGACGCCGAGTTCCGCGCGCTCGCCGAGCGGCACCCCAACTTCACCTATGTGCCGGCGCTGTCGCACGAGCCCGAGGAATCGGACTGGCGTGGCGCGCGCGGCTTCGTGCACGAGGCGGCCAAGGCGCACTTCGGCGGCAACTTCGCGGGCCACAAGGCCTACCTCTGCGGACCGCCGCCGATGATCGAGGCCTGCATCACCACATTGATGCAGGGCCGTCTGTTCGAGCGCGACATCTACACCGAGAAGTTCCTCTCGGCGGCCGACGCCCAGGCAACGCGCAGCCCCCTGTTCCAACGCGTCTAGCCATGTCGATTTTTGACACACGCCCCAAGTTCGCGATCCACGTCGCCCAGAGCGACGAGACCTTTCCCTGCGCCGCCAACGAGAGTCTGCTGCAGGGCATGGTGCGTCTGGGCCGCAAGGGCATCCCGGTGGGTTGCGTGAATGGCGGCTGCGGGGTGTGCAAGGTCCGCATCGTCAGTGGCGACATCAAGGCCCTGGGCCCGATCAGCCGCGCCCACGTGACGCGGGAAGAAGAACGCCTGGGCTACACGCTGGCCTGCCGCGTGGCACCGCAGACGCCGGTGCACCTGGAGGTGGCCGGCAAATTGAAGAAACCGTTTTCAAAAGGGCGCGCAGAGTCTGCGACTGCCAGCCCTTCGATTCAGCAGCAGTAACCAACCGAAGGAGACAAGACATGGGTGTGATGCGCATCGGGCACGCAAGCCTGAGAGTGATGGACATGGACGCGGCCGTGAAGCACTACGAGAACGTGCTCGGCCTGAAGACGACCATGAAGGACAAGGCCGGCAACGTCTACCTCAAGTGCTGGGACGAGTGGGACAAGTACTCGCTGATCCTGACGCCGTCGGACCAGGCGGGCCTGAACCACGTGGCCTACAAGGTCGAGAAAGACGCCGACCTGGACGCCCTGCAAAAAAGCGTCGAAGCCTGGGGCGTGAAGACCACCATGCTGCCCGAAGGCGATCTGCCTTCAACCGGCCGCATGCTGCAGTTCAACCTGCCCAGCGGCCACGAGATGCGCCTCTATGCGATGAAGGAATACGTGGGCACCGAAGTCGGCACCACCAACCCCGACCCGTGGCCAGACGGTCTCAAGGGCGCCGGCGCCCATTGGCTGGATCACCTGCTGCTGATGTGCGAGATGAACCCGGAAGCCGGCATCAACACGGTGGCCGACAACACGCGTTTCATGACCGAGGCGCTGGACTTCTTCCTGACCGAGCAGGTGCTGGTCGGCCCCAACGGCGACATGCAGGCCGCCACCTGGATGAGCCGCACCACAACGCCGCACGACATCGCTTTCGTGGGCGGCCCGCGCAGCGGCCTGCACCACATCGCCTTCTTCCTGGACTCGTGGCACGACGTGCTCAAGGCGGCGGACGTGATGGCCAAGAACAAGGTGCGCATCGACGTGGCGCCCACGCGCCACGGCATCACGCGCGGCGAGACCATCTATTTCTTCGACCCCAGCGGCAACCGCAACGAGACCTTCGCCGGCATGGGCTACCTGGCCCAGCGCGACCGGCCGGTGACCACCTGGACCGAAGACAAGCTGTGGACCGGGATCTTCTATCACACCGGTGAAGCGGTGCCCTCGTTCACCGACGTCTATACCTGATCTCCCCCTGCGCCGCTGACGCGGCTTGCCCCCTCTCTGGCGCGCCTGCGGCGCTGGGAGGGGGGACGGCACCTGCGGCCCGGCAGAGCCGGTTCCGCGGTGCCCCGAGGTTGAAGTCCCCTCACGCCAACACTCCGTCTTTTGTTCATGTCACCCGCTCTCTCTGTTCCTTCTTCCGTGATCACCGCGTCGGCGGCCTCGCTGGCCTGTCAGGCGGCGGTGGCGCACGCAGAGGCATTGGGCATTCGCATCAACGTGGCCGTGACCGATGCCTCGGGCACGCTCGCGGCGTTCTTGCGCATGCCCAATGCCTTTCTCCATTCGATCGACATCGCGATCGACAAGGCTTACACCGCTGCCAGCTTCGGCTTCCCCACGTCGCAGTGGGGCGGCGTCATCGGCGACGACGAGTTGCTGCGCATCGGCCTGAACCAGCGCCAGCGCCTGGTGCTGTTCGGCGGCGGCCTGCCCATCGTGGCCGAGAGCCAGCGCATCGGTGGCATCGGTGTTTCCGGTGGTTCGGCCGACCAGGACGAAGCCTGCGCACGCGCCGGCCTGAAGGTCCTAGGCCTGGATTGATTTTTCATCTCACTCACGCACCATGAAACAGTTCCACAACTTCATCGACGGCGAATTCGTCGCCACCGCCAAGACCTTCGAGAACCGCAACCCGGCGACCAACGCCGTGGTCGGCATGGTCCACGAAGCGGGTCAGGCCGAGGTCGACGCCGCTGTCGCTGCGGGCCGGGCCGCGCTCAAGGGCGAGTGGGGAAAGATGAGCGTGGTCAGGCGCGCCGAGCTGCTGCACGCGGTGGCCGACGAGATCAACCGACGCTTCGACGACTTCCTCGCCGCCGAGCTGGCCGACACCGGTAAGCCACGTTCGCTGGCCTCGCACATCGACATCCCGCGCGGCGCGGCCAACTTCAAGGTCTTTGCCGACATCGTCAAGAACGTGCCGACCGAGAGCTTCCAGATGACCACGCCCGACGGCGGCACGGCCATCAGCTACGGCGTGCGCACGCCGCTGGGCGTGGTCGGCGTGATCTGCCCCTGGAACCTGCCGCTGTTGCTGATGACCTGGAAGGTCGGCCCGGCGCTGGCCTGCGGCAACACCGTGATCGTCAAACCCTCCGAAGAAACACCGGCCACCGCCACGCTGCTGGGCGAGGTGATGAACGCGGTGGGCGTGCCCAAGGGCGTGTACCAGGTGCTGCACGGTTTCGGCCCCGGATCGGCCGGCGAGTTCCTGACCAAACACCCCGGCGTCAACGGCATCACCTTCACCGGCGAGACCCGTACCGGCGAGGCCATCATGGCCGCCGCCGCCAAGGGCGTTCGCCCGGTGAGCTTTGAGCTCGGCGGCAAGAACGCCGGCATCGTGTTCGCCGACGCCGACTTCGACAAAGCCGTCGCGGGCATCACGCGCAGCGCGTTCGAGAACTGCGGCCAGGTCTGCCTGGGCACCGAACGCGTGTACGTGCAGCGCCCGATCTTCGACAAGTTCGTTTCTGCGTTGAAAGAAAAGGCCGAGGCCCTGAAAGTCGGCGGCCCCGACACGCCCGGCGTTGGCCTGGGCCCGCTGATCTCGGCCGAACACAAGGCCAAGGTGCTGGGCTACTACGCCAAGGCCCATGCCGAGGGCGCGACCGTCGTCACCGGCGGCGGCGTGCCCGTTTTGGACGGCGAATACGCCCACGGCCACTTCGTGCAGCCGACCATCTGGACCGGCCTGCCCGAGAGCGCCAGCGTGATCCGCGAAGAGATCTTCGGCCCCTGCTGCCACATCGCGCCCTTCGACACCGAAGAGGAAGCCGTCGCGCTGGCCAACGCCACCGACTACGGCCTGGCCACCACCGTGTGGACGCAGAACCTCGGCACCGCGCACCGCATGGCCGCCGCCATCGAGGTGGGTCTGTGCTGGATCAACAGCTGGTTCCTGCGCGACCTGCGCACCGCGTTCGGCGGCGCCAAGGCCAGCGGCATCGGCCGCGAAGGCGGCGTGCATTCGCTGGAGTTCTACACAGAACTCAGAAACGTCATGGTGAAGCTGTGAACGCGCCCCAGAGCTGTACCCCCCCCGCGCCGCCTTCGGCGTCACCCCCCAGGGGGCGGCATTGGCGGCCCGGCAAAGCCGGTTCCGCGATGCCCTGGACCCACTACCCTTCATGCCAACAAAGCAGACCACATGAATGCACCTCACAACCCTGAAGTTGCGCGCAGCGTCCTCACGGGCGGCTTCAACAGCAACGTGCACGATCTCGGCGCGTCCAGGCCGGGGCAGCCGCCGGTGCTGTTCATCCACGGCTCCGGCCCCGGCGTGAGTGCCTGGGCCAACTGGCGCCTCGCGATGCCCGTCATCGCGCAGGACCGCCGCGTGATCGCGCCCGACATGGTGGGCTTCGGCTACACCGACCGCCCCGCCGGCATCAACTACACCATGGACACCTGGGTGCAGCAGGCGCTGGACCTGTTGGACGCCCTGGGCGTGGAACAGGCCGACGTGGTGGGCAACAGTTTCGGCGGTGCGCTCGCGCTCGCGCTGGCGATCCGCGCACCGCAGCGCGTGCGCCGCCTGGTGCTCATGGGTTCGGTCGGCGTGCCGTTCCCGATCACCCCGGGGCTCGACGCTGCGTGGGGTTACCAGCCCTCGCTGGAGAACATGAAGCGCCTGCTGGACATCTTTGCCCACAGCCGCGCGCTCGTCACCGACGAACTGGCCCAGCTGCGTTACCAGGCCAGCATCCGCCCCGGTTTTCAAGAGTCGTTCTCGGCCATGTTCCCGGCCCCGCGCCAGCGGTGGGTCGACGCCATGGCCAGCTCCGAAGCGGCCATCCGCGCGCTGCCGCACGAGACCTTGATCGTGCACGGCCGCGAGGACCAGGTGATCCCGCTGCAGAACTCGCTCACGCTGGGCCAGTGGATACCCAACAGCCAGTTGCACGTGTTCGGCCGCTGCGGCCACTGGACGCAGATCGAACACGCCGCGCGCTTCGCCCAACTGGTGAGCCACTTCCTCGCCGAAGCCGACGCCCGCCCGTGATCGCCCGCCCCCAACCGATTCCCCCACCCACCATGACCTCCATGATTTCCATCGACTCCCTGGGCGACGAGCTCTACACCGCGCTGCGCACGCAGCAGGTCGTCGACCCGCTGTCCACCCGCCATCCCGACATCACCATCGAGCAGGCCTACGCCATCCAGCAGCGCATGCTGCAACGCCGCCAGCAGGACGGCGAGCGCATCGTCGGCAAAAAGATCGGCGTGACCTCGGCCGCGGTGATGAACATGCTCGGCGTGCACCAGCCCGACTTCGGCTGGCTGACCGACGCGATGATCGTCAACCAGGGCGAGACCATCGACACCTCGACGCTGATCCAGCCCAAGGCCGAGGGCGAGATCGCCTTCCTGCTCAAGCGCGACCTGATGGGCCCCGGCGTGGGCGTGGCCGACGTGCTGGCCGCGACCGAATGCGTGATGCCCTGCTTCGAGATCGTCGACTCGCGCATCCGCGACTGGAAGATCAAGATCACCGACACCGTGGCCGACAACGCCTCGTGCGGCGTCTTCGTGCTGGGCGACCGCGCGGTCAGCCCGCTGGCGCTGGACCTGCAGACCTGCGGCATGGTGCTGGAGAAAAACGGCGAAGTGGTCGCCACCGGCGCCGGCGCCGCGGCCCTGGGCTCACCGCTGAACGCAGTGGCCTGGCTGGCCAACACCATGGGCCGCCTGGGCATCCCGCTCAAGGCCGGCGACGTGATCCTCTCGGGCGCGCTGGCCGCCATGTTCCCGGCCCAGAAGGGCGACTTCTTCCGCGTCTCCATCGGCGGGCTGGGCGAATGCTCGGTGCGTTTCAACTGACCCCGCCTTCTTCAGACCGGACACCACCATGAAACTCGACCAAACCACCATCGAAGCCCTCGCCGAACTCCTGGAGAGCTGCCAGCTGCAGGCCAGGGACACCACCAAGATCACCGACGACCACCCGGACATGGACTGGGAAGACGCCTACGCGATCCAGGCCGCCCTCCTCGCACGCAAGCGGGCGCGCGGCCTGAAGCTCGCGGGCCTCAAGGCGGGCCTGACCTCGTTCGCCAAGATGAAGCAGATGGGCGTGAGCTCGCCCGTGTTCGGCTGGATGACCGAGGACTGCGCCGTGCCGCATGGCGGCGAGGTGAAGACCAGCGAACTGATCCACCCCAAGGTCGAGCCCGAGATCGCCTTCGTGCTCAAGCGCGCACTCAAAGGCCCGGGCTGCCACATGGGCACCGTGCTGGCCGCGACCGACTTCGTGCTGCCCGGCATCGAGGTCATTGACAGCCGCTACCGCGACTTCAAGTTCGACCTCAAGAGCGTGATTGCCGACAACACCTCGGCCGCGCGCTTCGTGGTCGGCGGCCAGCCGATGAAGGTCGACGGCCAGGACCTGCGCACCGTCGGCATCGTGATGGAGAAGAACGGCCAGCCCGTGGCCTTCGGCGCCGGCGCCGCCGTGCTGGGCCACCCGGCCACCGCCATTGCCATGCTCGCCAACCACCTGGGCGCACGCGGCGAGGAGATCCCCGCCGGCACGCTGATCCTGTCCGGCGGCATCACCGAAGCGGTGTCGGTCGCCGCAGGCGACTCCGTGACCCTGAAGGTGCAGGGCATGGGCAGCACCGGCCTGCGCTTCATCTGAACCCGAGGAGAACCCCATGCCATTTGCCCAGATTTACATGATCGAAGGCCGCAGCGAAGACATGAAGCGCGCCGTGATCGAAAAGGTCAGCGCCGCGCTGGTCGAAGCCACCAATGCGCCCAAGGACTCGGTCCGCGTCTGGATCACCGAAGTGCCCAAGACCAACTGGGGCATCGCCGGCGTGACGGTTAAAGATCTCGGACGCTGAATTACAGAAAGACATCCACATGACTCAGAGAAAAATCAAATGCGCCCTCATCGGGCCCGGCAACATCGGCACCGACCTGCTGGCCAAGCTGCAGCGCAGCCCGGTGCTGGAACCCGTCTGGATGGTCGGCATCGACCCGCAATCCGACGGCCTCAAGCGCGCCAAGGAGATGGGCATCAAAACCACCGCCGACGGCGTGGACGGCCTGATCCCGCACATGAAGGCCGACGGCGTGCAGATCGTGTTTGACGCCACCAGCGCCTACGTGCACGCCGAGAACTCGCGCAAGGTCAATGCGCAGGGCGCGATGATGATCGACCTCACGCCCGCGGCCATCGGCCCCTACTGCGTGCCGCCGGTCAACCTCAAACAGCACGTCGGCCAGCGCGAGATGAACGTGAACATGGTCACCTGCGGCGGCCAGGCCACGATCCCCATGGTCTACGCGGTCAGCCGCGTGCAGCCCGTGGCCTACGGCGAGATCGTCGCCACCGTCTCAAGCAAATCGGTCGGCCCCGGCACGCGCAAGAACATCGACGAGTTCACCCGCACCACAGCCGGCGCGGTCGAGAAGGTGGGCGGCGCGAAGAAGGGCAAGGCCATCATCGTGATCAACCCGGCCGAGCCGCCGCTGATCATGCGCGACACGGTGCACTGCCTGGTCGAGGGCAAGCCCGACGAGGCCGCGATCACGAAGTCGGTCGACGACATGATCAAGGAAGTGCAGAAGTACGTGCCGGGCTACAAGCTGGTCAACGGCCCCGTCTTCGACGGCCAGCGCGTCTCGGTCTTCATGGAGGTCGAGGGCCTGGGCGACTACCTGCCAAAATACGCCGGCAACCTGGACATCATGACCGCCGCCGCCGCGCGCACGGCCGAGATGTTTGCCGAAGAAATCCTGAAGGGCGAGCTGGTGCTCGAACCCGTTGCCGCCTGAGCCGGAGCACACCACCATGACGAAGAAAATCACCCTGCACGACATGACCCTGCGCGACGGGATGCACCCCAAGCGCCACCTGATGACGCTCGACCAGATGAGAGCAATAGCCTGCGGCCTCGACGCCGCCGGCGTGCCGCTGATCGAGGTGACCCACGGCGACGGCCTGGGCGGCTCCAGCGTCAACTACGGCTTCCCGGCCCACTCCGACGAGGAGTACCTCGGCACCGTGATCCCGCTGATGAAGCAGGCCAAGGTCTCGGCCCTGCTGCTGCCCGGCATCGGCACCGTCGACCACCTCAAGATGGCGCACGGCCTGGGCGTGCACACCATCCGCGTCGCCACGCACTGCACCGAGGCCGACGTGAGCGAGCAGCACATCACCTTCGCCCGAAAGCTCGACATGGACACCGTGGGCTTCCTGATGATGGCCCACATGAACAGCCCCGAGGGCCTGGTGAAACAGGCCAAGCTGATGGAGGGCTTCGGCGCCAACTGCATCTACGTGACCGACTCGGCCGGCTACATGCTGCCCGGCGACGTGAAGGCCCGGCTGCAAGCGGTGCGCGACGCGCTCAAGCCCGAGACCGAGCTGGGCTTCCACGGCCACCACAACCTGGCCATGGGCGTGGCCAACTCGGTCGCCGCCATCGAGTGCGGCGCCACGCGCATCGACGCCGCGGCCGCCGGCCTGGGCGCGGGCGCGGGCAACACCCCCATGGAAGTGCTGGTCGCCGTGCTCGACCGCATGGGTGTGCCCACCGGGGTTGATGTCTGGAAGATCCAGGACGTGGCCGAAGACCTGGTCACGCCCATCATGGACTTCCCGATCCGCATCGACCGCGACGCGCTCACGCTGGGCTACGCCGGCGTGTACGGCAGCTTCCTGCTGTTCGCCAAGCGCGCGGGTGTGAAGTACGGCATTCCGGCGCGCGACATCCTGGTCGAGCTGGGCCGCAAGAAGATGGTCGGCGGCCAGGAAGACATGATCGAAGACACGGCCATGACCATGGCGCGCGAGCGCGGACTGCTGCGCGCCGCCGCCTGAGCGAGCGGCATGCGCGCCCGGTGCGCGTGCGGACCGATTGGAACGGAGGCGAACATGAACAGGACGCCCACGGCGGCACAACATGCCGACACCCTCTGGTCGGCGCGGCGCGCCGGGCGCACCCTCGATGCTGACGCGACGCTCGGTCCGATCGACCTTGCAACGGTCTACAACATCCAGCAGGCGCTCGTCGCGCTGCGCATCGCGGCGGGCGAACGGGTCATCGGCTGGAAGCTCGGCTACACCTCGGAAGTGATGCGTCGCCAGATGGGCGTGGACAGGACCAACTTCGGGCCGCTGACCGACTGGATGCTGCTCGAATCCGGCGACACGGTGTCTGAGCGGTTCGTGCAGCCTCGGGTTGAACCCGAGATCGGCTTGCGCCTTCGAACGGCCATCGACGCCCGATCGGCCCCCGTGGACCGCTGGTCTGTGGCCGCAGCGGTATCCGAGGCCCTGGCGTGCCTGGAGATCGTGCACTCGACCTGGTCCGGCTACCGCTTCACGCTCGAACAGAACACGGCCGACAACTCGTCCGCCGGCCAGGTCGTCGTCGGGCCGCGCTTGCCAGTGACCGACCTGATGGCGCTCGACACCGTGGCGGTCCGCCTGCACGACGGCAGCCACACGCTGGGCCAGGGCGTGGGCGCCGACGCCGACGGCCATCCGCTGGACGCGGTGGCGCGCCTGGTGCGGGAGCTGGCCGCCGTAGACCGGCGGCTCGAGGCGGGGGATCTGGTGATCACGGGTGGGCTGACGGCGGCTTGTGCGCTGGAGACGGGTGGGCGGTTGATCGGGGTGTTTTCGGGTGGCGACGCTTGGTCGGTTGAGGTGGCTGTTCGCCGTCGCGCATAGGAATTTCAAACGGCATTTGGAAGGCCCCACTGACCATGGGTTGGCGGCCGATGCTGGCCTGGATGGCCTGGAACTGACGACTGCGACGCCGTCTTGTGATGATTCGGCCGGCCCCTCCGGTTCTGTTGGGGTTCGTTGGGTCTCGATATCAGGGTTGCCCCGGAGTCACTCGGCATCCAGCCTACATGCGGCGCAGCGCCATTCCGGCTGCCGCTGGCAGCGCAGCCTGGAGCGAGGTTTTTGTGAAGGCCGGCGCGGCTCCGCGGCTCAGGTGGCGAAGTCTTGCCCCGCCTCACGCGCCCGGCCCCTGGGCGGCGGCTGCGGATCCAGCCCCAGGTGGGTCAAGATCTTCTCGATCACCGGTCGCTCCAGGATCGCCGCGATGATCTTCAGCTCCCCAGCTTCGCAGTTCGGGCAGTGCTGCATGTCGATGTCGAAGACACGCTTGAGAAGCCGCGCCCAGCTGATCCGGTGCGGCCGGGCCTGAACCGCCTCGACCTCGCATTCGTCGGCAACTGCCACAGAGGTGGCCTGCTCCTGCACCTCGGGTCCCTGCGGCACCACTAGCGCTCGCAGCTTGGCGTTCGGCGCCAGCACGCCGTGGAACCTGATCAGGTGCAGCCTCGGCCGCGGCACCAGCGCTGCCAGTCGCTGCATGAACTCCAGCGGGCTCATGACCAGATGCGTTGTTCCGTCGCGCCACGGCGTCTTGAGCTTGAGCTCCACCTGGCCGACGGTATTGAGTTGCACCCGCTCGTCGGACAACGCCGGCCGGGTGATGTAGCGGCACAACTGTTCCAGCCGCTTGGCTGGCGTGCGGTTCGACGCGGACCGCGGCGTGCAGACTGAAACCGTCGATGTCGGCACAGAGTTGCTGGCGTGCCATAGCCTCGCGCGGCAGCGCGCCCCTGAGCGTCAGCACCTTCTGCCCAGCGCGGGGGCCAAAGGCGATGCGGTAAGTGATGGCCGCGGCCTGCAGTGGCCGCGAGCCGTGCGCGCCTGCCTCGCCGTCGGCATCAGGCTCGGCCAGGTAGGTCTGCCCCATGTCCTCGACCAGCACACCCCGGCGAGTGAGCATCTTCATGAGCCGGGCGATGACGGTCTGCAGCAGCGCGTGCAGCGCGTCGTCGGTGGGCGCACTCGCCTCGATGAAGCTGGGCGCGCCGTCGGCGTCGCGGCGGTACACGCCGTCCAGCACCAGGCAGTGCAGGTGGATGTTCAGGTTGGCGGCGCAAGCCGAAGCGTTGGATCAGCGTGACCGCGCCGCCGTGGCCTACGTCGGCCTTGAGCCCGGCAGCGTCCAGCAGATGGCGCGTGAGCACGCGCTGCACCACCTGCAGCACCGGCGTGACCAGCTCAGGCTGCGCGGCCAGCAGCACGCGCAGCGGGATCGGCAGCGACAGCACCCACTGGCGCACCGGCACATGCGGCGATGACGTGGTCCACGAGTTGCGCTGCTGTCTGCGACATCCGGCGCGCGCCACATGACGGGCAGAACCCTCGCCGCTTGCAGCTGAACGCCAGCAGCTTGGTCAGTGGCCGCAGTCGCCGCAGCGCAGCCTGAGGAACCCATGGGCCAGGATGCCGCACTCTAGGAAGGCGTCGAACTCGTCTTTGACGAACTGCGGCAGAGCGGCGCCAGTGCTGGCCTCGGTGTGGGCGATGAAGCTGGCCGCGTTCTGCTGCACCAGACGGTACAGCGCGGTCTGCTCCGGGCGGTGGCGTTCGTAGTGGACCCGGCTGGCCTGGCCGGGTGACGAACCAGGCTGGCGGGCGGCGTGCACGGCATGCAGAGGGCTCGATGGGAGACCTCTACCGGCCTTGTTCGGGGTGTTTGTGCGCGCCGCCGGGCCTTCGCACGGCCCGTTGGGCGGGGAAAGTGCAAGAAATCCCTGTTTCGGGCTGCGGCTGGGTGGGCGTGA
>JAPTVL010000395.1 GCA_028065725.1 Betaproteobacteria bacterium
CGACGAAATTCAAGCCTGACGCCCCGCGCAGCTCGTTTGCCATGGCTCAGTCGCCGATCGGCATGTGGCTCAAATCGGCATCGGCGCCAACATGCAACCACACCCAACGCCCTCCACTAGAGGCCCTCAACGGCCACCCCATGTTCCGCGAGCCAAGCCTTGCGCTGGTCATAGTCTGGCATCGCGCGCTCCACTCGCAGCCAGAACGCCGGGGTGTGGTGGGGCTCGTGCAAATGCGCCATCTCGTGCACGACCACGTACTCGGCGATCCTCGCTGGCAGCAGGATCGCCTTCCAGTGGAAGTACAACCAGTCGCCTTTGCCGCAGGAGCCCCAGCGGTACCCGAGGTCTTGCACCTTGATGCCAGCGGGGTCGACCTCCATCCTGCTCTGGTATTCGGCCACCCGGCCGCTTAGCCAGGCGGCTGCGCGGTCGCAGTACCAACGCGTGAAATGCTCTCGCGCGCTGGGCAAGGCATCCTGGCGCAGACAGAATCGCCCGGCAGCCAGCTTGAGCGGCGCGTCCTGGGCCTCGACCAGCTTCAGCCGATGGCTGCGGCCCAGATAAAGAAAACCCTCGCCGCCGACGAACTCCTTGCGCGGAACGCGACGCCGCAGCGCGTCCTTCTCAGCGAGCTTGGTGTAGACCCAGAAGCGCTTCTCGTGGACGAAGGCGCGCAGGCGGATTTCGTCGATTCCAGGCGGAGCACAGAGCACCAGCGATCCGTCCCGCTCGACCGTGATCTCCATCGTCTTGCGCCGCGGGCTGAGCCGCAGCGCGAACTGCAGGTCGTCGACCTGAAGGCTGCGGGGACTTACTGGCACGACCATCGATTCACACCCGAACGAGCTTGTCGTGGCTGGCGCGCGCTTGCTCCATCAGCCGGTCCGCCAGGATGCCGGCCTTGTCCGAGTCGACGAGCGGCGGACGCAGGCGCATTAGATGCTCGAACAGTTGCCCGTTCAGGTTGTCCTGGTCGGCGCGCTTGCTCGGCATCCAGATATTGCGATTGCCCTGCAATTCCTGAACCAGCAAGTCCACCAACTCGACGGTCACATCCCTCAGGCGCAAGAGTTCTGCCGGCGACGGTGCCTGCCCTGGTTCAACCACGTCCAACACCGTGCGCAAGAAGGGGGCGCAGTGTTCGGGAAGCCCTCCGGATGCATCCTCGGCGCCGATCTGGCCGGTCTTGAGTTCATCGATGATCGTCTGCAACTGCGCGATCACCTCGTCCCACTGCTCGCCCAGGGTCTTCAGGATGTCACTCAGCCGCTCCGACAGCTTGCGATACAGAACAGGGTCTTCGTCGGTGTGCTTGCGGATATGCGTGCGAATCGCGTGCTCCATCTCGGAGGCCTTGGCGCGGTCATTGGCGGCACGGCCCAGGTGGGCGTCGAACTCGGCATCGAGCAATTGGATCGGGGGAACCTTCGGGTCGATGCCCAACGAGATCACATGGTCGTCGATCAGCCGGCGCACCTTGGCGCCGACATCCTTGCCCAGGATGGGGGTGTCTTTGTAGCGGTTGCGCGCGCGGGCGTAGATGTAGGCAAGGCGCTTGGCGTCGCCGGAATACGGCAAGCCTTCGGGCCGCGGCAGCACGGTATCCAGCGAGCCCAGGAAGGCCTTGAGCTTGACCGTGAACTCGGCCCGCAACCGTTCACTGCCCAGCGCCTCGACGCAGGCCTCGGTGTCCTCCAGGGTTTCGATGCCGCGCTGGCGAAACAGATCCACGACGCGGAGATGCCGGTCGCGCAGCACGGGCACCTCATCCTTCAGACTGGCTAACGCCCCTTCCACGTCTTCGTCGGCATAGGCGGCCAGCGCCTCCTTGAGGTGCTGCGCCACGCCGTAGTAGTCGACGACGATGCCGCAGCGCTTGCCGAAACCGGTGCGATTGACACGTGCGATGGCTTGCAGGAGCTCGGCCTCGCGGATCAGCCGATCGAGATACATCACCCCCTCGATTGGCGCGTCGAAGCCCGTGAGCAGCATCGACTTCACCACCAGAAAGGCCAGAGGGTCGGTCTTCGCCGGATCGTCGTGGAACAGCGGTTTCTTGAAGCGTTTGATTAACTGCTCGTGCGCAGCGCCGTCGGTCCAGGCCTTCCAGCCCGGATCGTCGTTGTTGCTGCCCGAGATGATCGGCGCGAACTCGATGCGCGCCAGGGTCTCGCGGTAGCGCCAGGCCTGCACCATGGCCTGCACCTTAGGCGGGCGCTGGCAGAGGGCTTCGTCGTCCAGGGCCTTGTCTTGCGCGCTCAGGGCTGCGCTGTCTGCCAGCAGCTCGTCGCGGGCGTGACGCAAGGCCTCGAAGTAGCGGATCGCCGCCAGGCGGCTGTAGGCCACAACCTGCGCCTTGTAGCCGTTGGGCAGGATGTTGGTGACATAGTGCCGGATGATGTCACGCGCCTTGTCGGTGATCATCGCCGGGGCGTCGAAAATGTGGCCCTTGGTCGCGTACTTCTGCTTGATCGCCTCCAGTTCCTCCGGCGTGTGCTGGCGGAACAGGTCCTCGAACAGCTCATCCAGGCTGGCGCCGTCCTTGATCGCGCCGTTGGCGGTACGGCCCTCGTAGAGCACCGGCACGGTCGCGCCGTCGGCCTCGGCTTCCTTGATCGTGTAGCGGTCGATGAACTCACCGAAAATCTCGTGGGTACGCTTTTTCTCCCCCATGATGATCGGGGTGCCGGTAAACCCAATGCGGGCGCAGTTCGGTAAACCGGCGTGCAGGTTGGCGTGTAAGTCGCCAGCCTGGGTGCGGTGCGCCTCGTCGACCAGCACGAGAATGGTGTCATCCTCGTTCAGCACCTCGAAGGCCTCGCCGACCTTGTAGTCGGCCCTCGGTTCTTCGACCCGTGGCAGATCATCTGCCCTCAGTGGCGCATCGCCCGCGGCGTCGGTGTCGCGGTACTTCTGGATGGTCGCGAAGATCAGCCCCGGCCCCTTCTGGCGGGCCAAGGCTTTCACGCCCGAGGTGCTGCTGGCCACTTCGACCGCCTCGCCGGTGAGCGTGGCGGTGACCGAAAGCTGGTGCTGCAAGTCCTTGCGATCGGTCACGACGATGACCTTGAAGCGCCGCAGCTGGGTGTCCGCGCGCATCTTGCGCACGAGGAACACCATCGTCAGGCTCTTGCCCGAGCCCTGGGTGTGCCAGATGATGCCGCCGCGCCGGTCATACTCACCGTCCTGCAGGCGGGTCTTCCCGGACTTTAGCCGCGCGACGGCGCGGTTCACCGCGCGGTACTGCTGGTAACGGCACACTGACTTGATGGTCTGGCCACCCACCTGCATGAACAGCAGGAAGTTCTTCACCACATCCAGCAAATGCGCTGGCGCCAGCAGGCCGGCAATCAGCCGCTCTTGCTCCGACAGGCTCGCCTTGCCCAGCCCCGCCGCCACCTCGATCTCGCTGCCGGCGCCTTCGGGCCCGACCACCGTCTTCCACTGCGCATAGTGCTCGAAGGCCGCGCCCACGCAGCCGACTCGCGCCTCGTCGAAGCTGGTGGCCACCAGCAGCTGGTTGGTCGCGAACAAGGGCTCATTGCCCTCGTTGTCGTCGACCTCGAAAGCTGCTTTGCGCTGGTTGCTGTAGCGGCGCAGCTGGTCCACGGCGCCGGCCAGCGGCTCGGGGATGGCTGGGCTCTTGCACTCCACCACGACCAGCGGGATGCCGTTCACCAAGAGCACCAGGTCGGGCACGATGAAGGCCTTGGCGCTGTTGTACCCAGGTGGGCAGTCGACGCGGTACTGGTTGACCACCGAGAATCGGTTGTTGGCCGGCGTTTCCCAGTCTATGTAGCGGATGGTCTGGCCACGCCCGCCATCCCAGCCCGGTAGGCCCTCGACGGTCAGCCCCTTGATCAGCAGCTCGGTGGCCTTCTGGTTGGCCTCCATCAGCTTGTGCGTGCCGAGCCGGGTGATGGCGGCCACGGCCTCCGACAGGCGTGCGTCGTCCAGCCAGGGCCGGCCGTCGGGGCCCGGGTTCAAGACGCGCAGTTGTGCGCGCAGCACGCTTTCCTGGATGACTTCGGCGAAACTGGCGCGGCCGGTGACGGTCGGGGCGTCGAGGCTGCCTTCGAGATGGACCCACCCCAGGCCCTGCAGCTGGGCGACAAAGGGTTTTTCGACATCTTCGAGTTCCCAACCCATCAGGCGCACTCCTTCTCGCGTTCGGTGTCCGCCAGTAGGGGCGTGACGCGGACGCGGCCGGTGATGAGGTCGTCCATGAGGCCAGACTTGCCGTCGACCAGCTTCTTCAGTTCCGCCTCTTCTTGAACCAATAGTTGGTTCGTGGCATGCACCGTGCGCAATACTTCATCTTGCTCGCAGGGCGACGGCCAAGGGAACGACAGACCCATCAGCACTGCGCTATTGGCAACATCTCTTCCCGCTGAGTTCACCGTAGTCCTGAGCTGCCTCCGAACCAGGACCGAGCTGGACAAGAGCAGCTGAAGAAACTGCGGCCGAGCCTTGGCAGAATCGCAAGAGATTCGCATGAAGTTGGACGACATGATCCAGCCTCGCTCGCTCTCCGAAACAACGACGGATCTGCCGACATCGGCCACTCGTGAAAAGACAACATCGCCCGGAATCAACTCGAATTCGGCCAAGCGCGCAGCGGTTACCTCATCGACATACAGCAGTTCAGAAGCGACAAATGCCGCTTCACCCAACGAACCGATCGTAACGACTGGCCTCCCGCTCTCTCTCCAATGCTCTCCCTTGAGCGATGAACCGAACGGTCCAGTCCGGATGACGGAACGATCCTTGGGCGTCACGCCAGCCAAACCACTCACGTCCCAGTCCTTCGGAATCCACCCCAGCGGCGACTCCTTGTAGAGATGCGGCGCCTCGGCTTGAGGCGGGCGCAGCTCGCCGTTGGCGTCGATGCCGCGCGTTAGCAGGTCGTACAGCAGGCCCTGCTTGACGGCCTTGAGTTTGGCGATGATCGCCTCGGTTTCGTGGATGGCGGTGTCGAGGGTGTCCAGAATTGCAGCAATCAGCCGCTGCTCTGTTGAACTTGGACAGAAGGCTCGAATTGCTTCGAGCAGGGCTCGGTCCACATGCGGAATACCTGTGCCATGGGTCTGGCTCTTGAGATAGATCTCTGCCTGCTTGGCGACATGAAAGAAATACGTGGAATTGAATACCTTGCTCGGCGAGATCTTTGCCATCGTCGATGCGACCAAGCCAGCCTTCGCTCTAAAGAATTCTCCTGCGTTTGATCCATCCCAAAGCAGAATCGTGTCGCCATCGCTGGCACGCACCGCATCCGATCCAGCTTTTACGAGCTCGACGCTCGCCCGCCCGCGCAGGTGTTCCGGATTCAGGTAAGGCTCTGCTTCCGGTCCAGAGTAACCAGTCGCGCGAGGCGCCTTGCCCTTCTGCACAGCGATGTGGTCACCGAGGGTCACGAACTCAGACATACCCCAGCCCCTTCAAGAACCCCTGCAGCGCCTGCATCGCCGCATCGCGCCTGCCCTCGATCTCGGTCAGGGTCACGCGGTACTTGTCCCACCAATTCTCGAACGCCGCTACGATCTCCTTGCGCTGCGCGGCGATGTCGCGCTCGATGATGGCGCGCATATCGTCGTGCAGGATGGTCAGCAGCAGCTCGGCGGCCTGCTCGGGTGACAGCCCGTTGACGGCGGCGTTGATGTATTGCCTGAAGCTGTCGTGCTTGGCCTTGAGCTGCTTCCTGACGGCGGCGAGATCCTTCTTCCAGGCCTTGATCTGCGCCTCGTCGACCACGCTCTCGTCGTCGGAACCCTCCTCTACCGGCTCGGCTGCCTCACCGTCTTCGCTTTCAGCATCCTTCGGGCTGGCGGCCTTGATCTGGCTGTCGAGCTCAGCCTTCCTTGCCTCAAGGTCGTTGATGGCGTCGACAAAGTCGCTCATCAGGAACTTGACCAGCTTGTGCTCCAGCGGGCTCTCCTTGCTGGCCTTGTCGTCCAGCGCGGTGACGATGCTGGTGCGCCACGCGTCAGCCATGCCTTTGGCGCCGCGCGCCATCAGGGTCAGGACATCGTACTTAGACTGGTACCAAAAGCCGGCGACGATACCGCGCACCTGGAAGGGGTTGAGCATGCCGATGGCGTCGAGCGATGCGCTGAAACTCTCCAGGAGCTCGCCGCGCAAGGCCACCAGGCTGGCGGCGTTGTCCTTCTGCCCGGAAAGCTCGCTGATGCGCGTGCCATGCTGCCGCCACCATTTCTCGAAGGCCTCGCGGATCGCGGCTTCCTTGGCGACCAGCCCGGCGTTGCCCTCGATCGCGGGCTTGAGGTCCTGGCGCTTCATCAAGCTGGCATTGAACTCCAGGTACTTTGCATCACGCTCGACGAGCAGGTCCAGAGGATTCAGACCATGCGCGGCGAACAGCGCGGCCTTCGCGTCCACTTCGGCCTTCGGAACTCCGCCCACCAGGTGGGCGCGCACATCGTGTGGCTCGGGCGGCGGGGCGTTGTCGGCGTAGCGCCGAATGTTGAGGTTGTAGTCGTTGTCCCTCAGCGTCGCATTGTCGACGATGGCCGAGAGCCCGGGCACGGCCTGGAAGGCGTCGAAGGTGGTGACGATCTTCTCGATGTGCTCGGGCAGCAGATGGTTCTGCGCCCGGCCCTCGAAGAACTCGTGGTCGGCGTTGATGAACAGCACCTTGCCCTGGCGCTGGGGCGGCTTGCCGCTGACCCGATTGGCCCCGATCAGGACCTGTTGGCGCAGCACCAGGATGCAGGCCGGGATGCCGGTGCCGTAGAACAGATTGGGGGCGACGCCGATCACGGCTTCGAGCAGGTCGGCGTCGATGAGCCCGGCGCGGATGGTGCGCTCGTCGCCGCCGCGGAACAGTACCCCGTGCGGCATCACGGTGGCCACCATGCCGCCGTCGCGGGTGACGGCGAGCATGTGCTGCAGGAACATCAAGTCGGCCTTCTTGGCGCCCAGCGGCACCTGGCCGTAGCGGAAGCGCTCGGGGAACTTCGGCGCCCACGCCGGGCTGCCATCGGCATTCTTCTCGGTGTTGCCCCAGTTGATCGAAAACGGCGGATTGGTGAGCACCCGGTCGAAGCGCATCAGCTCACCACCTTGGACATGCTGCGGCTCGGCCAGAGTGTCCTCGTTCTGCAGGTCCGCGGTGCTGATGCCGTGCAGCAGCATGTTCATCTTCGCAATCGACCATACCGTGCCGTTGAACTCCTGGCCGAACAGATTGGCCTTGCGGCCGTCGGCGCCATGCTCGTCGATGTACTCCTTGGCCGCGATCAGCATGCCGCCGGAGCCGCAGCAGGGGTCGTAGATGTCGTGTGCGAGCGTGGGCTTGATCAGCCGCACCATCATGCGCACGACGGAGCGCGGCGTGTAGAACTCGCCGCCCTTCTTGCCCGCTGAGTCGGCGAACTCACCGATCAGGTACTCGTATGCGGCGCCCAGCAGGTCCGGGAACTCGAAGTCCTCGTCGCGCAGGCGGTAGGTGCCGAAGTGCGTGATCAGCTGGCGCAGCTTGATGTCCGGGATCTTGCTCTGTCCGACCTTGCGGGTGAAGTCGATGTGCTCCAGCACATCGCTCAGGCTGACGTTGGTCGCCTCGATCCCAGTCAGAGCCTTGTTGAGATAGTCGCCGACGTTCTGATGCGCTTCATTGACCAGGTATTCGTACTGGCTGTGCGGAGGAACCCAGAACGAGCCTTCGACCCGATACCACCTCGGGTTCGCTGCTGAGACGATGGCCTCCACCTCGCTCTTGCCACCAGCTATCTCGAGCGCCATCACCTCCTCGCGACGCTGAGCGAACACGTCGGAGCAGCGCTTCAGGAACAGCATTCCAAAGATGTATTCCTTGAACTCTGAGGCGTCCATCTTGCCTCGGAGGATGTCGGCGGCTTTGAAGAGGTGGCGTTCCAACTGTGGGAGTGTCAGAGGCATGGCGGGTTGCAGTTCAACCGAGATGGCAGTGAAGCAGGAGAAGCATATTTCACCAGCCCCTGGAAGATTTCCGAGGCATTAATCCACGAGGTCAATCGATATCGAAGAAATCATTTTGTAAATCAATTAACCCTGTCGGCATGCATGTCCCAGCCTCCACGACATGCAATGCCCCACACACAGGCTCCTCGCCAGCAGCGGAGCCCTGCACGGATCACGGCACTCGACGGTACACAGTACGAAGTCGTCAGCACCCAGAGCCACAGGTCCAAGCGCGGCACGACGTACAAGGTAACTCTGCTGCGCAACTGCAAGGTTCCAGTCGCCGATGTTCTGCCCCTTTATAACCCTGTAGCCGCGGCACCAGTCACTACGCACCGTACACAAGGGTGCGTAGTGAAAGAAGCGACTAAAGCGAGCAAACACGCGGGCTCCAGGACCGGTGTCATTCGCGGAGTTGGGAGCTGCCAGCGCGAAATGACACCAAGCGCCGGCAGCCCGCCCCAGGAGGCCACCAGCCCGCTGGAGCGTGGCTCTGCTCGCGCGCCACTCCTCATCGGATTCGACGCCGAATGGGTGGATGTCGGCAAAGGGCGTCGAAGCGTTCTTAGCCAGCAGTTTTGCGTGCGCGCAGCCGATGGGTCGCTGGTGACCGCGGTGTACGAATTTCCGCTAAGGCGCCGTGGGCGGACACGCTATCGGCTTTCTTCCATGCTCAAGGCCCTGTTCGAGGACTTGCAAGCTGTCGGGATTGATGTGTCGCTGTACTCAGCCCGAGGGGCCGTACCGTCGCCGGTGAAAGCGGCCACTGCGGACGAGGCTGCCGGCAAGCGAAGTGGCAAGAACCCCAAGGATCGTGCGCAGAGGACGCCCACGTTCGCTGTTGTCCTCCTTTCCCACTACAGCATCGTCGACTTCACTACCTTCTACGACTCTCAGGATTTGCTTCGGCTGGTTGATAGCGCCCGCGGGACCGTGGTGACAACCGCGCGGCCCTTGTCGATTCGAGTCACCGATCAGTGGCGCAACAGCTCGCGCAGGATCGTGGTCCACTTGCGCGACACCATGATGCTTGCCGCTGCAGGGTCCAAACTCGCCGCGCTTGGTGAGCGCGTTGGCCTGCCGAAGCTTGACCTTCCAGAAGGGTATGCGAAGGACGGTATGGACCGCCTACAGGCCGAACGTCCCCAAGACTTCATTTGCTATGGAGCGCGCGATGCTGAGGTTGCCTTGCTGCACGCCGAGAAAGTCATCGGCCAGACGGCTGGCGTGGTACCGATCAGCCTGGGTAGCCAAGCAGCAAGAATCTTCCAGGAGGCCATCTGCTCCGAGCGCTCGTGGACCAAGGAGCAGTTCGATTCAGAATTTCGCGGTCTGAACAAGGTCACCGAGAAGATTACTGACGGGGCGGGGATGAGGACGCACAGCTACCTCACCCCCCGCACCGAAGCCACGATGTTGCTCGATGTCTCCACACGCTGCTACTTCGGCGGCCGGAATGAATGTTTCCTGTACGGAATCCATAGAGCGCCTGCTGGTCGTGTCTGGCACGACTACGACCTCGCCAGTGCGTACCCGACTGCGATGGTCTTGGTGCCAGACCCTGATTACAGCCAGCCCCCCGGCATCCTCACAGGACGATTGGGGCGCGGCATGATCGGTCCGACTAGTTGGTCGTTCGGCTACGTGCACTTTCGCTTTCCCGACAAAGTCTTCTACCCTTGCCTTCCCATCAAGGACGATGCGGGGCGTGGCCTGGTTTTCCCCCGCGAAGGGGAGACCTGGGCCAGCGCTCCCGAGCTGTGGCTAGCGCTGGAAATGGGGGCGCAGATTGACCTCATCATGCCGATGCTCGTGCAGCCGACGAAGAACTCCTACGGGCTTGCAACCGGTGTCAAGCGCTTGGTTGAGCTGCGGCTCGAAGCACGGGCGCAGTTCGGCAAAGGATCCACAGAGGAGCTGGCTGCGAAGGAACGCGCAAACAGCTCGTACGGCAAGCTGGCGCAGGGACTTGCCGGTACACGCGTGTATTCCACTCGGCATGACAAGACCGACCGGGTGCCACCTTCATCCATCACGTCTGCCCCGCACGCAGCGCTCACAACAAGCCTGGTCCGTATGATCGTCAGCGCCGCGATGAACGAGCTGCACGCGCTCGGGTACATCATTGCCAGCATTACGACCGACGGCTTTCTGACCGACGCTCCAGAAGAGGTTGTCGCCGGTCTGGCGCTCGGCGGGTTCGCCCCCGACGTGGAGCGATCGCGTCACCTCCTGGCAGGGGACACGACCATCTGGGAAGAAAAGCACGCCTGCCGGACTTTGGTGATGCTCTCCACTCGCACGGGCTTCGGTGTCGATCGCGTGGACGGTCGTAAGCTCCCTGCGGCCGGCGGCGCGTACAAGCCAGACGCGCCCATGATCGCAAGGTTCAAGGCTTTGGGGCGAAAAGCGCACGAAGCCCAGCATGGTCCAACCGACGCGATCCTTGATGGGGGTGAGGCCATGGACAAGGAATTTGTCGCCTTGGGCCGTGCCGAGGCCCTGGCGGAACTCGCGATGAAGCGCGACGGCCGCATTGTTGTGAATCTCCATGCTTTGCCCTCCGCCAGGGATTACGTCCAGCGCGGCGCTGACGGGGTAGGCAGCGATGTGAAGCGGGAAATCCGCTGGGAGTTCGACTACAAGCGCCGCCCGCTTCCGGAGACCGTGCACACGGCGCAATTGACGCTTGACGGAGTGACCTACGAGCATGTGAGCTACGCGACGAAGCCCTGGGCCACCTTCGGTGACTGGCTGAGTGGCCGAGGCGCTATGGATCTGGCCCGGGAGGGCTCTGTCAAGACCGAGCACGATGCGCAAGGCGTTCTTGCCCGCATTGGGCGAGCCCTCGAATCGACCGACCGGAAAACCTACATCCGGGGTGGTGCTCATCGCGCAGCGGCGATCGCCACGCTTCGCGGTCTACGCAGCAGGCAACTGATCTGCGATTGGCTCGATGGCACGGAGGGCCCCTTGGTGTGCGGCCGTATCGGCCAAGCGTTCGAGGTTGAATTGACCGCCAACGACTGGAAGAACGCGGGGCGACCCTCACGCAGCGCTATCGACTTTGCCCTCCTGAACCATTACGGCGAGACGCTCGAAACGCTCGGTGTGAGGCGCGTCAGCGACAGCGAGCCGGAGGCGGCTTCTGCGCGCTGATGAGTATCTGGGGGTGCTGGCTTACTTGAGCGGCTCAGTCATCCTGCGCATGCGCTCGACCGCGATGGCCAGCGGCACGCCGTGGCCGCGCAGTTCGAGCAGCCTCGGCCACGGCGGGTGCGGCGGCATCTCCAAGTTGTCTGGGCGCCCGGCAGCACGCCGAGCGGCCACCATGGCGTCCTGGATGTCGCGGCGCTGGTGCGAGATGCCGTGAAAGCCTGGCCACTGTGCCATGGCGGCCATGAGCGCCTGGGCCTGGTGCGGGCTGTCATGGGTGGCGACCGCGCAGGCGTGCGCCAGGCGATCGCGGAAGACCTTCTCCGGCAGCCGCCACGTCCACGC
>JAPTVL010000187.1 GCA_028065725.1 Betaproteobacteria bacterium
CAAGGTAAGGCCTTCTGGGCCGTATTGCCCAAGAACGAGAGTTTCCCGCCGGCCATTCAGTCGATAGTCGTATCGGAAGGAAACAACTCCTGACGGGGTAACCGCCACATAGAGGCCGTCACGATCGACCAGCTTGTACAACTTGCCGGTCGGCTTGAGGTTCTTCAGTTGGGTATCGGTAAGCATGGTGGCCCTTTCCCGGTCGCCGATACCGTCAACGCAAAATCCCCTAATTTCGCCCGTAAACCCGCATGGCTACTGGGTTTTGCATTTCACGATACCGTCAACGCGTCCATTTGATGTTGACGGTATCGATGTTACGGAAGCTCCCAAGAAATGCCAATACCGTCACCGATACCGTCTCCAGAAGTGGGCTACCCTGAATAGTCAGGAATAGTAAAAAACAGAAAACCCCTTGTTTTACCAATGGGTTTTCGTGTTTTTTGGATAGGTACGAATAGTACCGAAACCCTATGTAATTATTCCCACTCGATGGTTGCCGGCGGCTTGCCGGAAATATCGTAGACCACCCGGTTGATGCCGCGCACTTCGTTGATGATGCGGTTGGACACCCGCCCCAGTAGCTCATGAGGTAGTTCGGCCCATTTGGCGGTCATGAAATCCGAGGTCTGCACCGCGCGCAGGGCCACCACGTATTCGTAGGTCCGTCCGTCGCCCATGACGCCGACGCTTTTCACCGGCAGGAACACGGCGAAGGCCTGACTGGTCTTGTCGTACCAGTCGGCGGCGCGCAGTTCGTCGATGAATATCGCATCGGCGCGGCGCAGCAGTTCGGCAAACTCGTGCTTCACTTCGCCGAGGATGCGCACGCCGAGACCGGGACCGGGGAAGGGATGGCGATACACCATCTCGTGCGGCAGGCCCAGGGCGACGCCGAATTCGCGCACTTCGTCCTTGAACAGTTCACGCAGCGGTTCCAGCAGCTTCAGCTTCAGCGTCTCGGGCAGGCCGCCGACGTTGTGGTGGCTCTTGATCGCGTGGGCCTTCTTGGTCTTGCCGCCGGCCGATTCGATGACGTCGGGATAGATGGTACCCTGCGCCAGCCAGCGGGCGTTGGGCAGCTTCTTCGCCTCGGCCTGGAACACCTCGACGAATTCGCGGCCGATGATCTTGCGCTTCTGTTCCGGATCGGCGACGCCTTTCAGATGCCCCATGAACTGGCCCACGGCATCGACGTGGATCACCCTGACGCCGAGGTTGCGGGCGAAGGTTTCCATCACCTGCACGCCCTCGTTGAGCCGCAGCAGGCCGTTGTCGACGAAGACACAGGTCAGCTGGTCGCCGATCGCGCGATGCAGCAGCGCGGCGACCACCGAGGAATCGACGCCACCGGACAGGCCGAGGATCACCTCCTCCGAGCCGACCTGTTCGCGCACCTTGGCGATCGCTTCCTCGACATAGTTGGGCATGTTCCAGTCGCCGCGGCAGCCGCATATCTCGCGCACAAAACGCGCATAAATCTCGCGTCCCTTCAGCGTATGTGTTACTTCGGGATGGAATTGCACGGCATAGAAACCGCGCGCTTCGTCGGCCATGGCGGCGATCGGTGTCGATTCGTTGCTGCCGATCACCTTGAAGCCGGGCGGCAGCTCGGTCACCTTGTCGCCATGGCTCATCCAGACTTCGAGCAGGCCATGCCCTTCCGCATTACTGCGATCCTGGATGCCGTCGAACAGCCGCGAATGGCCGTGCGCGCGCATTTCGGCATAGCCGAATTCGCGCTTGTGGCTGCTTTCAACCTTGCCGCCGAGTTGTGCGGCCATGGTCTGCATGCCGTAGCAGACGCCGAGCACCGGCACGCCGAGCTTGAACACCACGTCGGGCGCCTTCCATTCCTCTGCTTCATAGACCGAATTCGGGCCGCCGGAAAGGATGATGCCCTGCGGATTGAAGTCGCGGATGAATTGCTCGCTGACATCGAACGGGTGCAACTCGCAATACACCTGCTGCTCGCGCACGCGGCGGGCAATCAGCTGCGCGACCTGGGAACCGAAGTCGAGGATGAGGATTTTTTGATGAGCCATGGCAGGCGCCTATGAAATGACAAAGGCGGCCGCAGCCGCCTTTGTCGTCGGTAATGAGATCAATCGATGTGGTAATTCGGTGCTTCCTTGGTGATCTGCACGTCGTGCACATGCGACTCGCGGATGCCGGCCGAGGTGATCTCGACGAACTCGGCCCTGGCGCGCATGTCGTCGATCGTGGCGCAACCGACATAGCCCATCGATGAACGCAAGCCGCCCATCAACTGGTGGATCACGGCAGTGACCGGCCCCTTGTAGGGAACGCGACCTTCGATGCCTTCCGGCACCAACTTCTCGACATTGGCGTCGGAATCCTGGAAGTAGCGGTCGGCGGCGCCATCCTTCATCGCACCGAGACTGCCCATGCCGCGGTAGGCCTTGTAGGAGCGTCCTTGATACAGCACGGTTTCGCCGGGAGCTTCCTCGGTGCCGGCAAACAGGCCGCCCAGCATCACGGCATTGGCGCCGGCGGCAATGGCCTTGGAAATGTCACCCGAATAGCGGATGCCGCCGTCGGCGACCAGCGGCGTGCCGCTGGCGGCCAGGGCGTTGGCGACCACATCGACCGCGGTGATCTGGGGCACGCCGACGCCGGCGACGATGCGCGTGGTACAGATCGAACCGGGGCCGATGCCGACCTTGACGCCGTCGGCACCGTGATCGACCAGGGCCTTCGCGGCAGTCGCCGTGGCGATGTTGCCACCGATGACTTCCACCTGCGGGAAATTCTTCTTGACCCACTGCACGCGCTGCAGCACGCCTTCGGAATGGCCGTGGGCGGTATCGACCACGATCACGTCGACGCCGGCTTCGGCCAGCAATGCGACGCGCTCTTCGGTGCCTTCACCGACGCCAACCGCGGCGCCGACGCGCAGATGGCCCTGCTCGTCCTTGCAGGCGAAGGGGTGTTCGCTGGACTTGAGGATGTCCTTGACGGTCACCAGGCCACGCAACTGGAAGCTGGAATTGACCACCAGCACGCGCTCCAGCCGATGCTTGTGCATCAGGGCCTTGGCTTCCTCGGCCGAACTGCCTTCGCTGACCGTAACCAGTCGTTCGCGCGGCGTCATGATGGCCCGTACCGCCTGATCGAGGTTGGTCTCGAAGCGCGTATCGCGGTTGGTGACGATGCCGACCACCACGCCGTTCTCCACCACCGGCAAACCTGAAATCCGGTGCGCCCGCGTCAGGGCCAGTACATCGCGTACGGTCATGGTCGGCGGAACGGTGATGGGGTCCTTGAGCACGCCGGATTCGAAGCGCTTGACCTTGGCCACTTCCGCGGCCTGGGCCTTGGGGTTCAGGTTCTTGTGCACGATGCCGATGCCGCCTTCCTGGGCCAGGGCGATGGCCAGACGGGATTCCGTCACGGTGTCCATCGCGGCGGACAGCAGCGGCAGGTTCAACTGAATCTTGCGGGTGAGACGGGTGGCGAGGCTGACGTCACGGGGGAGGATCGCCGAATGGGCGGGAACCAGGAGGACGTCGTCAAACGTCAGCGCCTTCTGGAGCAGTCGCATAATTGTTTTCCTTGGTGCCAAAAACGCATTATACGCGAGACGAAATCATCGCCCCGGATCATTGAGCGAAACCGGCGACCGGGGCGGCTATTCGCTCTCGCCACCGCCCTTTTTCATGACCTTGCCTTCGGCGGCCCGCTGCTTGCGCACTTCCTTGGGATCGGCGATCAGCGGCCGGTAGATTTCGACGCGATCGCGGTCACGCAAGACCGTGTCGGGCTTGGCCAGTTTGGCGTAGACGCCGAGCTTGTTCCTGGTCAGGTCGATTTCCGGAAATTTGGCCAGCAGGCCCGAAGCCTCGATCGCCTGGCCTGCGGTACTGCCCGTCGGCAGATTGAGGCTGGCAATTTCCTGGCGTTCCGGCCGCGCATAGACAACTTCGACGTGGATGGTTTCAGCCATAGACTTTCTGTGCCCTTTTGACGAAGGAGTCGACGAAGGTGTCGGCAATGTGATTGAACACCGGGCCGAGCACCTTTTCCAGCAGATGGCTGGAAAATTCGTAGTGCAGACGGAATTCTACCTTGCAGGCGGTTTCGCCCAGCGGCGTGAAGCGCCAATGCCCGTCCATGTGGGCGAACGGCCCATCGGTCAGCCGGATGTCCATCAGCCGCGGTTCTTCCTTGATGTTTTCGGTGGAAAAGTGCGACTTGAGGCCATGGTAGTTGATGCGCACGGTCGCCGCGGTACGCGTTGGCGTGCGCTCGTGCAGTTCGGTACCGCCGCACCAGGGCAGGAATTGGGGATAATCCTCGACCCGATCCACCAGGGCGAACATCTGCGCCGGGGTGCGTTCGATCAGTACGAATTTTTCGACCAGAGCCATCGCAAAGCCGGGTAGACGGCGTGAAGTAGAATGCCGCATTTTATCGCGCCGCCCCATGAGCATCGCCGACAACAAAAAGGCATTCCACGATTACTTCATCGAAGAGCGCTACGAGGCCGGTCTGGTGCTCGAAGGCTGGGAAGTGAAGGCGATTCGCGCCGGACGCGCCCAGATCAAGGAAGCCTACGTGGTGCTCAAGCGCGGCGAGGTATTCCTCATCGGTGCCCACATCACGCCGCTGCTCTCGGCCTCGACCCACATCCATCCCGATCCGGTGCGCACCCGCAAGCTGCTGCTGCATGCCACCGAAATCAGCAAGCTGATCGGCAAGGTGGAACGCGCCGGCTACACCCTGGTGCCGCTCGACCTGCATTACAGCAAGGGCCGCGTCAAGCTCGCGGTCGGCCTCGCCAAGGGCAAGAAGCAACACGACAAGCGCGATGCGGAGAAGGACCGCGACTGGGTCCGCGAGAAAGCGCGCGTAATGCGCGATAGGCGCGGCTGAACCGCCAAGCACTTCCCCATGACGCCCACCACACTGCTCTGGCTGGTGACCGGCTGCCTGATGCTGCAGCCCTTGTCCACCGACCTTTACCTGGCTTCGTTGCCCAATCTGGCCAGCGACTTTGCCACCACACCGGCGGCCGTGCAGCACACCCTGTCGCTGTTCGTGATTGGCTTCGGCTCGGCGCAACTGGTCAGCGGTCCGCTGTCCGACCGCTATGGCCGGCGCCCCGTGCTGATTGGCGGCCTGACGCTTTACCTGGTCGCCAGCGTTGCCTGTGCCCTGGCGCCAAGCCTGGCCTGGCTGGTCGCGGCACGTTTCGCTCAGGCGATAGGCTGTTGTACCGGAGTGGTCGTGGCACGCGCCATCATCCGCGACGCCTACAGTCCCGCCGAAGGCGCACGTGTGCTGGCGAAAGCCAGCTCTCTGCTCTCGCTGGCCCCACTGCTGGGGCCGATACTCGGCGGCTATCTGCAAGTGGCTTTCGGCTGGCGCGCCGCCTTCATCGCACTGACCATCGCCGGGCTCATCGTATGGATCGCGGCGCTGCGCCGAATGCGCGAATCGAACTCGCAACCCGACGGTGATGCCCTGCTTCCCGGCCGCCTGGGGCGCAGTTATTGCGACGTCGGGCGCAGCCCGGCCTTCTGGGCCTATGCCCTGCCCGGCACCTTGTCCTACGCTTCGATCTTCGCTTTCATCTCGGGCACCCCCTTCGTCCTGATCCGCGTGCTCGGGGTTCCGACTCAGCACTATGGTTACTACTTCGCCCTCGGCGTGTTCGGCTACCTCGGCGGCACCCTGCTTTGCCGCCGCATGATCGGCCGCATCGGTTTGCAGCGTTCGCTCGAAGTCGGGACGATCATCGGCCTGACGGGCGGGTTGGGATTCCTGGCCATGGTCCTTGGCGGATTCGGCAGCGCAGCACTGGTGGTCGGCGCGCAGTTCGTGATCATGGTGGCCCATGGCATCAATTTCCCCTGCGCCCAGGCCGGGTCGCTCGCACCCTTCCCGGAGAAGGCCGGCGCGGCAGCGGGCCTGTTCGGTTTCATTTCCATGCTCGGCGCCTTTTTCACCGGCATGTGGGTAGGTTCCAGCCACGATGGCACGCTGTTGCCGCTGGCATCGATCAGCGCCACTGTCGGCGTCATCCTCTTCGCCTCGGCTCGGATCCTGATGCGCTATGACAAAGCGGCATAGCGGCAATCGCCGTATCGCGGGCGCCGACTTTCCGATTCAGTAATCGAAGCACGCCCGCAGCTCGTCGAGGTTCAACTCCTGAAGTATCTGCGTCAGCCGCTCGCGGGCGTTGCCGCGCGGCGCATCGCCGCGGCGGGCGATAATCAGTTCGTTCTTCAGCGAGTGCTCCCAGCCCACCAGCTCGGTGACCGTCAGCTGGTAACCGTGTGACTCAAGCAACAGGCAGCGCAGCACGTTGGTGATCTGGCTGCCGAATTCTCGGGTGTGGATCGGATGGCGCCAGATTTCCGCCAGCGGCGTCTGCGCCAGCGATTTGGCCTTGTGCCGGCGCAGCACCGCCGCGACTTCGGCCTGGCAGCAGGGGATCAGGACGATGAACTGCGCCCGCTTCGCCAGGGCGAAGCGGATCGCGTCGTCGGTGGCGGTGTCGCAGGCATGCAGCGCGGTGACGACATCCACCTGTGGAGGCAGCAGCGGCGATTCGATCGACTCGGCGACCGAGAGCTTGAGCAGGGACAGGCGCGCGAAGCCCAGGCGCTGTGCCAGTTCGCGGGATTTCTCGACCAGTTCGCTACGCGTTTCGATGCCGAACACCTGTCCCTGCTCGCGCGCCTTGAGGAACAGGTCGTAGAGGATGAAGCCGAGGTAGGACTTGCCCGCACCGTGGTCCACCAGCGTCAGGTCGCCGCGCGCGGCCATGACCTCGGCCAGCAGCGGCTCGATGAACTGGTAGAGGTGATAGACCTGCTTGAGCTTGCGCCGGCTGTCCTGGTTGAGCTTGCCGTCGCGGGTCAGGATGTGCAGTTCCTTGAGCAGTTCGAGCGACTGCTCCGGCCTGATCTCCGGAATCTTGTTCACCAGCGAACCTCAGTCTTCGGCCGGCAGGCGAATGATGTGCTGGCCGGACTTTTCGTCGCGCTCGAGGATCAACAGCTTGTGTTTCATGGCGTCCTCCAGCAGCTCGCCGAAGGAACGGTAGCCATGGTAAGACTCGTTGAAGCCGGGCTTGCGCCGCTTCAGCGTCTGCTTGACCATCGAGCCCCAGATCTTTTCGTCCTCGCCGCGCTCGGTGACCAGAGCCTCGACGGTCTCGACCACCAGGTCGATGGCTTCCTGCCGCTTGCGGTCCTCGGGTTTTTCCTCCGGCTTGGGCTTGGCCGCGGCGCTGGCGGCCGGCTTGGACGCGGCTTTGCGTTCGCCGCGCGGCTTCTTGGCCGGCAGTTCGCGCACCAGGTCATCGTAGAAAATAAACTCGTCGCAGTTTGCGGCGAGCAGGTCGGAGGTGGCCGCCTTGACGCCGACGCCGATCACGCGCTTGTTGTTCTCGCGCAGCTTCGACACCAGCGGCGAAAAATCCGAGTCGCCGCTGATGATGACGAAGGTATCGACGTGCGACTTGGTGTAGCAGAGGTCCAGCGCATCGACCACCATGCGGATGTCGGCCGAATTCTTGCCCGACTGGCGCACATGCGGGATCTCGATCAGCTCGAAGGCGGCCTCGTGCATCGGCGCCTTGAACTCCTTGTAGCGCGCCCAGTCGCAATAAGCCTTCTTGACCACGATGCTGCCCTTGAGCAGCAGGCGTTCGAGGACCTTCTTGATGTCGAACTGGGCGTATTTGGCGTCGCGCACGCCCAGCGCCACGTTCTCGAAGTCGCAGAACAGCGCCATGCTGGTGATTTCGGGGTTTCCGGCCATGATCGGACTCCAATGAGTAGAGTTCGATGATATCAGCGTAGCGCCTGCGTTTTCCTGCCACCGGGCGTAGCGGGCATAATGCGGGCCCCTGACGGTACTCCAGCTTGCGCATGACTGATCCCCTCGATACGCTGCACCGCGTTTTCGGCTACCCCTCGTTTCGCGGGCCGCAGGCGGAGATCATCGACCACCTGATCGGTGGCGGCGACGCCCTGGTGCTGATGCCGACCGGCGGCGGCAAGTCGCTGTGCTACCAGATACCTGCGATGCTCAGGCCCGGCGTCGGCGTCGTGGTTTCGCCGCTGATCGCGCTGATGCAGGACCAGGTCGATGCCCTGATGCAGGCCGGGGTACGCGCGGCTTTCCTCAATTCCTCGCAGGACTACGCGATGGCATCCGAAATCGAGCGACGCCTGCGCATGGACGAACTCGACTTGATCTACGTCGCGCCGGAACGCCTGCTGACCGAGCGATTTCTCGGCGTGATGGATCGCCTGCATGAGCAGAACCGGCTCGCCCTGTTCGCCATCGATGAAGCCCACTGCGTCTCGCAATGGGGCCACGATTTTCGTCCCGAGTACATCCAGCTTTCGATCTTGCACCAGCGCTACCCGTCGGTGCCGCGCATCGCACTGACCGCGACCGCGGACAAGCTGACGCAGCAGGAGATCATCGCCCGGCTCGGCCTGGACGCCGCGCGTGTTTTCATTTCCAGCTTCGACCGGCCCAACATCCGCTACACCGTCGTCGAAAGGGACAATCCGCGCCGCCAGTTGCTGGATTTTCTCGCCGCCTACCGCGGCGCCGCGGGCATTGTGTATTGTCTGTCGCGCAAGAAGGTGGACGAAACGGCGGCCTGGCTCAAGGAACAGGGCATCAGTGCCCTGCCCTATCACGCCGGGCTCGACGCAGGTACTCGCCAGCAGCATCAGCAGCGCTTCCTGCGCGAGGACGGCATCGTCATGGTGGCGACCATCGCCTTCGGCATGGGCATCGACAAGCCGGACGTGCGCTTCGTCGCCCATCTCGATCTGCCCAAGAGCCTCGAAGCCTATTACCAGGAAACCGGCCGCGCCGGCCGTGACGGCGAACCTGCGGAGGCCTGGATGACCTATGGCCTCAACGACGTGGTGATCCACCGCATGCGCATCGAGGAGTCGGCGGCCGGCGAAGAACAAAAGCGCGTCGAGCGCAGCAAGCTTGATGCGCTGCTGGCCTGGTGCGAAACCGTGGACTGCCGACGCGCGCTGCTGCTCAGATATTTCAGCGAAGATGCCGGCGCCTGCGGCAACTGCGATACCTGCCTCGAACCGCCAGAGCTCTGGGATGGCACGGTCGCTGCGCAGAAAGCCATGTCGGCCGCGCTGCGCACCGGGCAGCGCTTCGGTGCCGGGCACCTGATCGACATCCTGCGCGGCAAGGCCACGGAAAAGGTGCAGCAATTCGGCCACGACAGGCTGCCCACCTTCGGTGCCGGGGCGGAACTTGACGACGCCGGCTGGCGTTCGGTATTCCGCCAACTACTGGCCGCCGGTCTGTTGCACGCCGATGCCCAGGCCTTCGGCGCCTTGCGCCTGATGGATGCGGCACGTCCGGTGCTGAAGGGCGAGGCAAGCCTCTCCTTGCGCAAGCCGGCCAAACGGGTCCATGGCAAGAAGTCGGCGCTGGTGGAACGGCGATCCAGCGTCGGACCTGCCCTGGCCGACGCCGATGCGCCGCTGTTCGAGGTCTTGCGCGCCTGGCGAGCCGATCTGGCACGGGAACAGGGTGTGCCGGCCTACGTCATCCTGCACGACAAGACCCTGCGCGAACTGGCGGCGCGCCGGCCGGCAAGTCCGGCCGATTTGCTCGACATTCCCGGCATCGGCCAGGCCAAGGCGGAGCGCTATGGAGAAGCCCTGCTGCGGTTGATGGCTTGAGGCCCAGCGAATTTTCCCTGTCGACAGCGCCAGAACGGCCTGTCGACAGGCGATAATATCGGGCTGCCAAAACAACGGAAAAGTTTGCAATGAAGCGCGTCGATGATTTTCGCCTGCGGCTGGGCAAGCAGGAACTGGTACCGATCATGGTCGGCGGCATGGGCGTCGACATCTCGACCGCTGAACTTGCCCTCGAAGCCGCGCGGCTGGGCGGCATCGGCCACATCTCGGACGCCATGGTGCCGACGGTTTCCGACCGCCGCTTCAATACCAAGTACGTCAAGAACAAGCTGCGGCAATACAAGTTCAACGTCGCCAATACCGAGAAGGCCGTGGTTCAGTTCGACCTCGGCCTGCTGGTGGAAGCCACCGCACTGCATGTCGGCCGCACCATGGAGGCCAAGCGCGGCGATGGGCTGGTCTTCATCAACTGCATGGAAAAGCTGACCATGAACGCGCCCAGGGAAACCCTGCGCGCACGGCTCAAGGCGGCGCTGGATCACGGCATCGACGGCATCACCCTGGCGGCGGGACTGCACCTCGGCTCGTTTGCGCTGATCGAGGATCATCCGCGCTTCCGCGACGCCAAGCTGGGCATCATCGTTTCGTCCCTGCGCGCGCTGCAGCTGTTCCTGAAAAAGAGTGCACGCACCGGTCGCCTGCCCGACTACGTGGTGATTGAGGGTCCGCTGGCCGGAGGGCATCTGGGCTTCGGCATGGACTGGGCGCAGTACAACCTGGCCAGCATCGTCGTTGAAATCCGCGACTGGATGAAAGAGCAGCAGCTCGACATTCCCCTGATTCCCGCCGGCGGCATTTTCACCGGTTCGGATGCCGTCGCCTTCATGGAAATGGGCGCCGCCGCCGTGCAGGTGGCGACGCGGTTCACGGTGTCGGCGGAATGCGGCCTGCCGGAAAAGGTGCAACAGGAATACTTCAAGGCCGGCGAGACCGACATCGAGGTTAATACGATTTCCCCGACCGGTTACCCGATGCGCATGCTGAAGAACAGTCCCGGCATCGGCGACGGCATCCGCCCCAATTGCGAGGCCTACGGCTACTTGCTCGATTCGCACGGAAGCTGCCAGTACATCGAGGCCTACAACCGGGAAGTGGCGCTGCATCCCGAAGCGAAAAAGGTCAAGGTGATGGACAAGACCTGCCTGTGCACCCACATGCGCAACTTCGAGATCTGGACCTGCGGTCACTACACCTACCGACTCAAGGACACCTCGCGCCGCAACGCGGACGGCAGCTACCAGCTGCTGTCGACGGAGCACATCTTCCGCGACTACCAGTTCAGCACCGACGGGAAGATCGCGCTGCCGGCCTGAATCAGGCGGGGAAGACACCCGTCGAAAGATAGCGGTCGCCGCGATCGCAAACGATGCTGACGATCACCGCGTTCTCCACCTGACTGGCGATGCGCAGGGCCACAGCCAGCGAACCGCCGGAGGATATGCCGGCGAAGATGCCCTCCTCGCGCGCCAGGCGCCGCGTCATTTCCTCGGCCTGCCCCTGGCTCACGTTTTCCACCTGGTCGACCCGCGAGCGATCGAATATTTTCGGCAGGTAGGCTTCCGGCCATTTGCGGATGCCGGGAATCTGCGAACCCTCCTCGGGCTGGCAGCCGATGATGCGGATCGCCGGATTCATTTCCTTGAAATAGCGCGAGCAGCCCATGATGGTGCCGGTGGTACCCATGCTGGAGACGAAGTGGGTGATGCGGCCCCCGGTGTCGCGCCAGATCTCGGGGCCGGTAGCTTCGTAATGCGCCAGCGGATTGTCGGGATTGGCGAACTGGTCGAGCACGATGCCCTTGCCGTCCCCCATCATTTTTTCCGCCAGGTCGCGCGCGGCCTCCATGCCGCCGGCCTTGGGCGTCAGCACCAGTTCGGCGCCGAAGGCGCGCATGGTCTGGCAGCGTTCGACGCTCTGGTTCTCCGGCATGATCAGGATCATGCGGTAGCCGCGCATCGCCGCTGCCATCGCCAGCGCGATCCCGGTATTGCCCGAGGTGGCTTCGATCAGCGTATCGCCCGGCTTGATCCGCCCGCGCGCCTCGGCGTGGGTGATCATCGACAGGGCCGGCCGGTCCTTGACCGAACCCGCGGGATTGTTGCCTTCCAGCTTGGCCAGGATGACGTTGTTGCGCCGGGCAATTTCCGCACCGGGCAGGCGCTTCAACTGAACCAGCGGCGTGTGGCCGACGAAATCCTCGAGGGTCTTCCAGTTCATGGGGTCTGCCTCAGCGGGCCAGCCATTGGACGTACTCGGCGACGCCTTGCTCGACCGTCGCGAAAGACTCCTGGTAGCCGGATGCGCGCAACTGCCCGAGGTCGGCCTCGGTAAAGCTCTGGTACTTGCCCTTCAATGCATCCGGAAACGGAATGTACTCGATGATGCCTGCCGCCACCAGTTCCGCCACGGACTGGGCCGGTTTGCCTTCCAGCGCGCGGCAGGCATTGACGGTCGCCGCAGCGAGCTCGTTGAAGCTCTGGGCGCGGCCGGTGCCGAGGTTGTAGATTCCCGACGCCCGGCTTTCGAGAAAATCCATGTTGACCCTGACCACATCGCCGACATAGACGAAATCGCGGCGTTGCTCGCCATTGCCATAGCCGCCGTAGCCTTCGAACAACCTGACCTTGCCGTCGGCGCGGTACTGGTTGAAATGATGGAAGGCGACCGAGGCCATGCGTCCCTTGTGCTGTTCGCGCGGGCCATAGACATTGAAATAGCGGAAGCCGGCAATCTGGGAGTCGGCGCTGGCGAGACGGCGCCTGACGATCTGGTCGAACAGGAACTTGGAATAGCCATAGACATTGAGCGGCGATTCGAACTCGCGCTGTTCGCGGAACACCCCGCCACCGCCATAGACCGAGGCACTCGATGCGTACAGAAACGGGGTTTCCTGTTCGCCGCAAAAATCCAGCAAGGCCAGCGAGTAGCGGTAATTGTTGGCCATCATGTAACGGCCATCGGTTTCCATGGTGTCCGAGCAGGCACCTTCATGCAGGACGGCCTCGATGCCGCCGTCGAGCTGGCCGTTCTCGACCATTTCGAGAAATTCACGCTTGTCCAGGTAGTCCGCGATCTCGCAGTCGGCAAGGTTCAGAAACTTGTCGGCGCGGGTCAGGTTGTCGACCGCAATGATGTCGGTGACGCCGCGCTCGTTGAGTGCCTTGACCAGATTTGCGCCGATGAACCCGCAGGCGCCGGTGACGACGTAGTACATGGATTTTCCTAGTTGACCTGTTGCAATTCTTGCAGAGAGCACGTCGCCGTACCCAGCTTGCCAACCACCACACCGGCGGCAAGATTGGCCTGGCGCATGGCCTGCGGCAGGGACAACCCGCTGCCGAGCATCACCGCCAGCGTCGCAATCACCGTGTCTCCGGCACCACTGACATCATAAACCTCGCGCGCCACGGCCGGTTCATGCACCGCACCGGCGTCGGCAAACAGCGTCATGCCCTCCTCGCTGCGGGTTACCAGCAGAGCTTCCAGTTTCAATTCCTGGCGCAACTGCGTGGCCTTGCGCGCGAGCTCCGCATCGTCCTTCCAGCGCCCCACGACCTGACGCATCTCCGAGCGGTTCGGCGTCAGCAGCGTGGCACCGGCATAGCGGGTGTAGTCCTCGCCCTTGGGATCGACCAATACCTGTTTGCCGGCGGCGCGGGCCAGCGCAATCATTTCCGTGATGTGGGTCAGGCCGCCCTTGCCGTAATCGGACAGGATCACCACGTCGCAGTCGGCCAGCCGCGATTCGAAATCCGCCAGCTTGGCCTGCAGCACTTCGTGGTCCGGCGAGTTCTCGAAATCGATGCGCAGCAACTGCTGCTGGCGGCCGATCACGCGCAGCTTGACCGTGGTGCTGAGCTTGGCGTCCTCATGCAGGCTGCATTCGATGCCGGAATCGCGCATCAGCCGTGCCAGACTCTGCCCCGCTTCGTCGGCGCCGACCACCGACAACAGCGCCACGCGGGCGCCGAGTGCGGCGCAGTTGCGCGCCACGTTGGCGGCGCCGCCCGGGCGCTCCTCGCTGCGCTCGACCTTGACCACGGGCACCGGCGCTTCCGGCGAAATGCGCGACACCTCGCCGAACCAGTAGCGGTCCAGCATGACGTCGCCGACGATCAGGATGCGGGTGGCGGATGTATCCGGAAGGGCGTTCATGCTGTCTCCGCCGGGCCGCCCCAAGGGGGCAGCAAGTCAAAAAATCGGAGCGAGCAACGCTCGCGAACCATAGTCACCCCCTTCCTCGGGAAGGGGGACGGGGGGAAGACAGTCATAGCCTGCCTATCGCGAAATACTCGATCCCCGCCTTGCGCGGCGTTGCCGGATCGTAGAGATTGCGGCCGTCGAATATGGCCGGCGTCTTCAGCCTGGCCTTGATCGCCGCGAAGTCGGGACTGCGGAATTCCTTCCACTCCGTGACGATGGCCAGCGCGTCCGCGCCGTCCAGCGCTGCCATCGGTGTCGCGGCATAGGCGATGCGCGGGTTGTCGCCGAGGATGCGCTTGGCTTCATGCGCGGCGACCGGATCGTAGGCGCGGATCGAGGCGCCACGCGCCAGCAGGTCGGCAATCAGCACCAGGCTTGGCGCCTCGCGCATGTCGTCGGTATTGGGCTTGAACGCCAGACCCCACAAGGCCAGGGTCTTGCCGGAGAGATCGGCACCCAGGCGGCGGGTAATCTTGCCCGCCAGCACGCCTTTCTGCGCTTCGTTGGCGGCTTCGACTGCCTGCAGCACCTGCAGGGCCTGACCAGCCTCCTGCGCGGTACGAATCAGGGCCTGCACGTCCTTGGGAAAGCAGGAGCCGCCGTAGCCGACGCCGGGATACAGGAAATGAAAGCCGATGCGGGGATCGGAGCCGATGCCCTTGCGCACCAGTTCAATGTCGGCGCCGAGCTTTTCGGCGAGGTTCGCCAGTTCGTTCATGAAGCTGATGCGGGTCGCCAGCATGGCGTTGGCGGCGTACTTGGTCAGTTCGGCGCTCTTGACGTCCATCACGATCAGGCGTTCATGATTACGCTGGAAGGGCGCATAGAGCTCGCGCATGAGTTCCACGGCGCGCTCATCATCGGCACCGACGACGATGCGATCGGGCTTCATGAAGTCATCGACCGCGGCGCCCTCCTTGAGGAATTCGGGGTTGGAGACCACGCTGAATTCGATCGCGACGCCGCGCGCCTGCAACTCTTCGGCGATCGCCGCGCGTACCTTGTCGCCGGTACCGACCGGCACCGTGGATTTATCCACCACGACCTTGTAGCCGTCCATGTAGCGACCGACGTTGCGGGCCGCGGCGACGACATATTGCAGGTCGGCGGAACCGTCTTCGTCGGGCGGGGTGCCGACGGCGATGAACTGCAGCACGCCGTGGGCCACCGCGGCCTCGATGTCGGTGGTGAAGCGCAGACGCCCGGCGGCCTCGTTCTTGCGCACCATGGCCTCGAGGCCGGGTTCGTAGATCGGGATGCCGCCTTCGTTTAGGGTACGGATCTTGGCGGCGTCGAGATCGAGGCAGAGCACGTCGTTGCCGACGTCGGCGAGGCAGGTGCCGGAGACCAGACCGACGTAGCCGGTGCCGATGACGGTGATTTTCATGATTTTCTAGAGGGTGATATCGAATTCTTCGGTGCGTTTCGGTGGATAGGTTTCCCAGCCGCCGCAACCCGGGCAACGCCAGTAGAACTGCCGTGCCTTGAAACCGCAGGCATCGCAACGATAGCGGGCGACGCGGCGGGTGTGATTGTGGATCAGGTTCTTGATCAGTTCCAGGTCGGCACGCCGTTCCACGGGAACCACCAGGATCTGCGCCTCGAGCAGCTTGTCGAGGCCGAGCAGCGTCGGATTGCGCCGCAGCTCGTCGCGCACCAGCGCGTAGGCGGCTTCGGCGCCGTCATGGTCGAGTTCGGCGCGAAACACCGCATCGAGCAGGTCGAGCGAGGGATGGCGCTCGAGCCAGCCACGCAGCAGTTGCTTGCCCTGCTCCAGGCGGCCGAGCTGGATGTGCGCGGCCATGAGTTTTTCCGCGGCAAGCGCAAGGTAGATCGGGTTCTGCTGTTCGATGCGCTTCCAGTAGTCGATCGCCGCTTCCTGGTCACCTCGGCCGGCGCCGACTTTTGCCGCCAGATCGCCGAGCAGCAATGTCGCGCGCACGCACTTGCGGTTGGCCTGCAGGGCGTCGTCGAGCAGACGCCGTGCCTCGTCGTGGCGGTCGTTGAGCATTTCATTGGCGGCCATTTCGCAACGAAACTCGGCAATTTCCTTTTGCCAGAGGTGGTCGGAATGATTCGGCATGGCTTCCGCAATGGTGATCGCCTTGGCCCATTCCTTTTCCTGCTGGTAGATTTCCAGCAGGTTTTTCAGCGCCTCTTCGTCACGGTCCGTACCGCGCAGCTTGACGAAAATTTCCTCGGCGCGATCGAGCAGACCGGCCTTGAGATAGTCCTGTCCGAGTTCGGACAGGGCGTGCAGGCGCTGGCTGGGCGAGAGGCCGTCGCGTTCGATCAGGTTCTGATGCACGCGAATTGCGCGGTCGGTTTCGCCGCGGCGGCGGAACAGGCTGCCCAGCGCGAAATGCAGTTCGATGGTTTCCGGATCGACGCGGGCGGCTTCGATGAAGGCTTCGATGGCCTGGTCCGGCTGTTCGTTGAGCAGGAAATTCAGGCCCTTGAAGTAGGAGCGCGGCAAGGCGCGCGATTCCTGCACCAGATGCTTGATGTCGATGCGCGCCGCCACCCAGCCGAGAACGAAGAAAACCGGCAGCACCAGCAACCACCACAGTTCGATTTCCATAAAACTAGCGCGGCTCGCGCTCGGTGCTACGCTGGGGACGCAGGAATACGCCGAGCGCGGCGGTCAGGCCGACGGCCACGCCCACGGCGAACACGACAAGAATGACCAGCGAGACCGGCGCGGTCCACGACTGATCGAGGAAAAAGCGCAGTTCCATCGGGCCGCCGTTCTTGATCGCCAGGCCGAACAGGCCGACGAACACCACGATGCGCAACAGCCAGACCAGAAGCTTGAGCAGGGTAGTCACGATATGAATTCGGGGTTCAGCAAAACGGCACCCTTTCAGGGTGCCGCCGCCTTGATGCCTGTTACCACAACGCGGCTCATGGCCGGTAATCGACCCGTTCCCGCAGTTCCTTGCCGGCCTTGAAATGGGGCACGTACTTTTCCGGTACCTGCACCTTGTCGCCCGACTTCGGATTGCGACCGATTCGCGGCGGCCGGTAGTTCAGCGCAAAGCTGCCGAAGCCGCGAATCTCGATGCGATCATTGCGGACGAGTGCCGCAGTGAGCGCATCGAGGATCATCTTGACGGCATAGTCGGCATCCTTCGCCACGAGCTGGGGAAAACGCTCCGCCAGCCGGGCGATCAGTTCCGATTTTGTCATGAGATCAGTCTTGTTACTGTTGCGGGGTCTGGTTGAGTTTGGCCTTGAGCAGTGCGCCCAGATTGGTCGTGCCGCTGCTGGCGGAGCTGCTGTCGGATGCCAGCTTCTGCATCGCCTGGCTCTGTTCCACCTGATCCTTGGCCTTGATCGACAGGTTGATCGAGCGCGTCTTGCGATCGACATTGACGATCATGGTTTCGATCACGTCGCCGACCTTCAGATGCTGGGTCAGGTCTTCGATGCGCTCGCGGGAGAACTCGGAAACGCGCAGATAGCCTTCGACATCGTCACCGAGGTTGACCACCGCACCGCGCTGATCGACGCTGGTCACCGTGCCGGAAACCAGGCTGTTCTTGTCGTGAGTCGCGACGAAGCTGGTGAAGGGATCGCCATCCAGCTGCTTGACGCCGAGCGAAATGCGCTCCTTCTCGACATCGATGGACAGCACCACGGCCTCGACTTCATCGCCCTTCTTGAAGTTCTGCTTGGCTTCTTCGCCGGTGGCCGACCAGGACAGGTCGGACAGATGCACCAGGCCGTCGATGCCGCCGGGCAGGCCGATGAAGATGCCGAAGTCGGTAATCGACTTGATGGCGCCGCGGACCTTGTCGCCCTTCTTGTGGTTCATCGCGAAATCGTCCCACGGGTTCGCCATGCACTGCTTCATGCCGAGCGAAATGCGGCGGCGATCTTCGTCGATTTCGAGGATCATCACCTCGACTTCGTCGCCGAGCTGGACAACCTTGGTCGGGTGGATATTCTTGTTGGTCCAGTCCATTTCGGAAACGTGCACCAGGCCTTCGATGCCCTGCTCGATTTCGACGAACGAGCCGTAGTCGGTCAGGTTGGTGACCTTGCCGAACAGACGCGTGCCCTGCGGGTAACGGCGGGCGATTCCCACCCACGGATCTTCGCCCAGCTGCTTCATGCCGAGGCTGACGCGGTTCTTTTCCTGGTCGAACTTGAGCACCTTGGCGGTGACTTCGTCGCCGACGTTGAGCACTTCCGACGGGTGACGCACGCGACGCCAGGCCAGGTCGGTGATGTGCAGCAGGCCGTCGATGCCGCCGAGGTCGACGAATGCGCCGTAATCGGTGATGTTCTTGACGATGCCCTTGATGACGGTGCCTTCCTGCAGGTTTTCCAGCAGCTTCTGGCGCTCTTCACCCATGCTGGCCTCGAGCACGGCGCGGCGCGAAACCACCACGTTGTTGCGCTTGCGGTCGAGCTTGATGACCTTGAATTCGTATTCCTTGCCTTCGAAAGGCGTGGTGTCCTTGACCGGGCGGGTATCGACCAGCGAACCGGGGAGGAAGGCACGGTTGCCATTCACCATGACGGTCAAACCGCCCTTGACCTTGCCGGTGATCAGGCCCTTGATCAGGGCGCCATCGACCATGGCCTTGTCGAGATCGTTCCAGGCGGCGATGCGCTTGGCCTTCTCGCGCGACAGGCGCGTGGCGCCATAGCCGTCTTCGAGCATTTCGATCGCGACCAGGACGAAATCGCCCGGCTTGGTGTCGACTTCGCCACGCTCGTTCTGGAATTCTTCGACGGGGATCATGCTTTCGGACTTGAGACCCGCATTGACGACCACGAAGTTCTGGTCGATGCGAACAACTTCGGCCGTGATTACTTCACCGGCACGCATTTCCTGGCGCTGGAGGCTTTCCTCGAACAGGGCGGCAAAGCTCTCCATGGGTGAAGTTTCGGCAATAGCAGCAGTAGACATCATTGAGTTAGGGACCTTACGGATGTTTGTCACCGGGGTGACGGGTTGGTTAAGTTTCGCCGCAGCGACCGGGCGGCCGTTGCGACACCGTTACTGTGTTGCGTTCCTGATATGACACTTCCTTATGTCGGGCTCACAGTCCCTGCCGCTTGACGATGGTCATCACGGCAACCACTGCGGCGTCGATGTTGAGTTCGGTGGTATCCACCAAGTCCGCATCGTCGCATTGCCTGAGCGGTGCCACGCTGCGCTGGGCATCGCGTGCGTCCCGTTCCTGCAAATCCTGCAAAAGGGCGTGCATGTTAGCAGGCATCCCCTTTGCGATCAACTGTTTATAGCGTCTTTCTGCACGCGCCCCGGCCGAAGCCGTGAGAAACACCTTGGCGGCAGCGTCGGGAAACACCACGGAGGCCATGTCGCGACCGTCTGCCACCAGCCCCGGGAAGCGGCGATAAGCCCGCTGCCGGGCCAGCAGGGCGGCGCGCACGGCAGGCAAGGCGGCCACTTTCGAGGCGCCGACCGAGATTTCCTCGGTGCGGATCGCGTCGGTGACGTCGTCGCCCGCGAGCAGGATGCGCCCGCCCACGAAGCTGGCCGGCAGGCTGCCCGCCAGATCCGCCACGCCGGCTTCGTCGTCGAGCGCGATACCGGCGCGCAGGATCGCCAGCGCGGTCAGGCGGTACAGCGAACCGCTGTCGAGGTAGTGGTAGCCCAGCGCGGCAGCCACGCGCTCGGCCACCGTGCCCTTGCCCGAGGCCGAGGGACCGTCGATGGCGATCACCGGCGCGGTGATTTCGGCCAGGGCGTCGAAGTAATCGGGAAAGGTCTTGTTGACGCAAGCCGGATCGTTGATGCTCACCGGTACGCCGCCCAGCGCCGCCAATGAGAAGCACATGGCCATGCGGTGGTCGTCATAGGTGTCGATGGCCGTGTTGGGCGCAAGAGTCGGCGCTGGTGTGACGGCGATGAAATCAGCGCCCTCCTCCACGATCGCGCCAAGCTTGCGCAATTCGGTCGCCATGGCCGCGATGCGGTCGGTCTCCTTGACGCGCCAGGAGGCGATGTTGCGCAGCAGAGAGCGGCCGTCGGCGAACAGCGCGGCCACGGCCAGCGTCATCGCCGCATCGGGTATGTGGTTGAGATCGAGGTCGAAAGCCTTGAGCTTCCCGGACGCAGGCGCTCGCGCTTCGATGTGCTGCGCGCCCCATTCGATGCGTGCGCCCATGGCCTCCAGCGCTTCGGCGAAGCGCACGTCGCCCTGGATGCTGGCGCGGCCGACGCCTTCGACCCGCACCGGACCGCCACCGATGGCGCCTGCGGCAAGGAAATACGAGGCCGCCGAAGCGTCGCCTTCGACGTGCAACACGCCCGGACTTTGGTAGCGCTGTCCCGCAGGAATCGTGAAACGCTGCCAGCCTTCGCGCTCGACCTTGGCGCCGAAGCGCGCCATCAGGTTCAGGGTGATTTCGATGTAGGGCCGCGAAATCAGTTCGGTGGTCATTTCGATCACCGCCGCCTCGCCCGTCAGCGGCAAGGCCATCAGCAGCGCGGTGAGGAACTGCGAGGAGACGTCGCCGCGCAGGCGAATCGGCGCGGCGAGTTTCACGCGCGCCGGGTGGATGGCGAGCGGCGGGAAGCCTGGAGTACCCGTATAGCGCACGTCGGCGCCGATCTGCAGCAGGCCATCGACCAGATCGCCGATCGGCCGCTCATGCATGCGCGGCACGCCAGAGAGGCGGTAGTGTCCGCCGGACAGCGCCAGCGCGGCGGTCAGCGGGCGGATCGCGGTGCCGGCATTGCCCATGAACAGATCGGCATCTTTCACCGGGAACACACCGTCGCAGCCCGCCACGCGCCAGGAGTTGCCGCCCAGCGCCATGACGCCAACGCCGACCTTTCCGAGCGCCGCCAGCATCACGCGCGTGTCGTCGGAATCGAGCAGGTCGCGGATTTCGGTGGTGCCCTGGGCCAGCGCCGCCAGCAACAGCATGCGGTTGGAAATGCTCTTCGAGCCGGGAAGCCGGACGCTGCCCGAGGCCTGGCTCAGCGGCGGCAGATGCAGGCTGGACATCATTCGCCCGGCGGCAACAGGGAATCGAGCCAGGCGTCGCGCCGCTTGCGCGCCGTGTTGAACATGGCTTCGAGGCCGGCCGCATCGGCACCGGCGAGCAGCACCCGGGTGCGCATCAGTTCGACCATATAGGCATCGAGTTCCGCCAGCAGGGCCTGGCGATTGGCGACGCAGATGTCGCGCCACATTTCCGGATGGCTGCTGGCGATGCGCGTGAAGTCGCGAAAGCCGCCGGCGGCGAAACCGAACAGCTGATCCGAGTTCGGTCGCTGCGCGAAGTCATGCACCAGGGCAAAGGCCAGCAGGTGCGGCAAGTGGCTGACCGCCGCGAAAACCCGGTCATGTTCGTCCGCGGTGAGTTGCGACACCTTGGCGCCGCAAAGCTCCCAGACCGCGCGCACGGCCTGTACATCGGCGGCGGAGTTTTCCGGCAGCGGCGTCAGCACCACGCGGCGGTCGACATAGAGGTCGGCCTGCGCCGCGGCCACGCCGCTCTTTTCGGCCCCGGCAATCGGATGGCCGGGCACGAACTGCCCGATCTTGTCGCCGAACGCAGCGCGCGCCGCCGCGACCACATCCGACTTGGTGCTGCCGCCGTCGGTGACGATGGTATGCGGCTGCAAATGCGGCGCCAGCGCATTCATTACCGCCGGCATCTGGCCCACCGGCATGCCCAGCAGCACCAGGTCGGCGCCATCCAGCGCTGCCGCCCAGTCGGTGGCGATCGTGTCGATCACGCCCAGCCGCAGCGCCTGCTCCAGCGGCGCCCGCGTGCGTCCCATGCCCACGACCTGCAAATCCCGCCGTAGTGCCAGCGCCGACTTCTTGAGTGCAAGCGCGAACGAGCCGCCGATCAGCCCGACGCCGCAGATGACGATCTTGCTTTGCGCCATCAGAGCGAGGTTTCCAGCGCTTCGAGGAAGCGCGTGTTCTCGGTCTCAAGGCCAATCGTGACACGCAGATGATTGGGCATGCCGTAGCCTCCGATGGGCCGCACGATCACGCCCTGCTTGAGCAGTTTGCCATTGACGGCGGCGGTATCGGCCACCTCGAAGGTGACGAAATTGCCGTGGGACGGAATGTGCGACAGGCCCAGTCGCTTCAGGCCGGCCACGATCTGCTCCATGCCGCGCCGGTTGGATTCATAGCTTTCGGCGAGGAAAGCGTGATCGTCGAGCGCCGCGATGGCGCCGGCCAGCGCCAGGTTGTTCACGTTGAAGGGCTGCCGCACGCGGTTCAGCAGGTCGATCAGCTCGGCCCGGCCGACGCCGTAACCGACGCGCAGACCCGCCAGGCCGTAGATCTTGGAGAAGGTGCGCACCACCAGCAGGTTGGGGAAATCCCTGATCCAAGCCACGGTGTCGGCGCGATCGGCCGGCGCCAGATATTCCGTATAGGCTTCGTCCAGCACCACGGCGACGTGGGCCGGGATTTTTTCGATGAAGGCCCGGACTTCGGCCTGCGGCAGGAAGTTTCCGGTCGGATTGTTCGGATTGGCGATCCAGACCATGTGCGTGTCGGGACGGATGGCCGCGAGCATGGCTTCCGGATCGTGGCCGTAGTTCTTCGCCGCGGCGGCGATGCATTCGGCGCCGGCCGACATGGTCGCCAGGGGATAGACGGCGAAGGCATGCCTGGAGAACACGGCGGAGCGGCCTGGCGCCAGAAACACGCGGGCGGCGAGGTCGAGCACGTCGTTCGAACCGTTACCCAGTACTACCTGTTCCTGCGCGACGCCATGGCGCTCAGCGACGGCCGCGATCAGATCGAACTGGTCCGGATAGCGCTCGATCCCGGCCAGCGCGGCTTCAACCGCCTTGCGCGCCTTCGGACTCATGCCCAGCGGGTTCTCGTTCGACGCCAGCTTGACGATCTTCTCCACGGGAATGCCCATCTGCCGAGCCAGTTCGGTGATCGGCTTGCCGGGGATATAGGGCGAGATGGCGCGTACGTAGGATGGTGCCTGCTCAACAATGCTCATGGTCGACCCTCAGTAAACAGCTTTGGGATAGGAGCCCAGCTCTTTGACGAAGCCGGCGCGATGACGCAGTTCTTCCAGCGCACGGGCGACTGCCGGTTCGCTGCGATGGCCTTCGATGTCGATGTAGAACACATATTCCCAGCGGCTGCCGCCGAAGCCGCGCGCCGGACGCGATTCGAGCCGGCTCATGGAGACGCCGTTGTCGGCGAACGGCGCCAGCAGCTGGTAGACGGCACCCGGCCGGTTCTGCGCCGAGCACACCAGCGACGTCCGGTCCGCGCCCGAAGGCCCGGCATCGTGATCGGCGATGATGACGAAGCGCGTGGTGTTGTTCGGGTCGTCCTCGATGTTGGCGGCAAGGATATTCAACGCATACAGCTCCGCCGCCGCATCGCCGGCAATCGCCACGGCACCCGCTTCGGCGGCAGCCAGGCGGGCCGCCTCGGCATTGCTCGCCACCGGCACGCGCGGCACCTGCGGCAGGTTGCGGTTGAGCCATTCGTGGCACTGCGCCAGCGATTGCGCATGGGAATAGATTCGCGCCACGTCGCCTAGGGCGGCACATTTCCCCATCAGGTTGTGATGGATCGGCAGATTGATCTCGCCGCATACCTTGAGCGGCGACGACAGCAGCAGATCCAGCGAACGGCCGATGGCGCCTTCGGTCGAATTCTCGATCGGCACCACACCGTAATGGGCGTTGCCGGATTCGATGGTCCTGAATACGTCATCGATGGCCGGGCATGGCTGCAGGGTCGGTGCGCCGCCAAAATGCTTGCGCGCGGCGGCTTCGGAATAAGTGCCGGCCGGTCCCAGGTAGGCGATGGTCAGCGGCTGCTCCAGGGCCAGGCAGGCGGACATGACTTCGCGCACGATGCGCTGCGCCGCAACGGCAGGAAGCGGGCCCGGATTGCGCTCGGCGACCCGGCGCAGCACCTGCGCTTCGCGTTCCGGCCGGTAGATGTTGCCCTGCTTGATCTCGCCGATCCGGTGCGCGAGCTTGGCCCGTTCGTTGACCAAGCGCAGCAGTTCGCCGTCGATCGCGTCGATTCCCTCGCGCAGCCTGCCCAGCTCCTGCGGATCGTCGGCGGCCACTGTCAGTTCTCCAGCGGCAGATACCGGACCGCCAGCACGCCGGCGATGCCGGCGATGGCGTCGATCGCCCCCTGCTTCACCTGGCTATCCACATCCAGCAGGGTATAGGCCATTTCGCCGCGCGACTTGTTCACCATGTTGTGGATGTTGAGGCCGGCACTGGCCATGGCGGTCGAAATCTGGCCGAGCATGTTGGGCACGTTGGAATTGGCCACGGCGATGCGGTAATTGGACTCGCGCGGCATGGTCACGTTCGGGAAGTTAACCGCGTTCTGCACGTTGCCGTGTTCCAGATAGTCGCGCAACTGGTCGGCGACCATGATGGCGCAGTTCTCCTCCGCTTCGCGGGTCGAGGCACCCAGGTGCGGCAGGGCGATCACTCGCGGATGGCTATTGACGTGGGCGCTGGGGAAATCGCAGACATAGCAGCCCAGCTTCTTGTCCTCCAGCGCGGCCAGCACCGCAGCCTCGTCAACCACGCCCTCGCGGGAGAAGTTGAGCAGCACCGCGTCATGCTTGACGTGCGTCAGCATCTCGGCATTGATCATCCTGCGCGTGGCGTCGACCAGCGGTACGTGCAGGGTGATGAAATTGGAATGCTTGAGCACTTCGGCCACGCTGTTGGCCTTCTTCACCTGCGAAGGCAGGCTCCAGGCGGCATCGACGGTGATTTCCGGGTCGTAGCCGAGCACGTTCATGCCCAGCTTGATCGCCACATCCGCCACCAGGCAACCGATCTTGCCCAGGCCGATGACGCCCAACGTGTGCCCCGCCAGTTCGAAACCGGCGAAGTTCTTCTTGCCGTCCTCGACCTTCTTTTCCATTTCCGGGTCGTTGGCGTCGAGGGCGCCGACGAACTTCATCGCGCCGCCGATGTTGCGCGCCGACAGCAGCATGCCGGCCACCACCAGTTCCTTGACCGCATTGGCATTGGCGCCGGGCGCGTTGAACACCGGCACGCCGCGCGCCGACATGGTCTTGACCGGGATGTTGTTGGTGCCGGCGCCGGCGCGACCGATGGCCTGCACCGATTGCGGGATGTCCATCGCATGCATGTCGGCCGAACGCACCATGATCGCGTCGGGATTCGCGATGTCCTTGCCGACGTTATAGCGTTCGGCCGGCAGGCGCTTGAGGCCGTTCTGCGAGATCTGGTTGAGGATCAGGACGTTGATCGGCTTAGCCATGCTTCGCCTCGAATTCCTTCATGTAGGCGACCAGTGCAGCAACGCCCGCGACGGACATGGCGTTGTAGATCGAAGCGCGCATGCCGCCGACCGAGCGATGCCCCTTGAGCTGGACCATGCCCGCGGCCTTGGCGCCCTTGAGGAATTCCTCGTCGAGCGCCGCATCCTTGAGCGTGAAGGGCACGTTCATGCGCGAGCGGTCTTCCTTGCACACCGGGTTGGCGTAGAAGTTCGACGCGTCGATGCAGTCGTAGAGCATTTTGGCCTTGGCGATGTTCTGCTTCTCGATCGCCGTCAGACCGCCCTGCTGCTTGAGCCACTGGAACACCAGGCCGGCGATGTAGATGCCATAAGTGGGCGGCGTGTTGTACATCGAGTCGTTTTCGGCGTGGGTCTTGTAGTCCATCATGGTCTGCGGCGTCGGCACGCCCTTGCCGATCAGGTCGTCGCGGATGATGACGATGGTCAGGCCGGCCGGGCCGATGTTCTTCTGCGCGCCGGCGTAGATCAGCCCGTACTTGCTGACGTCGATCGGCTTCGACAGGATGTTGGAGGACATGTCGCATACCAGCGGCACGTCGCCGGTTTCGGGCGTCCAGTGGAATTCGACGCCGCCGATGGTCTCGTTGCCGGTGTAATGGACGAAGGCGGCATCCTTGTCCAGCTTCCAGTCCTTTTGTGCCGGTGCGTAAGTGAACTTGCCCTCCTCGCTGCTGGCGACGATATTCACCTTGCCGAAGGCCTTGGCCGCCTTGATGGCCTTCTTGGCCCATTCGCCGGTATGCACGAAGTCTGCGCTGGCCTTGCCGGCAAACAGGTTCATCGGGATCATTTCGAACTGCAGCGTGGCGCCGCCCTGCAGGAACAGTACCTTGTAGTTGGTGGGGATCCCCATCAGTTCGCGCAGATCGGCTTCCGCCTGGGCGTGGATGCCCATGTATTCCTTGCCGCGATGGCTCATTTCCATGACCGACTGGCCGCTGCCATGCCAGTCGAGAAGTTCGTCGGCCGCTTGCTTGAGTACGGTTTCGGGTAGTGCCGCGGGTCCCGCGCTGAAATTGAAAATTCGTGCCATAACCAGCCTCCGGAAGTGACTAAATCAAGTTGGAAAAATTCGGAAAATCAATAGAATACAGGATACCGTATACATTAATCGTTGGCTTGTCAGGTCCGCTCGCACCGGATATGCCCGGGTTATTGCGCTCCGTCTTCGCCAGCCAGGTCGGCAACCGGATCTTCTTCCTCGGTTTCGATGACCTTTTCCACGCCGGCGAGATAGGTGCCCTCGTCCAGATTGATCAGCGTGACACCCTGGGTCGAACGGCTCATGACGCGAATGTCGGTGACCCGGGTACGGATCAGCACGCCGCCGGTCGAAATCAGCATGATCTCCTCGCGGGTTTCGCCGAGGCCGGCGAGCACGGCGGCAACCACCTTGCCATTGCGCTCGGAGGTCTGGATCGCTATCATGCCCTTGGTGCCGCGCCCGTGCCGGGTGTACTCGGCAATCGGGGTGCGTTTGCCGAAACCGTTTTCGGTCGCGGTCAGCACCGAATAGTCTTCGCTGTCGGCCACCAGCATGGAAATCACCTGCTGCTCCCCTTCCAGCATCATGCCGCGCACGCCGCGCGCTTCGCGACCCATGGGCCGCACATCGTCCTCGGCAAAGCGCACGGCCTTGCCCGCATCGGAGAACAGCATCACGTCGCACTGGCCGTTGGTGATGGCAACCCCGATCAAACGATCACCCTCGTCCAGTCCGACGGCGATGATGCCCGCCTTGCGCGGATTGGCAAAGTTGGTCAGTGGCGTCTTTTTCACCGTTCCCATGCCGGTCGCCATGAAGACGAAGTGCTCCTCGTCGAACTCCTTGACCGGCAGGATCGCGGTGATCTTCTCGCCCTCCTCGAGCGGGAACAGATTGACGATCGGCTTGCCGCGCGAGGCGCGCTGTCCTTCGGGTGCTTCATAGACCTTGAGCCAGTAGACCCGGCCACGACTGGAAAAGCACAGGATGTAGTCGTGGGTATTGGCCACGAACAGGCGATCGACGAAATCATCTTCCTTGATCGCCGCCGCCTGCTTGCCACGCCCGCCGCGGCGCTGGGACCGATAATCGGCCAGCGGCTGGCGCTTGATGTAGCCGGTATGCGACAGCGTGACTACCATGTCTTCGCGGACAATCAGGTCTTCGAAATTGATGTCGGCGGTGCTGAGTACGATTTCGGAGCGCCGCGCATCGCCGAACTGCGCCTTCACTGCCGCAAGTTCGTCGCCAATGATGGTGGTGATGCGCTCCGGCTTGGCCAGTATGTCGAGCAGGTCGACGATCTGTTCCATCATCTCCTGGTATTCGGCGACGATCTTGTCCTGCTCCAGCCCGGTCAGGCGCTGCAGGCGCAGTTCGAGAATCGCCTGGGCCTGGGCATCCGACAGCAGGTAGCCGTTGGCCGACAGACCGAACTCCGGACCGAGCCCGTCGGGGCGCGAGGACTCGGCCGCGACGCGGGACAGCATGCCTTCCACCAGGGTGGAACGCCAGGTGCGTGCCATCAGGCCGCGTTTGGCTTCCACCGGGGTCTGCGCGGCCTTGATCAGGGCGATGATTTCATCGACATTCGACAGCGCGACGGCCAGGCCTTCGAGGATGTGGCCGCGCTCGCGCGCCTTGCGCAGTTCGAACACCGTGCGCCGCGTGATGACCTCGCGCCGATGGGCGAGGAAGCACTGCAGCATATCCTTCAGATTCAGCAGCTTGGGGCGGCCATCGACCAGCGCCACCATGTTCATGCCAAAGGTATCCTGCAACTGCGTCTGCTTGTAGAGATGGTTCAGCACCACCTCCGGTACCTGGCCCTTTTTCAGTTCGATGACCAGGCGCATGCCCGACTTGTCCGACTCGTCCTGGATGTGGGCGATGCCCTCGATCTTCTTCTCGTGCACCAGCTCGGCAATCTTTTCCTGCAGCGTCTTCTTGTTGACCTGGTAGGGCAGTTCATCGACCACGATGGCCTGCCGCCCGCTACGCGGCAAGTCCTCGATGTGGGTGCGCGCGCGCATGATCACGCGGCCGCGGCCCGTGAGGTAGCCGTCGCGCACGCCGGACACGCCATAGATCAGGCCGGCAGTGGGAAAGTCCGGCGCGGGAATGATGTTGATCAGTTCGTCAATCGTGGTTTCCGGCTTGGCCAGCAAAGCCTGGCAGGCATCCACCACCTCGTTGAGATTGTGCGGCGGAATATTGGTCGCCATGCCGACGGCAATCCCCGAAGAGCCATTGATCAGCAGATTCGGGATGCGCGCCGGGAGAATCAGCGGCTCCTGCTCGGAACCGTCGTAGTTCGGTCCGAAATCGACGGTTTCCTTGTCGATGTCGAGCAGCAACTCGTGTCCGATGCGTGCCATGCGCACTTCGGTGTAGCGCATGGCCGCTGCGCTGTCGCCGTCCACCGAGCCGAAGTTGCCCTGGCCGTCGACCAGCATGTAGCGCAGCGAAAAGTCCTGCGCCATGCGCACGATGGTGTCGTAGACCGCGGTGTCGCCGTGCGGGTGATACTTGCCGATGACGTCGCCGACGATGCGCGCCGACTTCTTGTAGGCCCGGTTCCAGTCGTTGTTGAGTTCGTGCATGGCGAACAGCACGCGGCGATGCACGGGCTTGAGGCCGTCCCGCACGTCCGGCAGAGCACGCCCGACGATTACGCTCATGGCGTAATCCAGATAGGAGTGGCGCATCTCCTCTTCGAGGCTGATCGGGAGCGTTTCTTTGGCGAACGATGTCATTTAGGCTAGCCTCAGCCGACTTGCGACTGGCGATGGCATAAAAGAGAGCAATTTTAGCATGCACGACTAGCCCGGGCGGGTTGTTCCAAGCATCCAAATCTGGTTGAATCGCGACATGAATCCCCCCGCCGCTCCGCGCAGCTTGCCCGCCGACGTGGATCTCCTGATCCGCCCCGAATGGATCATCCCGATCGAACCCGCCGGAGTGACGCTTTCCGGTCATGCGCTGGCGATAAGCGACGGCCGCATCGTCGCCCTGCTCCCGAATGATGAAGCACTGCAGCGCTTTCGGCCGCGACAAACGCTGGATCTGCCCGGCCAGGTAGTGCTGCCCGGACTGGTCAACCTGCACACCCACGCTGCGATGAACCTGCTGCGTGGCTATGCCGACGACCTGCCGCTGATGCGTTGGCTTTCCGAGCGCATCTGGCCGGCCGAGGCGCGCCACGCCGGACCGGATTTCGTGCATGCAGGCAGTCTGCTGGCGTGCGCCGAAATGCTGCGCGGCGGCGTCACCACCTTCAACGACATGTATTTCTTCCCGGAGGCAACCGCTTCCGCCGCAAAGCGGCTCGGCATGCGCGCCGTCCTGGGCATCATCACCATCGAGTTTCCCACCCGCTACGCGGCAGATGCAGACGATTATCTGGCCAAGGGGCTGGCGATCCGTGACGAGTTGGGCGGCGATCCCCTGCTCAGCTTCTGCCTTGCTCCGCATGCACCCTATACCGTTGCCGACAAGACGTTCAGGAAGATCGCCACGCTCGCCGCACAACTGGAACTGCCTGTGCATATGCATGTGCATGAAACCCGCCATGAGATAGAAGAAAGTCTCAAGCAGCATGGCGTGCGTCCCGTCGAGCGACTGCGGCGACTCGGATTGCTCGGGCCGCAACTGATCGCCGTGCATGCCGTCCATCTCGACCCGGCAGAGATCGAGTTGCTGGCGCACGAGGGATGTCACCTGGCGCACTGCCCGACATCGAACATGAAACTTGGCAGCGGCATTCCGCCCATGGCGGCGATTCAGTCGCGCGGCATGAATTTCGGACTCGGCACGGATGGCGCCGCGTCCAACAATCGCCTCGATCTGCTTCAGGAAATGCGCCATGCGGCACTGCTGGCCAAGGGCGCCAGCGAGAACGCAGAAGCGCTCGACGCGCACGCGGTGCTTTCCGCAGCTACGCTGGGAGGAGCGCGTGCGCTGGGACTGGACAGCGAGATCGGTTCGCTGCTTCCCGGCAAGGCCGCCGACTTGTGCGCAGTGCGTCTTGACGAGTGGTTGCTGCAACCCGGTTTTGATCCCGCCTCGCATCTGGTCTACGTTGCAGGCCGCGAGCAGGTCACCCATACCTGGGTTGCCGGCACCTTGGTAATGAGTGATGGTAAACTGGTAATAATTGGCATTTCCGAATTGCTTGACCTCGCGGGTTTGTGGCATACTCGTCTGACGTCCTGACGCCAAGCCGTGATCAGGGAAAAATGAAACATGGAATTTCGTCACAAATTAACCCAACATAAGGGGGAACAATGATCACTAGCGCCAAACATTCTCTGCTGCTCGCCACCTTGCTCGGCCTTTCCGCTTCTGCTTTTGCCCAGACGCCCGGAATCGATACCAAAGGCACCGTCGGCTATGCAATCGATCAACGCGGTTATGTCGTCAAAAGCGGTACCGGCCTGTGCTGGCGTACCGGCTACTGGACCCCGGCCATGGCCATCGAGGAATGCGATCCGGATCTGGTGAAGAAGGCTGCACCCGCCGCTGCGCCGGCTGCACCTCCCGCCGCTGCACCTGCTCCTGCCGCCGCGCCGAAGCCCGCCGCACAGAAAGTGACGCTGGCCGCCGACGCCCTGTTCGACTTCAACAAGGCCGTTCTGCGCCCCGAAGGCAAAGACAAGCTGGACAAGCTTTCCAACGACATCAAGGGTATCAAGCTCGAGGTAATCATCGCCGTCGGTCACGCTGACCGCTTCGGTACCGATGCCTATAACCAGAAGCTCTCCGAGAAGCGCGCCGAAGCCGTCAAGGCTTATCTGGTCGGCAAGGGCGTCGAGCCGAATCGTGTCTACACCGAAGGCAAGGGTGAAAAGCAGCCAGTCACCAAGGCCGATCAGTGCAAGGGCCCGAAGAGCAAGAAGGTCATCGACTGCCTGCAGCCTGATCGTCGCGTCGAAATCGAAGTCATCGGCACTAGGTAATTTCGCCTGACTCCGGAAAAAGCCCTGCCCTGCAGGGCTTTTTTGTTGCAACCCGGGAAACCAGCATGAATACAAGTACCAATGCCGATTCAAGGGAAATAGACAAGTTCGGGGAAGTTGCCCATCGCTGGTGGGACCCGAACTCCGAATTTCGCCCGTTGCACGACATCAACCCCGCGCGCCTGAGCTGGATCGACAGCCATGCGGAACTCAAGGGCAAACGGGTAATCGACGTCGGCTGCGGCGGCGGGCTGCTGAGCGAAGGCATGGCGGCGCTGGGCGCGCAGGTCACCGGAATCGACCTTTCCGAAAAGGCTTTGGGCGTTGCCCGCCTGCATCTCTACGAGAGCGGCCATGCCATCGACTATCGCCTGATTTCGGCGGAAGCCATGGCGGCGGAGGCCCCGGCAAGCTTTGACCATGTCACCTGCCTGGAAATGCTGGAACACGTGCCCGATCCGGCCAGCACGGTAGCGGCCTGCGCCGCGCTGGTAAAGCCCGGCGGCCAGGTTTTTCTCTCGACGCTCAACCGCAATGCCAAGGCCTACCTGCTGGCGGTGGTCGGGGCAGAATACCTGTTCAATCTGCTGCCGCGCGGCACCCACGACTACTCACGCTTCCTCAAGCCGGCCGAACTCGCTCGCCTGTGCCGCGCTGTCGGTCTGGACGTACTCGAAGTCATCGGCCTGCGCTACAACCCCTTCAGCCGCGAAGGCATGCTGGGCGGCGACACCGACGTCAATTATTTGCTCAGGGCGCAGCGCAGTGCCTGAAGCCGTACTGTTCGACCTCGACGGTACGCTGGCCGACACCGCGCCCGACCTGGGCGCCGCCATGAATCAATTGCTGCAGGAGCGGGGACGCGACCCGCTGCCCCTGGAAATGCTGCGACCTCACGTGTCGTCAGGCGCCCGCGGCATGATCGGCGCCAGCCTCGGCATCACGCCGGCGGATTCCGCCTATATCGCCCTTCAACAAAGGTTTCTGAGCATTTACCAGGACGCGCTGTGCGTCGGCACTCGGCTGTTCGACGGCATGGCCGAGCACCTCGACGAACTCGATGCCCGCACGATTCCCTGGGGCATCGTGACCAACAAGTCGCAACGCTTTGCCATCCCCCTCATGGAAGGGCTGGGCCTGCGCCAGCGCTCTGCCTGCATCGTCTGCGGCGACAGCGCGCAACGTGCCAAGCCCCATGGCCATCCGATGCAACTGGCCAGCGCCGTGATCGGGGTTGTCGCATCCGGCATCATCTACGTCGGCGACGACGAACGGGATGTCATCTCCGGCCGTGCCGTCGGCATGCAGACCGTCATCGCCGCCTGGGGCTATCTGGGCGACGGCAAGCCGCCGGCGCATTGGGGCGCCGACGCCATCGCCGCGTCGCCCGGAGAAATTCTGGGCATCGCCGCGGCAAACCGCTAGAATCGCCCTTGCAATCCGCAGATCAGGCGCCATCTGATGTGCACCATGCAGGGGGCGACATGGCTTCGACATGGGTGACAAAGCATGCAGGGCATACCGAGGATCCGGGTACCTCGTAAATCCATCTGGAAAGCACTAACTGCCAACGACGAGCGTTTCGCTCTAGCCGCTTAATAACCGGCTGGCTTCCGAACTGGTTTGCTCCCGGACCAGGCAGCGCAAGCTGCATCGGAATCATAGACAGGAGATAAGGCCGTGCGGAGTCGCGATGCACGGTTCGAAAACCCAGCGAATCGCCAGCAACCAGCCTGTCCGTCGGCGTGTTGCGGGTTAAATCAAATGACGCGGCTAAGTATGTAGAACTGTATGTGGCGCACTTATGGACGCGGGTTCAATTCCCGCCGCCTCCACCATTAACAACTAATTAAATCAATTAGTTACGAATAGCCAGCAAGCAATTGCTGGCTATTTTTTTGGGCTTTTTAGGGTAGGTTGGTCAGCATTTTGGTCAGCATTTTTTAGAAGATATTACCGGTGGCGGAATATGGAACTCCGTCGCCATGCCTACGTACGGACAGGGAATACAACGCGTACGGTCCATATTCGAAATCGTCGGCATACCATGCTACTTATTGGCATGTTCATGCTATTATTTGGCTATGTCGATCGCCACTTCTCTTTTTACCGACAGCCAATCCCGTGTCTTTCAGTGGCTTTTTGGCCAGCCTGAACGTGGTTATCACCTGAGCGAATTGCGTCGCCTCACGGGCTTGGGAAGTGCCTCCCTGCAGAGGGAATTGAATCGACTGGCTGATGCGGGTCTGGTCCGTTCCGAGCGAGTCGGCAACCTGAGACGATTCCAGGCCAATCCGCAAAGCCCGGTTTTTAGCGAGTTGGTCGGACTGACGCGAAAAACGCTGGGGGTGGAACCCCTGTTGCGCGAAGCGCTGCTACCTCTGGCCCCCAATCTGCAAGGGGCATGGGTTTACGGCTCCGTGGCGAAACAAACCGACACGGCGCAGAGCGACATAGACGTGATGCTTGTCGGCGAAAATCTGTTGCTGAGTAGCGTCCTTGAGCTACTGGTCCCGCTGGAAGCGCAATTGGGACGAAAAATCAATCCAACCTGCTACACCCCGGCCGAATTTGAGCGCCGTCGTGCCGAACGCGATTCATTTGTGAATCGCGTCCTGGCGCAGCCCATTCTTCCATTGATTGGAGATGCCCATGAGCCTGCCCGCGCTCGATAATCTGGTCCGCATCGGCCAACTCAAGGCGGAACCGCGCAACGAAGCCGAGGCCAGGCGGATGTTGGCCATGGCGAGAACCCGCCTCGAAGATGCTCGACTGGCAAATCTCTCCATTGAAGGTCGCTTCACCAGCGCCTACAACGCCGCCCACGCTGCTGCCCTTGTAGCCCTTCGCTGGCATGGCTATCGTAGCGAAAACCGATACACCGTGTTCCAGTGCCTCACGCATACCTTGAATTGGCCTGCGCCCCGCTGGCGAGTGCTGGATGCCGCTCATCAGAAGCGGAATCTCGCCGAGTACGAGGGATTTCTGGAAGTAGATGAAGCCGCCATCACGGAGTTATGCGATCTGGCAGGCTCCCTGATAGCGGAAGTATCGAAAATGCTTGAATAGCCAGGCCCAGACTCCGATTGCGCGATTGGTCCGTAGCAATAAAGCCGTTAATCAAACTGTCTCTCAAGCACTTTCCCGGCTTGCTCCAGGTCCATCCCTTCTGTCGGCGGGCTGCCATCCCGACAAAGGTTCAAACCGTAATCCATCCCGAAGTCGGCAGTCCTGCCTGCTGAGGTCGCAACCCCGCTTTGAGTAAGGCGCACGTTGAGGCGCTTGCAGCCTTCCTGTTTGAAACTCTTGATCGTGGATACCTCGGCCAGGATTGGCGCCGTTGATCCGGTCGTTCTCTTGAACTTTTCGGCGATCTGGCCAAGGATGAAACCACTCGTCCGGCCGTCGGAGGCATCTATCGCTGCGAGAAGCAACTGCTTGATGCTGGAGTACTCCGCTGCTGAAGTGCTGGCCGAAAGCACCATGACAATCAAGAAGGCCGGGGCTCTGAATATCCTCATACTCACCTCTGGTAGTAGTTCTGGACTTTCTGCTGAACCGAGGTCTGAACTTGTTGGCTTGAGGCGCCGACGTTTGGCATCTTGATGTTCGCCATTATTTCGGCTGTGAATTCGGACAGATCAATACTGGAAAAGTCGATGGAAGCAAATTCTGTCTGCGTGAAACCGGAGCAATTCGGGCTTTCCGCGCCACCCCATCCCTTGCCAATCTGCCCCCGCCCCTGTTCATTGAGAATTCTCGCCAGCCGACTGTTGTAGCAGCAATATGACTTGGTATGCTCAATGCAAATCTTGATGGACAGGAGCTTGATCTTGCTGGAGCAATAGGTCCCTATTTCGTGGCAGAGATTCTGACCGGAGCGCATGGCGAGGATCTGCTCCTGCTGCTCGCACGACAAGAGGTCCTGAAGAATCATCACCCCAATCTGAATTGCCAATGTGGTTGGATCAAATCCCGTGAAGATGAATCCCTGGCTGGGTAAAAATTGAAACGAAAACCCATAGAAGCTGAAGGATGGATTGAACAGGCCATCTGCGCCGAGCACACCCAATGCAGCGCCCAACCCCTGCTGCAATGTGGATCCATCATAAAGGGCGTCATAAACGTAGGATGACCCGACATCCAGCACTTGACCGCCGGCACTCAGCGCCGAGCCCAGCAGATTGAAATTGGAAAATCCTCCCCCACCACTGCTCTTCTTGCAGCAATTGGCCAGGCCGAACAGTTTGATCCGGCATCGTGAGTCAAAGCCTTTGAAGATTTCTGTTTCAGCACCATAGACGCCCGCCTCCCGTGCGGCTTCCATCAAGGCCACGGATCGAGCAAAGTCGGTGTCTCCGGTATAGCCCTTGTCGAAGCAGTTGCCGTTCTGGCAGAAAAGTTGCCCCGAGCAATCCGTGATGGTGCTGGTCTGACCAGGTTGAGACATGCAACGGAAGGTCTTCTGCTCGAAGGTACATTGCCCATTTATCTTGTCGGCGGGATTGCAGGATGACGATTCCAGAGTGCAGTTCGGGTTTGATGCGTAGCCGTCACACTCGGAGGTATCCGAACGTCCCGTGAAGCAGGCGTACACGTTCTGCTTCTGATAGCAGCCGTCAGGAGCGACCTGGGACGTGGTTATGCCTGATGGCAGGGATGGAGGGGTAGTCGAGATGCACGTGCTCTCGGCAATCTGGCAACTTGGGTTACTGGCCAGAGACGCGCATGGCCCGGGGTCGAAATCACTCGACAGCAGCGTATAGGTATCGTCAAGCCGGATCGTATTGACTGGCGTTGGCATTGTCTGATCGTTGCACCGCCACGTTTGTGTGAATTTCATGCACCCGGAGTTGAACAAGGTGTCCATCTGCGCGCACTGGGAGTATGTTTGCCAGCACTGAGGCTGTGCGTTGACGAATGGCTGGCAGTAATTGACGGCGTTTGGTTTGATGCAGGTGTAGGTATCCTCATACTCCCAGCATCCGCCGACTTCCGCCAACGTGACGGGAACGCCGGAAATGTTCTTGCTCGGCGACGTGTCGACACAAACGGATCCCGACAACTGGCACTCTGCTGCGAAGACGTTATTGATGACGCCCAGGACCAGCAGGAGGGCAAGCGTTTTCATTGAGCGCGCAATTTCAATGCGACGCACTGATCCGATGTCCAGTTGCTGACCGTCCTGGTGATCGGCAGTGCCAGCGGGGAACCAACGCCCGTTCCACCCGAGGAATTGCAGCCGGAACTCACGTTGCGCATGGAAGGAGTACACGTGGTCCCGCTGCAACTCACGCTGTAGTACACGTACAGGTTGCAGCCGAACCCCAGATTGCTGACGTAGTAATCGGTGACCGACTGACCGGGCGCTACGGAAACATGAAACAGCCCGTAGCTCCCATTCCAGGGGTATCCAATCCAGTTGTAGTCGTAACGATTCACCCCGTCGTAGGATCGGTAAGGCTCCACGTCATAGGAGCGGCCATCGCTGCCACAAAAGATATTCATGGCCATATAGGGATCGATGCACCAGCTGCAATCCACGTAGGCAGCCCGGCCCAGCCATGCACCCGGCGTACATTGGCCGAATCCGATTGTTACGGTACTTCCCCGCCGACACTGCAGGCTTTCATAGGCGTTCATCGTCTGATCGCATTGAAAGTTCGCATCTGTGTCGAGGTTGATGATGCGCCCCGTCGTGCATTGCTCTGTCCCAATTTCTCTCGGGGATGAGCAGGTCTCGCTGGTGAACTGTGCCGGCGTTGTTTCCGTTCTGGTCTGGCAGTGGGTGCTACTGCCCGTGCCTCCAGCAATGCCAAGCGACTGGAATGCGCTCTCCGCATTGGCTCGGACGTTCTTCGCCCCCAAGATCATGGAGTCGTTTCCGGTGATGGAGAATTGAGGGCGAATATCAGGGTTGCGCGCAAGGAAGTTGACGGCCTCGCATTCCTGGCGCTTGATGGGATCGATTTCAGGCGTCACCGACGAACAGGTTGATACTCTGGCCACTCCAGGTCCGACCGTATCCCCCCTCCCCCCCTGAAAATACATTGCCTCTGCAGCCGACTGCCCATACGCGGGAATCTTGTGCTCGATGTTTCCGGCAGTGATGGCATCTCGATTTTGTTGATTGAGCGAAGTGCCCAGCGATTTCCCGTCGTTGAACGCACCGTTTTGATCGGCCATTGCCAGCCACGGCGCCAGCAACAACACTGCGAGGGCAATTCCCCATCTCACTGGAATGCCGCTCCACTGAGACGTGCCCGAAAGCTTCGCGCTATCGCCGCCCAGTCCAGGCTTTTGCGCTCGATATAGTCCAGGGCGTAATCCAGCGTGACATCCCCGGTGACCTTGACGAAGGTATCCGGTTTTGAGCACCCATCCTCCATGACACTGCCCGCTTCCGGCCGAGCGATCACCACCACCGGAACCCGAGTGATGGTGAATTGCTGGAATGCCGGCGGATGAATCGCGGCGGACACCGTGCGATTGCCGATGAGCCCGCTGATCTCCTCGCCCATCCGGGTCATCGAGTCCCCTTTCAAGCCCCGAAACACCAGTGTCGCTCCCGTGCGCTCGGACTGATCGATGATGCGAGCCAGCGCATCCCTGGGCATGGAGAGCGAGACGAACACCATCAGATCGGGCGCTGCCCCTTTCTGCGATGCGTGTCCTCGGCCCAGGCTCTTGAATTTCTCGGCAATGCTCGCGATGTCCGGGGCCGGCGTTGCCGGGCGCGGCATCGCTTCGACTCTGGGGGTCACACCGCCAAACTGCTGCCGGATCACTGGCGCATCGGGCAAGCGATTCAGTGCTTCCTGTGTTTTCTGGCGGGCGTGCTCAATCTCACTTTGCGTCGGCAATCGATTCGATTCGTCTCGTTCCAAAAAAGTGCCCTGCGCCAGCGACAGGGATGCCGCCAGCAGCAGGGCCAAGGGGAGGAGCGTTGTTGAAATCGACATCAAGGGGCTGCGCATCTTCAATTCAGCGTCGCCGCCCCCTGACAACAATTGCGCTTGCGAAATATCTGATAGGAGAAGTCTTCCCCTTCATAGGGAAACTCCTTGCCCGCCCCCCACAGCATCGTACTGCGCCCCAGCGGCTGACAGCACTTCCCGGCGATCTTCGATGTCTGTGGAACCGGATAGAGCATGTGGTACTTGTAGCCCGTCTTGTCCATCACCGGCTGCGGGTAATAGCCGCACAGGCCGTCCTCGCCCGAGGCGGCCCACATCAACCCCTCACGGTGCATCTTGGCGATGATCCGGTAGACCTCCAGACTGGATGCCTGAACGCCCCCCACATGGGCCTGGACATTGCCGTTAAGCGGATAGAGATTTCCCTGACATCCGGCACACCAGAAGAAGGTGTTATTGGGAAACCCGGCGGTTGCGGTGACGCAATCGGATGCGCACGCGGCACGGGCAGGAAGATTGCCAAACAGATAGACATCAGGATTCAGAAGCCGGGTGAGTTCATCGTCCTTCCACAGTGGGTCGAGCTCGGTCAGGTAGGCAACATCAAAGCCTTGCTGCTCCAGGCAGCTATTGTCCAGAACAGCCTGCAGGTAATAGATGATCGGGTCGACATACCAATGCACCTGATAGAACGAGGACTGGTCCTGCCCGTCACGCCGATATCGGCTGGCCACCGGGGCATCGAAACCCGGATCGATATCGACACCGCCAAGACTCACCATGCAAAACGGTTTCCGGACCACATCCACCCGACGTACCGGTTCCCAGAAACTGACCTTCAAGCCGAGCTTGGGGGGATTGCCGCAGAAGCACGCCGGGTTTCCTCCTGGATTGGGGGTGTCTTCCTGATCCAGCGCTGCCAGCGTGATACCGGCGATTCGCAAGGGGAACATGCAGGACCAGCAGATATCCGTGATCGGGTTGGCAAACTTTCCCGTGCAGGTTGCCGCGTGGGACGGAAGACTCACTAGCAGAGTCGCCAGCAGCACGAGGATGCTATGGATGAATTTCATCGATGCGCAACCTATTGCCTTCCTGACTGACGATCGCCGGAGATTGCTTCAGCAGGAATTTCCGGCTGAGCACCCCGCCCTGGTCGTAAAACACCTCTCGCTTCCATTGGCGCATCAGCTTGAGCGGCTCGCCCCCGACGAGAATGGGTTTCACCCTTGCCTTTGACTGCTCAATAAATCGCCTGGCGAAAGCGACCTGAGCCTTTTCCCGCTGATCGAAGAACAGCAGGTATTGGGTGAGCGGTCCATAGTCGAGCGGATTGACTTTCGTTCCGGCCGGGAACAGCAGCTTGCCTTGCTCATCTACGACATTTCTGTCCAGCGTCCACGTGGGATCGACGTAGAACGTGCGGACCGTTTCCGTGCTGCTGACTCCGTGGACGGGCCTGGGTTTTTCAACGGCATCGATGACCTTCTGCTTGTAGTTCTCCTGCACCCTGGCCAGTTCCCCGCTCTTCTCCATCCGGCGAAATCTGTTCTTCATGACTTCGATGAGATCCCGCTCCGCAATCTCGTAGGTCGGGCCGACGACACCCAGGTCATTCGCCAGGGCGCAACCGAAGATGAGCAGCAGGCAAGGCAGGGTCGCCAGGAACGCATATCGCATCCGTCGATGATGGCAGTTACGTTTTCGGAATCAGCCGCCAAAAGCACACACTCCGTGCGCTTTTCGAATCAAGGCTTGAATCTGATCTTGTCTTCCATCAGTTCCAGCAAACCCGACTTGAGCTCGTCGAATTTCCAGAGCAGGCGATGATTAACTTTCAGGCCGTGGCGCTTGAACGCTCTCATGGCCTCCATCTTGGTAATCTGACAGAAGCCGTCTTGCTGGGACGCACTATCAAGGGATCGAAGGACGGCCAACAGGGCCTCGATCGTCGGAGTACCCTGGGCGGATTTCGTGGTGTCGTTTGCTGGCTGACCCTCTCTGGTACTCCCGGAAGGGTTCGCGCCGTTGGTTGATGGCGCAAGCGCCGGGCTCGGCTTCACGGGTTTCTTCGCCCCTGCTTTCGGGATGTCTGGCGCTTTCCGCGCTGTTACTGACTTTGCAGGCGGCGTAGTCTGCGTATGCGACTGGATTTCTGGCGCCTGGCTGACTTCGTGGCCATCGCTCATTCCCGATTCGAGAAGAAAAACCTGGCTGATCTCAAGGCCCAGGCGAATGGCGTTATGAGCACCATCCCCGAATTCCTTGGGGATGGTTCGTTTCAACGGACTCATGGGGTCGATTACCAACCAGCCCCGGTCGGCCAATTGGTCGAGCACCGTTTTTGGAGTCAGCCCATACCCGGCAAAGGCGTCGGGCCATCGGAGGTAAACATGTCCATCCTGGTCAGAAATGGCATCAATGCCCCATTTCTTGTCTCTTGCCTTGACGTCCTGTGCCAGGGCCTTGAGGGCTTCACCAATGGCGCCGTCGAGCTTGATCGCTTCCATCTGCTCGGTACCCGGCCCCGGCTCAGGTCGAGCCTCCTGGTTGCGGGTGATTGCCGATGGGGGTTTCGATGGATTGACAGGCCGTGAAGAATCTGGAGATGGATCCGAGTCGCGAGAGGTCGTCGCTGATTCGGTGAAACCGGAGGATGACGTGTCACGCTGAATCTTCTCGCCAGCGTGCTGCCCCTCGGCCACAGTCGACGCCGGCAGACTGCTGGCATCCGTTTCCGCGTTGATGATGCACCCTGCAGCCGACGAAAGAGGTACGGAAGACACCATGGCCTCGTCACGCAATCGGATGGCCGTCAGCCGGATGTCCGGAATTTTCTCTGCAAGAACCTTTGGGGCGATCTTCCAGTAGCGATCCTCGGATCGGGCATCTATCCGAACCAGTGCCATTCCACGATCAGTCAGCATGTCCAGAATACCTTCCGGCGTTCGCGGCATTCCCGGCATGCCATCCTCCTTGATCTGGCGAGCCAGCTCTTCACCGGCAGCGGGCCACACCAGGTAGACATGTCCCTCCATGTTCCACAGTCTTGCCCCAGGTTGATTGACAAGCCACACTCCCTCCCGGACAAACCTGCGCATGATGTCGATCAGATGGCGTTCTACGGGAACACCCAGGTCGTACCCGGCCATGGCTACCCCGAGCGTCTTGAGATCGCGTTCAACGCTCGTTTGATCGGCCTTGATGACCAGGTCGTAGATGAGGTTGGTCGGACCGGGATTGCAGGCCATGGATTCCATCAGCCAGACCACCAGTTCGGTTTCGCCTTCCGCGATCCATGCCAGAGACTCAACCCCGATGATTCGTTCGGCGATGAGGCTGGACAGCGCGGTGTGCTGGCGCCCTCGCCCCTCACGCCACTCCAGAAAGTAGGCGTTAATGCATTGCCTTGTTGCCCAGACGTGGAGGTCATCCGTGATCGGATGCCAGGTCGACGTGCGATCCTTGTCTGTCACCGTCAAATCGGTGACAGGTTTGCCCGCGTCGTGGCACAGGGCAGCGAGGAAGACCGCCAGTTGCCAGCGCGGCTCCATTTCGCGTCGATGTTTTGGTGAAATGGCCGATTGCAAAAGAACACGATCCGCGGATTGAAGCGCCCACAAGCCCACCTCGATGGCATGTCGCAGCAAGCCCCCTGCCCCTCGATGATGGTGCGACTGCGACGCTGGCAGCAGATGCGAAAACGAAGCGAAGCGCTTTATCGCCGACAGGTAATGCTTCTGAAAAATCTCAGGGGTGGCGATGGCCGAGTTGGAAATCCTGTCCAGCAGTTCCTTTTGGGTATCGAGCAGCTTTTCGGGGGAAACGACGGGCAGCCCTTTCATGAAGGGCGGATAACGGGGAATTTCGTCATCGCCCCAGCGGTAGATAGACTCGCCGGCGCGCAACGGCTCAGACAGAGGTGCTGATTTCCTTTTTCGCCAGAACATCAGCAGGCATTCAGGCCATTGCTGCGGCTTCGATTGCTACGGAGGCTTCAGCGCAAGGGCTCGCGGGGAACCTCAAAGAATCTGGAAAGCGCGGCCGATGACGTGCTCGTCATCGACCCAACCGACGAGCGCATATCTAGAATCCAGGCTATCCGGATGCGGTGCGGCCATGTAGTAGTGCCTCGGGGGAATTGTTCCCGTGGGTCCGGGCATCAGGGGAATACCCGACTTCGCTTTCTGTTTTGCCCGTCCAACGGATTTTCCGTCAACGAAAAATTCAACGTATCCAGATCCCAGATCGACACTACTCACGTTCGCCCCGGCGATGCCCGTGACTCGCTTGAGGAACCACGCTCCAGGCGCATAGGGACCCCCGCCCTGGTAACGGAACGCCGCAATATCTCCCAGTTCAGGCTTGACTCCCTTTTGAATGAGATAAACCTTGCCTGACAGGGAGTCCGAGACGTTGATCGATACGGCGAGGTACCGTCCAGCCAGGACACCTATGACCAGTAGCCAAAGATAACCGGGTGCGTTTTTGGCAAGGTGCCGATAGATGAGGTTGAGCATCAGAGGATGCTAGCCATCGCCCCAGCCAATTTCAGCCCGATAAACGCACTTCTCGGCAGCTTTTCAAAAAATGTCGATCACAGCCTGGCGTCGTTTGCTCCGAGACCCTTAGTCGGCGACAACCACGCTGGTTTCGCAAAACGGGCAGTGATCGGTATGTTTGCTGCCGGCGTCGTAGATGAACGCCGCATTGCACACCTGGCACTGCACGAGCATGACGATTTTTACCCGCACGTCACGAGCGGCAAAGTAGGCGGCGTTGATGTCCAGGGGACCGCAAATCCGCTGATATTCCCGCCATGTCGTCATCAGACTGGTCGTCGTCAAGTCTGAGGCAAAGATGCGTTGATGGAGTGCGGCAAATGCCGACAGTCGGGCCGCAGAGTCACGATCCTTGATGAAGGAGAGTACGGTCTCCGGCAATTTCCCGTTCGAGGGTTTTACGCCGTGAACATCTTTCCACCATTGCCGCAATGTTCGCGTCCCGATGCGTGTCATGCCTCGAATGATGGACAGTCTCAGCCCGGCGCGAATGAGCTCGTGGGCCTGTTGAAGATTTTCTAGTTCAGCTAAGGCGACCACCACCGAACTCCCTATCGCCTTGGTTCGATAAACGGGAAGACTTGCCGCTTCTGCGGAAATGCCCGGCGCGCCCTGAGCAGTACATCCTGCTTTGATGTGAAAGACACGTAGCCGTTTGGCGTAGTCCATGGCTGCTGACCGCCAAGGAAGCCATCAAACGCGAAGCTCGCCTCTCGGAACAAAGCGTCATGGGTGTGAGCCTGACAAGTCCTCACGCTGACATCCCTGGCCTCATGCTTCAGTTGCCTGTCGGGATGTCGGGAAGGAACCTATCCCTCCCCGTGGTCTGGCAGATGCCGCAATAGAGATCGAGTAAGCCGCTTTCTGTAAGCCCTGGAGCGACAGAAGACGATCCATTTCGGTTTCCGTCAGCCTGATGCTGATGACGCTGATGCCTATGTCTCGCGCCATCGCATCGATCTCATCCAGAGTCATCTGGGCGATGCGGTCCAGAGCGGTTCGGGATAGCCCCGTCATGATCTCTCCGGACCTGGACTTCGACGCTTCTCTGGCCATTATGAGAAACTGGCGGTTAATCGAAATGATGTCATTCATGTCGCTTTTCCAAAATTGGACTACTATCCACGGTGACTAACGATATACATCGTTCGGTTTGTTGTCAATTGTAAAAGAAACCGAAAGAGGATGCTTTTGAATTCGACACCCGAAAACGACATCGCAGATCGGCTTCGCCTCTGGCGGAAAGACGTACTTGAAATGACACAGGCGAGGTTCGCCGAGGCCACCGGGGTTCATCTCAGCGCGATCCGAAAGTACGAGGGCCGCCATAGCGTGCCCAGCGGTGAATCATTACTCGCCATTGCGGGTACGGGGATCGACCTGCACTGGCTGCTCACCGGTAAAGGGGATATGCGCGCACCCTCGAATACAGGCGATAACGATGCCAAGACCGAGGCGGACGCTGAACTCGTTCGTCGTCTGATGGCGATCGAGGGACTTCTGAGTGGCATCCAGGACGACAAGCGATCCGCCGTCCTGGAAGAGATTTTTTCTCGCGTTCAGGAAGCGAAACGAGTAGCCGACCTGGAGTTGCTGGTTGGCAAGTTGGCGCGGAAACGGGCGTAGCTCTTCCGCTTTCATACTACGTTGGTACTGGCAATATCCACTTGAAGAATGCATATTCCGAGGAAAGGCGACACCAGACCCGATATCAGATTGCTCCCGGCAGCCAGTTTCCCAGATTGCTGTGATGAGCATTCGCGTGCTTGAACCCAATGACGCAAGCGACGACCGGAGCGAAAATGCGGCGCAACCTATCCTCAGCTATACCGCCAAGCAGGGGCAGTACGTCGCCTTCATCTACTATTACTCGAAGATCCACCTGTGTTCGCCGTCGGAAGCAGACATGCAGCGGTATTTCTGCGTGTCGCCGTCAGCGGTCCATCAGATGGTCCTGAGTCTGGAGAAGCTGGGATTCATCGAGAGGACACCTGGTCAGGGCCGCTCGGTCAAGCTGCTGGTGCCCCGCGATCAGCTGCCGGATTTGATGTGAGAGCCTGAGCACTTGCCTCATGCACAACAACGATGAAGCTTGGTTTCACACCGATTGATCTGCATAACTGCGTAATCGAGTTTCCGACAATGACGTTGTCAATTGACTTGCGCAACGGTGCTGCCCCCCAGTCATCCCACTGCGTAGTGGTGGTAGATGAGGTAGGTCGGTTCAACTCTAGGCGTGACACGTGATGGGAATTTCATGCCGAATGTTTTTGCTCGACCAGGATGACGGTCTGTATCGCCTGCCGAGTACAAAGTTCAACCAGATGCTCCGGGATCCGACGAGTTGCCGCGTAACCCGTTTTGCCGGGGCTCGAGTGCGTATGACTGACATCGCCGTAGAACTGTTGAACCGCCAGCCGATTTGCGTCGTTTGGAACACGTTTGGTTTTCTCGCCTTTGATGACGCTGGATACTTTGACGCTGGCACATTCGCCCAACATCAACGGGCCCGTGCCGAAGGCGATCTCACCCTACCATCCAAGTACCGCCAGTCAGGCAACCTTGAATCTGACTGGTGGATGTCCGGACTAGGAATCTTCTCCAGTCAGTCAGTTACTGAATGTGGCATCCAATACAGATTCGAGAAAATTTTCAGCCGTCCGCCATTTCCAGCTTGCGCATTTTTTCCCAGAGGTTCTTGCGGCTGATGCCGAGCAGTGCAGCGGTTTCAGCGATACGACCGCCGCACTCGTTCAGTGCGCGCCGGATGTAGGCACGCTCGCAATCCTGCAGATGGTCGCTGAGTGGTTGTCGCAATGCATCGAATGCATTTGCAGGTGCGCCGCCAGCGCCAAATAGACTTTCGATATTCAGGTGCGCACTTAGCGACAGAACACTCGCGCGTTCCAGGCAATGCTGCAGCTCTCGCACATTTCCCGGCCACAGATATCGGGTCAGGGCGTGCTCGGCTTCGGCAGTCAATGTGCGACGGGCTTCGCCTTTGCTGGCGCGTCCATCGAGAAAGCGGCCCGCGAGCCAGAGTATGTCTTCCTGCCGCTCGCGTAATGGAGGTACGTGCAGATGGATGACGTGGATTCGGTAATAGAGGTCCTCGCGGAAGCTGCCTTGCTCCACCATAGACTTGAGATCGTGATGCGTAGCGCAGACCAGGCGGATATCCACTTTGCGCTGCGTGGCACCGCCGACGCGAACCACAGCCCGATCCTGTATTGCGCGCAGCAGCTTGACTTGCATCGAGGGCGGCATTTCGCCGATTTCGTCGAGGAACAATGAGCCTCCATCTGCTTGCTCGAAAACTCCTTGCCGGTCCCGATCGGCGCCGGTATATGCACCCTTGTCATGGCCAAACAATTCAGTTTCGATCAGGGTCTCCGGAATCGCTCCGCAATTCACTGCAACGAAGGGGGTCTTGCCCTCTGGGTCGCCGGCACGATGCAGCGCGCGCGCCACTTCTTCCTTGCCGACTCCCGACTCGCCCGAGATGAGAACTGCGCTGCGGCTGGCAGAGATGCGCGGCAGCAGTGCCTCGATCTGTCGCATGGCAGGCGAAATGCCCAACTGCGCGGCATCATTGACCGCTGGTTGCTGACGTTCGCAAAGCCCGCGGATCTTGGTGATCAGTTCGCCGACATTGAATGGTTTGGTAACGTAGTCTTGTGCGCCAAGCTTGAGCAAGCGAACCGCTTGGTCGATAGCGCCATAACCGGTAATGAAGATAAATGGCGGCACTCCCTGCTCGCTGGCGAGTAGGTCGCAAAACAACTTTTCGCCGCTGATGTCGGGTAGATTGATATCGCTGACCACCACACTGTAGCGACGTTGTCCAAGCCCACGCTGAGCAGACTTGCCATCACGGTACCAGTCGCAAGTGAAGCCTTCAAAGTCAAGCCGCTCGGACAGCGCCTCGCCGATGATGGGATCGTCCTCGATCAGGCCGATACGGTGCTGCATGTGGAATCTCCAAGCGGTAGATTAACGACGAACTCGACCTCGCCGTCGATATTCTTGGCAGTAATGCGACCGTCGAGCTGCGACACAATCTGGTAAGTTACCCAGAGCCCGAGGCCGTGGCCGCCGACGCGCGTCGAAGCAAAAGGCTCGAACAGATGGGCCAGCTGTTCCTCGCCCAACTGCGCGCCGTCGTTACGTACCACGATAGTCAAACAGGATCCTGAGTCGTCTTTTCTGCCTAGCCACAGGTTGACATGACCGCCTTCAGCCGCCGCCTGAACGGCATTGAGCAGCAGGTTGATCAGAATCTGGCGCACCAAGCTGGCCGGGGCCGGCAACTCCGTCGGCATGGTTGCCGACCATTCGAGATTGATCTGGCGCTTGGCAACCTGGGGCTGGATCAGCGTGTGGATATCTTCGAGGTCATGCGGGTTCAGCGGCCTAGCCTGGACTCTGGTTTGCACCAGCAGAGCCGCGACGGTATCGCGAATCTGCATAAGGCCGCGGTCGATCAGCTCCAGGTTGCGCAACACGCGCGGATCGAGATCGCGGCGTAGTTTGAGAGTGTCGACTACAGTTATCAGTCCAGCCAGCGGATTGTTGATCTCGTGTGCGATGCCAGCCGTCAGCTGGCCGATGGCGGCCAGGCGTTCCGATTTGACCATCTCGCTTTCCAACGCTGCTTTGTCGCGCAGCGCCAGAACCATGCGGTCGTAGGCTTGGAATAGCTGACCGAGTTCGTCGGCATAAGGGTAGAGATCAGGCGGCAGCGGTTCAGGAGCCTTTTTGAGCATCTGACCCATGCGCTGCGCAAGATCGACCAGCGGTGTAGCCATGCGGCTGCCCCAGTACCAGTTGATTGGAATAAGCACAGCCAGCACCAGCAAGCCCAGGCCAAGCCCCTGCCAGATAGTGTCGATAAACCAAGGATGAAACACCGACTTCGCATAGCGCAGCACAAGGTGTCCCAGCTTTGCGTCTTTGTCGGTCACTGGTAGCGCTATGTAGAGATAGCTGGATCCGGTGGGTTCCAGCACCAGCGGCCATTTGGGCTCGTTCGGAGCAATGAGGTGTTCGCCCAAATGCTGCCAGTCGGCGCCGAGCGTTGTCGTTTCACTAAGCATGGGCAGCGTATCTGGATCGCTGGAAACAAATACCTTGTGATCGCGCCCGAGCACTACCACGGCATCGACCTGGACCGGCGTCTGCGCCGACTCGCCGCGTATCGGCGACCGCACGATCTCGAAGGCGCGCCATACGTCGTCGTGCAGTAGCGTCGGCGCCACGGTGTTCGCCAGCGTGTGACCTAGATTGTCGGCGCTGATCACTACCGCGCTCTTCATGTCTTCATAGGCGCGTGTCATCAGTGCGGCACCAACGACGAAGATCGAAAAACTGATCAGAAACGAAGTCCACAAGGGAATCTTGTGGCGGAAAGAGAGGTTGAACAGCCAGCGCATCGGAATTCTTACGCTTCGCCGAAGGCGCGCATCATCCGAGCAACGCCTTCATAGAGTGCAGGGCTTCCTGTAGTGAAGCCATCCAGATGCAGGTGTTCGAGCAGGCGACGTCCGGCACCGGTCTTGGCCATATCAAGCAGATGGCGCTGCATGAGTTGAAAGTCGGCAGCATTAACCGAGCGATGGCTAACGAAGGGAGGGAAACCGTATTCCGGTGAGCGCCAGACCACGCGAGTGCGTGCCGCCAGTGCCGGTTCGACATGTGCCAGCGTATCCCAGATGTAGCTGTCCACCGCGCCGCCGCGTGCCAAGCCGCTCGCCACCGCCTCGACCACCTTGCGGTGCGACCAGGTAAAGAATGTCTTGCGAAAATACGTTGCTGGGTCGCGCCCCAACTGACGGATTTCAAACCGTGGCGACAAATAACCGGTATTTGAATACGGGTCGGCATAGGCAAACACGCTTCCGGCCAGATCAGCTATCGATCTGACCTCGGCATTGTCCTTGCGCACGATCAGGTAGGAGCGGTAATGCGGGCGTCCTTGGTAGAGCGGTACCGCCAGAAGGCGTACCTCCTGCTTTAGATGCAGGTAGGGATAGTCGCAGATCCAAGCGAATTCCAGTTTCTCAAGCCGCAGTAAGTCCATGGTCTCGCGATAGCTGTCGCGCTGCACGAATTCCACCGGCCGCTGCAGCGAGGCCGCCATGAATTCGCGCCACTCGGCGAGTAAGCTGTGCTGGTCATGGAGGAAGGCCGGCGTCATTCCGACACGCACTTTGCCGCCCGCAGCTTGTGATTTGCGCGTGAGCCCGATCAGCCCAACCCCGACGAGACAGCCGCTGACAATCAGCCTGCGACGCCGGTTACGACTTGGTAACGCGATTGCAGTCTCCAGATGCATGATTCTCCAGCCTGTTACGGTGCGGTAACTATATTACTCCAATTTATTCCCTTTGAGCCATCGACCGCTGCGACGTCTGATCGCAATCCACTGAAAGCACAGTGTTTAATTACATTGGCACGATTCTCGCGAATGGAAAGACAACCTGATGCGCAGATAACAAACGTGAAACTCCTGTCTCCCAACCAGATTCACCCGCTTAACGCTTACAACGCGGCGCAAACCCTGCTGCACGCTGCCCTGCGCCGCAAGCTCCGGCTCCAGTCCATGCGATCTGTCGACGCAGCTATTGCGAGGGAAATCTTGGGGACCATCGACTACAGGTTACCGAAAGGTAACTTTACGACGCCAGTTGATGCGAGATATTCGGCAGGGCCAGTAGGCCAGCAATCAAGACATTTGTCATGTTATGTGCTGAGCATTGATGCAGATCAAGAGACGGATCCGGAAGCTAATTACAGTGCCGCGACCAAGCGAAGTGGTAGCAAAAGACAAGTTGCACAGACCCTGGCCGGTGCGGCAAACCGCGCGCTCAAATGCGTGGTGGAGTAGGGCAAGACCATGCTGACGCTGACGATCCGGCAACGAGTTTCTCAAATTGATTGAATTTCGATACAGGAGGTAGTCATGAAATTGACCAGACGTGAATTTATCAGGGCGTCCGCTGCGTCCGCTGCCTGGATGCTCGGTGGCAGTGCAATGGCGGCGGCCCAGGAGAAGGCCAAGGCCAAGCCCATGCCGTTCAAGAATGCGCTGATCCCGCGTAAGGCCCGGCCCAGTACGCCGGCCAAGGGCGAATGGGTGGCCAGCACCTGCCAGGGCTGCACCCAGTGGTGCGCGATCCAGCTGTTCGTCAGCGGAGGCCGCGTCACGCGCGTGCGCGGCAACGAGATTTCGAAGAGCAACCACGGTTACGTCTGCCCGCGCGGCCATATGATCACGCAGCAGACCTACGATCCGGACCGCGTCAAGGTGCCCATGAAGCGCACCAACCCTCTCAAGGGGCGCGGCATCGATCCGAAGTTCGTGCCGATCTCCTGGGACGAGGCCATGAACATCGTCGCCGACAAGATGATGGAACTGCGCCAGGCCGGCGAACCGGAAAAGCTGATGTACCTGCGCGGCCGTTACGGACCGATTTCGCAGGAACTGCTTTATGGCACGCTGCCGAAGGTTTTCGGCACCGGCAACTACTTCTCGCACAGCGCGATCTGCGCCGAGGCCGAGAAGATGGGTCCGCGCCTGACGCAGGGTTTTGCCGGCTACCGCGACTACGACCTGGAGAAGACCAACTGCCTGGTGGTCTGGGGCTGCGATCCGCTGGCCTCGAATCGTCAAGTACCGAATACCATCCACCGCTTCCATGAAATCGTTGCCCGCGGCACCGTGATTACGGTTGACCCGCGTCTGTCAAATTCCGCCGCCAAGTCCCACGAATGGCTGCCGGTGCTGCCTGGCACCGACGGCGCGCTGGCTGGTGCGATCGCCCATGTGATCCTAACCGAAGCTACCTGGAGCCGCGAATTTGTTGGCGACTTCAAGGATGGCAAGAACCTCTTCATCGCCGGTGCAACAGTTGCCGAAGACGCCTTCGTCGAGAAAGAAACCTCGGGCCTAGTCAAGTGGTGGAACTTGGAACTGAAGGACCGCACTCCGGCCTTCGCCGCCAAGGAAACCGGCATTCCCGCCGACCAGATCGTCCGCGTCGCCCGCGCCATGGCCAAGTCAGGACCCAACACCGCCGTCTGGATGGGCCCCGGCGCGGCGATGTGGCCGCGCGGCACCTACGCCGCCATGGCCGTATATGCGCTGAACGGCCTGCTCGGCTCGATCGACATCGTCGTTCAGGAAGGTGGCAGCGGACCCAAGCTGAACAAGTTCCCCAGCACCGAGAAGTTCATCGACGAAGTGGCCAAAAAGGGCTACAAGAACCATGACACCAACCGCAGGGGCAGCAAGGAGTTGCCAGCCTTCCAGACCGCGGCCGTCAATGACGTGCCCAACATGTTGCTGAAGAACCCCGGTGCGACCAAGGTTCTGCTGGCCTCGTGGAACAACTTCAACCACTCCTGCACCGGCGCTGACCGCTGGAACCAGGTGCTGGCCAAAGTTCCGTTCTTCGCCCACATGGTCACCAACCCGTCAGAAATGACACAGTTTGCCGACATCGTGCTGCCCTCGACCTTCAATTCGTCCGAGGGATGGAATATCGTCACCAACGGCAGCAACGGCTATACCTATGCCTCGATCCAGCAAAGCCCGATCAAGCGCGTGTTCGATGTCAAGCAGGAAGAAACCGAAGTCATGTGGCTGCTGGGGCAGAAGCTGAAGGCCAAGGGCTTCCCCAATCTGGCCGACTACTACGACACGATCAAGGACCCGGAGACAGGAAAGTCGGCGAGTAGCGAGTTGGAGTTCGCCGAACTCGTCACCAAGTTCATCAGCGCGCCGATCTGGGATGGCAAGGAAGAACAGAAGGGCGATGCGCCGATCAAGGGCTGGGCCGCGTTCAAGGCCAAGGGCATGTTCCACGGCCCGCGCTACACGCTGAAGAAGGGCTGGGGTGGCAAGTTCAAGAGCGAGACCAAGAAGTTCGAGTTCTACAGCGCGACGCTGAAGAAACTACTGGACGCCCACGCCAAGAAGCACGAGACCACAGTCGACGACATCCTCGCCGTCAGCGGTTACACCGCCAAGGGCGAACTGGCCTTCGTGCCGCACTACGAGGTGCCCAAGCGTCATGGCAGCGTGGAAGACTACCCCTTCACCTTCATCGATTACAAGTCGCGCCTGAACCGCGAAGGCCGCTCGCAAAACCTGCCTTGGTACCACGAGTTCAAGAAGGTCGACCCGGGTGACGTGTCATGGGGCGACGTGGTCAAGATGAATCCGGCTGATGGCGCCAAGTTGGGGCTGAAGACCGGCGACATGGTGAAAGTGGCGTCGCAGGCGGGGACCATCACTGTCGAACTCAAGCTCTGGGAAGGTGTGCGTCCCGGCACCGTGGCCAAGTGCTACGGTCAGGGCCACTGGGCCTACGGTCGTATCGCCACCAAGGACTACGCCAAGGCAGTTCCTTTGGGTGGTAACAACAACGAGATCCTGGTCGATGACTATGACCGCCTGAGCGGCGCCACGGCGCGCAACGGTGGCTTCACCGGCGTGCGGATCACCAAGGCCTGAGCGCCGACGATAAGGAGAATATGATGAAACTCGGAATGGTTATCGATCTGTCGAGGTGTGTAGGCTGCGGCGCTTGTGCTTTTGCCTGTAAGACCGAAAACAACACGCGCAACCGCGCCAACGGCCAAAGCCATAACTGGGCCGACTTCCTGATGCACAGCGAGGGCACGTTCCCGAACACCAAGCACTTCGTGATCCCGGTGCTGTGCAACCACTGCGACGAGCCGCCCTGCATCAAGATCTGCCCGGGCAATCCGGAAAAGGCCGGCAAGGGCAAGCCCTACAAGGCCTTGTTCAAGACGCCGGAAGGCATCACGATGCACAATCCTGAACTATGCGTCGGTTGCGGTGACTGCCAGACCAAGAACGGCTGCCCCTACAGCCACGAGAAGCTCGACGCGAAGAGCCTCAATGGCGAGACCTACAGCGTGATCAGCCTGAATGCCGCGGAAGACGAGCCGCAACCCTTCTGGGCGGACAAGTCTTCGGCGATTCCGGGATGCACGTCTTCCGGCGCCGAGGTGTCGGCCAGGGCCGGCGCCCGGATTCCGGCTTTGAACGCATGGGTGGGTGGCGAAACGCAGGCGATTCGTTCGGATGACGTGGTCGAGAAGTGCACCTTCTGCTATCACCGCGTGAGCAACGGTCTGCAGCCGGCCTGCGTTGAGGTCTGCCCGTCCCAGGCGCGCATCTTCGGCGACCAGCAGGATCCGAACAGCCAGATATCGCAGATCCTGAAGAAGGAAAAGTCCTTCCGCCTGCAGGAAGAAAAAGGGACCAAGCCCAATGTGCACTACGTCGGCAAGTACAGCCCGCGCGCCTGAAATAGAATCGGGGGCCGGCTCATGCCGGCCCTTAGATCGGAA
>JAPTVL010000402.1 GCA_028065725.1 Betaproteobacteria bacterium
CTCAGTTCAGGTGATCGCCGAAGTACAGCAGGACATGGCGCTCGGGCGTGGCCTTGAGCTTCGCCACGGCAGCGATGTCGTCAGCGGTCAGCGGCACCACGCCGTCGAGGCGGTCGGCCGCAGCCGGCAGGCTGAAGACGGCGGCAAGCAAAAAACTGAAAAGGTAAAACAGGCGTCTCATCGGCGTCTCCTGACTGTCTGCGGGCTGGAATATCAGCAGACAGTGTAGTTCAGGATTTGGTTCCGCGAATTGGCCGGGAGTCCCCGTCACCCGGATCCAGGGCGCGCAGAGCGGGCCGGCGCCGTAGCGCCGGCGCCGACTCTTCGGATTCAGCCGCCCGGCACCAGCAGCAGGTTGGGTCCGCTGCGGGCGTAGCCGGCTTCGTCCACCAGGATGTCGAGCGCCAGTGTGGCAAGATCATCGGCGACCGGATCGACCGCGCCCTTTTCCGTGTAGACGATCTTCAGGTAGCTCTTGCAGGAGTCGCAGGTTTCGGCGCGCACGGCAGCGGCGCCTTGCAGGCCTTCCGCTTCGAGATGGCGGTAGCTGACGCCTTCGGTGGCGTCGCAGCTGCTGCATTTGACGCGCACCAGATTCCACTCGGTGTTGCACAGCGCGCAGTGCAGATAGCGCAGGTTGCCGACCTCGCCGCCGCCGCGCACCACGCTGGCCACCGGCAGGAAACCGCAGCAGGGGCAGACGCCGGGCACGTCGAGTGCGGCGATTTCGGCAACGCCGAGGCGTGCCGCGCCGGCAGTCCACAGCACCTGCAACGCGGCGGCGACATAGGGCAGCAGGGCGGCATCGTCGCCGTAGAGCTCGGTATGCAACACGCGTTCGGCCAGCGCCTCGATACGCTCGGCATCGTAGGCGGCGAGCCGGGCCAGGTCCTTGCGCGCCGGCTCAGGGGCAGCCGGGGAGACGGCAGCGACGATCTGCGCCAGGCTCCGGCGCCAGGCTGGGTCGCGCGGCCAGGACTGTGCCGGCAGCAGCGGCATGCGGTGCTCGCGGGCCAGCGCCAACGTTGCCGCGGCGGGCAGCGCCAGCGGCGGCAGTGTCTGCAGCGTCGCATGCTGGGCGCGCGTGACGGCCGCCAGGAAACGCAGCCAGTCGCCGAGGCTGTGGCCTGCGGCGAGCTGGTCGAAGCGCTGCGCACGCGCGGCGAAAATGGTCGTGGCATCGGGCGCGATGACATGCGGCGGTTCGCTGCTCGACTTGATCGGGATGACGGGGGCTTGGATGGGTGCGCTCATGGTGGAAGAGTTTTACATAAAAAACCCGCGGGCCGAAGCCCGCGGGTTTGTTTTGCGGCTTGCCGCCGGTTCAGGACTTGCCGGTGACCTGACGATACCACGCCCGGTGATGCTGCTTGGCCCAGGCGCGGGTGACCGTGCCGTACACCATGGCGCGCACCGTACCCCTGACCCACAGCGCGGCATAGACGTGCACGAAGATCATCGCGATCATGATCGCGGCGATCGCGGCATGCACCACCGCCCCGAGCCGCACCAGATCCACCGGGAAGCTGAAATAGGCGCGCCAGAGGATGATGCCGGAGACGAACAGCAGCAGCATGCACAGCGACATGATCCAGAACATCGCCTTCTGGCCGCCGTTGTACTTGCCCTGTTCCGGCATGTCGTGGTCGTTGCCGTCCATCATCTCGCCGACGCGCGACAGCCATTCCTTGTCCGCCGCGGTCATCTGGTTCAGCGCGCGGAAGCGGAAGAACATCACGACGAAGGCAATCATCATCAAGGCGCCGACGATGGGGTGCAGGATGCGCGCCCAGACACCGCCGCCGAACAGCTGCGTCAGCGGATAGAAGGCCGGATGGAAGAAGGCCAGGCCGGACAGGGCGAGCAGGATGAAGCAGATGCCCACCAGCCAGTGATTGGCCCGCTCCTGCGCGTCGTAACGTTGCAGATCTTTCGGATTGCGGATCATGATGCTGCCTCCGATGGGCCGCCCCGAGAGGGCAGCGAGTCAATGAACCGGAAGCCGCGCAGCGGCTGAACCGTCGTCACCCCCTTCCTGGGGAAGGGGGTTGGGGGGAAGGTCGTTTTCATTGCTCCTCCTTTTCCATCTCGTCTTCCAGTTCCTTCGACACTTCGTTGGGACCCTTCATCACGAAGTGGAACAGGCTGCCCAGTGCCACGGCAGCCATGGCCACGCTGGCCAGCGGCTTGGCGAAGCCCTTCCACAGCGATACCAGCGGACTGATGCTGGGGTCTGCGGGCAGGCCCTTGTAGAGCTCCGGCCGGTCGGCGTGGTGCAGCACGTACATGACGTGCGTGCCGCCCACCCCTGCCGGATCGTAGAGCCCCGCCTTGTCGTAGCCGCGCGACTTGAGGTCGACCACGCGCTTCGCCGCGTAATCCTTCATCTGCTCCTTCGAGCCGAACTGGATCGCGCCGGTCGGACAGACCTTGGCGCAGGCCGGAGCCTGGCCGACGGCCACCCGATCGGAACACAGCGAGCACTTGTAGGCCTTGCTGTCTTCCTGCGAAATGCGCGGGATGTTGAAGGGACAGCCGGTGATGCAGTAGCCGCAGCCGATGCAGTTTTCCTGGTGGAAATCGACAATGCCGTTGGCGTACTGGATGATGGCGCCGGGCGCCGGGCAGGCCTTGAGGCAGCCCGGGTCGGCGCAATGCATGCAGCCGTCCTTGCGGATCAGCCACTCCAGCTTGCCTTTCTCTTCGACTTCGGCGTAGCGCATCACGGTCCACGACTTGGCCGTCAGGTCCATCGGATTGTCGTAGACGCCGTGGTTGACGCCGACCTCGTCGCGGATGTCGTTCCATTCCATGCACGCCGCCTGGCAGGCCTTGCAGCCGATGCAGGTGGAGACGTCGATCAGCTTGGCCACTGCCGTGGTCTGCCGGACGCCGGGTGCCGGGGTGGTCGTCGCCGAGCGGCGGGCGATATCTAAGCTTTGTAGTGCCATTTAGCTATCTCCTCACACTTTCTCGATGTTGACCAGGAACGCCTTGTATTCCGGCGTCTGGCAATTGGCGTCGCCGACGAACGGCGTCAGCGTGTTGGTGATGAAACCCGGCTTGGTGACCCCCTTGAAGCCCCAGTGGATCGGAATGCCCACGGTATGCACCTTCCTGCCGTCGACGTCGAGCGTCTTAATGCGCTTGGTGACCACCGCCACCGCCTTGATGAAGCCGCGGTTGCTGCGCACCTTGACCTTGTCGCCGGTGGCGATGCCCTTTTCCTGCGCCAGCTGTTCGCTGATCTCGACGAACTGGTCGGGTTGCAGCACGGCATTGATCATCGAATGCTTGGTCCAGTAATGGAAGTGCTCGACCAGGCGATAGGTGGTGGCAACGTAAGGGAAGTCCTTGGCCTTGCCGAAGGTTTCCATGTCACCCTTGAACACCCGCGCCGCCGGATTGCTGGTGGCTTTCGGATTGCCGGGATGGAAGGGATTCTTGTCCAGCGGCGTTTCGAAGGGTTCGTAATGCTCGGGGAAGGGACCGTCGGCCATGATCGGCGCGAACAGCCGCGCCACGCCTTCCGGCGTCATGATGAAAGGCATCACGTGCTCGTCGGGCGCCGCGTCGGGCCGCATGTCGGGCACGTCGTTGCCGCCCCAGGCCGTGCCGGTCCACTTGATCACGGTGCGCTTCGGGTCCCAGGGCTTGCCGGAAAGGTCGCAACTGGCGCGGTTGTAGATGATGCGCCGGTTGGCCGGCCAGGCGAAGCCCCAGTTCAGCGTCTGCCCCAGTCCCGAAGGATCGGAGTTGTCGCGCCGCGCCGTGAGGTTGCCCGCCTGCGACCAGCAGCCGCTGTAAATCCAGTTGCCGCAAGAGGTGGAACCGTCGTCGCGCAGCTGCGCGAAGCCGGCCAGCTGCTCGCCGGCCTTGACGATGACCTTGGTCTTGTCCTTCGGATCGAAGACGTCGCCCAGCGCCTTGCCGGAGATCTCCATGAGGAGTTCCGCCGACGACGGCTTGGCCGGGATGCGGTAGGGCCAGGTCAGGTTCATGATCGGCTCGGGCAGCTTGCCGCCGTCCTTGGCATACATCGCCTTGAGCTTGAGGAACAGCGCGGCCAGGATCTCGATGTCGCCCTTCGATTCGCCGGGACCGTCAGCGGCCTTCCAGTGCCACTGGATGACGCGACCGGAATTGGTGAAGCTGGCGGTCTCCTCGGCGAAAAGATTGGCCGGCAGGCGGAACACCTCGGTCTGCACCTTGCCCGGATCGACCTCGTTGAACTCGCCGTGCGGCTTCCAGAATTCCGAGGTGTCGGTGGCCAGCGGATCGATGATGACCAGGTACTTGAGCTTGGCCAGTGCATCGCCCACCTTCTTCTTGTTGGCCACCGAGGCCAGCGGGTTGAAGCCCTGGCAGAAGAAGCCGTTCATCTTGCCCTGGTGCATGCGCTCGAAGATCGCCAGCACGTCGTAGGCGGCGTCCTTCTTCGGCAGCCATTCGTAGCCGTAGTCGTTCTTGTCGGTCGCCGCCGCTCCGTACCAGGCCTTCTGCAGGCTGGTGAACCACTTCGGGAAGTTCTGCGGAAAGTTCATCTGGTTCGGCCGCAGTGCCTTGGGCGTGCGCTTTTCCAGATAGGTCTTGCGATCGACGTCGGCATCGGTCGGCGCCGCCAGGTAGCCGGGCAGCACTTCCGAATAGAGGCACATGTCGGTGATGCCCTGCACGTTGGCGTGGCCGCGCAGCGCGTTGATGCCGCCGCCGGCCATGCCCATGTTGCCGAGCAGGAGCTGGATCAGGGCCATGGTGCGGATGTTCTGCGAACCGACCGAATGCTCGGTCCAGCCCAGCGCATAACATATCGTCATGGTCTTGTCGGGCGCCGCGGTCTCCGCCATCATTTCGCAGATCCTGAGGAAGGCGTCCTGCGGCGTACCGGTGGTCTTGCTCACCAGTTCCGGCGTGTAGCGGCTGTAGTGCTTCTTCATCAGCTGGAACACGCAGTTCGGGTTCTCCAGGGTCGGATCGACCATGGCAAAGCCATCCTTGCCCATCTGGTACTTCCAGGTGTCCTTGCCGTAGCTGCGTTTTTCCGCGTTGTAGCCGGAGAACAGGCCGTCCTCGAACTTGAAGCCTTCGTCGATCAGGAATGCGGCGTTGGTGTAGTTCTTGACGTACTCGTGATGGATCTTGTCCTTCGCCAGCAGGTAGTTGATGACGCCGCCGAGGAAGGCGATGTCGGAACCGGCGCGAATCGGCGCGTAGAAGTCGGAAACGGCGGCCGAGCGCGTGAACCGCGGGTCGACCACGATCAGCTTGGCCTTGCGATCCTTCTTCGCTTCGATCACCCATTTGAAACCGCAGGGATGCGCTTCGGCGGCGTTGCCGCCCATGACGATCACCAGGTCCGAATTCTTCAGATCGACCCAGTGGTTGGTCATTGCGCCACGCCCAAATGTCGGACCCAGACTGGATACCGTGGGGGCGTGTCAAATACGTGCTTGCGTGTCGAGTGCGACGACTCCGAGGTTGCGCAGGATCTTGGACGTCAGGTAGCCGGCTTCGTTGCCGGCCGCCGATGAGGCGAGGAAACCCGTGGTGTTCCAGCGGTTCACCGTGACGCCGTCGGCATTCTTTTCGATCAGGTTGGCGTCGCGATCCTTCTTGACGTGGGTCGCGATGCGGTCGATGACCTCATCCCAGGAGATGCGCTTCCACTCGCTGCTGCCGGCTTCGCGCACTTCCGGGTACTTGAGCCGGTTCGGGCTCTTGACCATGTCCATCAGGCCGGCGCCCTTGGGGCACAGGGTGCCGCGATTGACGGGATTATCCGGATCGCCCTCGATGTGGATGATGTCCGCTTTCGCATTCTTGGACTTGTCGCCCGTGGTGTAGATCAGGACCCCGCAACTGACCGAGCAGTAGGGGCACATGTTGCGGGTTTCCGTGGCGTGGGCCAGCTTGTAGCTGCGCACCTCGGCCAGGGCCGATGTTGGCGAGAATCCCATCAGTGCGATGGAAGACCCGCTCATACCGGCGCCGCAGATCTTGAAGAACTGCCGCCGTGAGACTTGCATTGTTTGATTCCTCCTTGTTTGTATACCAGCGAACAATTTATGCAATTTATGCGCCAACTTCTTGTCACCAACAAGGACAATCACTTACCGCATTGCAGCAATCGCCGCCGGACAAAATGTCCACATCGTTTCGGGGCAAATGGGACAATTTGTCGCGGACAAAGCTTGATTGCCAAGCCCCGTCGAATTGACGATGATGGGCGACACACAAGAATTAAATAAAGCGAGGAGACGCATTTGAGTTCCGTGCCTGCAGTCACGCCGGTCGAGATCTCGCCCTGGCATCATCAGTCGGTGCTGGTGGTCGATGACGAGCCGGGCATGGTCAGCTTCCTGCAGCGCTCGCTGGCGTTGCGCTGCGGCTGGGTGGCCGCCGCCGGCAGCGTCGAAGAGGCGGCGGAACTGCTGCATCGACGCCATTTCGATCTGATCGTGCTCGACATCGCGCTGCCCGGCCGCTCCGGCGTCGAGTGGCTGCATCAGCTGCGCGACCAGGGCTTTGCCGGCGACGTGGTGCTGATGACCGCCTACGCCGATCTCGAAACCGCCATCGATGCCTTGCGCGCCGGCGCCGCCGATTTTCTGCTCAAACCGTTTTCGGTGGCGCAGATGCTGAATGCCGTGAAGCGCTGCTTCGAGCGCTCCTCGCTGCGGCGCGAGAATTTCGTGCTGCGCCGCGAACTCGACCAGCACGACGACAGCGTCGAAGGCATGATCGGCAACTCGGCCGTGATCCGCGACGTCTGCGCCCGCATCAAGCGCATCGCGCCAACCCCGACCACCGTGCTGATCCACGGCGAATCCGGCACCGGCAAGGAACTCGCCGCGCGCGCCCTGCATCGCATGAGTCCGCGCGCCGACGGACCCTTCGTGCCGATCAACTGCGCAGCGATTGCCGAGGACCTGATCGAGTCCGAGCTGTTCGGCCACGTCAAGGGCGCCTTCACCGGCGCGGCGGCCGGCCGCGAAGGCCTGTTCTATTATGCCCGTGGCGGCACGCTGTTCCTCGACGAAATCTCGGAACTGCCACTGTTGCTGCAGGCCAAGCTGCTGCGCGTACTGGAGGAGCGCAAGGTGCGTCCGGTGGGCTCGGAGCAGGAAGTCCCGGTGGACGTACGCGTGGTGGTGGCGACCAATCGCAACCTGCTGGAAGAAGTCACCGCCGGAAATTTTCGCCGCGACCTGTATTACCGGCTGCAAGTCGTCGAAGTGCTGATGCCGCCGCTGCGCGAGCGCATCGAGGACCTGCCGGATCTGGTCCATTATTTCATCGCCCAGTTGTCGGCACGCCTCGGCGTATCCGATTTCGCCTGCGATTCCGCCGTGCTGGGGCGACTGGCGCGCTACAGCTGGCCGGGCAACGTGCGCGAACTGAAGAACCTGATCGAACGCTCGCTGATACTGGGCTATTGCGCGGACGACTTCGTACCCGACGAGGAAGCCGAGGCCGCTGCCGTGTCGCCAGCGCCGACTCCTGATGCAGGCGGCGAGGACTCGCTGGCCGCCATCGAACGCCGCCACATTCTCGGCGTGCTGGAAAGCTGCAAGGGCAACAAGTCCGAGGCGGCACGGCGGCTCGGGGTCTCGCGCAAGACGCTCGAACGCAAGTGCGCGGCGTGGGGGGTCTAGGAATTCTCGCCCGGCTTGGCGCACGCTTTCGCAACTCGCTGCGCTTCAGGCTGCTGGCGCTGGCGCTTGGCCCGCTGCTGGTGGCGGTACCGATCCTGATCGGCATTCTCGCCGGCTGGGGCGCGGTGTATTACGATCGCCTGCTGATCACCAAGGTGCAGAGCGACCTGGCGGTCGCGCACGGCTATTTCAATCAGGTCAAGGAGGGCGTCGGCCGCCGCGTCGAAACCCTGGCCGGCTCGGAGCGCCTGGCGCGCGCGCTGCGCGAACGGCCGGATACGGCCGCGTTGGTCGAACTGCTGCGCGAAATGCAGCAGCAATTGAAGATCGACTTCCTGATCCTGCTCGACGGCAACGGCCAGGTGCGCGCCGCCAGCAACGGCCCGGCGCCGGGCCGCGACTACACCGCCTGGCCAATCGCGCGCCGCGCGCTGGCCGGCCACGCCGAAACCGAGGTCGATATCCTCGATGCGGCGCAACTCGCCGCGATCGATCCGGCGCTCACGGAGAAGGCCCGCACGCCGCTGATTGCCACGCGCAATGCGCAAGTCACGCAGCGCAAGGAGGAGACCGGCGGCATGGTGATGCACGCCGCGGCGCCAATCGCCACCGGCACGCGCGCGGGCGACGCCGGCGTGCTGGTGGGCGGCCTGCTGCTCAACAAGAACCTCGATTTCGTCGATCGCATCAACGACATCGTCTATCCGGAAGGCGCGCTGCCGCTGGGCAGCCTGGGTACCGCGACGCTGTTTCTCGATGACGTGCGGATCGCCACCAACGTGCGCCTGTTCGAGAACGTGCGCGCCATCGGCACCCGCGTTTCGGCCGCCGTACGGCATACCGTGCTGGACCTGGGCCACACCTGGCTGGATCGCGCCTTCGTGGTCAACGACTGGTATGTCTCGGCCTACGAGCCGATCATCGACAGTCGCGGCAAGCGCGTCGGCATGTTGTATGTGGGCTTTCTGGAAGAGCCGTTCCAGCATGCGCGCCAGCTGGCGCTGGCCGCGGTTGCCCTGCTGTTCGTGCTCGCCGTGATCGTCGCCGCGTTCGTCTCGCTGCGCCTGGCGCGGCATGTCGCGCAGCCGGTGGAACGCATGCACGGCACCATGAGCGCCATCGAGTCCGGCCAGGCCGAAGCGCGGGTCGGCCCTCCGCATCCCGCCGAGGCCGATGAACTGGCCGAGCTGGCCGCCCATTTCGATCGCCTGCTGGATCGTCTGGCCGAGCAGACCGAAGCGCTGCAGCGCTGGGGCCGCGAGCTCGACAGCAAGGTGGCCGAACGCACCGGCGAACTTGCCGCCGCCAACCAGACCCTGCGCTCGGCGCAGCAGCGCCTGGTGATGTCGGAAAAGCTCGCCGCGATCGGCCAGCTGGCGGCCGGCGTGGCGCATGAGATCAACAATCCGGTGGCGGTGATCCAGGGCAATCTGGACGTCCTGCGCGAAACCCTGGGCGCCGCCGCCGAACCGGCGATGGACGAGATACGCCTGATCCAGGACCAGGTGTTCCGCATCCGCCTGATCGTAACCAAGCTGCTGCAGTTCGCGCGGCCCGCGGAGTATGTCGGTTACCTGGAACCGGTGAATCTCGATCAGGTGGTGCAGGACAGCCTGGTGCTGGTCGCGCACCAGATGAAGAAGACCAGCGTCGAGGTAACGCAGGAGATGCAGGCGACGCGGACGGTGACCATCAATCGCAACGAGTTGCAGCAGGTGCTGATCAATCTCATGGTCAATGCCCTGCAGGCCATGCCGGAGGGCGGCACGCTGCGACTGACCACCGGCGACCGCGAGGAGAACGGCGTCAGCGGCGGGTTTGTCGCCGTCGCCGACAGCGGCCCGGGGGTTGCGCCGCAGGACCGCGAGCGGCTGTTCGATCCCTTCTTCACCACCAAGACCAGCGACGGCACCGGACTCGGCCTGTGGGTCAGCCATGACCTGGTGCAGCGCTATGGCGGCCGCATCGACGTCGATTGCCCGCCTTCAGGCGGCTCGGTGTTTACGGTCTGGCTGCCGAACGACGCCGTGGCAGCCTGACCCGCGGTTTAGCTGCCCGGGCTGAAGCGCTTCTCGATCTCCGCCGCCGGAATATAGCCGCCGACGCGCTCGCCGCCGGCGAAGAAGATCGCCGGAGTACCGTTGATGCGCAGCTTGCCGCCCAGTTGCGCCGACTTGTTGAGGCCGCTGATGTCGCACTTGGCCGGTGCGGCGGGCGGCACCTTGCCGGCCGTCATCCAGTCGGTCCAGGCTTTGGTCTTGTCGGGTGCGCACCAGATCGCCTTCGATTTCTCGTAGGAATCATCGCCCAGCACCGGCAACAGGAAGGTGTAGACCGTCACATCCTTCAGGGTCAGGATGTCTTTTGCCAGCTTCTTGCAATAGCCGCAGTTCGGATCCTCGAAGGTGACCATGACGTTCTTGCCCGAACCACGCACCTGCTTGACCGCCAATTCGAGCGGCAGGGAGTTGAACTGACGCTCGGCCGTGATGTTCTTGCCGGTCTTCATTTCGAGCAGGTTGCCGAACAGCAGGTAGTTGGCCTTGTCGTCGGCATAGAAAATCTGTCCGTCCACGGTGACTTCCCAGATGCCCGGCATCGGCGCCCTGGCGATCTTTTCGACCTTGCCCAGCTTGGCTTCGACGGCCTTTTTCACTTCGGCCTCGTCGGCGACGGCAACGAGGGACACACAGGCCAAAGCGGCCGCAAGCAGGGGCAGTTTCATGGATTCTCCGGAAAAATCAGGACGTCAGGGCGTAGCGGACCAGCAAGTCCTTTACGACCGGCAAGCGGTTGGTGAGGTTCAATCCAATATTGCGAATTCTGGCCAGAGAACCTGCGGCCGGTCCGAACAGGTCGTGCAGGGTGTCGGTCATGGTCTGCAAGGCCACCACATCCTCCTTGCGCGCCCGCTCGTAGCCGCGCAGCAGGGCCAGATCGCCGCAGTCGATGTGGCCCGGCTTGTCGCAAAGCATCGCGCCCAGCACCCGTGCGTCCTGAAAGCCCAGGTTGATGCCGTGGCCGGACAGCGGATGGATGGTATGCGCGGCGTCGCCGATCAGCGCCAGGCGCGGCGCCACCGCGCGCGGCGCGCGCATCAGGCGCAGCGGGAAACCCGCCGGCGTCGTGATCAGCTCCAGCGCGCCGAGCTTGTGCTCGCCGGCGGCGGCAACCCGCGCACAGAGCGCGGCCGGGTCGAGCGCCAGCAACTCGCGGCCGTGGTATTCGGGCGCGGACCAGACCATCGAAATCCGATTGCCGGGGAGCGGCAGCCAGGCCAGCACCCCTTCCGCGCAGCGGAACCACTGGAAAGCCGTGCCGCGGTGCGGCTGTTCGGTGGCGAAGTTGGCGACCACTCCCAGCTGGTCGTAGGGATCGAAGCGCACCTCGATGCCCGCTGCGGCGCGCGTCCATGATTCGGCGCCGTCGGCGGCGACGATCAGGCGCGCCTCCAGCGTACGGCCATCCTCCAGCGTCAGCCTTGCCGCATCGGGCGCGAACGACAGCGCCTGCGGCCGCGCCGGGCAAAGCAGGGTCAGGTTGCCCTGGCGCTTGACCGTCTCCCATAGTTCGCGCTGCATCAGCGAGGATTCAAGGATCCAGGCCAGTTCCGAGACGCCGCTGCCATAGGCGTTGAAATCCAGGCGGCCGCCGGCATCGCCATAGACCTCCATGGCCCGCACCGGCTCCATGCGCGCGGCGTCCATGTGGCGCCAGGCACCCACCTCGTCGAGGAACTCGGCATTGGCCGGACTGATGGCATAGATGCGCGTATCCCAGCTTTCCGGGAAAACCGGCGCCCGGCCTTCGACCAGTGCCACCGACAGGCTGGAGCGGCGCAAAGCTGCCGCCAGCGCCAGCCCAGCCAGCCCGCCGCCTACGATCACGATATCGAAATTCATGGTGCAATTGTCGCCTACCGGCGCTCACCTTGACAAGGCAAGCGTGCGGCGAGGATAATTCCGCCCCTTTGCATGGTGATGTAGCTCAGTCGGTTAGAGCATCGGATTCATAATCCGGGGGTCGGTGGTTCAAGTCCACTCATCACCACCAGTACCCAAGCGGGTTCCAGCGATTTTGCTGGAATCCGCTTTTCTATTGGTAGGAAAATAGTAGGAAGAATCGCCCTTTCTCTATCAGTCCCGCAAAGCCTTACACGTCTTCTTCCAAGAGATCGCCACGGTAGTAACTTAATAGGGTCTTTTCATCCATCTGTATCTCCCTCTCGCTGAGCCGCTTCTTTCTCTTCCCGAACAGTTTGCGGAGATATTCTTTTTTGTCGGCCCCTCTACCGTGATGCAGGAGCCTATGGCACGTCGGGCATAGCGCAACGACATTTGCCGTAACATCGAGAGAAAAACTGAAGCTAGCCTGTTTGCTAATAGGGACAAGATGGTGTGCTTCAACGTAGGGTAGTTTCTTTGCGCTTGAAACAAATGTCTTGTGATTGGGATCTATTTCACAATTGAATCTGGCTTGTGCCAATGCGTCTGCCGCAACGGCAGGATTTCGCTGATAGCCGCTCGATACTCCCTTGCTCGTTTGTTTCGGTACGGGTGCCCCTCCCGCTGGTTCCTGATGTTTTGCCTTCTTTTTAGAAGTTGCTTTTTTTAGGACAGCTTGTTGGTATTGAGCCTCGGTAATTGGGCCTTGGTTTGATAGCCACGCCTCATACGAATTGACGTAGGGAGCCTTATTAGTTCTATTCCGCACTTGACTACAAATGTTCTCGTATTCTTGCGCGGATTTGAACTCGTTTGGCAACCCCAATCGGGCGAGGAAGTGGGTCGTCTGTCCATCAACAGGAAAGAACGTACTAGGTGAAGCGCGAAACATTGCTTGCGTGAGCTTAGCCTTACCTGCGTACTTAACGCCTTGTGCCGCTGAAAAGGCTGATTCTGTAATTTTTCCGCGATTGACGACCTCTTCAAACAGGTCCCAAAGCTTTGCAACGTCATCTGAGCCACGTTCGAACTTGTAAGGGAAAAGCCAAGCTTGCCGGGCATCTACATTAGGGATTCCGGCGAAATGCGTCGGAGCCACAGAAGAAAGTTGAAGTTTTTTTCTTATGCTCTTAAGAATAATGGCCTGTCTATTACCAGAATGTTTGTTAATCAGTGTGGTAAATGTAAATGGGTCAACTTCTTCGAGTGGAATCTTCTTTCCCTTGGGGTCCTCGTCTTTTAGGCCATTTACCTTAACTGCCTCCAATATGGCCACCAACTCCTGTTGCTTGTTACGAAAAGTGAGCAGCTTTTTCGCCATTTCTTCGTAGAACGGTACCCATTCAAATTCGTTGGTCATGACGATCTTCCATAGTGTCAGTTTCGAGCATGCACATCCCACAGGCTGTTTCGGACGAAGATGCGCCAGTCGTTTCCCCGTTCAGGTAACACGAACCGCTCGGGCGCATTCCTTTGCTAGCTCCTGTAGTCAGAGCTCATCAAAGTCAATGCATCCAGCGCAGTGCTTTCCGTGAGCGAGTATCGAGTTCGTCCGAGTGCGGACAATTCATCATTGCTCACAGATAGCCGTAACGACTCCAGCTCGTCTTCAAACGACAAGTCCGGACTCGACCTTGTCTGCGGGCGATCATATGAGGCCATCCTCATCAAGCGGGCATGAGGATGTTCCCCATCCATATTCGGCTCCACCTGTGTTAGCGTCCCGTGCAACTGCAAAGTGATCACGCTTTCAAGTTCAGCTGATGTAAGTCCGTCCTTCGTCCAGTCAAGCGCTACGACACCATTGCCGTATTCTCCCCAGAGCTCGGCGAACGCGGATGGTCCTCTTCCGTAAAAGGGCAAAACAGGATTTGCCCGACCAGTGCATAAGGCGTCTGCCAATGCATGCTGCTCAACTAGCTCGGGAAATTCCTCCATCGAAGAAGTGGCCTCTCGCCATTCACCAAATTCCCGCAAATAGAACATGATGTTTACTACCCGGCGAATGCGTTGTACCTGCCATCGCCTGAGACTCGGTTCCTTCTCATGAGGCTCATCTAGAAGCAATGCCAAGGCTCTTTCATAGGATGCCTTTAGCTCCAATGCTCTCTTAAGAAGTGCCGAATTGTCGGATAGCCAAAGCGACAGTGCGTGTCCTAGTCCTTCGGGGGCTTTTCTTCTCCTCAGGAAGTAACGGAATCTCGAATACCTAGAGATCGCCAGCAATTTGCCAACTGGAATAGATAAGCCGCTTGCCGCAAAAGCTTTCTTGATGTCCTCCGCTCGATCAGGGTGAAACGCGAGGTAGACCGTAAGGTCGCTTGTGAAAGCTCTAAATGTATCGGTTGAATTCGTATCCGACCTAACTAAATTATGCTCCCACGCCTGAGCAGGAAGTGCCACCGACTTGTCAGCATTCGGCTCAAAGCCGTATCGCCTGAGACAAGCGTCAACGGTCTTTTCGACACTGCGCCGGTCTGCTTCATTTGCGACAACGATGATGTCGTCGACATAGCGGAAATAACTTGTCCCGAATTGGTCCGTAAGTTCCTTATCAACGTTTTCCAGTATTAGGTGCCCTAATACATGCCCCGAGGCGGGTCCTATGGGGATTCCTTGTCCACCAGCTTCAAGCAATCCGCGATAGAACCCCATAATTGACTCAGCATTATTACGAAGCTGTGAGTTGCTTTGGGTTAGTCTTCCCCGGAGTGCATCCTCCGCTTGGTCAACTGATACAGACGGGTAGAACCCCTTGATATCTGTAACGACGGCAACTTTGCCTTCAGATAGCGCTGCTCCTATCTCGACATTTCGCTGTATGTATCCTTGTGCAAAAAACTCATAGTTCCCCCCCGAATATGGGGTCTTCGGCCAGCGGTAGCTAAACACGCGATCAGGGACTTTGAAGATTGGATCAGTTGCCAGTAATGCCAGAACCAAAGATTCAGCAATCGCAGTACTCGGACTCGGCGCGATGCACTTACGATATACATGTTCCGGCTGCTCTCCGTGTTTGCCAGTAGTTCCCTTATACAGATCGAATGGTCTATATCTCCAAGAGTCGCCACTCCTAAGTCGTCGAACAATCATTCGTTCGAGATATCCGGTGTTATCCGCAGGCATCTGGGAGCCAACAATTCGTAATCCCATGTAAGACGGGAAATACGTCGGCCTAGTCGCGTTCATGGCTCTGATGAGGAGAATCTGGCCGGTCGGCGCTCCCTCTTTACTCATTTCGGAATCCAACAACCATGACTCGGCTCTTGACGATTTTCGGCTGGTGCGGGTCCTGCCAGTTGAATTCTCGAACTATTGGTTTTGGTAACAATGGGTGACTGCTGCTGACCTCAAAAGACTCCTTCTTTTTCCCGAACGTGTAGGGCAGTTTCTGCAGCGCAAACCTAATTGCGTTCATAAACGCAAGAAGCCAGTTGTTTGTCGTACTCGGCTCAAGCCATAGCCAAGAGCTCTCGCGATCTTTGTGACTAAGGCGAATTGCGGCAGTTTCCAGTGATTTGTGAATTTCTTCGACGCCAGCCTGCCCGAGTCCCGACACCGCCGACAGTACCGACAAGAACCGATTCACCCCGCGCTTTTTTGCATCGTCGAAAAATGATTCGAGAATCTCACTAAGGTCCCCCGCATTCCTCAAGTCGCAGGGCCACGAATCGAGCTCAACATGGATGCCGGTTCCCTCCAGCCATGCGTTCAGTTCGTTCAGTGTTTGTTGGTATAGCAACAATGCGTCCGGGGAATAATCAATTCCAAATATATGGACGTTCAGTGGGAATTGTGGAATGCAGTTGTTCGCCCGAAGGTCGCAGAGCAATCCGAGTATAGCGATGGTCCCGGCACCACTGCCGGCAGCTAGGTCGAGGACGAAAATCCGCCCATCTGCCAACTGATCAAGAATCATGTCGCGAATATCGGGTTGAGAATTCTCTGGGTCTGCGCAAACATATTGAGCGCGTGCCGCCGAGTTGAGGAACCGCTCTACGAAATGCTGCTCCGCCTGCGCCTTTGAAGAACCTCCAATTGCCCCTGAAGAGGAGCAACCGCTAAGGTAATCTTTCATCCAGCCGCCTGCGAGCAACTGCTTGCGATGAGCAGCTGCTATAGGCTGTGACAAGTAAAGTACGTCATCCTTCCAGACGGTCTTAGGAAGGTGCTTTCCTTCGAGCGAAGGTGGACTTGTTAGGGAGCTGAGTTGGTTCAAGGGCACCATCCGGCATATTTAATCCGTGCTCAATGCTATTTGGAAACTATTTTGACAGAGGATACATGTTGGACCGAATTACTGTTGCTGTTGCATCCCCTCCGCTGCCTGCAATTGCTTACGATAAAAAAGTACCTTGTGCGAAAGGTTGGTGAGAATTCAAAAATTTCGCGGGGGGCGAGATAGAAACCCGGTTTGTACAGAAAAGTTGCTGCGCCAGCGGACTGAAAATCTCACGATTCTGCACGGTCGATTTCTTTGCAAAATATCTCGCAAATTCTCACAAACGAGCCGTTTGATCCCGTTACACGGTTTAATGTTAACTTCTGCTTTCGATGGCCTATAGCTGTAGAGCGGATTCGACTGCATCGTTTGCCCCCGCCCATACTTGTTCTGGATTCCACCAATCGACATGGCACAAGGTTAGCTTTCGTTCCCTTCGCGCTCTGTTGCCCCCGCCCGTCCCAGCAAACGCGCCTTGTAATCCGATCCGCTGAGCCGCCTCAAGAAAATTCCTGTCTCCTTGCGCCCTGAATACCTCAACCAAGCGTGCGCGTTCGTAGATTCCTAGCGTTGCGAACGGATTGCGGATAGTAGGTAACTCTGCAAGTCTAATCTTGCGATACGTTGGAGTATGGTTAAAGCGGCGTTTAGCCTCCGCCCGCAGGATAATTCGCCTCCGCCTATGGCGATGTACCTCCCACTCCTGCTGGTCCTTCTGGTAGATCGTAAATGCGTACTCTCTCGTCCGCTTTCCATCATCTAAGTTGATTGTTTCAAGGTCGCCTGATGGAAGAATCCATCCGCCGTTTACCATGCGTGGCGAATAGGCGTCATAGTCCGCGACGTTGAGGCCAGAAAAGTCAGCTGCAAACTCGGCATAGAGTACATACCCGTCTTGGCATAGTTCCCGGTATCCACCGCCCGGCATGAAGTCGAACATTGCTTGGTGAAATGCCGCGCTGGCTAATGAGTTGTTGGACAACCGTTGTACGTTGATCTCGAATTTCGCATACGGCCACGCGTGACCCCTATTTCTGGTTACACCCGTTTCAACGCAAAGCTCAACCTTGGGTCTGGCGTATAGGGGAACCGATATTCGCCGGGATGAATAGGCGGAGTGCGGGCGCCGCTGTTGCACCCGCGCCTCTCGGCGCGACAAGTACAGCTCTACGCTGTCTCGTACGATATCTAAAGAGAGAAGATTGTTAGCGCCGAACCGATATACGAGCTCTAGCCTATCAATACCGAGTGAAGGAGAGATTGGGTCCAAGGTTTGCCGATAGGCCGTGTATTTACAGTAATGACAACTATCTAATGCCTCTACTCTACTAGCCTATAACCTACTACCCTATATCTTGTTAGTGGCGCACCTCCCGCTAAACAGTCATCAATACGGTAATTGTCTCGGGTCTTCGTAGGCGGCGAATACGGCGAGCTTGAGGAACAGGTGGCGCGGGTGGCGACAACATACCTATCCGGGTAGCCCTTGCTCGGCTGTGCTCAAGAATATAGTCCGTGATTTGCTGCATGCACCGCCGGATATCTTCCAAGTTGAATTGGATATAGTCGGCGGTTACGTCCGCAACCTTGTGATTGACTAGGCGCTTAATTAGATATGCGTTATATCGCTGCTCGATATAGCTTGTCGCTGTTAAGAAGGTTCTGCGGAGGTCATGGGCACTAAATTGGACTCCGGAATTCTTGACGGTCTGCTTTAGCTGCTTATCGGGTTCTTGAATGGGCTTCTTGCCTTCTAGCCGTGTAGAGGGAAACACCCATATTGATTTTCCGCGCCCGTCTCTGCGGCGCGCAAACAATGCTTCGAGATAGTCTGACCACGGAATTACATGGGGCAGATGATTCTTCGTGATTTCAAGATTGATGGTGCGAGACTCGAAATCCAAGTCCGCCCACTTGAGGTCCCGCGCCTCGGATATTCGCATTCCGGTAAATAAAAGCAGCAAGTAGAGGTCTCGGATTGTCTCCCTGTCTTGAGATTTCTTGTCGTTGCGAAGCTGCCATAAGGCTTCCCACACGGGCCTAAGCTGCTCTTGCTTAACGTGACGGGTACGCTTCTTTACGCGCCGCCAAAGCTTGTGCTCTGAAAGAACTTTTACCGGGTTCTCCAAGAGAGGCGACCTGCCGTCGACGTCCCTATACCGCGTGGCGAACTGGAAGACGGCATTGATAAAGCGGAATGCCTGATTCGCCTGCGCAGGGCTTGCAGTAGCCTCTGCTTTTTCTATATACAACTTTTCGATCTCGATTCGACTGACTTTCAGATAAGGCCTGTCCATCAATTCGGCGACCGTGCGCCCCATGTGATAGCGATAGTCGCTCTTTGTGCGTTCGCCGATTGGCTTGCACTCCAAATATTCCTCGCAGATTTCGCGGAGAACCCTCCCTTTTTCCCTTTTGGCGCGGCGTTCTTCGTTCGGGTTGATGCCGCCATGCATTTTGCCGAACGCTATACGGGCTTGTACTCTTGCCTTCTTGGCATCGAGACCGGGATGTCCGCCTAGATCCACTCTGACGGTAGCTCCATTGACCTTGCCCTCGGCGAAGTATCGCTTTCTCGTGGTGCTGACCTTGACTCCGAAGCCTTTGTCCACGGAGTCCCAGTAGAACACTGGTTTCTTGCTATCGGTCGCGTAGGGTAGGTCCGCTACCCAAGCTGTTGAAATCCTCCCCGCTACTGGCATGTCTGGCACTCCCGCCTATCCGGCAATTGAAGCCTAGTAGGAGAATAGTAGGATGCTTTTGGGGTCACTGCAAGCTATTTTGCAATCGATTTCAAATGGTGCAGGCAGTAAAAACAGATAGATACCAACAATTTATCGATTATCGTTATTTAGACTGACGAATTCATAATCCGGGGGTCGGTGGTTCAAGTCCACTCATCACCACCAGTCATACCAAAGAGGCCCGCAGCGATGCGGGCCTTTTCCATTTTGCGCCGGGGCCATTGCGCCCGACCTATTTCCTGCGGCGCGACTCGACGATGCCCATGCTGGGTGCCAGTTCGCCGGATCCGCTGGCAAGCGCCGCCCGGCGCTGCTCGCAGCGCTGCAATACATCGCGCTGCTGCACGTCGCTGTAGGCAATCCACCAGTCGCGCTCGTCCTGCGTCCGGTAACAGCCTCGGCAAAGCGCGGTCGCCGGATCGAGCTCGCAAACCTTGACGCAAGGCGAGCGCACCGGCGTCGGCGTGTGGCTGTTGGGCAATTGGATTCCTTCAGGGCATAGCCCGCCCTTGCGTAGCGAGCGCCATGGTTAAACCGGGAACGAAAAAACGGCACGGCGCAGGGTCACTGCGCCGTGCGTGCGCTTACTTCTTTTGTGCCTTCATCTTGCGGCAACCAAGCTGCTTGGTCTTCGCATTGTGGAAATGCTCCGTACCGGTAGCACAGGCGAGGGGCTGCGCCGGCGCCACCGCATTCTTGCCGCCCTTGCAGGAAAAGTCTCCGGCCTTGCCGACCTTGCCCACCATCTTGTAGCCCTCTGGACAGGCAGCGGCCTTGGCCACTGGCGCCGGTGCAGCGGCAGCCGGCGCCGGCTCGACCACCAGCTTGGCCGTGGCCGTGCCCATGCAGGGGAAGTGCGTGGTGATCTTCTTGCCCTCGGCCTTGACGCTGTAGCTGCCGGCCTTGGCATAGGTCTTGGCGATGGTGACGGGGAACTTGCCCTCCTTGCCGTCGATCTTGATGTTGCGCGATTCGCTGCCGTCGTCGAAATGCACCACCATGCCGCAAAACCCGGGGGCCTCGCCTTCGGCCGAGATGGTGATCTTGACTTCCTGCCCGGCGCGCACCGTAGCCGGCTCGAACTTGATGGCACCAATACCGCTTTGCTGGGCCTGGGCCATGGCCAGGGTGGACGCCAGCATCAGGGCAATGCTCAGTTGGTATTTCATGTGGAGGCTCCTTGGTCTGATAATCTCGGCAATCTAACGCTTTTCCTTCAATGGGACAACATCATGAAAGTTCTGCGCATTCTCGGTATCGGCCTCGGCCTTCTTCTGGTGCTGCTTGCAGCGGGAATCGGCCTGCTCTACGCATTGTTCGACGGCGAAAAGCTCAAGGGCGAAATCAGCCGCGTGGTGCTCGAGCAGAAGCAGCGCAAGCTGGACATTGCCGGCAAGCTCGAACTCTCGGTCTGGCCGGACGTCGGCATCAAGCTCGGGCGCACCACCCTGTCGGAGCCCGGCGGCAAGCAGGAATTCATGGCGCTCGACTCGGCACGCGTGGCGGTGGCCGTGATGCCGCTGCTGTCGAAGCAGGTGCAGGTGCGGCGGATCGAAGTCGATGGGCTCAAGGCGACGCTGATCAAGCACAAGGACGGCACGCTGAACATCGCCGACCTGCTGGGCGGCGGCGCCGAGAAGCCGGGAGTTCCCGGAGGGACGCACAGCGCTGGCGCTGGCGCCACGCCGAGCCAGCCGGTGCAGGTCGACATCGCCGGCATCAAGGTGGCCAAGGCGCAACTCACCTGGCGCGACGAGAAGGGCGGCAGCACCACGACCCTGTCCAACCTCGATCTCGCTACCGGGCGCGTGCAGGCCGACAGCGGCAGGCAAACCCTGTCGGTCGATGCGCTGGCGCTGGCCGCCAAAGGCAAGAGCGGAAGCGATGCCTTCGAACTGAAGCTCGATGCGCCGAAGCTTGCGCTGTCGCCCGACAAGGCCGGCGGCGAAACCCTGAACCTCAGCGCGACGCTGGCCGGCAGCGGCCGCAGCGTCGCGGCGAAGCTGGTGCTGTCGGGCGTCGAAGGCAATCCCAAGGCGCTGAAGATCGGCAAGCTGGCACTTGATCTCGATGCGAAGGCGGGCGAGACCGCGCTCAAGGCCCACCTCGATTCCCCGGTGGCGGCCAACGTCGAGGCGCAGACCGTGGCGCTGGAAAAGCTTGGCGGCAGCATCGACCTGGCCAATCCGCAGATGCCGATGAAGCAGCTCAAGCTGCCGCTGGCGGGCAGCCTGCGCGCCGACCTGGCCAAGCAGAACGCCGCGCTCGAACTCGGCACCCGCTTCGACGAATCGAAAATCGCGCTGAAGCTCAACGTGGCGAAGTTCGCGCCGCTGGCCATCGTCTTCGACCTCGACATCGACCAGCTCAACATGGACAAGTACCTGCCGCCCAAGGCCGCGGAGGACAAGACGGCCAAGGAAGGCAAGCTGGATTTCGCCGCGCTCAAGGGTCACGACGTCAAGGGCAGCATCCGCATCGGCGCGTTGCAGGTGTCGAAGCTGAAGCTGGCGAAGCTGAACGCGAAACTCAATCTCGCCGGCGGCCGTCTCGACGTGGCGCCGCTGACGATGAATCTCTACGAAGGCACGGCCAACGGCAGCCTGTCGCTGAATGCCGCGGGCAACGGCGTCGCGGTTCGGCAGAATCTGGCCGGCATCAGCATCAACCCGCTGATGAAGGATCTGGCCGACAAGGACTTGGTGGAAGGACGCGGCAACGTCGCGCTCGACGTCACCAGCCGCGGCGACAGCGTCACCGCGATGAAAAAGGCGCTGGGCGGCACCGCCTCGGTGAACCTCAAGGACGGCGCGATCAAGGGCATCAATCTGGCACAGACCCTGCGCGACCTCAAGGGCAAGCTCGGCGCCAAACAGGATGCGACGCAGCAGGCAAAGGCCGGCGACAAGACCGACTTCTCGGAACTGAGCGCCTCGCTAAAAATCGCCAACGGCGTCGCCCACAACGAGGACCTGGCCATGAAGTCGCCCTTCCTGCGGCTCTCCGGCGCCGGCGACATCGACATCGGCGGCGGCCAGATGAACTACGTGGCCAAGGCCAGCGTGGTCGCCAGCGCTGCCGGGCAGGGCGGGCAGGGTCTCGACCAACTGAAGGGGCTCACCGTGCCGGTGCGCGTCACCGGCCCCTTCGAGAAGCTCTCCTACAAGCTCGAATTCGGCAGCCTGGTGGCCGACGTGGCCAAGGCCAAGGTCGAAGAAAAGAAGGAAGAAATCAAGGCCAAGGCCGAGGACAAGGTGAAGGACAAGCTCAAGGGCCTGTTCGGCAAGTGAGCGGGGCGACGGCCTGATGCGCATCGGCGTCGACCTCGGCGGCACCAAAATCGAACTCATCGCCCTCGGCGCGGGCGGCGAGGTGTTGTTGCGCCAGCGCGTGGCGACGCCGCAGGGCGATTACCCGGCGACGCTGCGGGCGGTGGCGGACCTGGTCGCGGCAGCGGAACGAACAGTCGGCGCCGGCGCTACGGCGGCCAGCGTAGGTGTCGGCATCCCGGGCGCAGAATCGCGTGCCAGCGGCCTGATCAAGAATGCCAACTCGACCTGCCTGATCGGCCAGGCGCTGCGGCAAGATCTGCAGCAACTGCTGCAGCGCGAAGTGCGCATCGCCAACGACGCCAACTGCTTCGCGCTCTCGGAAGCCATCGATGGCGCCGGCGCCGGGGCGCCGGTGGTATTCGGCGTGATCCTCGGCACCGGGGTCGGCGGCGGCATCGTGATCGACGGCAAGGTGCTGACTGGCGCCAATGCCATCGCCGGCGAATGGGGCCACAACCCCCTAGCGGGGGATTGTGAGGACCATCCCCCCGGCCCCCTTCCCGCGGAAGGGGGTGACTCTGGTTCGCCGCTACGCGGCTCCGCTTGCGTAGCTCTGCCGGTTTGCTATTGCGGACGGCGCGGCTGCATCGAACTCTACCTCTCCGGCCCCGGCCTCGCGGCCGATCATCGGCGTGCCACCAGCGCCGACTTTTCACCCGCCGAGATCACGCAGCGGGCCATCGCTGGCGATGTCGACTGCGAAACCACGCTGCAGCGCTACGAAGCGCGCCTGGCTAGGGCTCTGGCAACGGTGATCAACCTCCTCGATCCGGATGTCATCGTGCTGGGTGGCGGCCTGTCGAACATCGACCGGCTTTACGCCAACGTGCCGCGGCTGTGGGGCGAGTACGTGTTCTCCGACCAGGTAGCGACCAGGCTGCTCAAACATCGCCATGGCGATTCCTCCGGCGTGCGCGGCGCGGCCTGGCTATGGCCCTGAATCCGCCGGTCCCGATCGACGCCCTGTATGCCGGCCAGGTCGCGCTGCTGGCGGGCGACAGCCGCAGCAGCGCGATCGTCAAGAGCGCGGTGGCCGGCCGCCGCCGGCTGACGGCGGAGGGTCTGGCCGGCGATACCCAGGCCGATCGCCGGGCGCACGGCGGCAGCGGCAAGGCCCTGCACCAGTTCCCCGCCGAACACTACACGCGACTGGCGGCGGCTTTCCCCGCGGCGCAGAATCTGGCGCCGGGCGGCCTCGGCGAGAACATTTCGGCGCACAACCTGACCGAGCATGATGTCTGCATTGGCGACGTGTTCCGCCTCGGCAGCGCCCGCATCCAGGTGTCGCAGCCGCGCACGCCCTGCTGGAAGATCGACCACCGCGCCGCCTGCGAGGGCGTCGCGGCCTTCATTGCCGAGCACGGCCTGGCGGGCTGGTACTACCGCGTGCTGGAAGCCGGCGAGGCAAGTGCCGGCGACCGGCTGGAGCACCTCGAACGCCCGGCCGAGGCGGTGACGCTGGCCGAGTTCTGGCGCGTGATACGCGAGCCGCGGCCGTCGCTCGCCGCGCTGTTGCGCCTCGCCCATGCCAGCGGACTGGATGCGCAGTGGACTGGAAAACTCACCCAGCGCGCCGAATGGCTGCGCAACAACGGAAGCGAAACATGAATCTCTGGCTGCGCATCTTCCTGCCTTTCGCCGCGGGCTATTACTTTTCCTACTTCCTGCGCAACGTCAATGCCGTGATCGCGCCGGAACTGACACGCGAGCTGGGGGTTTCGGCCGCCGACCTGGGCCTGCTGACCAGCGCCTACCTGCTCGCCTTCGGCGCCGTCCAGCTGCCGCTCGGGCTGGCGCTGGACCGCTACGGCGCGCGCCGCGTCGAGACCTTCCTGCTGCTGATCGCCGCGGCCGGTTGCGCACTGTTCGCCGCCGGCACCACGCTGACCGAGCTGGCGCTGGCGCGGGCGCTGATCGGGCTCGGCGTCTCGGCCTGCCTGATGGCCTCCTTCAAGGCCTTCAGCCAGTGGTTCGGCACCGAGCGGCAAGCCTCGCTCAATGCCGCCATCATGGCGGCGGGCGGACTGGGCGCGCTGACCGCATCGACGCCGCTGTCCTGGACGATTCCGCACTTCGGCTGGCGCGCCGTGTTCGTTGCGCTGGCCGTGGCCGGTCTGCTCGCCGCCATCGGGATTTTCAGCACCCCGGAAAAACCCGGCAGCGCCGCGCCCGAGCCGCTGCGCAAGCAGCTCGCCGGCTTGGCCGAGGTACTCAGCAGCCGCGCCTTCTGGCGCTATGCACCGCAAACGCTGCTGATCATCGGCGGCTTTCTGGCCTTGCAGGGACTCTGGGCGGTGCCATGGCTGATGAATTTCTCCGGCCTGCCGCGCGCGGCGGCGGCCCACCATCTGCTGCTGATGGGCAGCGGCATGCTGGCGGGATTTCTCGGCATCGCCTTCGGCGTCGCACCGCTGGCCAGGCGCGGCCTCAAGCCCCTGCGGCTGCTGCAGGGCGGCATGGGGGTCGGGCTGCTCGTCACCTTGCTGATCGTGCTCGGCACCGCGCCGGGCGAGCCCCTGTGGTTCATTTTCGGCCTGGTGTTTTCGGTCGGCAACCTCGCCTACGCGCTGCTGCAGGCCCACTTCAGCCCGGCGCTGGCCGGACGCGTCAATACCGCGCTGAACCTGATGGTGTTCGTCGGCGCCTTCGCCATCCAGTGGGGCTTCGGCGCCATGGTGGATGCGCTGCAGGCCGCCGGCCACACGACGCGCGCGGCCTACCAGACGACCTTCGGCGCCTTGCTGATACTGCAGTTGGCGAGCTGGCTGTGGTTTCTCAAGAAAAACTAGAACTCCAGCGGGTCCACGTCCAGGTGCCAGCGCAGGCCGGCCGGCGTTTTCAGCGCATGGAGTTTTTCCATCCAGGCCGTGAGGAAAGTCTGTAGCGCCGCACGGCTCGGTGATTCGGTCAGCAGCTGGCCGCGTTCCAGGGTCATCAGGCGTTGCAGTCGCATCGGCACCGGATCGTAGAGCGTGACGCCGACGTTCAGGGTTTCCGCCGCAGCGCGCGCGGCGGCGAGAAAATCCAGCGCCTGCTCCATGCTGCGCGCCTCGGCGCGCAGCATGGCCTGAAAGCTGAAGGGCGGAAAACCGGCGATGCGGCGTTCGTCGAGTTGCGTACGGGCGAAGCGCACATAGTCGTGTTCGACCAGCGCCCGGTAGAGCGGATGGTCGGGATATTCGGTCTGGATCAGCACTTCGCCTGGCAGATCGGCGCGCCCGCTGCGGCCGCCGACCTGCATTAGCTGGGCGAACAGCCGTTCCGGCGCGCGGAAGTCGGCGGCGAACAGCGCGGCGTCGGCGCCAACCGCGCCGACCAATGTCAGCAGCGGAAAGTCGTGGCCCTTGGCCAGCATCTGGGTACCAACCAGGATGTCTGCTTCCCCGGCGTGGATGGTGGCGAGCAAGGCCTGCCACTTCTTCGGCGTACTCGCCGAGTCGCGGTCGATGCGCAGCACGCGCGCTTCCGGAAAACGCTCGACGAGCATGGTTTCGAGGCGTTGCGTGCCGCGGCCGAAGGGCAGCAGGTCGACGTTGCCGCAATCGGGGCAGGCGCGCGGCACTCGCGTCTCGAAACCGCAGTGGTGGCAGCGCAGGCGCTGGTCGGCCAGATGCAGCACCAGGTTGGCGGCGCAGCGCTGGCAGCGCGAGATCCAGCCGCAGGGCGGGCAGGCCAGCACCGGTGCATAGCCGCGCCGGTTGAGGAACACCAGACTTTGCTCGCCGCGCTCGAGGCGCAGCTGCAGGCCGGCCAGCAGCGCGGCGGACAGGCCTTCCTGCAATTTTTCGCGCCGCGTGTCGATGATGCGCACCAGTGGCATCGCCTCGGCCACGGCGCGCTCGGGCAGTTCCAGCAGGCGGTAGCGGCCTGTGCAGGCGTGATGGAAGGTTTCCAGCGCGGGCGTCGCAGAGCCGAGCACGATCGGGATGTTCAACTGGCGGGCGCGCCAGATCGCCATGTCGCGCGCCGAATAACGCAGGCCCTCCTGCTGCTTGAAGGAGGCGTCGTGTTCTTCGTCGACCACGATCAGTTGCAGGCGCGGCAGGGGCATGAACACGGCGAGCCGGGTGCCGAGCACGATGTCGGCATGTCCCGTCTGCGCTGCCAGAAAACCGCGGGCGCGGGCCGCATCGCCCATGCCGCTGTTGGCGCAGACCACCCGCGCGGCAGGAAAGCGCGCCGCGACGCGGCCTTCGAGCTGCGGCGTCAGGGCAATCTCGGGCACCAGCATCAGCGCCTGACCGCCGCGCGCCAGCACGGCATCGATGGCACGCAGATAGACCTCGGTCTTGCCGCTGCCGGTGACGCCGTGCAAGAGCATGACATGGAACCCGGGCTGGTCGACGATGGAAGTTACCGCGGCCTGCTGCGCAGCCATCAGTTGCGGCAGATCGGCAATCATGTTCCCGGCGCCGGTATCCCTTGCGGACGGCGCCGGGGCAGCGACGTTCTCCACCGTCGACTTCTTTACTCGCGGCAGCTTACCGCGCCGCAACATCGGCGGCAAAGCGAAGGAAGTCACTTCGCCCAGCGGCATCTGGTAATAGCGCGCGCAAAATTCGCAGAGCGCCAGCCACTCATCGGGCAAAGCCGGCATGTCGCGCAAAATTGCGGTAACGGTTTTCAGCTTGGCGTCCGGCTGTTCACTGACCGCCGCCAGGCTTATGATCATTCCGGTCTTGGAGCCCTTGCCAAACGGCACAATGACGCGCCGCCCGATATCACTTTCGTCAGATTCCGGGGCGAGATAATCGAAAAGTCTCGGTACCGGCACATCGAGCGCAATACGAAGGATGTTCATTGCCGGACAGGTGCTTGCCCATCAATGCTCGATAAATTCTCGGCATAAGACTTCAAGCTGTTGCTGCAAAAGAGAAAATGGCTTACCCACAAATTCTGTGGATAACTTTGTGAGTAAGCACCGGGGAAGCCGTCTAAGTGACCGTCCGGCAAGGGCCTTTTCATCTCTGTGCAATATTTGAACAAAATAACATTGTTTAAAAACAACGTATTACATGTGTGTTCCACGAAAAGTCAAGTAGCCGGCGGATTTGGTCGCGCTCTACGGATTTCTGTGAATAAGTCAAGCCGCCGAGGCATTTTTTGCGCGCTGCGACAAGCCTTGATGGGAGGCCTTTTCCAAGGCGGGAGGCGGCGCAAACCGCACCCCCGTTGGCTTGTGGCAAATCAGCCGTGCGCGGACCCGCGCCGGCTGTGGCTGTGCACGGTGTCAACCAGTACTTTGACATTTTCCGGCGGCGTAAATTGCGAAATGCCGTGGCCGAGATTGAAGACATGGCCGCCGGATTTTCTCGCGTCGCCGGCATCGCCGGCGAAGCTGTCGAGCACGCGCCGCGCTTCCGCCGCGACCTTGTCGGGCGACGCGAACAAGGCCATCGGATCGAGATTGCCTTGCAGTGCAACACGGGAACCCACGCGTTGCCGCGCCTCGCCCAGGTCGGTAGTCCAGTCCAGGCCGACCGCATCGCAGCCGATGTCGGCGATCGCTTCCAGCCACTGGCCGCCGCCCTTGGTGAAGACGATGCAAGGCACGCGCTCGCCGTCATGCTCGCGCTTGAGGCCCGTCACGATCTGCTGCATGTAGGCCAGCGAAAACTCGCGGTAGGCGGCATGCGACAAGGCCCCGCCCCAGGAATCGAAAATCATCACGGCCTGCGCACCCGAGTCGATCTGGGCGTTGAGGTAGTCGGTCACGGCCTTGGTGGTCACCTTGAGGATGTGATGCAGCAGGTCGGGACGATCGTAGAGCATGGTCTTGATCGTGCGGTAATCCGTCGCCGAGCCGGAACCGCCTTCCACCATGTAGCAAGCCAGGGTCCAGGGGCTGCCGGAAAAGCCGATCAGCGGCACCGAGTTGCCCAGCGCGCGGCGAATCTCGGCCACCGCATCCATCACGTAACGCAGGTGCACATTGGGATCCGGCGCGGTCAGGTCGCGGATCGCCCATTCCTCGCGCAGCGGACGTTCGAACTTGGGGCCTTCGCCGTCGGCAAAATACAGGCCCAGACCCATCGCATCGGGCACGGTGAGAATGTCGGAGAACAGGATCGCCGCATCGAGTTCGAAGCGCGACAGGGGCTGCAGCGTCACCTCGCAGGCCAGCTGCGGGTTCTTGCACAGGCTGAGGAAACTGCCGGCGCGGCGCCGCGTCTCGTTGTACTCGGGCAGGTAGCGCCCGGCCTGGCGCATCAGCCAGACCGGGGTGTACTCGACAGGTTCGCGCAGCAGCGCACGCAAAAAAGTATCGTTCTTGGGGCGAGTCGAGGGTGACATGAGCGGCGATCCGGCGAGGCAAAAATCGAATTATCGCACTCTACGCCCCGCCGCTGGGCATCAGCGCCGCCAGAAGGCCGGCGTCAGCACCACCAGCAAGGTGAAGATCTCCAGCCGGCCCAGCAGCATGGCGAAGGTGCAGATCCAGGTCTGGAAATCCGTCAATACCGCATACGTCGTCGCCGGCCCGACCTGGTTCAGCCCCGGCCCGGTGTTGTTGATGCTGGCGACCACGGCCGAAAAGGCGGTCACGATATCGAGGCCGGTGAAGGACATCAGCAGGGTCAGCGAAACGATGCTGGTCATGTACATGAAGCCGAAGGCCAGCACCGCAAACAGGATGTTGTGCGACACCGGGTGGCCGCCCACGTGCACCGGCCAGACGATTTTCGGGTGCATCGCGCGCATCAGCTCCCGATACACCTGCTTGTAGAGGATGATGGCGCGGATCATCTTGATGCCGCCGCCGGTGGAACCGGCGCTGGTGACGAAACTGCAGAGGAACAGCATCCAGAGCGGCGCGAAGAATGGCCACAGACTGTAATCGACGCTGGCATAGCCGGTAGTGGTGGCAATTGAAACTACGTTGAAAGCGGCGTGGCGCAAGGCGGTCGAAAAATCCGCATAGGTGCCCTGTAACCACAGATATAACGCAATGCCGAGTACGCTGACCAGCGTCACGCCGAGAAACCAGCGCACCTCGGGATCGCGCAGATAGGGCTGCAACGAACGTCCGTAGAGGGCGAGGAACATGGTCGCAAAGTTCATTCCGGCGAGCAGCATGAATACGATGGCGACCGCTTCGATGGCTGGCGAATTCCAGTAGCCGAAGCTCGCGTCGTGGCTGGAAAATCCGCCCAGGCCCATGGTGGTGAACGCGTGCATCACGGCGTCGAACCAGCCCATGCCGGCCCAGTGCAGGCCGAGAATGCACAGCACGGTGACAACCGCATAGACGCCCCAGAGCCCCTTGGCCGTCTGCGTCATGCGCGGCGTCAGTTGCGATTCCTTCATCGGTCCCGGGGTCTCGGCCTTGAACATCTGCCGCCCGCCGATGCCGAGCAGCGGCAGGATCGCCACCGCCAGCACGATCAGGCCCATGCCGCCCAGCCAGACCAGCATGCCGCGCCAGAGGTTGATCGACGGCGGCAGTGCATCGAGATTCGACAGCACCGTGGAGCCGGTCGTGGTCAACCCGGACATCGCTTCGAAATAGGCGTCGGTAAACGAAACGCCAAGCTGGAACATCAATGGCATTCCGGCGAATAGCGGAAGCAGGGTCCACACCAGCACCACCATCAGGAAGCCGTCGCGCACTTTCAGGTCCTCATCGTGGCGACGCGCCGCCCACCAGAGGCCAAGACCGACTGCCAGGGCCAGGGCAAAGGCTTCGTCGTAGGCCCATTCCGCGCCGTCGTGCCAATACCAGGAGAAGCCGAGGGGAACCAGCATGGTCAGCGAAAAGCTGATCAGCAGCATGCCGAACACCCGTACCACCGGATAGTAGCCTCCCATCGAGGAGTCAGCGTCGCCAGAAGGCCGGGGTCAGCACCACCAGCAGGGTGAAGATTTCCAGCCGCCCGAGCAGCATGGCGAAGGCGCAGATCCATATCTGGAAATCGTTGAGCACGGCAAACGTCGTGGTGGGCCCGACGTCGCTCAGGCCCGGTCCGGTATTGTTGATGCTGGCGACCACGGCCGAGAAGGCGGTGACGATTTCAAGACCGGAGAGCGACATCAGCAGGGTCATCGAAACGATGCTGACCATGTAAACAAAGCCGAAGGCGAGCACCGCAAACAGGATGTTCTGCGGCACCGGATTGTTGCCGATGCGTACCGGCCAGACCACGTTCGGATGCATCGCGCGCAGCAGTTCGCGATACACCTGCTTGTAGAGAATCATGGCGCGGATCATCTTGATGCCACCGCCGGTGGAGCCGGAGCAGGCGATGAAACTGCCGAGGAACAGCATCCACAGCTGGGCGAAGAACGGCCACTGGCCATAGTCGGTGGTCGCCAGGCCGAGCGAGGTGGCGAGCGAAATGGAGTGGAAGGCGACGTAGCGCAGCGCCTCGCCGAAATGCGCAAAGGTGCCCACCGCCAGCAGGTAGAACGTTAGAGCCAGGATGCTCGCCGCCAGCACGCCGAGGAAATACGGCGCCTCCGGGTCGTTGCGATAGGGATTCAGCGAGCGGCCATGCAAGGCCATGAAATGCGTGGCGTAGTTCAGTCCCGAGAGCAGGGCGAACAACATCACCGTCAACTCGATCGGCAGGCTGTTGAAATGACCGAGGCTGGCATCCTTGGTCGAAAAGCCGCCGAGGCCCATGACGCTGAAGGCGTGCATCAGCGCATCCCAGGGTTCCATGCCGAAGTGCCAGAGCATCAGGCCGCAAACCACTGTCAGCAGCAGATAGACGCCCCACAGGCCCTTGGCCGTCTCGGCGATGCGCGGTGTGAGGCTGGTCTCCTTCATCGGCCCCGGCGTTTCCGCGCGCAACATCTGGCGGCCGCCGATGCCGAGCAAGGGCAGGATCGCCACCGCCAGCACCACCACGCCCATGCCGCCGATCCAGTGCATGAAGGTACGCCAGAAGTTGATCGACAGCGGCATCTGGTCGAGCCCGGAGAGCACGGTGGCGCCGGAGGCCGTCAGGCCCGATACTGCCTCGAAGTAGGCATCGGTGAAGGAAAGCTTCAGGTGCAGCAGCAGCGGCAGGCAGGCAAACAGCGGCAGCAGCGTCCACACCAGGACCACCAGCAGGAAGCCGTCGCGTACCTTCAGGTCAGTGTGGGTACGCCGCGCCGGCCACCACAGCATCGCTCCGGTCGCCAGCGTCAGCAAGAAGGCCTCGTCGTAGGCGGAGTGGGCGCCATCGTCCAGCCCCCAGGAAATCGCCAGCGGTATCAGCATGGTCAGCGCAAAGCAGATCAGCAGCAGGCCGAAGGCGCGCACCACCGGGTAATAGCGTTTCATTGCGGAGGCGGTCCGTTCAGAAGAAGCCGACGCCGACCTGGAACAGTTTCTCGACCTGCGGAATCTGCGCCTTGCGGGTGCAGAACACCACAACGTGATCATCCGTCTCGATCACCGTGTCGTGATGGGGAATGATGATGTGGTCCCCCGACACCGTGACCGGCAGCCCATCCCGCATGACGGTCTTCGGCGCGCCCTTGCGCAGGATGGCGCCGATATGCGCGCCCTTGATCACCGGCAATTCCTCAATGCGGCGACCGACCACCTTCGAGTTGGCCCGGTCGCCGTGCACGATCAGTTCCAGCGCCTCGGCGGCGCCGCGCCGCAGGCTGTGCACCCGCGCCACGTCGCCATGGCGGACGAAGGTCAGCAGCGAACCGATCGAGACCTGGGCCGGCGACAGGCCGATGTCGATCGGCCCGCCCTGCACCATGTCGGCATAGGCGCGGCGGTTGATCAGCGCCAGCACGCGCTTGCAGCCAAGTCGCTTGGCCAGTGACGCGGCCATGATGTTGTCCTCGTCGTCGTTGGTCAGGGCGAGAAACATGTCCATTTCGTCAATGTTTTCCTGTGCCAGCACGTTCTCGTCGGTCGCTTCGCCGCACAGCACCAGGGTGTTCCTGAAGCGCGTGGCGATCAGCTCGGCACGGGTCGAGTTGCATTCGATCACCTTGACCTGGTGCTGGGCCTCCAGCGCCGCGGCGACCCGCGCACCGATATTGCCGCCGCCGGCGATCATGATGCGCTTCACCGGCTCCTGCATGCGCCGCAGTTCGCGCAGCACGTGGCGGATGTGTCCCGAGGCGGCCAGCAGGAATACCTCGTCACCGGCCTCGATCACCGTCTTGCCGGTCGGGTCGACCGGCCGATGCTCGCGGAATATGGCGACGATGCGGGCATCGACGCCCGGCGGCAGGTGTTCGCGCATGGACTGTATCTGCTTGCCGACCAGCAGGCCGCCTTCGTAGGCGCGCACGCAGACCAGCGTCGCCCTGCCGTCGGCGAATTCGAGCACCTGCAGCGCCTCGGGAAAGGCCACCAGGCGCGCGATGTAGTCGGTGATGTCCTGCTCCGGGCACATGGCATGGCTGACCGCGAACATGTCGTCGGAAAGCAGCGCCTCGTCGGCGATGAAATCGACGCCGCGCAGGCGGGCGATGCGGGTCGGCACGTTGAACATGCGGCGGGCGATCTTGCAGGCGACCAGGTTGGTCTGGTCCGACTGGGTCACCGCCACCAGCATCTCGGCGTCCTCGATGCCGGCGCTGCGCAACACCGAGGGCAGCGCCGCATTGCCGGTCACCGTACGCACATCGAGGCGATCCGCGAGTTGCGCGAGGCTCAGGCTGTTCTGGTCGACCACCGTAACGTCGTTGGTTTCCGAGGCCAGCGCCTCGGCCACGGAGGCGCCGACTTGTCCGGCGCCGAGGATGATGATTCGCATGGTGGTTGGCCTAGCGCAGTCCGAGGTCTTTCAGCTTGCGATACAGATGGGTGCGCTCGAGCCCGGTCTTCTCCGCCAAGCGCGTCATGTTGCCGCCGTCGCGGCCCAGGTGATATTCGAAGTACATGCGCTCGAAAGCTTCGCGCGCCTCGCGCAAGGGCAGTTCGATCACCTCCGGTGCCAGGCCGGCCGGCGCCAGGCCGGGTTCGCCGGCCGGCGCCAGCAGCTGCAGCGCCTCCTCTTCGCCGATTTCCTCGCCCAGGCTGGCCAGCGCCAGCGATTTCACCGCCGCCTTGAGCTCGGCATAGCCGCCGTCCCAGCTGTGCTGGCGCAGGGCATTGAGCGCCGCGCTGGAAAAGCGCCGCAAGGGAATCTCGTCGCTTTCCAGCAGCTGCGCCAGCAGGTGCGCGGCGATATCGGGTACCTCGTCCTTGAGTTCGGCCAGGCTCGGCACGCCCAGCCCGGTCTCGAACACGCGCTGCAAGCCGGCGTCTTCCCAGCCCAGCGCCACCAGCTCGGCGCGGCTGTGGGTGGTGGCTGCCACCAGGCGCAGGCTGTAACGGTCGAGGCGCTCCGCCGCGAACAGCAGGTTCTTTTGCTGCAGGCGGGTCAGGCTCGCCAGTTCCTCGCACCACAGCACCCCGCCCGCGGCACGCTGCAGCATCTCGGTACTCAGCGGGTTGGACTCGTGGGCCAGGTCGAGCCACGGCTTGCCGGCCACCTGTGCCGTGCGCGCCACCAGTTCGACGATGCCGCCGGGCGCCGCGCGCAGCAGCAGCAGGGGACTTTTGGCCAGCACCTGGTCGAGCCGGCGCTTGAGGTCGCGCAAGGGGCCGGGGCGGGCGAACGCACCCAGCGAAAGACCACCGCCGGCGTGCCGGGCGCCGCGCTCGAGCGCCTTCTTCACCGCCGCCAGCAGCTTCTGCATGCCGATCGGCTTTTCGAGGAAATCCAGCGCGCCGATGCGCGTCGCCTCGACCGCGGTGTCGATCGTGGCGTGGCCCGACATCATCACTACCGGCATGTTGAGCTGGCCGTTGCCGGACCATTCCTTCAGCAGCGTGATGCCATCGGTATCGGGCATCCAGATGTCGAGCAGGACCATGTCGGGCCGTCCGCTTTCGCGCGCGACCCGCGCCGCCGCGGCATTCTCCGCCAGCTGTACGTCGTGCCCCTCGTCGCGCAGGATCTCGAACAACAGCTCGCGGATTCCGACTTCGTCATCCACCACCAGTATCTTCGGCATTTCCCTAAACTCCCTTTGCCGCCAGTGGCAGCCAGATGCTTACCTCTCCACCATGGTCATTGGCGAGTCGAATCTCGCCGCCGTGGTCATCCACGATTTTTTTCACGATCGCCAGGCCCAGCCCGGTGCCCTTGGACTTGGTCGTGACATAGGGCTCGAAGGCGCGCGAAAGTATCTGCGGCGGGAAGCCCGGTCCGTTGTCCCTGATGGTCAGTCGCGCGCGTCCCGATTCCTGCGCCGTAATGATCGTTATCTGCGCGCCGGCCACGTCGCAAAGTGCGTCCTGTGCGTTGGTCAGGACATTATGCAGTACCTGGCGCAACTGGTTGGCATCGGCCAGTACCGGCGGCAGGGCGCCGGGAGTCGGCGCCGGGGCGACGGCGATCGTCGCCCGCGAGTTCTCGTAGAGGCTCAGCACTTCGCCGAGCAGGGCCGCCAGATCGACGGGCGCGAGCTGCGGCAGCGGGGTGCGCGCGTAGTCGCGGAAATCATTGACCATGTTCTTCATCGCCTCGACCTGATTGACGATGGTCTGCGTGGCGCGGTCCAGCAGTTCCCGCGAAGGACCTGACAGTTGGTCCGCCAGCTTGAGCTGCAGGCGCTCGGCGGAGAGCTGGATCGGCGTCAGCGGATTCTTGATCTCGTGCGCCAGGCGCTGCGCCACCTCGCCCCAGGCGGCGGAGCGCTGCGCGGCAATCAACCGGGTGATGTCGTCGAAGACCACCACGTAACCGCCGCCGCCGGCCGCCGGCAGCGCCGTGCCGCGCACCAGCAGCGCCTGCGTCATGCCGTCCGGGCGCGCCAGTTCGAGCTGCTCCTGCCACTCGTCGCCGCGCCGGGCGAAACCGCCGAGAATCGCCCCGGCCAGGGTTTCGTGGCGCGGCCAGTCCTGCAGCCGCATCTGCTCGAAGCCGGCCAGGTCATCGCCGAGGATCGCCAGCGCACCGCGATTGGCGGCACGCAGGCGGAAACGCAAATCGAAGGCCAGCACCCCGGCCGAGAGGTTGGCCAGCACGGATTCGAGGTAGGCCTGCGCCGCTTCCATTTCATGACGATGGTGTTCGGCCTGGGCCCGCGCCTCGCTCAACTGGTGGGTCATGCTGTTGAAGGAATGCGTCAGCACGCCGAGTTCGTCGGAGGCTTCCACCGTGGCGCGCGGTGTGAAGTCGCCGGCCGCCACCGCCTGCGTGCCTTCGGCCAGGATCAGCAGCGGCCGCGCCAGGCGCTCGGCGAGGAAGAAGGCCAGGGCGACCGCGGCGAACAGCGCCAGCAGCAGCGCCAAGGTCAGGGTCAGGGTATAGATGCGCTTGAGGCCGGCACGGCCGAGTTGCAGTTCCTGGTAATCGCGATGCGCGGCCTCGACGCTTTCCGCGCTGTTGGCGATCGAAGTGGGCACCGGCAGCGTCAATTGCAGGATGCGCGGATCGACATTGAGGCCGTCGCCGGCGACCGGCGCCAGGGCACGCACCATCAGGCCACCGCCCCCGGCCTCGGCCACCGAGACCAGGCCGCGCCCGCTGCGCGCGCTGCGCAGCTGACTCGGCGCCGGCACCGAAGGCATCAGGCTGCCCATCTGCGCCGAGCTGCTGCCCAGCACCTGGCCGGAGAGCGTCAGCAGCGTCGCGCTCTGCGCACCCGCCTGTTCGCGCAATCGATTGAGCCGGCTCGGGCTGACGAAGTCGCCATCGCCCAGATCCAGCGCCGCGCCACGGGCTTTCGCCAGCAGCTCGGCCTGCAGCGTATCGAGCACGCTGCGACCGAGATTGAGGCCGCCTTCCAGCGCGGCATCGACGCGCACGTCGAACCAGGAATCGATGCTCTTTACCGCGAATTGCATCGACACCCCATACACCAGCGCGCCGGGCAGCACGGCCATCAGCGAAAGCATCAGCAGCAGGCGGGATTTCAGGCGCGAGCCGAACACACCGCTGCGATAGTCGCGCCGCAGTCGTCGCAGCTGGAGGCCGACCAGCACCAGCAGGGCCACGGCGGCGGCGCCATTGATCGCCAGCAGCCAGGGATAGTGCTCGGCGAACAGGGCCGTGTTGGCCGACGCCGATGCCAGCAGGAACAGCAGGATCGCGCCCAGCGCGGCGATCACCGCCAATGCAATTTTCATTGCGCCACCGCCGGCGCAAGGAAATTCCAGCGCAGCACCGTGGCCTCCACCTGCAAATCGCGATCGGTGATGGCATCGACCTGGAAGGGCTTGGGCAGCTGGCTGCGGTCGAGTGCCAGACGCACCGCGGCCTGATAGGACTCGCCGGCGCGGATCGCGTCCCGGTCCGCCACCGGCAAGGCCGCGATGCGCCCGACCACGCGCATCGCCTCGGCGAGACTGCCGAAGTTCTGGTGCAGGTTGCCGGTGGTCAGCCGATACTGCCGCGTCAGGCTGCTGTAGGCCAGGCGATAGCCCAGGCGGCGGGTGATGATGTGTTCATTGATCCAGTACTTGCGGTTGCGCTCGAGCACGAATTCGAGGTTGAAATACAGCGGCACCCCGCGCGCCACCGCATCCTCCAGCCGGTTGCCGAGATCGACCGCGAACTCCGCGGACAGCACATAGCCGTCCTCGCCCAGGGTCAGCGCCGCGCGCTTCGGCTCGATGCTGCCGGCGTGGGCCGCCAGGGCCAGCAGCAGCAGCGCCGCCAGCAGCCCGGCTTCAATCCTTCTGCAGCAGCGCGTAATAAAAGCCGTCATGTTCGGCATCGGGCAGTTCTGGCAGTTGTGCATCGCCGGGTGTGGCGCGTGTCGTCGGCAGATGCCGGGCATCGGCATGACGGCCGACAAAGGCATTGACCTGCTGGGCATTCTCTTGCGCAAATACCGAGCAGGTTGCATAAAGCATTTTGCCACCGGGGGCGAGAGTTCGCCACAAGGCATCGACAATCGCCCCTTGCGTGGCGGCGAAGCCGGCGATGTCGGCTTCGCGCCGCAACCACTTGGCGTCGGGATGACGGCGCACCACGCCGGAGGCCGAACACGGTACGTCGGCCAGGATGCGGTCATAGGGGCGGCCGTCCCACCAGGCATCGGGGGCGCGCGCATCGCCGACCTTAACCGTCGCGGCCAGCCCCAGCCGCTGCAGATTTTCGCCGATGCGCGCGGCGCGCAGGACATCGGCATCGAGCGCGACGAGATCGATTTGCGCGGTTTCCAGCAGATGCGCCGCCTTGCCGCCGGGCGCGGCACAGGCATCCAGCACGCGCATGCCGTCCGCCACGTCGAGCAGACCCGCCGCGGCCTGTGCGCCCCAGTCCTGCACCGAGCACAGGCCGTCGCTGAAGCCGGGAATGCGCTCCACCGGCAGCGGCTTGTCGATCAGTATCGCCGTGGCATCGAGTACCCGCGCGGCAATTCCTGCGGTATCGAGCTGGCGCAGGAAGTCGGCGCTGGTGCCACGGCGCAGATTGACCCGCAGGCACAGCGGCGGATGGCTGTTGCCGGCGGCGAGGATGCTTTCCCAGTGCGCCGGATGATCTTGCTGCAGGTGTGCGATCCACCACGCCGGATGCTGCCGGCATGCCACCGGGTCGGCAGCGGCGCGGGCCAGAAGTTCGGCGCGGCGGCGCAGGAAGTTGCGCAGCACGCCGTTGACCAGACCCTTGAACTGGCCGCGGGCTACCCGCGCCGCGGCCGTCACGGCCTGGTCGACGATGGTGTGGGCCTCGTCCGGCCGCGCTTCGAGCCGCGCCAGCGCGGCCAGCAGCAGGCCGCGCGCCGTGTGGTCCGACACCGGCCGCGCCAGCAGTTGGCCGAGCAGAAAGTCGCCGCGGCCAAAGGCGCGCAGGGTGGAATAGGCCAGATCCATGGTCGCGGCACGCAGCGGAGCGGCAAGTCTGGCGTGCGCCAGGGCGACATCGAAATTGCGGCCGGCAAGCACGGCGGCAACCAGGCCGGCTGCCGCGTGCAAGGCTTCGGCAAGGGGAGGAAGCATCAGCATCGCCCAAGAATACCAGCCCGCTCGCGCCTCGCGCTCGCCATGCCGGTATTGCCTCAGGGTTCAGGGCATGACTTCCACGTATTCATACACCTCGGCATCCAGCAGACGCTGGCGCTCGGGCAGGGGCAGGCGGGCGAACCAGGCCTGCGGATCGTGGCGGTCGATTTCGCGGCCCATGAAACGCAGCAGGTCGCAGATCGGCTCGACCACATTGCGGCGATAGCGTTCGTCCTTCTTGACATAGCCCAGGTGCAGGTTCTTCATGCAGTTGCGCCGGCACCAGGCAAACGCCTCGCAGTCCGCGCAGGGCATGTCGGCATGCGGCTGCAGGGGGCTCGGCTGCAGCCAGTTGCCCTGGATTTCGCCCATCTGCATTTCCGGCACGTACATCATGTCGGGACAGGGAAAGATCTGGCCGTTGGGCATGACATTCAGCAGATGGGTCGACACCCGGCACTGGGTCTGCCCGGCATACAGCTCGACCGCGCGGTTGGGCAGCAGCTTGTTCCTGACGATGCCCATCAGCGGCAGCAGCGGGTAGAGCACGTCGCTGCCGGCGAAGAATCTGGCGATCAGCTGCTCCAGCACCGCCTTGCGCCGCGCCACCGAATCGTCGGCATACATTTCGTCGGCGACGAACTGCCAGTAGAGGTAATCGAAGTTCGCGGCCAGGCCGTCGAGCTCCTCGAAACTGGTCGCCGGGTTGCCCCAGGTCACGCGCGCCGTCAGCGTGCCGCCGACCCGCCCGCGGATGCTTTCGACATTGCGCATGACGCTGCTCCAGATGCCGCGTCCGCGATAGGCATCGGTGATTTCCTCACCGCCGTCGATCGACACCAGCACGTTCGACAGCCGCGCCAGCACCCAGTCCGGCAGCTTGTCGAGCAGGGTGCCGTTGGTCTGCAACTGGTAGCGGAACTGCGGAAAGCGCTGCATCACGTCGAACATCAGGCCCTTGTTGAGCGTCGGCTCGCCACCGTAGAAGGTGACATAGACCTCCTTGTCGGCCAGATGACGCTCGACGAAGGCGGCCAGCTGTTCGATGTCGTACTTCATTTCGGTCTGCGAACCGAGTACTTCGCCGACGCCGAGCGAGCAATAGGTGCATTTCAGGTTGCACTTCAGCGTCGTCAGCAGCTGTAGTTCGACGCGGCCGCCGACGATGGGCGAGACTGCCGACGGCAAGTCGGCAGGCGCCATGCGCGACGGCGCGAGAGGGGTGATGGTGTGCATGGGAAGCGCTCAGTCGGGACGCAGGGAGCTGCCGTTCAGGAAGTCGGCGCTGGTGACCCGGCGACCACCGGGTTTCTGCAATTCGAGCAGACGCAGGGCGCCTTCGGCGCAGGCCACCACGATGCCGTTCGCATCGACGGCGAGCACCTGGCCGGGGCGGCCGGCGGCGGCGACCGCCGCGCCGCGCCAGGCCTTGACCGGCTCGCCGGCCAGGGTCACCACCGCGCCGGGGAAGGGATTGAAGGCGCGCACTTTGCGCGCGAGTTCCGTGGCCGGCCGGTTCCAGTCCAGGCGCGCTTCGCTCTTGTCGATCTTGTTGGCGTAGGTAACGCCGGCATCGGGCTGGGCCACCGGCGCCAGCTGGTCAAAGCGCGCCAGCACCTCGACCACCAGCCTGCCGCCCAGCGCGGCGAGGCGATCGTGCAGACTGCCGGTGGTGTCCTGCGGGTCGATGTCGATCGCGGCGGACAGCAGCATCGGCCCGGTGTCGAGCCCGGCGTCCATCCGCATGATGGTGATGCCGGTTTGCGCATCGCCAGTCTCGATCGCGCGATGGATCGGTGCCGCACCGCGCCAGCGCGGCAAGAGCGAGGCATGGATGTTGATGCAGCCGCAGCGCGGCAGATCGAGCACGGCCTGCGGCAGGATCAGGCCATAGGCCGCCACCACCATCAGTTCCGCGCCCTGCTCGGTGCAGGCGGCGCGGATCGGCTCGTGCGTTGCCAAATCCTTGAGCCGTTCGGGCTGGAACACCGGAATGCCATGGGCCAGCGCCACTTTCTTGACGGCGGAGGCCTGCAGCGCCATGCCGCGCCCGGCGGGACGGTCGGGCTGGGTCAGCACCAGCGCGATCTGGTGCCCGGCCGCCAGCAAAGCCTCCAGCGCACGCGCGGCAAATTCCGGCGTGCCGGCGAAAATGAGTTTCATCTAGAAAGTCTCTCGCGCCTGCTTGAGCAGCTTGCTCTTGATCCGGGTCTGCTTGAGGCGCGACAGGTATTCGACGAAGACCTTGCCCTCGAGATGATCCATTTCGTGCTGGATGCACACCGCGAGCAGATCGTCGGCTTCCAGCTCGAAAGCCTTGCCATCGAGCCCCAGCGCGCGTACCCGAACGTGGCTGGCGCGCTGCACCGTCTCGTAGATGCCGGGTACCGACAGACAGCCTTCCTCGCCTTCGCATTCGCCGGATTTTTCCAGCAGTTCGGGATTGATCAGCGTCAGCAGCTGCGACCGGTCTTCCGAAACATCGATCACGATCAGACGAAGATGCTGGTCCACCTGCGAGGCAGCCAGACCAATACCCGGCGCGGCATACATGGTCTCGGCCATGTCGGCGGCGAGCTGGCGGATGCGTGCATCGACCTGGGTAACGGGGGCCGCCTTTTTGTGCAGCCGGGGGTCGGGGTATCGCAAAATGGGCAATAGGGCCATGAAACCGCTCTTTAAAGAATTGATGCAGAGGGAATTGTCGGGCAGAATCGGACGATCACTCGGGTGGTTCGCCATCCACACAGACACTCGGCCAGGAGATCAAGCCATGCGTCGCATTATATCTGCGCTGCTCATCAGCATTTCAAGCACTCTGGCGCTCGCCCAGGGGACGGCACCTCTGCGGCTGGCCGACGACGCGCCGGACCGGCATATCGTCGTGCGTGGCGACACCCTGTGGGGAATCTCCTCGAAATTTCTCAAGGACCCCTACCGCTGGAGCGAGTTGTGGAAGATGAACGCGGAGGATGTCCGCAACCCCCATCGCATCTATCCGGGCCAGGTCCTGGTGCTCGACCGGAGCGGCGATCAGCCGCGTCTCAAACTGGGCACGGTGAAGCAGCCGCCCCGCGAATACTCCCAGGCCTTGCGCAAAGGCATTCCCAGCATCGAGCCGCGCGACATCGAGCCCTTTCTCAGCGAGCCGCGGGTGCTCGATGCCGCCGGGTTCGATGCCGCGCCGCGCGTGGTGGCGCTGCAAGACGGCCGGGTGATCGCCGGCGCCGGCGACACCATCCACACCACCGAGGCCACCCCGGCCAGCGGCGCGCAAAAACGCTGGCAGCTGTTCCGCCCGGGCAAGGCGCTGGTCGATCCCGACACCAAGGAAACGCTCGGCTACGAAGCCCAGTATCTCGGCACTGCGCGCCAGACCCAGACCGGCGTGCCGTCGAGCTTCCTGGTCCTCACCTCGAAACAGGAAATCATCCGCGACGACCGTCTGCTGGTCGCGCCGCGCGAGGATGTGGCGAATTACATTCCGCATCCGCCGGGTAAACTGGTCCAGGCCAAGGTGCTCGGCATCTACGGCGGCGTCAACTTCGGCGGACCGCAGTCGATGATCGTGCTCAACCGCGGCAAGGCCGACGGCCTCGAGCCCGGGCACGTACTCGCCGCCGATGTGGCCGGCCTGGTCGTAAGCAATCGCTACCAGGGCGAAAAGACCGACTACCAGTTGCCGGACTCGCGCAATGGCCTGGTGTTCGTGTTCCGCGTCTTCGACCGGGTCTCCTACGCACTGGTGATGAATGCCACACGCCCCGTAGTGGTCGGCGATCACGTGCGCACCCCCTGACGCCGCCCCGCAAAGCGGAAACCCCGGCACGCAAAGCGGCTGGGCAATCATGACGGATCGCGCAGAACTCGCCTCCTGGCTGCGCCTGACGCTGACGCCGGGTCTCGGCGGCGAAGCGCGCCGCGCCTTGCTCAAGGCCTGCGGGCTGCCGCAGGCGATTTTCGAGGCGAGCCCGCACGCGCTGTCCGCGATTATCGACTCAACGCTGGCGGACCAGCTGCTGCGCCACGAGTGTGGTGCCGAGATCGATGCAGCACTGGACTGGGCGACCCAGCCGGGCAATCGCTTGCTGACCCTGGCCGATGCCGACTATCCGCAAAGCCTGCTGACTTCTGCCGATCCGCCGCTGCTGTTCTACGCCAAAGGTGACTGCAGCATGCTCAATCGACCGATGCTGGCCGTCGTCGGCAGCCGCAATGCCACCGCCCAGGGCACACGCGACGCCGAAGCCTTTGCCAAAGCCCTCGGCGATGTTGGTTTGACCACCGTCAGTGGCCTGGCGCTGGGCATCGATGCCGCCGCCCATCGCGGTGCGCTGGCAACGTCGGCCAGCACGGTGGCGGTGATCGGGACCGGCGCCGACCGCCTCTACCCGGCGCGCAACGCAGCCCTGGCACGCCAGATCGCGGAACAGGGGGTGGTGCTCAGCGAGTTCCCGCTCGGCACGCCGGCGCTGGCTTCCAACTTCCCGCGCCGCAACCGCATCATTGCCGGCCTGGGTCTGGGCTGCCTGGTGGTCGAGGCCGCACTGCGCAGCGGTTCGCTGATCACGGCCCGGCTGGCCGCCGAAAGCGGCCGCGAGGTGTTCGCGATCCCCGGCTCGATTCACTCGCCGCTGTCGCACGGTTGCCATCAACTGATACGCCAGGGCGCCAAGCTGGTCGAGTCGGCGCATGACATCCTCGAAGAATTGCGCTGGGGAAACATCTCCACCACGGCCGGCGTCGCCAATCCGGCCTCGCCGGTACAGAACAGCCACGAAGAGCAAGTGCTCGCTTTCATGGGTGATGCCCCCTGTCCGCTCGATACCCTGGCCTTGCGCAGCGGCTTGACGCCCGCCGACCTTCTTGCCATGCTCCTGCCCATGGAACTCGCCGGGCGTATCGCGCAGTTGCCCGGCGGCCTCTACCAAAGGCTCCACCAATAGAGTCCTGTTCAGCAAACATCATGATCGACATCCTGGTTTACCTGTTCGAAAACTACCTGCCCGATGCCTGCCCGGAGCCGGCGGTACTGGCCAAAAAGCTTTCGGCGGCCGGTTTCGGCAGCGATGACATCACCGCAGCCCTGTCCTGGCTCGACGGCCTCGCCGGTGACGCCGGCAGCGCCTGCCGCAGCCCGGCACTCGCAAACTCCATCAGGATTTACGACGAGGAAGAACAGGAAAGGCTGCCCACCGCCTGCCGCGGCTTCATCACCTTCCTCGAGCAGCACGATGCCGTCGATGCACCCCTGCGCGAAGCCATCATCGAACGTGCGCTGGCCTTGCCGGATGCCGAAATCAGCCTCGACCGGCTCAAGGTGATCGTGCTCGCCGTGATCTGGCGCTACCGCCATGAAGTCGATGCCCTGATCCTCGAAGAACTCCTCGCCGAGGAAAGCGAGGACGAGGATTTCGTCCCCGGCGGCGACGTTACCCGCGTCCTGCTCAATTAAGTACCGGCTTGCTTAATTGTGAGCGGCGCGCTTATGATGCGCCGCTCCTGACCCTGTATTGCCTCCGAATCAGTCGAACAGACAATGTCAAAGCAACTCATCATCGCCGAGAAGCCTTCCGTCGCCCAGGATATTGCCAAGGCGCTCGGAGGCTTCACCAAGACCGGCGACTACTTCGAGAGCGACGATTACGTGTTGTCCTCGGCCATCGGCCATCTGCTGGAACTGGCCGTGCCGGAGGAGTACGACGTCAAGCGCGGCAAGTGGAGCTTCACCCATCTGCCGATGATTCCTCCGCATTTCTCGCTGAATCCGATCGAGCGCACCCAGGAACGCCTGCGCCTGCTGACCCGCCTGATCAAGCGCAAGGATGTCACTGGCCTGGTCAATGCCTGCGACGCGGGGCGCGAAGGCGAACTGATTTTCCGCTACGTCGCGCAGCACGCGCTGGGCGCCAGGCAGAAACCGATCCGCCGCCTGTGGTTGCAGTCGATGACCGCCACCGCGATCCGCGACGGCTTCGCCCATCTGCGCACCGACCACGAAATGCTGCCGCTGGCCGATGCCGCGCGCTGCCGCTCGGAAGCCGACTGGCTGATCGGCATCAACGGCACACGCGCCATGACGGCCTTCAATTCGAAGGAAGGCGGCTTCTACAAGACCCCGGTGGGGCGCGTGCAGACGCCGACCCTGGCGATCATGGTCGAACGCGAAAGCCGCATCCGCGCCTTCGTCTCGCGCGATTACTGGGAGGTCGAGGGCGAATTCCAGTGCGTCGCCGGCACCTACCGCGGGCGCTGGTTCGACGAGAAGTTCAAGAAGGCCGATGACGAGCATGCCCGCGCCGAGCGCATCTGGGACAAGGCCAAGGCCGACGCCCTGCGCAAGAAATGCCTGGGCCAGCATGGCACGGTCGAAGAAGAAAGCAAGCCCAAGACCGAAGCCTGCCCGATGCTCTACGACCTCACCTCGCTGCAGCGCGAGGCCAATGGCCGTTTCGGCATCAGCGCCAAGAACACACTCGGGCTGGCGCAGGCACTGTACGAAAAGCACAAGGCGCTGACCTACCCGCGGACCGACAGCCGCCACCTGCCCGAGGACTACATCGGCACGGTCAAGGAAACCCTTGCGGCGATGGCCGGCACGCCCTACGCCACGTTTGCCGGCGCCATCATCAAGAACGGCTGGGTGCATCCCAACAAGCGCATTTTCAACAACGCCAAGGTAAGCGACCACTTCGCCATCATTCCCACCGGCGCCGCGCCGAAGAACCTCTCGGAACCGGAACAGAAGATCTACGATCTGGTCACCAAGCGCTTCCTCGCCATCTTCTATCCCTCGGCCGAATACAACATCACGACGCGCATCACGCGCGTCGAGCAGGAAGCCTTCAAGACCGAGGGCAAGGTACTGGTGACGCCCGGCTGGCTGGCCGTGTATGGCAAGGAATCGCAGGAAACCCGTGAAGAAGCCGGCGAGAACCTGACCCTGCCGCCGCTGGAAAAGAACGAGCGGATCTGGGCCAAGGATATCGAGGTCAAGACCAAGGCCACCCAGCCGCCGCCGCGCTTCACGGAAGCCACGCTGCTGACCGCGATGGAGGGCGCCGGCAAGCTGATCGAAGACGAAGAACTGCGCGAAGCCATGTCCGAGCGCGGCCTCGGCACGCCGGCGACGCGCGCCGCGACGATCGAGGGCCTGCTGGCCGAGGAATACCTGCATCGCAACGGCCGCGAACTGCAGCCAACGGCCAAGGCCTTTTCGCTGCTGTTCGCGCTGGAGAATCTCGGCGTCGATGAAATCCGCTCGCCGGAGCTGACCGGCGAATGGGAATACAAGCTGCGGGAAATGGAACACGGCCGCCTGCAGCGCGACGAGTTCATGAACCACATCGTGGACAAGACGCGCGACATGGTCGAGCGCATCAAGAGCGGCGAACTGCCCGAAGCGGCCTTCTCGACGCTGAAGACACCCTGCCCGCGCTGCGGCGGCGTGATTCAGGAAAACTACAAGAAGTTCCAGTGCAAGGCCTGCGACTACAGCCTGTGGAAAGTCGTCGCCAGCCGGCAATGGGAGCCGGAGGAAATGGACGAACTGCTTTCGCAGCGCGTGATCGGTCCGCTGCAGGGCTTCCGCAGCAAGATGGGACGTCCCTTCGCGGCGATGATCAAGCTCAAGGACGACCACATGCCGGAATTCGATTTCGGCCAGTCCGACGCCGACGCCGATGCCGAGGAAGTGGATTTCTCGACCCAGGAAGCGCTCGGCGCCTGCCCCAAGTGCGGCGGCCGCGTCTTCGAGCACGGCATGGCCTATGTCTGCGAAAAGGCCGTGGGCGCCGGCAAGACCTGCGATTTCCGCTCCGGCAAGGTCATCCTGCAGCAGGAAGTGGCGCGCGGCGACATGCAGAAGCTGCTGGCCACCGGGCGCACCGACCTGCTCAAGGGCTTCATCTCGAACAAGACGCGGCGCAAGTTTTCCGCCTACCTGGTGCGCGACCCGGCCAGCGGCAAGGTCGGTTTCGAGTTCGAACCGCGGACGCCGAAGGCCGGGGCAAAGCCCGCGACCAAGGCGGCCGAAGCCAAACCGGCGAAACCGGCGAGCGCCAAAGCCACCTCGACAGTCGGCGCTGGCGAGACGGCGAAGACACCCGCGGTGAAGAAGGCGGCGGCGAAAAAGCCGGCGGCCAGGAAGCCCGCGGCGAAGCCGGCCACGAAAAAGCCGGCGGCCAAAAAAGCCGCTTGAGCGCAGCGCGGTGAACGCCGAAACCGCGCGCGCCGTTCTCGATTTCTGGTTCCTGCCGCCAGACCACCCCGGCCACGGGGCTTACCGCCCGGAATGGTTCCGCAAGGACGAAACCTTCGATGCCGCGATCCGCGAGCGCTTCGGCGCCGACATCGAACTTGCCCTGAGCAGCGCCGTCGCCGAGGGGCCGGATGAATCGCTATTGGCGCGCCTGCTGCTGCTCGACCAATTCACTCGCAACATTTTCCGCAACACGCCGCGCGCCTTTGCCGGCGACGCGCAGGCCCTGGATATTGCAGTACGGCTGGTCAGCACCGGACGCGACAAGAACCTGTCGCCCTGGCAACGCTGCTTCGCCTACCTGCCTTTCGAACACAGCGAATCACTGCTGGATCAGGAGCGCTCGGTGGCGCTGTTCGCCGCCCTGCGGCGCGAAATGCAGCACGAGGCCTTCGACAGCGCCTACGACTACGCCCTGCGCCATCGCGAGATAGTCGCCCGCTTCAGCCACTTTCCGCATCGCAATGCCTTCCTCGGCCGCGCATCGACGCCGGAGGAAATCGAATTCCTCAAGCAGCCCGGCTCGTCGTTCTGAGCAACCATGACGTCACCATCAGCGCAGCAAAGCCCGCGGGAGCCGGGCACAGCAGTAGCCTTACCGGATGTGGTGGCCTGCCATACCTGCGACATGCTGCAGCGGAGCATCCCGCTCGCGGCCGGTGGCGCCGCGCTGTGCGCGCGCTGCGGCGCGCCGCTGTTTCGCCGCGGGCATCCGGAACGGGCGCTGGCGCTCACCATCACCGCCCTGGTGGTGTTCGTCATCGCCAGCGCCTTCCCGATTGCCACCATTGAAACCCAGGGCCGCTACAACGCCGCATCGCTGCCGGACGCCGTCGGCCTGCTCTGGGATGCGGAGATGCATCTGCTGGCGCTGCTGGTGTTCGTCACCACGCTGCTGGTGCCGTTGCTCGAACTGGCCCTGCTGGCGGTGATTCTGGGCGCCTTGCTGGCGGGTCGCCCGTCGCGGCCGGTCAGGCTGATGCTGCGCTTCATCTCGGGCACCCGGCCCTGGGGCATGGTCGAAGTATTCATGCTCGGCGTGCTGGTCTCGCTGGTGAAGCTGGCCCACCTCGCCCACGTCGTGCCGGGCGTCGCCCTCTGGTCGTATGCCGCCCTGATGCTCTTGCTGGCGGCCATCTGGAGCAACATCGACGGCCGCGAATTGTGGGCCATCGCGGTGCGCGGTGAGGCCGCATGACGGCGACCGTAACGGCGCGGGAACTTGGTCTGGCGGCATGCCACTGCTGCGGCCTGGTCAGCCGCGCGCCGGACGCTGCCGCGGTGCTCTGTCCGCGCTGCGAGACGTCGCTGCATGCGCGCAAGCCGCACAGCATTGCCCGTACCTGGGCGCTGCTGCTGGCCGCCGGCACTCTCTACATTCCGGCCAATCTGTTGCCGATCATGGAATCAGGCTCGCTGTTCGGATCGCAGCGGGACACGATCATGAGCGGTGTGGTTTTTTTGGCAACGTCCGGATCCTGGTATCTGGCTGTCTTGGTGTTTTTTGCCAGCATTGTCGTGCCGTCGGCGAAACTGCTTGCCTTGGCCTTTCTGCTGCTCTCGGTGCAGCGTTCGGTGACCGGCTCGGCACGGTCGCGAACCCGCATGTATCGGGTGCTGGAGTTCTTCGGCCGCTGGTCGATGCTGGATATTTATGTCGTGACGCTGCTGGCCGCCCTGGTTCAGATCGAGTCGATCGCCACCATCCGTCCCGGACCGGGAGCGCTGTTTTTTGGCGTCGTGGTGGTGCTGACGATGCTTGCCGCAATGAGTTTCGATCCGCGACTGATTTGGGACAAACCGAAAGTACGAACCCGCCATGACTGAAATTCCCGAACTTCCCCCGGCACGGGTGGCACCGCGGCGAGCCTATCGCTTCCAACTGATCTGGCTGATTCCCGCCATTGCCGTGCTGGTCGGCGGCTGGCTGGCATTGCGCGCCATCATGGAGCGCGGCCCGACCGTGACCATCAGCTTTGCCACTGCCGATGGACTCGAACCGGGAAAGACCCGCATCCGCTACAAGGACGTCGACATCGGCATGGTCAACGCGGTTTCGCTGTCGCCGGACCGCAGCCGCGTGCTGGTGACGGCCGGCTTTCTGAAACAGGCCGAAAATCTGCTGGTCGAAGACACGCGTTTCTGGGTGGTGCGTCCGCGCTTTGCCGGCGGCCAGCTGACCGGCATCGGCACCCTGCTCGCGGGCGCGCATATCGGTGTCGATGTCGGCCGCTCCACCGCGGCTGCGCGCGAATTCGTCGGCGACGAGGTAGCGCCCATCATCACCGCCGGCCTGCCCGGACGGCAGTACCGCATCCATGCGCCGGACCTCGGCTCGATCGACATCGGCTCTCCGGTGTTCTACCGGCGGCTCAAGGTCGGCGAGGTCGAGGCGTATTCGCTGGACAAGGATGGCAAAGGCGTCAGCCTCAAGGTATTCATCAAGGCGCCCTATGACCGGTACGTGACGCCGGCGACCCGCTTCTGGAATGCCAGCGGCATCGACGTGACGCTCGATGCCGGCGGCCTGCGGGTGCAAACGCAATCGGCAATGGCCATGCTGGTCGGCGGTGTGGCGTTTGAAACCCTACCTGGCGATGCCAATCTCGTCCAGGCGCCGGCCGATTCGACCTTCAACATGCATCGCGACCGGGTGGAGGCGATGAAGGCCCCGGACGGCCAGATGCAGGTCTACGTGATGAACTTCAGGGAATCGCTGCGCGGTCTGTCGCCCGGGGCGCCAGTGGACTTCCGCGGCGTGGTGGTCGGCGAGGTGCTGTCGCTTGGCGTCGAGTACGAGCCCGAGCGCGAATGGTTCCACTTCCCGGTCTATGTTGCTATCTATCCCGAGCGCATAGCCATGCGGCGCGCGCCGGGAGCGGCGACCGGCGATGCGGGCGCCGATGCGCAGCGGGTGAAGAAGGGCCTGATCAAGGCCATCGCCGAACGCGGCTTCCGCGCCCAGCTCAGGACCGGCAATCTGCTGACGGGCCAGCTTTACGTAGCGCTGGATTTCTTCAAGGACGCAAAAAAGGTGGTCCTCAACCCGGCGGCGGTGCCCCAGGAATTCCCCACGGTGTACGCCAGCCTCGAGGATTTGCAGGCATCGCTGGGGCGCATCCTGAAAAATCTGGAACAGGTGCCCTTTGCCGACGTCGCGGCGGATGCACGCCAGACCTTGCGGGGACTGGACAAGCTGGCGCACCGGCTGGATGCCGAGACGGCGCCGGAGGCGCAAGCCGCCCTGGCCGGTCTGCGCCTGACGCTGGGCAACCTGAACCGCACGCTGGCCGCCGACGCGCCGCTGCTGTCGGATGTGCGTGACGCGGCACGCGAGATTTCGCGCGCCGCCCAGGCCCTGCGCTCCCTTGCCGACACCCTTGACCGACAACCCGAAGCCCTGCTCAAGGGCAAGCGGGAGGAACAGCCATGACGACCTCGCGTTCGACGTCCTATTGTTTTGCCGCGGTGCTGGCACTGGCCGGCACCGGCTGCGGCAGCTCGCCCAAAACCCTGCTGTACAGCCTGCAGGCAGTTGCCGCTGCGCCAAAGCCGGATCGGCATCGCGCCGAATCGCGCCTGTATATCGTGGTCGGTCCGGTGGCGCTGCCCGAGCGCGTCGATCGTCCGCAGATCGTCACCCTGACCGGCGAGCACAGCGTCCACGCCAGCGATTTCAACCGCTGGGCGGAGCCCCTGAAGGTGGCATTCCCGCGCCAATTGGCGGCCGATCTGGGCCGCGAACTCGGTTCAACGCGGGTGCGCATCCAGGGCCAGGAGAGCGTGGCCGAGGCGGACCTGCGGATCGAGGTGGATGTGCTGCGCTTCGAGGCTGCCCTCGGCGAATCTGCCGTGGTCGAGGCGATATGGACCCTGAGGCGCAAGGGCGAAGCGCCGCGCAGCGGCAGAAGCTTTATCCGCGAGCGGCTGACGGCAGACGGTTATGCGGCCCTGGTGGCGGGGCTGGGACGTGCCACCGCCGGCGTCGGCCGCGATCTGGCCGCCGCAATTCGCGAGATGGGCTAGCGATACCCAGGCTCGGCCGGGAGAAGAAAACCGGAATGCAGCTTAAAGATCAACGCGCCTCGGCGAACTTGCGCAGGACCTTGTCATCCGGCTTTTCCCTGGCCAGTTCCTGCCACAGCGCCCTCGCTTCCTGTTTCGCCCCGACCTCCGTCAGCAGCGCCGCATAAAGTACGCGCCGCGCAAACGGCGAGCGGGAATCGGCCTTGAGGGCTGACAGTTGCTTGAGGGTTGCCGCCGGTGCTACCGAGAATTCCGCCGCGGCACCAGGCACGGAACCGCCCGCCGCAAGCTGCTCGATGCGCCAGGTGTATTTCACGCCGGGAGCAAGGCGATGCGTCGCCGGCAGGGGCAGCTGGGTGTCCTGGGTGCGGGCCTCCCAGTGCAGGGCGCCATCCGGTTTCAGGACGGAAAGCCGATAGCCGGCGGATGCCTCGACCGCAGACCAGCGGAACAGCGGCGCATCCGAGACGACGATGGTCTTGACCGGCGAAATCGGACTCAGCGCATTTGCCTGGAGGGTCCTGGTGCGCGTCGCCGGCTTTGCCTCGGCCACCATGCCTGGCTCGATGTGAATGTCGGCCATGCCTGCGGCCGGCAAGGCCGTCTCGCTGATACCTTGGCCTTGCGGTCCCTGCGGCGTCACGCGGTAATCCTGGCCGCCCTTGAGCAGGTACTCCTTGCCGCTGACCAGATCGACCGCAACCAAGGTGGCATCCGCCTGCAGCGACAGGCGCGCACCATCGGGAATCTCGGCCAGTGTCGCCACCGGCGCCTTGCCGTCGATCTCGACGATGCCCGTGACTTCGGTGACCAGCAGCCCGGCCATTGCATTCGTCATGGACAGGGCCGCTGCCGCCACGGAAAAAATACGCTTGATTTCACGGAGATGTCCTTTACTGGCATGGTACCGACCGCAAATGCCCTCTTGCATCGGCACGGCAGGGCCCTATGTAACACGACTGGCGGACGCCGGCAACATATGACACAGGGCTTGATGGACGATCAACGCAATCAGGCCCCTCGCGGGGCCTGATTGCTTGAAACGGGTTGCCGCTGAATCTCAGCGATGCCGCTGTCCGCTGTGGTGGCTGGCCGGCTTGGCGCCATCCGTTGCCGTGCGCGCCGGGCGCGGTGCGCCGCTGCGATCGCCGCTGGCGCTGCGCGTGCGCGCCCGGGCCGGCTTGTGCGCCGGCGGACGGCCGGCAGCGGGGCGCGGCACCGAATTGTTATGCTGCGGCTCGAAGCCGGGCAGGATCGAGGCGGCGATTTCGCGCTTCAGCAGGCGCTCGATGTCGCGCAACTGGATGCGTTCGTCGCTGCTGACCAGCGACAGGGCTTCACCGCTGGCGCCGGCACGACCGGTGCGGCCGATGCGGTGGATGTAGTCTTCCGGCACGTTGGGCAATTCAAAATTCACCACGCGCGGCAGCGAATCGATATCGAGGCCGCGCGCCGCGATGTCGGTCGCCACCAGCGCCGCCAGCTTACCCGACTTGAAGTCGGCCAGGGCGCGGGTGCGGGCATTCTGCGACTTGTTGCCGTGCAGGGCCGCGGTGCGCACGCCGGCCTGCTCCAGCTTGCGCGCCAGCGCGTCGGAGCCGTGCTTGGTGCGGCAGAACACCAGTACCTGGTGCCAGCCGTGGGCGGCGAACAGGTGCAGCAGCAGATCGCGCTTCTTGTCCTGGTCGACCTTGATCACCGAGTGCGCCACCAGTTCGGCCGGCGCATTGCGGCGCGCGACTTCGACCATGGCGGGGTTCTTCAATACGGTGTGGGCCAGTTCGCGAACTTCGGCGGCGAAGGTCGCCGAGAACATCAGGTTCTGGCGTTCCTTGGGCAGGCGTTCGATGATGCGGCGGATGTCGCGGATGAAGCCCATGTCGAACATGCGGTCGGCTTCGTCGAGGACGAGAGTCTGCACTTTCGACAGGTCGACGGTACGCTGGCCGAGGTGGTCAAGCAGGCGGCCGGGGGTGGCGACCAGGATGTCGATGCCGCGGCGCATGGTCTGGATCTGCGGGTTAATGCCGACCCCGCCGAACACCGCGAGGCTGCGCAGGCCGGTATGGGCGCCGTAGGTGCGCACGCTTTCCAGCACCTGGGCGGCGAGTTCGCGGGTCGGCACCAGCACCAGCACGCGCGGCGCGGTGTGGGTGACCTTTTGCAAGGGGCTGGTAAGAGGATTGGTCAGGCGCTGCAGGATCGGCAGCACGAAGGCCGCGGTCTTGCCGGTGCCGGTCTGGGCCAGGGCTTCCAGATCGCGGCCGGCAAGAATGTGGGGGATGGCCTGCTGTTGCACAGGGGTGGGCGTGGTGTAGCCCTGCTCGCCAATGGCGCGCAGGAGCTCGGCCGACAGGCCGAGTTCGGAGAACTGCATGTTGAATACCTCTGAAGCCGACCCCCGCACAAGTGCAGGCCAATCTGGGCGGAAACTTCCATGGGGTGTAACCTTCGATGCGACTTTGTGTCGCCATTCAGGCACGACCGGCAGACTGGGGCGCGATCGCTGAGGAGGTGAAGCGGGGCGGACTGTAACACAGCACGCCGGCAAGCTCGGGGATTTCTTTCGCCGTGTTTCTTTCGCCGTACTGCCGGCGCCGACTCCCGGCCTCAGACTTCCATCATGACGAAGTCGTGCTTCGCCACCCCGCACTCGGGGCAGACGAAGCTGTCGGGAACATCGGCCCAGCGGGTGCCGGGAGCGAGACCATGGTCGGCGTCACCGGCGGCTTCGTCATAGACCCAGCCGCAAACAACACATTGCCACGTCTTCATTTTTTCTCTGCTTGGGGTTAGGGGAGACCCATAGGTAAGTATCCCCCGGCAAAGCCGGGGGCTTTATTGTGTGAGCCGCTCAAAGCGGCTAAGCGGGGGCGCTAACGCGACCCCGATTTGTTTGAGCCACCTTTCGGTGGCCGGTCAGCGCCAAAGGTT
>JAPTVL010000192.1 GCA_028065725.1 Betaproteobacteria bacterium
CCACGGAAAGGCCCAGGGCGCGGCGTGCATCATCGAGGCCGAGCAACTGTGCCTGCTGCTGGGGGAGGACCGGCGCGGCGACGAACGCGTCGTCACCCAGGCGTTCACCGGCTGTTTCCGCGACAGCGACCAACTGCGCAACGAGTTCCTGCGTGCCACTTCGCAGCGGGAGCTGCGCTGATCCGGTCATGATGGCAAGCCGCGCTGGCGCGGGTCCAGGGGGCATAAATTTTGCCTTGACACATACCAACCGGTATGTATGATTGGCTCATGAATACATCAGTCAAAGCCCCCGATCTCACCCGGCAGACTCTGCTGGATGCGGCGTTTTTCGAAATCCACCGCAACGGCTTCCAGGCCGCCTCGCTGGCGCAGATCCTGGCCGACACCGGCCTCACCAAGGGCGCGCTGTACCACCATTTTCCGGACAAGAAAGCGCTTGGCCTCGCCGTGATCGAGGAGGTGATCCGGCCGGGGCTGGCGGCGATGATGTTCGCGCCGTTGGCGGACACCCGGCGGCCGCTGGCAGCCATGCAGGCGCTGCTCGCGGCCAAGGCAGCGGAGGACGATCCGGGCGTGGTGACGCTGGGTTGTCCGCTCAACAACCTGATGCAGGAGATGAGTCCGGTGGACGAAGGCTTCCGCCTTCGCCTGAACGCGATATTCCAGGAATGGGTCGGGGTCGTGGCGGACGCGCTCAAGCGCGGCAAGACGGCGGGCGAGGTGCGCCGCAATGTCGACGCCGAGGCCACCGCGTTCTTCATCGTGTCGGCGCTGGAAGGTTGCGTCGGCATGAGCAAGAACACGCAATCGGTCGCGGCCTACCGCAGCTGTCTCGCGCAGCTCGGCCGCTTCCTCGACACACTGAAACGCCGAGGCGCCGGAGAAACCATGGAATTCGCCGTCGACACCACAACTGCATCGAGGGACTGAGCATGAGCAAGAAGCATCTCGCGCAGCGACCGCGCACCCTGATCCTGCCGCCGGCGCCCTACGCGGCGGCGCTGCTGGGCGGCTGGTGGCTGGACCGCAACTGGCTGGCGCTGCCGTTCGATCTGGGTGCGGCGGCGCGGCCGCTGGGCTGGCTCGCGGTCGGCATCGGGCTTGCGCTGTTCGTCTGGACGATGTGGACCTTCGCGCGCCACCACACCACGGTCAATCCGTATGTCGGCGCGTCGGCCCTGTGTACCGGCGGGCCGTTCCGCTTCAGCCGCAATCCGATTTATCTCGGCGACTGGTTCATCCTGGCTGGCGTGTCCCTGCTGCTCGCCACGCTCTGGCCGCTGGCGTTCGCCCCACTCATCTGGGTCATGCTCCGCTTCGGCGTGATTCGGCACGAAGAAGTACACCTCGAAGCGAAATTCGGCGACGCCTACCGCGCCTACAAGGCCCGCGTCCGGCGTTGGATCTAACGCATTCAGGAGACCGTCATGAGCATTCTGCAAACCGTCACACCCGAATCGGCAACCGGTGAAGTCGCCGAGATCTACGCGCAGATCCAGAACGCGTGGGGACACGTGCCCGCCGCCATCCAGGTGTTCAGCGCCAACCCCTTTCTGCTCCGGCACCAGTGGGAATACTACGGCAGCGTCATGCAGCATCCCACGCTGTCGATGCCGCTGACGGCATGCATCCGCATGCTGGTGTCGCAGGCCGGACATTGCGACTACTGCATCGACATGAATGCCGGAATGCTGGTCAACCTGGCCGGCTGGACGCCCGAGCAGGTCGCAGCCACCCGTGCCGATTTCAACGACAGTCCTCTGAGCCCTGCCGAGAAGACGCTACTTGGCCTGGTGCTGAAAGCGACGCGCGATTCCAGCAGGGTCAGCACCCGCGATCTGGATGCTGCGCGCGCAGCAGGCTGGTCCGACGGCGACATCCTCGACGCCGTGAACCACGGTGCGCGCATGGTGGCGGGCGACATCGTCATCAATGGCTTCAAGGTCGAACGCGATTTCTGAGCGGCGGCCGGCGCCTCGTTTGCACCGGACTTCAGCGTGGCACGTCATGGCCGTTATAGATAGGCAAGACGATGCCATTCAGGAGTCTGTCCATGAACATTACCCTGCACGACAAATCGCTGGAAATCCGGCTCACCAAAGCCGCGCAAAAAGCACTGGCTCTGCGCGACACGCCGCTGGTCGCCGAGATGGAGTTGCTGTTTTCCTGCCTGCTGCGCAAGCGGGTGTATTTCGGCGAATCGGCCGAGCGGTCCACTCCGGTCAACGAGCGCCTGGCGGTGCGCTTCAAGCCCATCATGACGCGCCGCTGCAGCGTGGCCGAAGGGGGTGCCTCGCCGCCCTCCGAAAGCTTTCCGCTCGAAAATCCGCGTCCCTATGTGCCCAACTGGCTGGCCATCGACTTTCGCCGCGGCAAGTGGGTGGGCGATTTCGGCTACGCCGACTAGACATCCCTACCCCAGCCGGAAAAGTTCGCGGGCGTTGCGCGTGGTGTCCCGCGCCACGCTCTCGATGTCCAGGCCGCGCAGTTCGGCCAGGGTTTGCGCGATGCGCGGCAGTTCGCCCGGCGCGTTGCGGCCGCGCCCGATCCACACCGGCGGAATGTCGGGGCTGTCGGTTTCCAGCACGATGGCGTCGAGCGGCAGGTCGACCGCCAGCCGTCGCAGATTGTTGGCGCGCGGCCAGGTGAATGCGCCGCCGAAGCCGAGCTTGAATCCCAGCTTGATGAATTCGCCCGCCTGCTGCGGGCTGCCGTTGAAGGCGTGGGCGATGCCGCCGCGCACGCGGATCTTGCGCAGGTGCTTCAGCAGTTCGTCGTTGGCCTTGCGGCAGTGCAACAGCACCGGCAGGTCGTAGTCGTGCGCGATCTTCAGTTGTTCGACCAGGAAGACTTCCTGCGTGGCGGGGTCGAGCTCGCGCACGAACAGGTCGAGCCCGATTTCGCCGATCGCCACCGGGCGCTGCGCCTCGACCTGCGCGCGCAGATCGACGAGATGCTCGGGGCGGTGCACCTCGATGTACATCGGATGCAGTCCCCATGCCGGCAGGCAGCCGGGGTAGCGCTCGCAGGTGGCCGCCACCGCGGCGAAATTGTCGCGGCTGACGGCGGGAACGATCTGGACCGCCACGCCGCCGGCGACGGCGCGTGCGTACTCGGCGCCGCGGTCGGCGTCGAATTCCGCAGCGTCGAGATGGCAGTGGGTGTCGATAAAAAACGGCACCGCAGTGGGTGCCGTTTGTGTTGCGCCTGTCGTCACGACTTCAGTCGTTGCTGGCGAAGCCCAGCAGGTGCAGCAGGCTGGTGAACAGATTGAAGATCGACACGAACAGCGTGACCGTCGCCATGATGTAGTTGGTCTCGCCGCCGTGGATGATGTTGCTGGTCTCGTACAGGATGAGGCCGGACATCAGCAGCACGAACATCGCGGAGACCGCCAGCGACAGGCCGGGCATCTCGAAGAAGATGGCGCCCAAGCCCGCGAGGAAGGCGACCAGGATGCCGACCATGAGGAAACCGCCCATGAAGCTGAAGTCCTTGCGGGTGGTCATCACGTAGGCCGACAAGCCGAGGAAGATCGCGGCGGTGCCGCCCATCGCCATCATCACTACCTGGCTGCCGTTGGGCAGGGCCAGGTAGGCGTTGAGGATCGGGCCGAGCGTATAGCCCATGAAGCCGGTCAGCGCGAACACGAAGGCGATGCCGAGGCCGCTGTCGCGGAACTTGGTGGTCAGGAACAAGAGGCCGAAGTAGCCGACCAGGGTGATGATCATGCCGGGGTGCGGCAGGTTCAGGGTCATCGACAGGCCGGCTGTGAGCGCGGAAAACGCCAGCGTCATCGACAGCAGCATGTAGGTGTTCTTGACGACCTTGTTGGTCGACATCGCCGCAGACTGGCTGCGGCTGATCGTGGTGACTTGCGGGTTCATTCAAGCTCCTCTTTAATGAATTGCAAAACAATGTGCCAGGTCAGAGTGGATTCGCACCGCACAGGTTCCCGATGGGTACGGGATTCAGGGTGAGGATACCGTGATGTGGCCCGGCTTGCCACCCGAAACCTTGTGGTCGATGGGGTTTTTACCGGGGGTGCGTTTGCCGCTATTCGCCGGGTTTCGTGCCGCGCGCCATCAGGTTCAGCAGTTCGCCCGGCATCGGGAAGACGATGGTGTTGGTCCTGTCTCCGGCGATATTGGCGAGCGTCTGCAGATAGCGCAGCTGCATCGCCTGGGGTTTGGCGGCGAGGATCTCGGCGGCAGCCAGCAGCTTTTCCGAGGCCTGCAGTTCGCCTTCTGCATGGATCACCTTGGCGCGCCGTTCGCGCTCGGCTTCGGCCTGTTTGGCAATCGCCCGCACCATCGATTCGTCGATGTCGACATGCTTGATCTCGACGTTGGACACCTTGATGCCCCAGGCGTCGGTCTGCGCGTCCAGCAACTGCTGGAGATCCTGGTTGAGGCGTTCGCGTTCGGCCAGCATCTCGTCGAGCTCGTGCTTGCCCAGCACCGCGCGCAGCGTAGTCTGCGCCAGCTGGCTGGTTGCGTTGAGGAAATCCTCCACCTGCAGGATGGCTTTGGCCGGATCGATGACGCGGAAATACACCACCGCATTGACCTTCACCGAGACGTTGTCGCGCGAGATCACGTCCTGGCTCGGCACGTCGAACACGACCGTGCGCAGGTCCACCCGCACCATCTGCTGGATGCCGGGAAGGATGACCACCAGGCCCGGCCCCTTCACCTTCCAGAAACGTCCGAGCATGAACACCACGCCGCGCTCGTATTCGCGCAGGATGCGCAGGCTGGCGGCCAGCAGCGCGACGATCAACAAAACGATGGTCAACCCGCCGAATTCAAACATGGTCGTTCTCCTTTTCCGGTTCCACATCGAGTACCAAATCGTGCCGGGCACGCACCCGCACCCGACTGCCGCGCTTCAGCGGCATCGTGCTGCGCACCTGCCATTGCTCGCTGTGGATGCGCGCCCAGCCTTCGTGTTCCATGTCATCGAGGATCTCGCCAGCGGCGCCGATCAATTCCTCGGCGCCAGTCACCACCGGCCGCGTTCGTGCCTTGATCGCCATGCCGGCGACGAAGAAGCTGAACAGCGCGCTCGCCACCGCCACCGGGACGATCAGCATCCAGGGGATGCCGTAGCCGGGGAGGTCGGTGTCGATCAGCATCACCGAGCCGATGACGAAGGCGACGACTCCTCCCAGCCCGAGTGCGCCGAAGCTGGGCACGAACGCTTCCGAAATCATCAGCACGATGCCGAGAATCATCAGCGCCAACCCGGCATAGCTGATCGGCATCACCTGCAGCGCGAACAACCCGAGCAGCAGGCAGATGCCGCCGACCACGCCGGGGAACAGCATGCCGGGATTGGAGAATTCGTAGATCAGCCCGTAGATGCCCAGCAGCATCAGGATGTAGGCGATGCTGGGGTCGCCGATCACTGCCAGCAAACGGCTGCGCCAGTCGGGCGTGACGCGCTCGATCTCGACCTGGGCGGTGTCGAGGGTGACCGTCTGTCCGTTCATCTTGATGACGCGGCCGTTGAGCTGTTTCAGCAGATCGTCGAGGTCGGTTGCGACGATATCGATCACCTTCAGTTCCAGCGCCTCCGCTGCCGGCAGGCTCACCGCCTCGCGCACCGCCCGCTCGGCCCACTCGATATTGCGCCCGCGCAGTTCGGCCAGTCCGCGGATGTAGGCTGCGGCGTCGTGCACCGCCTTGCGCATCTTGGGGTCGCCCGCCTGGGTGTCGGCAGGCCTGGTCGCGTCGGGCTTGTCGGGTGCGGCGGGTTGGTCGCCGCCACTGGGGGCGAGTTCGACCGGCGTCGCCGCGCCGAGGTTGGTCGCCGGTGCCATGGCCGCGATGTGGCTGGCATACAGAATGTAGGTGCCGGCGCTGGCGGCGCGCGCGCCCTTGGGCGAAACGTAGGTGGCGACCGGAACCGGCGAGGCGAGGATGGCCTTGATGATGTCGCGCATCGAGGTATCGAGTCCGCCCGGGGTATCCATCTCGATCACGATCAGATGCGCCTTGTCGTCGATCGCCTGGGCAATGCCGCGCAGCAGGTAATCCGAGCTGGCCGGACTGATCGCACCCTGCACCGTCAGCACCCGCACCGTCGCGGCGCTGGCCGCGGCGGCCAGCATCAGCGTCAGGCAGGCAAACAGGGCAAGGCGTGACAGGATATGAAGCGGATTGACCATGGCTTTACTTTAGACAGAAAAGCCAGCTTGCGTACGGTCGGACTCGCTGCGGCGCTGCCCGGTTATCCACGAATGACACGAAGCAGCATAAAGAAAGCCCGTGCCGAGACGGGGCTTCGTGTTGCTTCGTGCTCTGTATGCCCTTCGGGTATTCGTGGAAAAGGGTTTTCAGGTGAGGTGTCGCTCAGTTCGCCATCACCGGCAGGATCCACAGTTCGACGCGACGGTTGAGCGCGCGGCCGGCGTCGGTGTTGTTGTCGGCGCGCGGCCCGGTCTCGCCCTTGCCATAGGATTCCAGGCGCAGCGGGTTGACGTTCTGGCCGGCGAAGTAATCCAGCACCGACTGCGCGCGCCGTTCCGACAGGGCCTGGTTGTAGGCATCCGAGCCGACGCTGTCGGTGTGGCCGATCACGGTGACCGTGGTTTTGCCGTACTGGTTCAGCACGCGGGCGATCTTGTTCAGCGTCGGCGTATAGCCGGGTTTCAGCACGGCGGAATCGGTGTCGAATCCCGTGGTGGAGGTCATGCTGACCAGGATGGCGTTGTCGCCGGGCCGTTTCTCGACGCTGACTTCGCCGCGCTGGACTTCAGGCTGCAGCTGCTTCAGCAGGTCCTTGGCCTGCGTGTCCATGTAGTAGCCCACGCCGGCACCGGTCAGACCGCCGCCGACCGCGCCGATCAGCGCGCCCTTGCCGCGGTTCTTGTGATTGATGATCGCGCCCAGCGCGGCACCGCTCACGGTGCCGATGATGGCCCCCGTCTGGGTCTTGGTCAGGTCGCGCGAGTCGCCGAGATCGTTGGTCGTGCAGGCGGACAGCAGAAAAAGGGCTGACAGCGGGAGGGTGAAGAGGGGCTTGCGCATTATGAAAATCCTCGGGTTTGTTGTCTATTGAAGCGAATTATGTCGCAATGTGCGACGGAAATGGTTCTCTCCCCGCAGCTTAGAGGTAACGCAGCCACAGATAGACGCTGCTGACGACGATGCTGCCCAGCATCAGCGGAAACGCCATCAGCATGAAGGGCAGAAAACGGATCGGCTGGCCGGCGCGCTCGGCGAGGCCGGCGACCACCAGGTTGGCCGATGCCCCAACCAGCGTCCCGTTGCCGCCCAGGCAGGCGCCCAGCGACAGGGACCACCACAGGGTCTCGATCTGTTGCGGGGTGAACGTGCTGCTCATGCTCTGGATGACCGGAATCATGGTGGCGACGAAGGGAATGTTGTCCACCACCGACGAGAGCATGGCAGAGACCCACAAAATGGCATAGGCGGTGACGGTGAAGTCGCCGCCGGTCCACTCGACGATCTTGTGCGCCATGAAGTCCAGCGCGCCTGCTTTCTCGATGCCGGCCACCACCACGAACAGGCCGATGAAGAAGAAGATGGTGATCCATTCCACCTCGCCGAAGGTGTGGTGGATGGCGTGCGACTGGTCCTCCGCCTGCATAGCGTACACCCGCAGCAAGAGCAGCAGGGCGGCACCGAACATCGCGATGGTGCCCGGTTCCTGACCGATGGAATGCGCCAGAACGAAGCCTGCGATCACCAGCGCGATGACGAACAGTGCCTGCTTCAGCAGGCGCGCATCGGTGATGGATTCGCGCTCGTTGAACGCCATCACCAGCGCGCGGTCTTCCGCCGAGGCATGCAGTTTTCGGCCCCAGATGAAATAGATCGGGACCAGCGTCAGCGCCATGACCACCGCAACGACGGGCGCCAGATTGAACAGGAAATCGTTGAAGGTCAGCCCCGTCGCCGAGCCGATCATGATGTTGGGCGGGTCGCCGATCAGGGTCGAGGTGCCGCCGATGTTGGAGGCGAAGATCACCGAAAAGAGGTAAGGATAGGGGTTGATGCGCAGGGCGTCGGTGATCAGCAGCGTCACCGGGGCGATCAAGAGCACGGTGGTGACGTTGTCGAGCAGCGCGGAGAACAGCGCGGTGACCACCGACAGCATCACCAGCAGGCCCCACGGATCGGCCTTCACCGCCTTCGCGGCCTTCACCGCGACATACTGGAACACGCCGCTCTTCTGCGTGATGGCGACGATGACCATCATGCCGGTCAACAGGCTGATGGTGTTGAGGTCGATTCCATGGAAGGCTTCGGCCTGGTTCAGCACGCCGGCGAAAATCATCAGGCCTGCGCCGAGCAGCGCGACCACCGAGCGATTGATCCTCTCCGTGACGATGACCGCATAGGTCAGCACGAAAATGGTGAGCGACACCAGCAGCGGCGACAGGCCGAAGATTGCTTCGGAAACGGCGGCGGCAGGCGTCATGTCAGTACCCTGTCGTGCGGATCAGGTGTTTCAGCAGGGTGCGGCGCGACAGCATGCCCTTGAATTTTCCATCGGCATCCAGCACCGGCAGGGGCGTGACATGCCGGTGCAGCAGCAGGGCGGCTTCCAGCAGCGGGGTGTCTTCATCCAGGATGGGCAAATCGTGATGAACCACTTCGCGTACCGGCTTGTTCGCCAGATCCTTGAAGTGGCTGGCGAGCAGCGGAATCCCGTCGCCGACGAAACGCAGGTCTTTCAGCCCATGATCCACGCGGGCACTGACGGGCAGCAGTTCGTACAGAATATCGTTGATGTCCACCAGCCCGGCCCAGACGCCGCCGTCGCAGACGGGCAGATGGTTGACGCCCTTGTCCAGCATACGGCGCAGGGCATCCAGCAGGGAGGTGTCCGGACTCAGACAAGTGGGTTCCGGAAGAAGCGTGACGGCGCGCAGGGTCATGGCAAGCGGCTTTCGGTGGCAAAGGCCGCATTTTTGCAGATGTGGCGAGCCGGCGATAGCGCTTCAGGATGCTGCATTCGCATGTCGGCCATAGAAGGCCTTCAGCAGGAAGGGCGGGGCGATCGTGGTGAGCGCGATGACGATCAGCAGCGCGGCGTAGGTTTCGGCATCGAGGATGCCCTGGTTCAGGCCCAGCTGCGCGAAGATCAGGCCGACCTCGCCGCGCGGAATCATCGCCAAGCCGATGGCGGTCTGGCGGAAGCGGCTTTCGCGGATGAAAAAGCCGGCGGCAAGCTTGCCGATGAAGGCCACCACGATGAGCGCGCCGCCCAGTTGCCAGACACGCGGCGAGCCCCAGTCGACCGCATTGAGGTTGAGCGACACGCCGACCATGACGAAGAACAGCGGAGCGAAGGTATGGATCAGCGGACGCATCTGCTCTTCCAGTCGGTGCGCCAGTTGCGGACTGGGGGCGAACCAGCGGTCGAGCGCAGGCATGCCGAGCCGGTGCATGACGTTGAAGCGGAAGTGCTGCGACAGCGCGATACCGGCGGCGAACCCGCCCATGATGAGTGGCGCGCCGACCGCGTGCGCGAGCCACGAGAACAGCAGGATCAGTGCCAGCGCCATGGTGATGAGCAGGCCGGGGGTGCTGGCGCGCTGGTCGTAATGGTCGATGATGCCGCCGGCAAGCTTGGCGACCAGCGGGGAGAGCAGCATGAACAGCAGGATGAAGAGCGCGACCTTGCCGGTGGCGGCGAGTGAAACCTCGTGCTGCACCGCGAACTGGTAAAGGAAGGCGAGTGCCAGCACGCCGAGGATGTCGTCCAGCACCGCCGCGCCGATGACGATCTGCGCTTCGTCCTTGTGCCGCTTGCCGAGGTCGTCGAGCACCCGCACCGTGATGCCGATGCTGGTCGCGGTCAGCGTGCCGCCGATGAACAGCGACACCAGATTGTCGAGCCCGAAGCCCCAGCGGCAGACCGCGTAGCCGAGTACGAACGGCAGCACGAAGCCGGCCACCGCCACCACGATCGGCTTGATCCCTGACTTGGCAAGGCGGAACAGATCGGTGTCCATGCCGACCTCGAACAGCAGCAGGATGATGCCGATTTCCGCCAGCAGCTTCATCGTCTCGCTGGGCGAAATCCAGCCCAGCAGCGACGGCCCCACCAGCAGGCCGGCAAGCAGTTCGCCGATCACCGAAGGAATGCCGTGCCGTCCCGCAATCTCGGAGAACAGCCGCGCGGCGATGAGGATGATGGCGAGGTAAAGGAAGAATTGGTGGAGTTCCATACAGCGTGTGCCTGTGTCGTAATTCGGTTAAGGCCCGGCGGCCGGCGTGCATGCGGCCGGCTGGATTCGTGGTTTATCTTAACGCATGGTGCCTATGCACCGGGCGACTGCGGCCGGCCAGAAGCAGGCGGCAGCGGGGTGGAGCATCGGATGATTGCGCGGGTCAGGCCGGCTGGCCGGCTATGAAAACGTCGCTGCCGCCGCGATGGCCGGGGTGCCAACGGCGAAATCGTACGGCAGTGGATTTCGCGCTTCGAAATCTGGCCCTATCTGGAAACCTTCGCCGCCCATGTCGAACGCGAGGCGCTGGCAAAACTCGGCGGGCGTCCCGACCTCATCATCGGCAACTACTCCGACGGCAACCTGGTGGCGAGCCTGCTGTCCTCGCGGCTGGGCGTAACCCAGTGCAACATCGCCCATGCGCTGGAGCAGACCAAATACCTGCACTCGGCGCTGTACTGGGAAGCCAACGACCCGACCTAACACTTCGCCTGCCAGTACACCGCGGACCTCATCGGCATGAACCATGCCGACTTCATCATCACCAGCACCTATCAGGAAATCGCCGGCACCGCGCACAGCATCGGCCAGTACGAGAGCTACCGCGCCTTCACCCTGCCGGGGCTGTACCGCGTGGTCGACGGCATCGACCTGTTCGATCCCAAGTTCAACATCGTCTCGCCGGGTGCCGATGCGGACATCTATTTCCCCTGCACGGAAACGGCGCGGCGCCTGCATTCGCTGATGCCGGGCATCGATCGCCTGTTGTATTCGCAGGACCCCGGGGTGCCGCATCGCGGGCAGTTCGACGATCCCGGCAAGCCGCTGATCTTCACCATGGCGCGGCTCGACCGCATCAAGAACCTGTCCGGCCTGACCGAATGGTTCGGCGCCTGCGAACGGCTCGCCGAATCCGCCAACCTGCTAGTGATCGGCGGTCACGTCGATGCGGCTGCCTCGGAGGACGAAGAGGAGAGGGCGGAGATCGAGCGCATGCATGCGCTGATGGATCAGTACCAGCTGGACGGGCGGATGCGCTGGCTCGGCACCCGGCTCGACAAGAATCTCGCCGGCGAACTCTATCGCCAC
>JAPTVL010000442.1 GCA_028065725.1 Betaproteobacteria bacterium
ATCTGTTCTTCGCTATACCTGCTCTTCTTCATGCCGACTCCTCTTCTGAGGAGCCATTATCTCTAGAACGCGATGGCCCGATATTTCCGGGTCAGGTCACAACTACCAGTTGCATCTCGTTGACCACGGTACGTCGCCGGCATCGCTGAACGCTGCGATCTGCGGGCTGAAGTTCTTCTTCGGCGTGACGCTGGACCGACCCGAGGCGATGGCCAAGATGAAACCGGTGCATCTGCCGCGCAAGCTGCCGGAGATCCTGAGTCCCGAGGAGGTGAAGCGGCTGATTGCCGCCGCCGGCAACCTGAAGCACCAAACCGCACTGGCATTGGCCTACGCGACCGGGCTGCGCGTCAATGAAGTGGTCACCCTGAAGGTGGGTGACATCGACAGCCATCGCATGCTCTTGAACAGGTCGCAGACAATACGAACGAACAATCTGTCCAGCGCACCACTTTCCTCGAAAAGCCGGTCTGGATGCAATACGTCGCTATCAAAGTAGCTTGGGATCACAATCTCTTGTGGAAATAGTCGGAAGCATCTTGCGAATATCGGCCATGTCGCACGGCGATAGCTATTCGTTCACCAAACCCTCATCGGTTTCAACGCCGTCCCGCCAGCACCGACTCTTCAAATACGCTTCATCCGCTCGATCACGACTTTCCCAACGGAGAAGTCTCACGCTGCCGCCTCCAGCGACGAGTCCTTTTCCAGCTGGTTGCGATACAGGTCTATCACCGGAAAGCACAACTCGTAGTCGCCCCACACCAGTTCGCCATGCTCTATACGAAATCCAACAAAGCGCAGAGGGTCAAGATAGGCGCGAATGTCAGGATGCTGCGAGCGCTGAAGGAATGGTTTGAAGTCGACCACCTGCGCCGTGCCATCGTCGAACCCCAGTCGAATCCGATAATCGCCGGCGTGTTCCGCGGTGACAATATTGATGATGCTCGGGTTCATTTCAGCCTCCTTGTAATGCGCTCGGACTTGACCGCTTTGTGAAGCACGAAGAAGTCAATCCACTTGGCAACGATATCGTCAGCCCGTGCGCCAACGACTTCCTCGAAGTATCGCATTTCATTCGTCTCCAGTGGCGGACGTCCGATAACGCCGCTGTAGCGAATCGCCGTAACGAGGCCATTGACAACGACTAGCTCGGCCAGTGATTCGCGGCCCTGACACTTGCCGTGAACATGAACGGGGTCATGTTCATTTGCGTAGAACATGACGATCAAACCGAAATACTCGTACAACTTTGGCATGGGGATCAATCCAATTGAGCAATAAATTGATCGTAGCATGAAGCCCGAGCCCACCTCGCCGAGTTCAAGAAAGTGGCGGATACCTGAACTGGTTTGCCCGCGAGGGTTTTCCTCCGGGCGAAATTGGCCGCTTGCTGGCACTGATGTACGAGATCGATCACAACGGGCTGAGCGACTTGCTGACGCCGCTGCGCGCCGGCAAAAAGCCGTAAACACCGCGTGATCGCGCACCGGCCTCGCATGGAAAAACCAGCGCCGCGGGAACTTTTCCGCCGTCCGTTCGTTGAACTGGCATGGCAGGCACGGCTCGGATGATCCGCACGACCGAAGCGGCGGAGCGCGGACTCATCGCGCAGGCCCAGGCGGGCGACCACCGCGCCTTCGCCGCGCTGGTCCGTGACTATCAGGATCGCATCTTCCGCTTCATCCTGCGCCTGGTCGGGGTGCGCGACGAAGCCATGGACCTGACGCAGGAGACCTTCATGAAAGCCCATCAGGCCTTGTCCGGCTGGCGGCCGGAAGCGCAGTTCCGCACCTGGCTGTTCAGCATCGCGCACAACGCCGCGCTCGACGTGCTGCGCCGGCGCCAGCGCATCGAGTTCGTCTCCACCACCGATCTTGTTGCCGGAGATGACGGATACGACACGCCGGATCTGGCACGGCAGCCCGATCAGCGACTGGCCGACCGGCAAAGCATCGAACTGCTCGAGCGCACGCTGCAGGAACTGCCGGCCGAGCACCGCGAAATACTGCTGCTGCGCGAAATCGAGGACATGTCCTACGGCGAAATTGCCGCCACCCTGGGCATCGCCGAAGGCACCGTCAAGTCCCGCCTGGCGCGGGCCCGCAGCGCCGCCCTGGCCGGCTATCAACGCCACACCGGAGAACACCGCGATGAATGATCCGTCAAGCCCGACGCACGCACCCGACCTGCCCGAATTGTCGGCCTATCTCGACCGCGAGCTCGATGCCGGCGAGCACCGCCGCGTCGCCGCCCACCTCGCCACCTGCCCGGCCTGCACCGCCTACCTGGCCAGACTCGAAGCACTTTCCTCCGGCGTCAGGGCCCTGCCTGACGAAGGCCTCGGCTTCGATCTGGCCGGGGTCATCGAAGGCCGCCTCGCCGCGCCGCCCCGCCGTGCGGCGGTCAAACGCGGGCGCGGCTGGCAACTGGGCTGGCCGCTGGCCGTCGGCGCCGCCGCATCGATCGCGGCCGGCGTCTTCATGGGCTCGGCGCTGGTCGCCGGCGGTGCCGTCACGGCGCCTCGGGTTGCCGCATTGAGCGTCTTCGACACGATGCCGCCGGGCAACCTCTGTATCGGACTCGAATCCTGCTACGTCAAGGGAAGCATCAAATGAAACCGAACCTGCTGCGCATCGCCCTGATCCTCTCGCTGCTGATCAATCTCGGCGTACTCGGCGCGATCGCCTACCGCGCCGCCTTGCCCCCGGCCGTACCTGCCGGCGAAAGCCTGCCGCGCCACCTGCAGCTGAGCGCCGACCAGCTGCAGCGCTGGCATGAATCGGAAGCCGGCTTCCTGCGCCAGCTGGGCGCCGGGGCCGAAGAAATCCGCGTACACCGCGACCGCATGATCCACGCCATCTTTGCCGAGACGACCGATCCGGCGCTGATCGATCGCGAGCGCACCGCCATCGCCCGGCTGCAGGATCAGCAGCAGAAGCTGGTGATCGGGCAACTGCTGCGCGAGCGCGAACTGCTGCAGCCGGCACAGCGCGAACGCCTGGCCCAGCTGCTGCTGGCGCAACCCGTGACGCCGTCGCCGATCGAGCAGTTGCACCGCGACTGAAAACGAGAAATGGAACATTTGCCGCGGCCGCGCGTTCAAGTCAGTGAGGCCTGCAACAGGGCGCATTGGGCGCATCGGCGGGCATCGCTCATCTGACCGGAGATCCACGAACATGAAACAGAAAACCTCAAGCGTGTTGCACGCCTTCCTGCTTGTCGCCGGGCTGTCGCTCTCTGCTGCTGGCCTTGCCGCCCCGGTGCACAAGCACGACGCGCACGCCGATAACGCGGCGCCGACGGCTCTGCAACTCAATGCCGGAAAGAAATGGGCTACCGACGAGCCGCTGCGCAAGTCCATGGCAAGCATCCGCCAGTCGGTCGCGGCCTCGCTGCACCATATCCACGAAAATCGCCTGACTGCAGCCGGTTATGGCGGGCTGGCACAAAAGGTGGAAGGCGAGGTCGGCAACATCGTCAGCAACTGCAAGCTGGAACCCAAGGCCGACGCGCAGCTGCACCTGATCGTGGCAGACCTGCTGGCCGGCGCCGAGCAGATGGCCGGCAAGGTCAAGCAGGCCAAACGCCAGGATGGCGCAGTGAAGGTCATCGGCGCGCTGGAAAAATACGCCACGTATTTCGACGATCCGCAGTTCAAGCCGATCGCCCACTGATCCGCCGCACACGGCTGCCCGACTCTTGCGCCGCTGCGAATGCGGCGAAAAGCTCAGGCAGCCTTGCCGGCGTAGGCCCAGTTCAGATAGGCAAGGCGCAGTCTCACCAGTTCGCCTTGTGCCTGGGGATCGCCATCCGAGGCCTGCCTGAATAAGGTTTTGAAACGCTGTTCGCTGGCGTGCCCCAACTCTTCTGGCGGCGCCGCGTATGGCAGACCGACGATTTCATTCAGCACCGGCAGCACTTCCCCGGCAACGCGTGTCATGTCGGCTGTCACCGCTTCTCCCCGGCGATCGGCTGCAACGCAGCTGGCATGGCGACGGCATCGAGCCGGGCGACTGCCTCTTGCAGCTGAAGGTCATCGCAGCTCGCCAGCAACAGCAGGCCGGCTCGCAACAGGTTGCCTTTCTTGATATCCAGCCCCATTTCTGCACGCGCTGTTTGAGCACGGCGAACTGCGCATCCTCATGCGGCGCCAGCTTGCAGCGGCGGGATATCCGCTGCGCCGGTTCTGGCGCTCCTGCCGCTTTTGCCATGGCCTTGGCGGTGGCCGCCAGAGCCTTGGAAAGCCTGATCCGTCCGGGTCTGCCGGCGGTGGCCGATTCGGCCATGGTGGAAAAATATTTTTCCGGCGCAAGAAGTGCGCCGTCTGCGGCTGGCATTGCAGGTCCTTTCGGCATTCTTCGATGGATTCAACGCTACCTGCCGGTAAAAACCGCCGCCCCTCGGAACGGGGCGATTTCGATCGGACTCGGGTAGCGCTGGAAATTGCCCGCAGCGGCGGAAAATCCTCCTGAGACCGATTCTATTCATGCCATTTAAATTGAGAATACCCGCGTCCCCGTATTCCAGCTACCGCCTTTCCGGTAGTAATTCCCCGGATTTTCGGCCCGGCTTCAGGGCACGATCAGGCCGGTACGGATGGCGAACTTGGTCAGTTCCACGACGTTGTGCAAGTCGAGCTTGCGCATCAGATTGCGGCGGTGTACATCGACCGTGCTGGGAGAAATATGCAGCTCGTCGGCAATCTCCGGCGCGCTCTTGCCTTCGGCCAGCAAGGTCGCCACCTGTACTTCGCGCCGCGACAACCTTGTTGCAGTGTTCCTGGTCGAAATCGAGCGCCGGCTGCGCAAGCTGTCAGCCACCAGCGCGGCAACCTCGGAACAAAGATAGCTTTGTCCGGCCATGATGTTGCGTATGCCCTTTTTCAGGTCGGCACCGGCCGCCGATTTGGCGATGTAGCCGCTGGCGCCGGCATCGAGCATCTGTTGCACGATACGCCGATCGAGATAGGTCGACAGGGCCAGCACTCTGGTCGCCGGATGCTTCGCGCGCAGGCGTCGCGTCGTCTCGATGCCGGATTGCCCGGGCAATGCGACATCCATCACCACTACGTCCGGCGTCAGTTCGTCGGCCATGCGCAACGCCGTGTCGCCATCGCCGACTTCTGCCACGACCTTCATCCCGCCATCCTGCTCCAGCACCACGCGCAGCGCCTCGCGAACCATCGTATGGTCATCCACAAGCATTACGCGGATCATCGCAAATCTCCCTTTCAATTGAGGAGCAGGCCACCGACAGCGTGATCGTAGTGCCATTGCCGGGGCTGCTGTCTATTTCAACGTCGCCTCCGAGATTGCGGATGCGCTCGTTGATCGAACGCAAGCCGAAACCCTGCTGCGCAGACCATTGCCCCATGTGCGCCGCCGGATCGAAGCCGCATCCGGCGTCGCTCACCACCAGCAGCAGCCGATCGGATTGACACATGCAGGACAGGCTTACCTCGTCTACCCGGGCATGTTTTGCCACATTGACCAACAGTTCCCGCACCGACCGAAACAGCACGGCCTGTACTTCGTCAACCAGATGCTTGCGGCAGTGGTCATGATCGACATGCACCTTCAGCCCATACACGCGCTCGATTTCCTCGCCCAGCCACTCCAGTGCGGGCACCAGACCGAGGCTGTACAGAACGGGCGGATTCAGCTTCACCGTGACGGTTCGCACCGACTGCTCGGCCTGGCTCACCAGGCTGACGACGTTCGCGATCGAGGATTCAGGCGCAGCGGCATCGAGCGAACTCAGCTTTATCTTGATCACCGCCAGCAATTGGCCCAGATTGTCATGCAGGTCCTGCGCCAAGGCCTGTCGCTCGCGCTCCTCGGCCATCGTCAGCTGCGATGCCAGCTGGCGCAACTGCGCGGTACGCTCGACCACCTTTTGCTCCAGCAGATTGGCCATGACGCGCAATTCCTCCTCGGCCTGCTTGCGCGCGGTGACGTCTACCGTGATGCCGCGCAGCCAGCGCGGCACGCCCTCCTCCAGCACCACCGTCACCATGTCGTGCAGCCAGATCGTGCGGCCGTCACGCGCCAAGTATCGATACTCGAATTCGAAGGGCTCGCCGCGCTCGATCGCAGATGTGCAATAGGCCACGGCCCACTCCCTGTCTTCCGGATGCAGGTTTTCCGCCCAGAACCCGGGCCGCAGCCAATTCTCGACAGGATAGCCGAGCAGACGCTCCGCCTGCCGGCTCATGAAGGTATTCGCCAGGGTGCCGGCATCGGCCTCCCAGACCATGCCGTCGGTAGCATTGACGAGATCCCTGAACCGCTGCTCCGATGCCTTCAGGGCGCCTTCCGCCATTTTTCGGGAAGTAACGTCACTTACCGTGCTTATCGCGCCGATGATTTCGCCCTTGGCATTGCGCAACGGCGAAGTGCGATCCAGGGCCCAACCCGAATGGCCGGTCTGCTCGACCGTAAACTGAAACTCGACGCTCCTGGCTTCGCCGCCGGCAAGGGCGCTTGCCAGATTGGCCATGACGCCGCCTTCTTCGAGGAAGGGAAACACCTCCAGCGGGTAGCGGCCCAGCACGTCGCAGGCCTTCATTCCGGTGAAGTGCTGCATGTAGTCGTTCCAGACCCGATAGCGCAGGTCCATGCCATAGACGACGATGCCTTCCTGCACGTTGGCAATCACCTCGGCATTGAACTGACCCGATTCGCGCAGCATGTCCGACGCCGTCTGGCGTTCGGCGACATTGGTGTTCGCGCGGGCTTTTGCTTCTGCTTTCCTGACGGTCACATGCTCTCCCTGAAAAAGGCAGTATGCATGAACAATGCCAGCGCGGGGCATACCGGGAAATCCTTAGCCGGAATACCGAGAGACACAATGCCCCTCCGCCAGCCGAATTCCGGCCGCAAGGTTTCGGGTAAACAGGAAGACGCCTGCGGAACCGGTCGTCAGGCGGAATTGGCAGGCATGGACCGCCCGGCGCTCAGACCGGCACAGTGGCCGTTCGACGGGCCGAGCCGGCAAGGCGTTGCCGATGGTCTATTGTCGATCGCCCAACACGCGTTCGATGTCGGATTCCGCCTCGAGCCAGTCGGACATTTCGTTGCCGGGTGCGAAACCCCGCTGTTCGGCACGAAAATAGGCGGCTTCCGCAATCATCTGTTCGCGCGGGCTTTCACTGAATGACGGAACGGCCCTGAGCGTGGGACGAGCCCGCGGGGTTGCCGACTTGCTTTTGGTACGGGGCACTGCATTGCTGCTGGTTTTCATGTTCCCCTCCTGATTTTGCGATGTATGGTTCGCCACATCGACGGGCAGCGAGTAGCAGAAGTCCCCTTCGTAAATGGGAATCGTCGGCCCCGGGTTTCCCCCGCCTGCAGTGATGGCCGCGTAGTCCGTGGCGGCTGATTGGCAAGGCCTAGCCATGAAATGTCATCGCTTCTGCGGGTTGCGGCAGGAACTCTTCAGCCTGGGTCGGGCAACGCAGATTGAGCAGAAAAAGTCGCTGACCATCGGCAACGATCGCCACCAGGTTGAGTTCGACGAAAAACCGCTGGCCCGTGACATCCCGCGCCGAAAACTTGCGCCACGCGAGCTCGGCGCACAGGTGGTCCAGGTATCTGGCGTTATAGCTTGCCGACGCGCCTCCGAGACAAAGCCCGTCGATGAATTCGGCAATGCCTCGGCCGATCATTCGCGACGAACTCTCCGCAAAAATCCTTTCTCCAGGCTCGCCGCAACTCACGATTCGTCCCATGCGATCCAGAATGAAAGTGGCAAACTTGCATTCCAGGAGATGTGCCGCACCGTGCGACAGCCCCTCTTCGCCGGATAACTGTCCGATCATGGCCTTCTCCTGTCGGCGAGGCGATTGCTCTGCGCCGGAAATGGCTGAACATAGAATTTTCATTCAGCGAAGATACCCAGTGCCATCGCCACTGGGAATACCGCAGTCGCCGTATTCTTGCCTACCGGGAAACCGTTACGGACGCCGTGCCGCGGGCGCCGACTCCCGGAATGCTTGGGACGAAAAAAAGCCCCGACCGCAATGATCGGGGCTGTCGTGCGGCGGGCGGCGAGCTATTCGCGCCCGGCCGGCCTGCGCTGCGGCGCCACCCGGCCTGGATACAGGTCGCGCCCCGCATCGTGCACGTCGCGTCGCAATTGCCGGCGCTCCTCCGGCGACAGGCGATGCATGCGCTCCCGCGTCTCGCCGTCGCGCAAAGCCCGCCCGGGGCGATCCTCCACCGGTATCAGGCGATGCGGTCCGTCACCGCTGGCGCCGCGGCCGGAACCCATGGGTTGCGGCACCTGCGCCGACGCGCCGGCGGCGAGCAGCCACAAGGCCACCGTCACTACTGCCCATCCCGTCCTGCGCTTCGTCATCGCCATTACCTCTCACTCAAACCATCAACGGAAGATATTGTAAACCTGCTCACCGGCCAAACGGCTGGCGGCCATCAGGTTATCCACTCCGACCTGCGGTTGCCCGCCCCACAACACCAGCCCCATTGCCAGGGCAAGGCTGAAAATCAGTGCCTTCACGATTGACTCCCTTCTTGCCATCCGTCGCTGCCTGTCTTCCGGCACGCTTGCATTCTCGACAAACGCTGTAAGCCAACTGTTGCCGCCCGGCCGGGTTTGTAATCGTTTGTAAGACGCGCTGGCACGATGCGTGCGATCCGGCTAGCATTTGCACCATGAACGAAACCAAAGCAAAAATTCTGGTCGTCGACGACGACCTGCGCCTGCGCCAGCTGCTCGAGCGCTATCTCTCCGAGCAGGGCTTCACGGTCAAGGCCGTACCCGATGCGCCGGGCATGGACCGCGCGCTGGAGCGCGAGCTTTACGACCTGATCGTGCTCGACCTGATGCTGCCCGGCGAGGACGGACTGGCCGTCTGCCGCCGGCTGCGCGGCAGTGCCAATCCGGTCAGCATCATCATGCTGACCGCCAAGGGCGACGAGGTGGATCGCATCGTCGGCCTCGAGATCGGCGCCGACGACTACCTGCCCAAGCCCTTCAACCCGCGCGAACTGGTGGCGCGCATCCATGCCGTGCTGCGCCGCCGCGCCGCGCCGCCGCCGCCCGGCGCGCCGGCGATTACCGAAGAAGTCGTGAGTTTCGGCAAGGTCAGCATCAACCTGGCGACGCGCGAGCTGGAACGCGACGAGGTAAGCACCCTGCTCACCTCGGGCGAATTCGGCCTGCTGCGGGTGCTGCTCGAGCATCCGCGCCAGCCGATGAGTCGCGACAAGCTGATGGAACTGGCGCGCGGCCGCGAATACGAAGTCTTCGACCGCGCCATCGACGTACAGATCTCGCGGCTGCGCAAGCTGGTCGAGGAGGATCCCGGCAAGCCGCGCTACATCCAGACCGTCTGGGGTTTCGGCTACGTCTTCGTTCCCGACGGGAAAAAACACGAATGAAGCTGCTGCCGCGCTCGCTGCTGTGGCGCACCTTTCTGTTCGTGGCCCTGCTGATGGTGCTTTCCGTGGCGGCCTGGTTCTCGATTTTCAATGCCTACGAGCGCGAACCGCGCGCCCGGCAACTGGCGCAAACCCTGGTCAGCGTGGCCAACCTGACGCGCGCCGCACTGGTTTCCGCCCGCCCGGAGGCGCGCCGCGAACTGCTGCGCGATTTGTCCGACCGCGAAGGCATCCGCATCTATCCGGCCGATGCGACGGACCGCGTTGCACCGCTGCCCAAGCGGCCTTTCCTGCACCTGGTAGAAGAACTGGTCAGGGAGCAACTGGGCCCGACTACCCGCCTGAGCCTTGAACGAGAAGGCGAACGCGCCCTGTTTGTCAATTTCCGCATCGACGACAACGCTGAAGACAGCTACTGGCTGGCCCTGCCGCGCGAACGCATCGAACGCGTGTTTCCGCTGGGCTGGCTGGGCTGGGGCGTGGCGGCGCTGCTGCTCTCGCTGCTCGGCGCCTGGCTCATCGTGTACCGCATCACCCGCCCGCTCCAGGCCCTGCAGCAGGCCGCGCGCAAAGTCGGCGCGGGCGAGACGCCGGCACAGCTCGACGAGTCCGGCCCGACCGAACTGGCGACCGTGGCCCGCGCCTTCAATCAGATGAGTTCCGATCTGGCGCAGATCGACCAGGATCGCGCGCTGATCCTGGCCGGCGTCTCGCACGACCTGCGCACGCCGCTGACCCGCCTGCGCATGGGCATCGAGATGTCCGCCGACGAAAGCCTGCGCGAAGGCATGACGGCCGACATCGAGGAGATGGACATGACTATCGGCCAGTTTCTCGACTTCGCCCGCTCCGAAGGCGGCGAAACGCCGCAGGCGGTAGATCTCGCCGCCTTGCTCGCCGACCTCGCCAGCCAGTATCGGCGCCGCGGCTTCCCGGTGACACTGTCCGCACCTGTCGTCGGCGTACCACCAGCGCCGACTATTGACGCGACGCTGTCGGTGCGGCCGCAGGCCCTGCGCCGCGCCGTCAGCAACCTGATCGACAATGCGCTGCGTCATGCCGGCCGCGATGCTCCGGTCGACCTGAACCTCAGCGCCGGCACCAGCGAATTCGCGATCGAGGTGGGCGACCGCGGTCCCGGCATCCCGCCGCAGGATGTCGAGCGCATCAAGCGTCCCTTCGCCCGACTCGAGGCCGCACGCAGCAACACCGCCGGCGCCGGACTGGGACTGGCCATCGTCGAGCGTATCGCGCGTTCCCACAACGGCCGACTGGATCTGCTGCCGCGCGACGGCGGCGGCCTGATTGCCCGCCTGACGCTGCGCCCATTGATTCCACACACCACCAAGGCACCATGAACCAGAAAGACACACCCTATGCCCGAATCGGCGGCGAACCCGCCCTGCGCCGCCTCGTCGCGCGCTTCTACGAGCTGATGGATACGCTGCCCGAAGCCTATGGCATCCGCAAACAACATCAGGCCGACCTGGGCAGCGCTGCGGAAAAACTGTTCATGTTCCTCTCCGGCTGGCTCGGCGGCCCGCAGCTGTTCGTCGAAAAAATCGGCCATCCGCGGCTGCGCGCGCGCCACCTGCCCTTTGCCGTGGGCTACGCCGAAGCCGAGCAGTGGATGCTTTGCATGCGCCTGGCGATGGCCGAGGTGATCGAGGACGAGAGCCTGCGTGCGTCGCTCGACAAGGCGCTCACCGATCTGGCCGAGCACATCCGCAACCGGAACTACCCGCCGCCTGCCTGAATTACAGATCCTTGCTCGCCTGTTGCCGGCGCAAGGCCCGGGCATGCCTGTGGCGCGCCATCAGGCGCGGGTCGGTGACGATCAGGCCGATGGTCTCGCCGACCACCATGACCACGCCCAGCACCGGCAGCACCAGCATCAGGCCCGACACCCCGACCACCGCGCCGCCGACGAATATCATCAGCACCGTCACCAGCGGATGGAGTGCCAGACTCTTGCCGATGGTCAATGGCATGTACAGGAAATCGTCGAGCAGGCGCACCAGGACGAACAGGCCGATCGCCCAGTAGGCCATCGACGGCGCGTCCGGAAAGTCGGTGGCCGCCACCAGCACCACCAGCAGGCCGCCGAGGATCGAGCCGACATAGGGCACCCAGGCCAGCACCGCGCAGATCAGGCCCAGCGCCAGCGGCCCGGGAATGCCCAGCAACCAGAGGCCGGCGGCCAGAGTCACGGTATCGAGCAAGGTGAGGTTGATCAAGCCCTGAAAATAGGCGCGCGAAGTGCGGTCGATTTCGTGCAGCAGATACAGCGTCTTCTCGAAAAAGGCATTGGGTACCGCGGCACTCAGGAAGCGCTCGAAGCGATGTCCGTCGCGCAGGAAGAAAAAAGCCAGAAACGGCGCCAGCAGCAGCGAAGGCGTCCAGGCCATGACGCCGATCGCGATCGGTTCCAGATGGTCGCTGACGTTGCCGGCACCCTGCGCCAGCCGCGCCGCCACGGTATCCGCGAGCCGGGCGCGGGCCAGGGTGGCCCAGCTGGCTTCGAGCGCCCGCAGCGAGGCATCGAGCAGTTGCAGGCCGCCCTGCGCATAGCGCGTCACGGTGTCCTGCCAATCCGCCAGTTGCCGCACCACCCAGGGCGTCATGGCGATCCCGACCACGCACAGCAGGACCAGGAAAACCGTGATCACCAGGCTCGCCGCGGCATCGCGGCTCATGCCGCGATAGATCAGTGCCCTGACCGGCGGATACAGGAAATAGTACAGAATCAGGGCCAGCAGAAACGGCACCACCAGCCACAGCATTTTCTGGAATACCAGCAGCAGCAGGCAGGTCGTGGCAATGATCGCCGCCCAGACCACGGGGCCGGAGCCGTTGTGCGCAGGGCGCGGCAGCGCCACGTTGGTGGATGAAGCGCTCACGGCTCGCCGCTACACCAGATGCTGATGCGCGCTGATCGACAGCGCCATGCTGCGCATGCGCGCGCCGAGATGGCAGGCCAGTTGCCGGGATATTTTCGAGGCGATGCGGGCGTGCGTATCGAGCAGCCCAACGAAGTCGTCACGGAAAAACACGATCAGCTGGCACGATGCGGCGGCACGCGCCTGCGCCGAGCGCGGCGAATTGTCCAGCAGCGCCAGTTCGCCGAAGAAGGTGCCCGGGCCAAGCTGCGCCACGCGACCGGTATCCCCTTGCCGCCGCCGCGGATGGAACATTGTCGGCTCACCCACAGCGGCTTGCACCACCCGGCTGGGATCCACCTGCTCCTGGCGGGAAATCAGCACTTCGCCGGAAGCGACAATGTAGATGGCCTGCCCCTCCTCGCCCTCGTCGAAAATCACCTCACCTTCAAGATAGCTGCGTTCATGCAGCAGGCCGTCGACGATCTGCAACTCGACCGGCGTCAGATGCACGAACAGACTCAGGCCGTGCAGGCGTTCCAGGCGCGGACTGGTTTTTTTCGGACGAAACAGATTGACCAAGTTATCGGCTCCGTAAACAATGACAGGATTCTAATTCAATCAGCGGCGGCTTCGGCTAGCGGAAAGCCGGCCAGGGTTTTGTAGCTCGCCGCGGACGGATGCAGGTGGCTTTCGACCAGGGCGAATTCATCGACCCGCCAGCGTACCGGCGTCTCCAGCCGCGGCAGCGCAGCGCAGCGGATGCGGCGTGCCAGGGTGACATGCGGTACCAGTGTCGCCCCGGCGCGATGGGCGATGGCGAAGCCGGCCGCGCGCAGTGCGGCGGCCAGCCGCCCGGAGAGTATGCGCAAGGAGGGCGGCAGCGTGCTGCAGCCGGCCCAGAGGATGCCGCGCTGCGGCCAGAAACCGAGGCGGTCCAGGCTCAGATCGAAGGCGGGGGCGCGTATCCCGGCGGCAATCCGCTCGAGTTCGGCCAGCCGGGTCGGCGTTACCGAGCCGATGAAGGCCAGCGTCAGATGCAGGGTGGCCGGGTGCATCAGCCGCCCGCCGCTGCTGCCCGCCAGGCTTTGGGCCAGCGCCGCCAGGTGGCCAACGGCTTCCGGGTCCGGCCACAATGCGAAGAACACGCGGCGCGAGCGCGCCTCGCTCATGCCGCCGCGCGGATCAGCAGCGCGACGGCCGTCGCCGCAATGCCTTCACCACGCCCGGTAAAGCCCAGGCGCTCGGTGGTCTTGCCCTTGATATTGACGGCATCGACGGCGATCCCGAGATCGGCGCCGATATTGGCGCACATCGCCGCGACGTGCGGCGCGACGCGAGGTGCCTGGGCGATGATGGTGGCATCGATGTTGCCCACCTGCCAGCCGGCCTCGCGCACCACCGCCATGGCGCCGCGCAACAGGCGCCGACTGTCGGCCCCGGCCCACTGCGGATCGCTGTCGGGAAACATGCGGCCGATGTCGCCCAGCCCCGCCGCGCCCAGGATCGCATCGGTGACGGCGTGCAGCAGCACGTCCGCATCCGAATGCCCGAGCAGGCCCCGGGCGTGGGGAATCTCCACCCCGCCCAGAATCAGCTTGCGGCCCGGAGTCAGAGCATGGACGTCATAGCCCTGACCGACACGAAATGGAATGCTCATTGCAGGTGGCCTTTTCACGACAGCGACGAAAACTGGAAGGTATCAGTTTACCTGCCCTTGGCAAGACAGCGTGGCGGAATGGCAGCAGAAAGACCCTTGGCGCCCTTCGATTTGGCCGGCAATACGTGTAAACTTGAGTCCCCATCAGTGATCATCAAGGTCATGGCCGGCTGCATCGGCCAGGCGGCGGTACCCAACCATAACAAAACAAGACCATTTGACCGCGCCGACGACGGCACGGTTGCAGGGAGTATTCGCATCATGCATCAGATAGGAAAATTTCAGCTGCGCAGGGTTCTCGGCAAGGGCGCCTCGGCGACGGTCTACCTCGCCCAGGACACCTTTACCGGCAAGGACGTGGCGCTCAAGGTGCTCGATTCGGCCGTGGTGAGCAGCCCGGATTTCAGCCGCACCGATGCCGCGCAGTTCATGAACGAGGCCTCGCTCGCCGGCAAGCTGAACCATCCGCATATCGCCTCGATTCTCGAAGCCTCGGTGACGGAAAACGAAGGTTACATCGCGCTCGAATACGTTCCCGGCGGCGATCTGTCGCAATACACCAAGCCCGGCAGCCTGCTGTCCCCGGACAATGCGATACAGATCGCGTTCAAGTGCTGCGGCGCGCTCGATTATGCGTTCCGCCAGGGCATCGTGCATCGGGACATCAAGCCGGCCAACATCCTGGTCGTCAGCGGCACCAACATCAAGGTCGCGGACTTCGGTGCCGCCTACCTGTGCAAGACGCCGGAGACGCAGATTGCCGACATCGGCTCGCCCTACTACATGTCGCCCGAGCAAGTGCGCGGCGAGGCACTCGACCATCACAGCGACATGTTCTCGCTCGGCGTGGTGCTGTACCAGCTGTTCACGGGATATCGGCCCTTCGAAGCGCCTTCGCTCACGGCGCTGTTCGCCAAGATCGTCAGCGAGACCCCGGTCGCGCCGAGTGCACGCCGGCCGGAACTCGGCAGCAACATCGACCGCATCATCCTGCAGATGATGGCGAAGACGCCGCAGGAGCGTTACCCGTCCTGGGCCGATCTGGCCCTGGAAATCGCCAGGATCGGACGTCTCAGCGTCTATCAGAGCGCGATTGCGGACAGTGACAAGTTCGTCGCCCTGAAGGCGGTGCGGCTGCTCAGCCATCTCGACGACGCCGATCTGTGGGAACTGGTGCATATCGGCAAATGGACGCGGGTGCCGGCGCGCACGGTGATCGTGCGCGAGGGAGACGCCGGCCGCAGCCTGTACTTCCTCGGCAGCGGCAAGGTCAAGGTCACCAAGCACGGCCGCCTGCTGAACCTGCTCGACGCCGGCGAATGCGTCGGCGAGATGTCCTACGTCAAGGAAGGCGGCATCACCCGCCAGGCCACCGTGGAATCCATGACCGACGTTCTGGTGGCCGAGTTCGAGCAGGAAAACATGGAGAAGGTCAGCCTGCGATGCCGCTACCAGTTTTCGCTGGCGCTGATGCACTCGCTGGTGGACCGCCTGGCGCTGGCCGACGAACGCCTGGTGCAGGCCGCCTGAACCTTCAAGTCGGAGCGATCTGCGCCAGCGCTTGTTCGATCGCCGCCGCATCGGTGGGACGCACCAGGCGCGCGACTTCCTGTCCCTGACGCAGGAACACCAGCGTCGGCCAGAGCTTGACGCGGAAGGAACGCCCCAGCCGGCGGCCGGGACCATCTTCGACCTTGATGTGGCACGCTCCCGGATGGTGCTCGAACGCCTGCGCAATTAGGGGCTGGGCCGCGCGGCAGTGTCCGCAATGGGTAGCACCGAATTCAAGCACCGTGGGTTCGGCCAGGGCGTCGATTTCCTCGCGCGAGGGTTCCGTACTTCCATTCATCGGCTGCGTCTCCATGGCCTTACCTGGCAGGCAACCGGATGCCGAAGGCCTTGCCGATCGCAGCGCGCGCCTCGGCGCTGTCCCAATCCTTGGCGCCGTAGTACTTGCCGACCACGCGTCCATTCGCATCGACCAGCACGGTCAGCGGCAACCGGTTGGCGCCCAGCATGTTCTCCAGTTCCAGGCGCTTGTCGATGAAATGGGCAAAGCTGGTCGGCGATTTTTGCAGGAAAGCCTTGGCCTTTTCCGGATAGTCGTCGGTGGAAATGCCGATCATCGCGAACTGCTTGCCTTCGTAGCGCCAGAACAGGGCTTCCAGCGAACCCATTTCCGACCGGCAGGGTCCGCACCAGCTGGCCCAGACGTTGATGATAAGCGGCTTGCCGCGGTATTCCGACAGCTTGCGCGACGGCCCCGACAGGCCCTGCATGGCCGCCTCGCGCAAACTGCCACCGATCTCGACTTCGCCCGGGGTAGCGGCCAGGGAAGGCGTCGCGACGCCGAGCAGCGCCAGCAGGATCAGGGGCAACACGCCTTTCATCGCCGGCTTCCCTTGTCGCGATTTTCCAGTATCCACTCGGCAAGCTGCAGATCCAGCGGATAGGTGACCTTGAGGTTGCTGGCATCGGCCGCCACCAGGCGCGGCGCCAGCCGCAGCGTCTCGATCGCGCTGGCCTCGTCGGTGACCTGCGGCGCGAAATCGAGCGCATCGAGCAACAGGCGATGGCGAAACATCTGCGGCGTCTGCGCCTGCCACAGGCCGTCGCGCGACACGGTCTGGCGCACGCGGCCGTTTTCGTCGGCGCGCTTCAGGGTGTCGGCCACCGGCACCGCCAGCAGGCCGCCGGCATCGTCCTCGCCGACCTCGGCGATCAGGTTCTCGACCATGGCGACGGTCAGGCAGGGCCGCGCCGCATCGTGCACCAGCACCCAGTCGTTGCCGATATCGGTCTGGCCGCCGAGTGTACCGAGTACGCCGGCCATCGCGCGCAGCCCGTTGGCGACGCTGTGCGCACGGGTATCGCCGCCGCAGCGCAGGACATGCAGTTTCGGTCCAAGCGTGGCCATCGCCGCTGCGGGCCACAGCGTATCGTCCGGCGCCAGCACCACGAACACGTGCGCTATCGCCGGAGTGGCGCACAATGTCGCCAGGGCATGCCGGATCATCGGCTGGCCGGCCAGCGGCAGGTATTGTTTGGGTACGGCGCGTCCCGCCGCGCCCATGCGCGAGCCCGAGCCCGCGGCGGGAACCAGTGCGTGATAGGTCATGACGCAATTCTATACAATCGCCTTACAGGAATTTGTGCGAGAGATCACATGTTCGCCGCAGAAGCCGGATACGAAGCCTTGCAGGCCTTTGCCACCAGCATCGGCATCGGCCTGCTGATCGGTCTCGAGCGCGAGCGCCAGTCCGACCTCAAGGCCGGCTTGCGCACCTTCGCCCTGGTCGGGCTGCTGGGCAGCGTCAGCGCGCTGCTGGCGCAGATCACCGACAGCGGCTGGATACTCGCCGCCGGACTGCTGGCCATTGCCGCGATGATGATCGCCGCGCATGTGTCCGACCCGCTCGATACCGGCGATCCGGGCACCACTTCGGTGGTCGCCCTGATGGTCTGCTATGCCCTCGGCGCCATGGTCTGGTTCGGCTACAGCTCGACCGCCGTAATGCTCGCCATCGCCGCCACCGTGCTGCTCTACTTCAAGACCGAATTGCACGGCATCTCGAAGAACCTGACCCATGTCGACCTGCTGTCGATCCTGCAGTTCGGCGTGCTGTCGCTGGTGATCCTGCCCATCCTGCCGGACCGGAATTTCGGCCCCTACCAGGCCCTGAACCCGCACAACATCTGGTGGATGGTGGTGCTGATCTCCGGCGTTTCGCTGGCCGGCTACGCCGCGCTGCGGCTGACCGGCGCGCAGCACGGCGCCGCGCTGATCGGCCTTTTCGGCGGTCTGGTCTCATCCACGGCAACCACCATGATATTTGCCCGCCACGCACGAGCCGACGTCAATCTGGTGCGCACCGCGATGCTGGTGGTCCTGCTCGCCAACGTCGTCGTCCTGATCCGCCTGGGCGTGGTCTCCTTCGTCGTGGCGCCGGCGATTTTCGCGCCGCTGGCCGGCGTGCTGGGCGCCGGCCTGGTGCTGGGTCTGGCGGTGGCGTTCTGGGGCTGGCGCCAGCTGGAGAACGGCGCGGCCGTGCCCATGCCGCAGATCAGCAATCCGACCGAAATCAGGACCGCGCTGAGCTTCGGCGGCCTCTACGCGCTGGTGCTGGTGCTGTCGGCCTGGCTGCAGGACGTGGCCGGCAACCGCGGCCTCTACTTGCTGGCGCTGGCCTCGGGACTGACCGACGTCGATGCGATCACGCTGTCGTCGCTGCGCATGTTCAGCATGGAAAAACTGACGGCCGCGCAAACCGTTACCGCGATAAGCCTTGCCACACTGTCCAATCTCGCCTTCAAGACCGGGCTGGTGGTGGTCATCGGCGGGGCGGCGCTGGCGCGCCGCACGCTGCCGGGATTCGCCGCCATCGCCGCAGGCCTCGTCGGCGGTCTCCTGCTGATGAGCTGACCATGAAACCTGCCACCGCCACCCGTCCGCCGGCCGTTGCCGGCATGTTCTATCCCGGCGATCCCGCCAGCCTGCGCGACGACCTCGCCACCTGCCTCGCCGTCCCGCCGGCGCCGACTCCTGAAGCCACACAGGCCGGCCTGCTCAAGGCGATCATCGTGCCGCACGCCGGCTATGTGTATTCCGGCGGCACCGCGGGCCGTGCCTACGCCCTGCTCGCCCCGCTGGCCGCACGCATCCGCCGCGTGGTGCTGCTCGGCCCCTGCCATCGCGTTTCGGTACGCGGCCTCGCGGCGCCCACCGTCAAGGCCTTCGCCACGCCGCTGGGCAGCGTTCTGCTCGACCGCGCCGCGCTCGATGCGCTGGCCGACCTGCCGCAGGTCGTCGCCAGCGACGCCGCCCATGCCCAGGAACATTCGCTGGAAGTGCAACTGCCCTTCCTGCAGACCGTGCTCGGCGAATTCGAACTGGTGCCGTTGGCAGTCGGCCAGAGCGGCGCCGCCGAGGTGGCCCAGGTACTCGCCCGGCTCTGGGGCGGGCCGGAAACCCTGATCGTGATCAGCTCCGACCTCTCGCATTTCCATACCTATCGTGAAGCGCAGCAGATCGACCACGCCACGGCCGATCACATCCTGGCGCTGGAACAGCTGACCAGTTTCGAGCAGGCCTGCGGCGCGCTGCCGATCAACGGCCTGCTCGCCGTGGCAAAGCAGCGCGGGCTGCGCATCGAGCGCATCGCCCAATGCAACTCGGGCGACACCGCTGGCGACAAGGGTCGCGTGGTCGGCTACGCCTCATTCGCGCTTTATGAAGCCGAAGCCGTCGCCGCCGATCCCGGCCCGGCGCTGCTGGTGCGCGCGCGCAACGCCATCGCCGCCCACTTCAAGCAGCCGACACAAGCCGAACCTGACCACCCTATTTTGACCCGGTCCGGCGCCACCTTCGTCACGCTGACACAAGGCGGCCAACTTCGCGGCTGCATCGGCTCGCTCGAAGCGCATCGCCCGCTCGACCAGGACGTGCGCGCCAATGCCGTCGCCGCGGCCTTCCGCGATCCGCGCTTTCCGCCGCTGACGGCCGAGGAACTGCCGCGCACCCGCGTCGAAGTTTCGCTGCTGACTGCGCCGCAACCGATGAGCTTCACCGACGAGGCCGACGCCCTGCGCCAGTTGCGGCCCAACATCGACGGCATCATTTTCGTTGCCGGACAAAGAAGGAGCACCTTCCTGCCCCAGGTCTGGGAACAGTTGCCGGAACCGCGTGTCTTCATGGCCCATCTAAAGCAGAAGGCCGGCCTGCCAGCCGACTACTGGTCGTCCGAGGTGCAGTTGCAACGCTACGAGGTGCAGAAATGGAAAGAAGCGCCGATCCCATAGCCGGCGTGCCCGCCCGCTGGTGGCACAAACTGGACGACGGCCGCATCCAGTGCGACCTCTGCCCGCGCGACTGCAAGCTGCACGAAGGCCAGCGCGCCGCCTGCTTCGTGCGCGCCATGAAAGATGGCGAGATGCTGCTCACCACCTACGGCCGCAGTTCGGGTTTCTGCATCGACCCGATCGAAAAGAAGCCGCTCAACAACTTCTACCCGGGCTCCAGCGTGCTGTCCTTCGGCACCGCCGGCTGCAACCTGGCCTGCAAGTTCTGCCAGAACTGGGACATTTCCAAGTCGCGCGACATGGACCGCCTGATGGACGACGCCACGCCGCAGGCCATCGCCCGCGCCGCACAGAGGAACGGCTCGCAGAGCGTGGCCTTCACCTACAACGACCCGGTGATCTTCGCCGAATACGCGATGGACACCGCCGATGCCTGCCATGCACTCGGCATCAGGACCGTGGCGGTGACGGCCGGCTACATGCACCGCGAGCCGGCGCGCGAGTTCTACTCGAAGATGGACGCCGCCAACGTCGACCTCAAGGCCTTCACCGACGACTTCTACGTCAAGCTCTGCGGCGCCAAGCTGCAGCCCGTGCTCGACATCCTGGCCATGATCCATCACGAAACCGACTGCTGGCTGGAGATCACCACGCTGCTGATCCCCGGCAAGAACGACAGCGACGAAGAGTTGAAAGCACTGTCGGCCTGGGTAGCGCAGGAGCTCGGCCCGGATGTGCCGCTGCACTTTTCCGCCTTCCACCCCGACTGGAAAATGAGCGACATCCCGGCCACGCCGCCGGCGACACTGGCCCGCGCCCGCCGCATCGCGATGAATGCCGGCCTGCGCTACGTCTATACCGGCAACGTGCATGACACGGCCGGCGACGAAACGCTCTGCCCCGGCTGCGGCAAGCCAGTGATCCAGCGCGACTGGTATCGCATTCTCGGCTACGCACTCGACGACACCGGGCATTGCCGGTATTGCGGCACCGCGATTGCCGGACGCTATGGAAAATTCGGCAAACCATTCGGCCCGCAGCGGATTCCGGTCAGGCTGCACGCCGGCGCCTGAAACCGCCGTAGCGCCAGCGCCGACTTTCATTTAAGCAGCCGGAACAGGGATTGCCGACTGCCTGGGTACCAGGCGGACCGTCAGTAATTAGAAGGGGCATCAGCATCACCAAATACCGCCCCTGATGACGGCTCTCGGGATGTCCGCCACAAGAAGGGCGCGCCTTACAATGCATCCGTCGCTGCCCGCGCAGCGTCACGCTCGAACCATTTTGCCCCGACAACTCGAATCTTTCGTCGTTCATGCAGCGCCTGGCGCGGGCCCATGCCAACTGCCTCGAAGGCCTGCCGATTTTCGGCGGCCTGATGCTGGTGGCGGTGGTCGCCGGGCAGTCGGCCCTGACCGATCCGCTGGCCTATGTCCTGCTGGCGGCGCGCATCCTGCAATCGCTGATCCATCTGGCATCGACATCGGCCACTGCGGTGACGCTGCGATTCACCGCGTTCGCGGTGCAGATGGGGATCGGCGCCTGGTGGGCCGTCCTGTTGCTGGCGCTGGCCGCGCGATAGCGACAGGCCACGGCGCTCGCCGTATCGCCAGCGCCGACTCTTGCGCTGGCCGCCTTCAGGCAGTGAGGCTGTCCACCGCCGCCCTGCCCGCCGCGTAGCGCACCGCATCTTGCTGCCAGCCGGCCGGCGGCGAAAGCCGCGCCAACCGCGCTGCGCGCACCGGATCGGCTGCCGGTTGCCAGTGTTTCAGCACCGTGGCCACGGCATCCGGCGCATTGCAGATCAGCAGCACGTCACAGCCGGCGTTCCAGGCGGCTTCGGCGCGCTGCACCATGTCGCCGGCGAAGCTGGCGCCTTCCATCGAGAGGTCGTCGCTGAAGATCACGCCGTCGAACTTGAATTCCTTGCGCAGCTTCTCCAGCCAGACCGGCGAGAAGCCGGCGGGCCGCGGATCGACCTGCGGGTAGATGACGTGCGCCGGCATCACGCCGTCGAGCTTGAGGCGCCGGTAGGGGGTGAGGTCGGGTTCCATGTCGGCCAGGCTGCGTTCGTCGACCGGGATCGCCAGATGCGAATCCGCCGCGACCCAGCCGTGGCCGGGGAAATGCTTGCCGCAGCAGCCCATGCCGGCGGCGCGCAGGCCTTCGATCAGGGCGCCGGCCAGTTCGGCCACGGCATCCGGATTCCGGTGGAAGGCACGGTCGCCGATGACGCCGCTGGGGCCCCAGTCGAGGTCGAGCACCGGGGTGAAGGAATAATCGACGCCGCAGGCGCGCAGCTCGGCGGCCAGCAGATAGCCGAGGTCGGCCGCGGCCTTTCGTGCGGCGGCGGGGTCCGTGTCCCACAGTTCGCCGAGACGGCGCATCGGTGGCAGGTGGGTGAAACCCGCGCGGCAGCGCTGCACGCGACCGCCTTCGTGGTCGATGGCGATCGGCAGCGCCGGACTGCGCAGGGCGTGGATCGCTGCACACAGCGCCGTGAGTTGCGCGGTGTCGTGGTAGTTGCGGGCGAACAGGATCACGCCGCCGACCAGCGGATGGGCCAGGCGCTGGCGGTCGAGGGCGGACAGTTCGAGGCCGGCGATGTCGATCATCAGCGGGCCGAGCGGGAGTGCGTTCATGTTTTTTCCAGTATGACAAAGGCGACGGCGTAGTCCTGCTCATCGCTGATCGAGAGATGGGCGGCCAGGCCGCGTTCGGCGAAATGCGCGGCGAGGCCGGGCGCGAAGCTGAAGCACGGCTTGCCGAGCGCGTCGTGCGTGACGGCGATCTCGGGCAACAGCAGCGGGCTGCGCACGCCGGTGCCGAAAGCCTTGCCCAGCGCCTCTTTGGCGGCGAAGCGCTTGGCCAGGAAACGCGCCGGGTCGTTGCTGTTGCGGCAGGCCTCGCGTTCTTCGGGCGCCAGCATCTTTTCCAGGCCGCGCTCGCCGTGGCGCTGGAAGTACTCCGTCATGCGCGCGACGGCGACGATATCGGTGCCGATGCCGTAAATCACTGGGCCATCTCCGCCGGGCCGCCCCAAGGAGACGGCAAGCCAAACACACGGAGCGGGCGCAGCCCGCGAACCACAATCACCCCCTTCCCTCGGAAGGGGGGTGGGGGGATGGTCATCTTCCTGCCTCGCGCATCAGGCGCTTCATTTCGGCAACCGCTTCGCGCATGCCGACGAAAATGGCGCGGCTGACGATGGCATGGCCGATATGCAGTTCGCGAATGCCGGGCAGCGCCGCGACCGGCTGCACGTTGAAGTAGTTGAGCGCATGGCCGGCGTTGAAGCGCATGCCGGCGGCGCGGATCGCGGCGCCGGCCTTGCGGATCTTTTCCAGTTCGGCCAGCACGGCCGGGCTTTCGTTGTCGCGGCCCTGGTTGAAGAAGGCATGGGCATAGGGCCCGGTGTGGATTTCGCAAACGCGCACGCCGATTCGCGCGGCGGCTTCCACCTGCGGCATTTCGGCATCGATGAAAACGCTGGTGACGATGCCGGCATCGCGCAGACGCGCCACCACCTCGCGCAGACGGGCTTCCTGCCCGGCGACGTCGAGCCCGCCCTCGGTGGTGATTTCGTGGCGGCCTTCGGGCACCAGCATGGCCATCTCGGGCTTGAGCGCGCAGGCGATGCCGACCATTTCGTCGGTCGCGGCCATTTCCAGGTTGAGCTTGATGTGCGTCAGTTCGCGCAGACGGCGCACGTCGTGGTCCTGGATGTGGCGGCGGTCTTCGCGCAGATGCACGGTGATGCCGTCGGCGCCGCCGAGGTGGGCTTCGACGGCGGCCCAGACCGGATCGGGTTCATGGCCCTTGCGCGCCTCGCGCACCGTTGCAACATGGTCGATGTTGACGCCCAATTCGATCATAGTTCCTGTAACTCCATGAAAACCCGCCGCGATTGCAGGGGTTTGCCGCCCATATGATGCGCGATCAGTTGCCGCATCAGCTGCCGGCTTTCGACCCGCGTGCGCGGATCGGAATAATCGTCTGCCGCCATGTCGAGCAGGGTCTGGCCGCATACTACCGCCGTCTCGCTGGCGCCGACTGTCAACACCGGGCCGCGCTCGATCAGGTAGTGATATTCCCGCTCCGCAACCACCGGCTGCCCGGACTCGACGTCAACCTCCAGAGTAAGCCCATAGCCCAGCTCCTTCAACAGGGTCTTCTCGAAGCGGCGCAGTTCCGGTGCGTCATCGCCGCCACCGGCCAGCGCCTGCAGGGCCGCCGCATAGGCGTCGAACAATGCGCCATGGGCATCCTCGCGGGGCAGCATTTTCAGCAGCAATTCGTTGAGGTAGTAGCCGAGCAGCAGGCAGCGCCCGCCCAGCAGCGGCATGCCGCCCAGCCACTCGGCGCGGGCCAAAGTTTTGACCTCGCCGCCGCCGAACCAGCCGAGTTCCAGCGGCTGGAAGGACATCAGCATGCCGCGCATGGCCGAGCGCGGACGCCGCGCGCCGCGCGCCAGCAGCGGGACGCGGCCGTGGTCGCGAGTGAACACGTCGACCACGAGGCTGGTCTCGCTGTAGGGATGCAGATGCAGGACGTAGGCCGCCTGGCCATCGACGCGCTTGCTCACGGAGGGGCTCTCCCCCCAGCCCCCTCGCCAAGCGAGGGGGTGACGGTGGTTCGCGAGCTGCGCTCGCTCCATGTTTCTGACTGCGCCGTCCTTGGGGCGGCCCAGCGGACGGCGCTCAATCGTACCCCAGCGATTTGAGCGCCCGTTCGTCGTCGGCCCAGCCGCCCTTGACCTTGACCCAGGTTTCAAGCCAGACCTTGCCGCCGAACAGGGTTTCCATTTCCTTGCGCGCGTCGGTCGAGATGCGCTTCAGGCGCTCGCCGCCCTTGCCGATGACGATGGCGCGGTGCCCGGCGCGGTCGACGATGACGGCCGCGTGGATCCGCCGCAGTTCGCCTTCCTGTTCGAACTTCTCGATTTCCACGGCGATGCCGTAGGGCAGTTCTTCGCCCAGGTTGCGGAACAGCTTTTCACGCAGTATCTCGGAGGCCATGAAGCGCTCGGAGCGGTCGGTAATGTCGTCGGCATCGAACACCGGCGGCCCTTCCGGCAGGTAGCGGGCGACGGTAGTCAGCAGTTCGTCGGTGCCGATGCCCTTCTCCGCCGAAAGTGGCACCAGTTCGGCGAACTCGTGCAGCGCGGAAACCTTGGCGATGAACGGCAGCAATTCCTTCTTGTCGGCCAGGCGATCGATCTTGTTGATCACCAGCAACACCGGCGTGCCGGCGGGCAGCATGCGCAGGATCTCGGCCTCGCCGTTGCCCCAGTTGCCGGCTTCGACCACCAGCAGGATCACGTCGACGTCGGCGAAGGTGGAGGTCACGCTGCGGTTCATCAGCCGGTTCAGCGCATTCTTGTGCGTCATCTGGAAGCCCGGCGTATCGACGAAGATGAACTGGGCATCGTCGGTGGTCAGCACGCCGTGGATGCGATGGCGTGTGGTCTGCGCCTTCTTCGAGGTGATGCTGACCTTGGCGCCGACCAGGCGATTGGTCAGGGTCGATTTGCCGACGTTGGGCCGGCCGATGACGGCCAGGTAGCCGGTACGAAATCCTTGTTTCATGACTTGATCTCCGCCAGGGCCCGTTGCGCAGCCTGCTGCTCGGCAATGCGGCGGCTGCCTCCGCTACCGGTGCTGCGGATGCCGAGTTCCGGAATCAGGCACTCCATTTCGAATTCCTGCGCGTGCGCCTCGCCGCGCGCGGCCAGCAGGGAGTAGCGCGGCAGCGGCAGATGCCGACCCTGCAGGACTTCCTGCAAGGCGGTCTTCGGGTCCTTGCCGCTGTCGTTGGGGTCGATGCGCGCCATGGCCGGCTGATACAGGCGCTCGATCACGCCGCGCGCGGCATCGAAGCCGGCATCGACGTAAATTGCGCCGAAAACCGCTTCCAGCGCATCGGCGAGGATCGAGGGCCGGCGCGCGCCGCCGCTCTTCAACTCGCCCTCGCCCAGCTGCAGCAGTTCGCCGAGATTCAGGCTGCGCGCGATCTCCGCCAGGGTTTCCTGGCGCACCAGGCTGGCGCGCAAGCGGGACAGTTCGCCTTCCTTGAGCGCGGCGAACTTGCTGTGGAGGGCGCCGGCAATGACGCAATTGAGTATCGAGTCGCCAAGGAACTCGAGGCGCTCGTTGTTGGAGGCGCCAAAACTGCGATGGGTAAGCGCCTGGCGCAGCAACTCAGGCTTGCCAAAAGCGTGCCCGAGTGCTGCCTGCAGACGCTGCGGCTTCATTACTTGGCGCTGCTGCCCTCGAAATCGAAGACCAGGCTGACGTTCTTGAACAAAGGTACCTTGGACTGGTAGGAGAAGGTGATGACCAGTTCTCCGGCCTCCTTGGTGATTTCGAGATCCGACGGAGCGACGCTCTTGACATCGTCCATGTCGGCGCGTTTGGCATATGCATCACGCACCTGCTTCACCGTCGCGTTCTTGAGGCCGCTGTCGCTGGCGGTTCCCTTGATCGCCTTGAGGGCGTTGCCGTACTCGATCCAGGGTGGCAGGGCTTTCATTCCCAAGAGTGCTATCAGGGCCAGCACCGCACCGCCGAGCATGAGAGCGTTCAGACTGAGTCCGCGCTGAAGTTTCATGTTATCTCCTAGTGAAACGAGCCGATCCGCTTCAGATCGCCAAAATTGAACCAGATGAAAAAAGCCTTGCCGACCAGATTTTCGTCAGGAACGAAGCCCCAGAAACGACTGTCCTGCGAATTGTCGCGATTGTCACCCATCATGAAATAGTGCCCGGAGGGAACCTCGCAACTGACGCCCTCGCTATTGTAGTTACATTTCTCGCCGTACGGAAAGCGCGCAATTTGCTGCACGAAGGAAGGCGCTTCGGCTTCGACCAGAATCTGATGTTCGACACTACCCAGGGTTTCGATGAAACGCGGGGTATAGAACAGGCGGTCGCGGTCGAGGTAGTCGTCGGTCTTCTTCTGCGCGATCTCCTGGCCATTGATGCTGAGCTTCTTGTTGCGATACACGACCTTGTCGCCCGGCAGTCCGACCACGCGCTTGATGTAATCGAGCGAAGGATCGGGCGGGTAGCGGAACACCACCACGTCGCCCCGCTGCGGCTTGTTCAATTCAATGATCTTCTTGTTGATCACCGGCAGGCGCACGCCGTAGGTGTATTTGTTCACCAGAATGAAATCACCCACCAGCAGCGTCGGGATCATCGAACCGGAAGGAATCTTGAAGGGCTCGACGAGAAACGAGCGCAACAGAAAGACAGCGAGGATCACCGGAAAAAAGCTGCCGCCGTACTCGACCCACCAGGGGTCCATGGCATCGGCCGGACGCCGCTTCCTGGCCCAGAAATGATCGACGGCCCAGATCAGGCCGGTGGCGATCACGAGTATGAAAAGAATCAGTGCGAAGTTCATTTGTCACCCACCCGCAATACCGCCAGGAAAGCCTCCTGGGGAATTTCGACGCTGCCGACCTGCTTCATGCGCTTCTTGCCGGCCTTCTGCTTCTCCAGCAGCTTCTTCTTGCGCGTGATGTCGCCGCCATAGCACTTGGCCAGCACATCCTTGCGCATCGCCTTGACGTTTTCGCGGGCGATGATGGTCGAACCGATCGCCGCCTGGATGGCGACGTCGTACATCTGCCGCGGGATCAGCTCGCGCATCTTGGCCGCCAACTCGCGGCCGCGATAGGGCGCGTTGGCCCGATGCACGATCAGCGACAGGGCATCCACCTTGTCGCCGTTGATCAGCACGTCAAGCTTGACCACGTCGGCCGCCCTATATTCCTTGAACTCGTAGTCGAGCGAGGCATAGCCGCGCGAAACGGATTTGAGCTTGTCGAAGAAATCCATCACCACCTCGGCCATCGGCATGTCGTAAGTCAGTTGCACCTGGCGGCCGTGGTAGGCCATGTTCACCTGCGAACCGCGCTTCTGTTCGCACAGGGTGATCACCGCGCCGAGGTATTCCTGTGGCACGAAAATCTTGGTGGTGATGATGGGCTCGCGGATTTCCTCCATCTTCTGCACTTCCGGCAGCTTGGCCGGATTTTCCACCTGGATCGTGGTGCCGTCGCGCATCAAAACTTCATACACCACGGTCGGCGCGGTGGTGATCAGGTCCTGGTCGAATTCGCGCTCCAGCCGCTCCTGCACGATTTCCATGTGCAAGAGACCGAGGAAGCCGCAGCGGAAGCCAAAGCCGAGGGCTTGCGACACTTCCGGCTCGTAGTGCAGCGAGGCATCGTTGAGCTTGAGCTTCTCCAGCGAGTCGCGCAGGCTGTCGTACTGGTTGGACTCGACCGGATACAGGCCGGCGAAGACCTGCGACTTGATTTCCTTGAAGCCCGGCAACGGCTGGGCGGCGCGGCGATCGGCGATGGTCACCGTGTCGCCGACCTTGGCGGCGTCGAGTTCCTTGATGCCGGAGATGATGAAGCCGACCTCGCCGGCGCGCAATTCGGGACGGGTCACCGACTTCGGCGTGAATACGCCGACCTGTTCGCACAGGTGCTGCGAGCCTTCCGCCATCAGCAGTATCTTGTCCTTGGCACGCAGGGTGCCGTCCACCACGCGCACCAGCATCACGACGCCGACATAGTTGTCGAACCACGAGTCGATGATCAGCGCCTTCAGCGGCGCCTCGGGATCGCCCTTGGGCGGCGGAATGCGGGCGATCACGGCTTCCAGCACGTCATCGACGCCGAGGCCGGTCTTGGCCGAACACAGGATCGCCTCGGTGGCGTCGATGCCGATCACGTCCTCGATCTCGGTGCGGGCGTTGTCCGGATCGGCCGCCGGCAGGTCGATCTTGTTGAGTAGCGGCACCACGTCGACGCCGAGTTCGAGCGCCGTGTAGCAGTTGGCCACGGTCTGCGCCTCGACGCCCTGCGAGGCATCGACCACCAGCAGCGCGCCTTCGCACGCCGACAGGGATCGGCTGACTTCGTAGGAGAAATCGACGTGGCCCGGTGTGTCGATCAGGTTCAGGTTGTAGGTCCTGCCGTCGCGCGCGACGTAGCTGAGTGCCGCGGTCTGGGCCTTGATGGTGATTCCGCGCTCGCGCTCGATGTCCATCGAATCAAGCACCTGGGCTTCCATTTCGCGGTCGGACAGGCCGCCGCAGCGATGGATGATGCGGTCGGCCAGGGTCGATTTACCGTGGTCGATATGAGCAATGATGGAGAAGTTGCGGATGTGATCCATGGGAGCAATAAAAAAGGCGCTCATTCAAGCTCTTGAGCACCTTGGAGGCATTGAAGCAAGAGGGGGATTTTAGCCCAAAGTACCCAAATACTCACGCACTTTCGCAGCGTCGAGGAAGTAGTGGCAGAGTTCGCTGCCTTCGTCGTCGACCAGCACCGGTACCAGTTCGTTGTATTTCGCTTCCAGCACCGGATCGGCATCGACATCCACCACCGCGATGTCGAAATGCGGCCCGCCCGGCGCGCCGCGCAAGGTTTCCAGCGCGGCGAGCATGTCGTGGCAGAGGTGGCAGTAGTCGCGGCTGTACAGCGTCAGCCGGGGCGGCGAAGCGGGCACTGGCGGCAAGGCGCTATTTGTCCGACAGACCCTTGATCGTGACAAAGGTCTGCGCATCGCCGCGACGCACCAGCAGCGTGACCGTCGCGCTCTTGTCCACACCCTGCAGCAGTTCATTGAACTGCTGCACCGACTTGACGTCGGTCTGGCTGCCCTTGACGATCACCGAGAGAATGATGTCCCCCGAACGCAATTCGGTACGCGTTCCGGCATTTCGCACTTCCTCGACGATCAGGCCGTTCTGCAGGCCCAGTACCTTCTTCTGCTCGGCCGTCAGGGCGCTCAATACCAGGCCCAGACGGTTGGCAGCCGGAGGTTCGCCGGGCTTGCCGCCGCGGCTGGCGATACGCGTGCCCGCTTCCTCGTCAGGAATTTCGCCGACGGTGGCGCTGAGTTCGCGCGGCGCCCCCTTGCGCCAGATCTGGATCGCGACCTTGCTGCCGGGTCGGGTCGATCCCACCATGCGCGGCAGATCGCCGGACTCGGACACGACCTTGCCGTCGAACTTCAGAATGATGTCGCCGACCTCGATCCCGGCCTTGTCCGCGGCTGCACCCTTCTCCACGGACGCCACCAGCGCACCCTGCGGCTTGCCGAGGTTGAAGGATTCCGCAAGTTCCTTGCTCACTTCCTGGATGCCGATGCCGAGACGGCCGCGGCTGACCTTGCCCTTGGCCTTCAGCTGGTTCTGCACGTCGATCGCAAGATCGATGGGAATCGCGAAGGACAGGCCCATCGATCCGCCGGAGCGGGAATAAATCTGGGAATTGATGCCGATCACCTCGCCCTTCAGGTTGAACAGCGGACCGCCCGAATTGCCCGGATTGATCGCGACATCGGTCTGGATGAAGGGCACGTAATTCTCGTGTGCCAGCGAGCGGCCCTTGGCGCTGACGATGCCGGCGGTCACCGTATTCTCGAAGCCGAAGGGCGAGCCGATCGCCACCACCCATTCGCCGACCTTGAGCCTGGTCGAGTCGCCCAGCTTGGCCACCGGCAGGTTGCTGGCCTCGATCTTGATCAGCGCGACGTCGGTACGCTTGTCGGCGCCCAGCACCTTGGCCTTGAATTCGCGCTTGTCGGTGAGCTTGACCAGTACTTCATCGGCGCCATCTACGACGTGGGCATTGGTCAGGATATGGCCGTCGGCGCTGACGATGAAGCCGGAACCCAGCGAGCGGTTCTTGAACTCCTGCGGCACGCCGGGATGATTCGGAATCTGGCCCGGGAAGAAGCGCCGCAGCAGTTCCTGCGCGGCGTCATCACCGTCGAACGGGAACTGAGGGCCGCCGCGGCGTCCCTTGATGACCTGGGTAGTGCTGATATTGACCACCGTGGCACCCTGCTTTTCGACCAGTTCGGTGAAGTCGGGCAGATCGCGTGACTGCGCCTGCAAGGGCAGCACCGTGGAAAAAGCCAATGCGAGAGAGATGATAAATTTCTTCATGATTGCTCCTTGAATCGTACTTCCCTGGTCTGAACCCGCAACGAAAACAGGCTGGCGTCACCGCGTGCGCGAAGCTCGTTGCGGCGCAACAGCAGCAAGCCGCAGCCCAGGCCGGCCAACATGCCCAGCACGGCCCAGGCATCGCCGGCCGCAAACTGTCCGATGACCGCCCCGCCGATGGCCAGCAGCAGCGGCCACACGTAGGACACCAGCGACGCGCGCCACACCGTGCCGTCGGCCACGGTCAACTGCACACGATCGCCGACACGTGCGCCGATGCCATTGGCCAGGCGGTAGCGACGCGGTCCGCCGCCCTGACCCAGCAGGCTGCTCTGGCAGACGTCCACGGTCTTGCAACTGCCGCAGATCGGGGCGCGTGCGGGAACTTCAACCCAGACCTCGCCGCCGGATGCGGCCACCACCACCGCCTCGCACTGGCTCATTTGTGCCTCCGTTCTATGCCTTCGCCAATGCGCCTGACGGCCAGCGCCGGCACTTCGCCCATGACCACCACGCGGTGTTCGTCGATCTGGCGCCGATACACGTTGACCGGCCCCAGCGTTGCCGTGGTTTCCTGCTCTCCGGCGGATCCGCCGGGTTCGATGAATACCGAGATCGAGGCCAAGCCGTCTGAAAATACCACGTGCATGCTCTCGGGATTGGCGGCTCCCGCTTGCCGCTTCATCGCCGCGATTTTACGAAATCCGGGCAGCAGGGTGCGGAAATTCCAGCCCATGTCGTCGGCCCGCAACTCCGTGGTGCGCACCTGCTGCACCCGCACTCCCTCATGGTCATAGCCGGGTTTCAGTGCACCGTGCTCCAGGGGACCGCCGATCTTGACCTGGGTGAAGGCAAAAGACTCCAGCGTCTCGCCGCGGATCCCGAGCAGACTGGCCTTCAGCAGCAAACCGCTGGCAGCGTCCATCCAGAATTCGTGTCCATAGCGCCATTCGTCGCGCGGCTCGAGCAGCACGGCACGGCTCTTCAATCCGGCGATTCGCCCCTCGCGGCCGCTGCGAATCGCATAGTGCTCCGGCAAATTGCCCAGGCCGGCCGGCAGCAAGGTCGGAAATCCGCGCTGGCTGGACCGGTTCTCGATGATCAGGAGTTTCTCTTCCGGAAAGAAGCATTTGACTTCGCTGCCGGCGCGCAGAACCTCACGCGGGCTGCCGTCCAGTGCCTCGATGCGCTCGACCTCGAATCCATCGCTGAGCGAATGCGCAATTCGCGAGGTATCGACACGGGCACCGCTGCGATAGACAAAGGTGCCGCTATAGGTGAGTTGCCGCGAACCCTGGGCAATGCGATGCAGCAGGGCGATCCCATCCTCGGCGAATGCCGGCTCAGTTGCCAGCATGGGTGCCAGCAGAAACGCGGACAGCAGCAGCGCGAAGCGCACAGGCATTACCGACCCTCGCCCGCCACGGCCACGGTACGGATGTTGCGAGCGCCGCCACCGATGACACCGCTCGGCGCATACGCCTGATGCGCTACCAGATATTCCTGCAGACGCGGCGTGGATTGGCTTTGTGCAAGCATTGGCGCCGGCTTCGCCGCAGCCAAACCGCCCGCCCCCGCCGGCATGCCTTGGTCCCCGGGCGCCAGCGCCAGCCAGGCCACCACGGCAACGCCCGCGGCCGATGCGGCCAGTGCCAGCGCCGGGCGCTGCCAGCCCGCGATGCGTCGGGGTGCAGGGGCCATTACCGTGGGCTCCATGTCGATCGCCGACATGACGCGTGCGGTAATATCGAAATCGAGCTTGCGTTCGCCGCGCAATGCCTCGCCAATCAGCTGGCCATCGCGCCACTCGGCGCGCAGTTCCTCGCTGCGGCGCAAAGCCTGCAGCGTCTCGGCGATCTCGTGCTGTTCGAGTTCGCCATCCATCAGGGCCGAAATTCGTGTCTTCATGTTGTCACCACCTCTTGTCGGGCGCCGCATCGAGCAAAGGCTTCAATCTCGCCGAAATCGCGTCGCGCGCACGGAAAATTCGGGAACGCACAGTCCCGATCGGACAGTCCATGACCTGCGCTATTTCCTCATACGACAAACCGTCAATCTCGCGCAGGACGATTGCCGTGCGCAAATCCTCGGGCAGGGCCTCCATCGCCGCATTCACCGTCTGGCCGATCTGCTTGGTCATCAACAGCCGTTCGGGAGTATCGGTGTCGCGCAGCAGCTCGGCATCGTCGTAACCTTCCGCCTCTTCGCTATCCACCCCGGTGGTCGCCGATGCTCGCCGGCCATGCGTCACCAGCCAGTTCTTGGCGGTATTGATCCCGATCCGGTACAACCAGGTGTAGAAAGCGCTGTCGTTGCGAAAACCCGGCAAGGCACGATATGCACGTATGAAACTGTCCTGAACGATATCCTCCACTTCGGCCGAATCACGCACCATGCGCGAAATCAGGCGCCCAAGCTTGCGCTGGTACTTGGTGACCAGCAGACCGAAAGCCTGTTTGTCACCCGACTGCACCCGCTCGACCAGTATCCGGTCTGCTTCGCGATCTCCCATGGGCTTTGCTTTTTGTTCCCGCCAGTTGAACATGCGCGGCTCTGAATTGGCCGCAAGCGAGTATAACAAGCCACTTCGCCCACTTTCCGCATCGCATTGCAATGAAGCTGCTGCTGCATCCGTTGCCGACAGTGACCCGGGCGTCTGTAAATAGTTCCACACTCCAGGGTCTGCTCTCGTTCAGGCGACGGCTGCGAAGGAGCTTGCCTGGGTGCAGGGCAAGGCGGGAGGAGCGCCGTTGGGTTGCTCCCAACAAGCGACGACCAACGCCGCCATGCGGCCAGGCAAGCCCTTCCCGCAGGGTTGCGCAGGAAGGCGAGTCTGCGGCGTTGCGCCGCTTGCCCACAGATGGCTGTGGGCGGCGCGACGCGCCTTGCATCCATCGCCTTCCTGACGCAACGCAGCTCGCCGACTGAATGAGAGCAGACCCTGAGCAGTGATATAGTCCCGACCCATGAATTCGGCGGCCATCCAGCAGTTCGACGTCCTCATCATAGGCAGCGGCCTGGCCGGCCAGTCGCTGGCCCTGAGGCTGGCCGATACCCGGCGCGTGGCGCTGGTCACCAAAAAACACCTTGCCGACTCCGCTTCCGCCTGGGCCCAGGGAGGAATCGCCGCGGTGCTGGATCCGGCCGACAGCATCGACGCCCATGTCGCCGACACGGCCACCGCCGGGGCCGGCTTATGCGATCCGACGGCGACACGCTTTGTCGTCGAACACGGCCGCGAGGCCATCGAATGGCTGATCGCGCGCGGCGTGCCGTTCACGCCGGACGCCTCGCCGCTGGGCTTCCATCTGACGCGCGAAGGCGGCCACGGCCAGCGCCGCATCATCCACGCCGCCGACGCAACCGGAACCGCCGTGCAGGAAACCTTGACCGAACAAGTCAAGAAACATCCCAACATCACGGTCCTCGAGCGGCACATTGCAATCGACCTGATCACCGCCGCCAAGCTCGGCCTGCCGCGCAATCGCTGCCTTGGTGCCTATGTGCTGGACATTGCCCGCGACCGCGTGCTGACACTGGGCGCCAGCCACACGGCGCTGGCCACCGGCGGCGCCGGCAAGGTCTATCTCTACACCACCAACCCGGACACGGCCACCGGCGACGGTGTGGCCATGGCCTGGCGTGCCGGTTGCCGGGTGGCCAACATGGAGTTCATCCAGTTCCATCCGACCTGCCTGTACCACCCCCACGCCAAATCCTTCCTGATTTCAGAGGCCTTGCGCGGCGAGGGCGGCCTGCTGCGCCTGCCCGATGGCACGCGTTTCATGCCCGGCCACGACAGCCGCGCCGAACTTGCGCCGCGCGACATCGTCGCCCGTGCGATCGATTTCGAGATGAAGCGCCACGGCCTCGACTGCGTGTTCCTCGACATGACGCACAAGTCGGCCGAGTTCCTCAAGGACCACTTTCCGACCATTCACGCCCGCTGCCTGGAACTCGGCATCGACATCACCCGCGAACCGATTCCGGTGGTGCCGGCAGCGCACTACACCTGTGGCGGCGTCGTCACCGACCTGGCGGCACGTACCGACCTGAACGGGCTCTATGCGATCGGTGAAACCACCTTCACCGGCCTGCACGGTGCCAATCGCCTGGCCTCCAACTCGCTGCTCGAATGCGTGGTATTTTCCGCCGCCGCGGCGCAGGACATTCTTGCCGCCACGGTGACGCCGCTGCCGCACCTGCCGCACTGGGACGAAAGCCGGGTGCGCGACGCCGACGAGGAAATCGTCATTTCCCACAACTGGGCCGAATTGCGCCGTTTCATGTGGGACTATGTCGGCATCGTGCGTACCAACAAGCGCCTGGAACGGGCCCAGCACCGCATCCGCATGCTGGAAAAGGAAATCGACGAGTACTACGCCAACTATCGGGTCGGCAACGACCTCATAGAACTGCGCAACCTGGTGCTGACCGCCCACCTGATCGTGAAGAGCGCCCTGCGCCGCCACGAAAGCCGCGGGCTGCATTTCAGCACCGACTATCCGGACACCCTGCCGCGCGCGCTGGAAACCGTGCTGCACCCACGCCAGCCCTGACCAACCGGAAAATCAGGCCGACGCTGCGGCGGCGGAACGCCAGCGCAGCCAGAGCCGCAACTGGCGAAAATCCTCATCCGGCAGGCTGTCGCCAAGCAGAGTCAGGCTGCGCAGCCGCCCGTCCTGGCGATAGAGCAAGACGATCAAAAATGCCAGAACCAGCGTATGCGGATGGATCGCGGCCTCGCTCGCCGTACCATCAGCGCCGACTGTCTCGCAACGGCCGTCGCCGTGCAGCAGCAGACCGGTAACGGAAGCCGCTGCACGCAGGCGCGCCAGTGATGCGCCGACCAGCAGCAGCAACAGCGCGGCGATCCACGGCGCGATGGCGCTTGCCAGCACGGCGCCGGCGGCAATGGCATGGGCCAGCAGCTGAACCAGCAGCAAGCGGCGCGAAGGCTTGATGGAAACCGGGAGGGTGGCGACCGGCTTCATCGCCCCATCGGTCTAGACGCGGCGGAAGACCAGGCTGCCGTTGGTGCCGCCGAAACCGAAGTTGTTCTTCAACGCCACGTCGATCTTCATCGCCCGCGCCGTATTGGCGCAGTAATCCAGATCGCACTCGGGATCCTGGTTGAAGATGTTGATGGTCGGCGGCGAAATCTGATGGTGCACGGCCAGCACCGTAAATACCGATTCGAGACCGCCGGCACCGCCCAACAAGTGGCCGGTCATCGACTTGGTCGAATTCACCACCAGCTTCTTCGCCGCATCGATGCCGAACGCCAGCTTGATGGCTTCGGTCTCGTTCTTGTCGCCCAGCGGCGTCGAGGTGCCGTGAGCGTTGATGTACTGCACTTGATCGGGATTGACGCCGGCATTCTTCAGCGCATTCACCATGCTGCGCCGCGGGCCGTCGGTATCCGGCGCAGTCATGTGGTAAGCGTCGCCGCTCATGCCGAAACCGGACAGTTCGGCGTAGATCTTCGCGCCGCGCGCCCTGGCATGCTCGTACTCTTCCAGCACCATGACGCCGGCGCCTTCGCCCATGACGAAACCATCGCGATCCTTGTCCCAGGGACGCGAGGCCGTGGCCGGATCGTCGTTGCGCGTGGACAAGGCCTGGGCCGAAGCGAAACCGCCAACGGCCAGCGCCGACACGGTCGCCTCGGCACCGCCGCAAACCATCACATCGGCGTCGCCGTACTCGATCATGCGCGCCGACAAGCCGATCGCGTGCAGGCCCGTGGTGCAGGCCGTAACTACCGCGATGTTGGGCCCCTTGAGGCCGAACATGATCGACAGGTTGCCCGAGATCATGTTGCCGATGGTGCCCGGAATGAAAAAGGGCGAAATCTTGCGCGGTCCACCGGCCAGGAAGTCGTTATGCGTATCCTCGATCATCGGCAGGCCGCCGATGCCCGAGCCGATGTTGACGCCGATGCGCTCGGCATCGGCTTGCGCCGTGTCGAGCCCGGCATCGCGCAAGGCCTGGATGCCGGCCGCCATGCCGTAATGGATGAAGGTATCCATCCGGCGCGCTTCCTTGGCCGACAGGTAGTCAGCAACTTCGAAGTTCTTCACCTCGCCGGCAATCTGCGCCTTGAACGCCGCAGGATCGAATTTCGTGATACGGCCGATCCCGCTCTTGCCGGCTAGCAGGTTGTTCCAGGCCTCCGGAACGTTATTGCCAACCGGCGAGACAAGGCCCAGACCGGTGACCACCACACGGCGTCGCGACACGATGAACTCCGAAAAGGAAGTGTTGAAACGAAGTAAGGATTACTTCTTGAGGTTGGCGTTGACGTAGTCAACCGCCTGTTGCACGGTGGTGATCTTCTCCGCGTCTTCGTCGGGAATCTCGCACTCGAACTCCTCCTCCAGCGCCATGACCAGTTCGACCGTGTCGAGCGAGTCGGCACCGAGGTCGTCCACGAAGTTGGACTCGTTCTTGATGTCGGCTTCATTGACGCCCAGTTGCTCGGCGACGATCTTCTTGACGCGTTGTTCGATGTTCTCCATCTTGAAACTCCTTCCCTTTAATGTTCGGGTGTAAAAACCTGCCTATTTTAACAAAAACACCGGGCACCCTCGCGGGTTTGATGTCCGGTCACGCCATATACATGCCACCGTTGACATTCAGCGTGGTACCGGTGATGTAGCCCGCGCGCTTCGATGCCAGAAACGCCACGGTCGCCGCGATTTCGTCGGGATGTCCAAGCCGACCGAGCGGAATTTTTCCGAGCAGGGCATCGCGTTGCGCATCGGGTAGCGCGCGCGTCATGTCGGTGTCGATGAAGCCCGGCGCCACGCAATTCACCGTGATGTTGCGGCTGCCGAGTTCCTGCGCCAGCGCGCGGCTCATGCCGGCGACGCCGGCCTTGGCCGCGGCGTAATTGGCCTGCCCCGGATTGCCGGCTTCGCCGACCACCGAAGTGATGTTGATGATGCGCCCGTAACGCGCCTTCATCATGCCGCGCATCACCAGCTTGGAGAGGCGGAACACCGCCTTGAGATTGGTCTCGATGACCAGATCCCATTCATCGTCCTTCATGCGCATGGCAAGGTTGTCGCGGGTAATGCCGGCGTTATTCACCAATATCGAAACCACGCCGAATTTCTTTTCGATCTCGCCGATCAGCACTTCGCAGGCCGCGGCCGCGGTAACGTTTGCCATCGCGCCCCAACCCGTAACGTTGGCCGCATCGAACGCCTTCTGGATCTCGGCGGCGCCTGCCTCCGACGTCGCGGTGCCAATCACGGTCGCGCCCTGCGCACCAAGTTCCAGCGCGATGGCGCGGCCCAGGCCTCGCGAAGCGCCCGTCACCAGTGCTACCTGCCCTTTCAAATCTGCCATGTCATGCTCCTTTTACAATCGCCAGTGCGGCATCGACCGCAGCCAGGTCGTTCATGGCAGCGCCATCGATGCCCTCGACGCAGCGCTTGACCAGTCCGGACAGAACCTTGCCCGGGCCGCACTCGAAGACATGGGTCACGCCGGCCGCCTGCATCGCCTGCATGGTTTCGACCCAGCGCACCGGCGCTGCCGCCTGGCGCACCAGCGCATCCCTGATCGCCACCGGATCGGCCACCTGTGCCACATCGACGTTGTTGATCACGGGAATCTGCGGCGCGGCAAAACTCACTTCCGCCAGACGCGTCTTCAACGCCTCTGCCGCAGGCTGCATCAGCGAGCAATGGAAAGGTGCCGATACCGGCAGCATCAGGGCACGCTTGGCGCCTTTGGCCTTGACCAGTTCCGCCGCCCGCTCGACCGCCGCCTTGTGGCCGGCTATCACGGTCTGCTTCGGCTCGTTGAAATTCACCGCCTGCACCACCTGGCCCTGCGCCGCTTCGGCACAGGCAGCGACCACCGCCGCCGCATCGAGACCCATCACCGCCGCCATGGCGCCCTCGCCGGCCGGCACCGCTGCCTGCATGGCCTTGGCGCGCAGTTCAACCAGCGGCACTGCATCCTTCAGCTGCAGCACGCCGGCCGCCACCAGCGCCGAATACTCGCCGAGGCTGTGTCCGGCGACCAGCGCCGGCTGCACGCCGCCTTTTTCGAGCCACAGGCGATAAACCGCGATATCCGCGGTGAGCATCAAGGGCTGGGTGTTGACGGTCTGGTTGAGCGCCTCGGCCGGGCCTTCCGTGACCAGCTGCCACAAGTCGCGGCCGAGGGCGGCCGAGGCCTCGTCGAAGCTGGCGCGGATCACGGCTGCATCGCCGTACGCTGCCATCATGCCGAGCGACTGCGAGCCTTGTCCTGGGAATGCTAGTGCAAATTTCATTTCAATTCTTTCGAGATCAGAACCGGAGCAGGGTCGCGCCCCAGGTGAAACCGCCGCCGACGCCTTCCAGCAGCAGATGCTGGCCGCGCTGAATGCGCCCGGCGCGTACCGCTTCGTCGAGTGCCAGCGGAATCGACGCCGCCGAGGTGTTGCCGTGATCCGCCACGGTGACGATGCATTTCTCGGCGGGAATGTGGAGTTTTTTCGCCGTCGCCTGCAGGATGCGTACATTGGCCTGATGCGGAATCAGCCAATCCACCTGTGCCGTTGTCATGCCGGCTGCGTCGAGCACCTCATGAGCGACCTCGGCCAGGACCTTGACCGCGAACTTGAACACCGCCTGCCCGTCCATGCGCAGGAAGGGATCGCCGGTGACGACTCCGCCGCACACCTGGCCCGGCACCGACAGGATGCCGTGATGGCTGCCGTCGGCGTGGAAGGCACCGGCCAGCAGGCCAGGCTGCTCGGCAGCTTCCAGCACCACCGCCCCGGCGCCGTCGCCGAACAGCACGCAGGTGCCGCGATCCGTCCAGTCGAGGATGCGTGAAAACACCTCGGCACCCACGACCAGCACGCACTTGTGCGAGCCGGAGCGGATGAACTTTTCGGCGATGGTCATGGCGTACACGAAGCCGCTGCAGACCGCCTGCACATCGAAGGCCGGCGCGCCATTGACGATGCCGAGCTTGCTTTGCAGCAGCGCCGCCGCACTCGGAAACACGTAGTCGGGCGTCGAGGTGGCGACGATGATCAGGTCGACATCCTCCGGCTTGCGTCCGGCGGCCTGCAGCGCGCGGCGACTGGCTTCCAGCGCCAGATCGCTGCTGGTGACGCCCGCGGCAGCCAGATGGCGGCTGCGAATGCCGGTACGCTCGACGATCCACTCGTCGGACGAGTCGAGTCCGTGCGCGGCGATCAAGGCAGAATTGCTGACGGGCTCCCCCGGCAGGTAGCTGCCGGTACCGCTGATTCGCGTATGTATCATCACTCGGCTTTCATTAATCGCAGAGAGTCGGCGTCGGCAGGACGGCGGCCATGCGTGCGGCGATGGCTTCCGGCAGGCGCTGCCGCGCCTCTTCGGCCGCCTTCTCCAGCGCGTAGCGGAAGGCCATCTGGTCGGCCGAGCCGTGGCTCTTGACCACGATGCCGCGCAGGCCGAGCAGGCTGGCGCCGTTGTAACGCCGCGGATCGAAGCGCTGACGGAAGGACTTGAGGACCGGCAGCGCGGCCAGGGCCGCAAGTTTGGTGAAAATATTGCGCGAGAACTCTTCCTTGAGCGCGCCGACGAACATGTGGGCCAGGCCTTCGGCGGCCTTCAGCGTCACATTGCCGACGAAGCCGTCGCACACCACCACGTCGGCGGTACCCTTGAAAATGTCGTTGCCCTCTACGTTGCCGATGAAATTCAGGTCGGTAGCACGCAGCAGTTCGGCGGCGCGCTTGACCACCTCGTTGCCCTTGATCTCTTCCTCACCGATATTCAGCAAGCCCACCGTGGGGCGCTCCTTGTGTTCCAGCGCCGACACCAGCAGCGAACCCATGATGCCGAACTGCAACAGGTGCTCGGGGGTACAGTCGACGTTGGCACCCAGATCCAGTACATAGGTGCTGCCGCGCTGCGAGGGCAGCACCGAACAAATCGCCGGCCGGTCGATACCCTGCAGCGTCTTCAGCACGAAGCGCGATACCGCCATCAGGGCGCCGGTGTTGCCGGCCGAGACGGCGGCATTGGCCACGCCCTCCTTGACCAGATCGACGGCGACACGCATCGAGGAATCTTTTTTGCCGCGCAGCGCGCTGGCCACGGCCTCGTCCATCTCGACCATTTCCGAGGCGTGGCGGATCGACAGGCGCTCGCCGAACTCGTTCGACAGGCGCTCCAACTGGGGCCGCAGCAATTCCTCGCGGCCGACCAGGATCGCGGCGCAATCGGTGTCGTGACGCAGGAATTCAAAAATAGCGGGCAGGGTCACCGACGGACCGTGGTCGCCGCCCATGCAATCCACCGCGAGGGTGATCGCCATCGCTTAAGTGATCGTCCGGGGCTCTGGATGTAAAAACGGCCGGACGCGCAGTACGCATCCGGCCGGTTTCGACAAGGTGGATTACTCGCCCTTGGCCTTCACGACCTTCTTGCCGCGATACACGCCGGACGGCGAGATATGGTGGCGCAGATGCACCTCGCCCGTGGTCGGCTCGACCGCCAGCGGCGGGGTGGTCAGAAAATCATGCGCGCGATGCATGCCGCGCTTGGACGGGGATTTTTTGTTCTGTTGCACAGCCATTTCGCTACTCCTTGTTTAGCTACGGCCTAACGCCCGCTGACGCGGGCATTAGCCTTCTCTGAAACTTCGCTTTGCTACGTTTTCAATGCTTCTTCAAAGCGGACAGCGCCGCAAACGGCGATGATCCGTGTTCGCTTGCGGTCGCCGTAGGCGATTCGCACTGCTCATGCCGAGGCGCGATGGGCAGCGCCAGCAGCACTTCATCCTCAACCAGCGACAGCACGGCCAGCGCTTTATCAGCTGCGATGGCATCTGCACTGTCATCGACCAGATCGTCGTCCGGCCACTCCTCCCCCGGCCCAATCAACTGCAACCGGCTCCTTATACTCAGCGGATGCTTCACGCCGCCCAGGCAACGCTGGCAACACAGCACCGGCTCGCCCGTAACCTCCAACAGCAACCAGGACTTGCCTTCGTCGTCGCGCCGTCCTTCGAGCCGAACCGCCAACAGCCCTGAATTTGTCGCCAGCACGTCTGCCAGACGCGGCAAATCCTCCAGACCAACGCGACGTTCCAGCACACCGCCGCCGCGCGCGAACTCAAGGCAGTCGATTACTGTTCCGGCAACTGGATCAGACACGGACAAGCGCTCGCGCGACACAAACGTTGAATGTTATCATGCCCAGCCCCCTTTTTTCAAGCCCGAATCATGGCTCGCCGCCTCGTTCTTGCCTCTACCTCGCCCTTCCGCCGCGAACTTCTGGCGCGCCTGCAAATCCCGTTTGAGACCGTCGCGCCGGACGCCGACGAATCGGCATTGCCCGGAGAACACCCCGCCGCCACCGCCTTGCGCCTGGCCGAAGCCAAGGCCCGGGCCGTGGCCCGGCACTATCCCGACGCCCTGATCATCGGCTCCGACCAGGTTGCCGCCCACGGCGACCAACGCTTCGGCAAGCCGGGAAGGCGCGAGAATGCCATCCTTCAGCTGCGCCTGATGCGCGGAAAAGAGGTGGCCTTCCACACCGGATTGTGCCTGCTCGACAGCCGTACCGGCAATTCGCAGGTGCGCTGCGTCGATACCCATGTCGGCTTTCGCGAACTCAGCGATGCCGAAATCGAGGCCTACCTGGACAAGGAGGATGCGCTCAACTGTGCCGGCAGCGCCAAATCGGAAGGTCTCGGGATATCCCTGCTCAGCTACCTGCGCGGCGACGATCCCAACGCGCTGGTCGGCCTGCCGCTGATCGCCCTGTGCACCATGCTGCGCGCCGCAGGCGTGGCCCTGCCGTGAACTGAGGCTCCATGTCCGGCACGCTGTGGCTGTTGCCCGTCGCCCTCGGCGACACCCCTTGGGAAACCAGCCTGCCGGAAGCCACGCGCACAGCAGCCTGCCGGCTGACGCGCTTTGTCGCCGAAAACGCCAAGACGGCGCGCGCCGAACTCAAGCGCATCGGCCATCCGTTGCCCCTGCGCGAACTGGCCATCGAACAAATCCCGGAGACTCCGGTGCCGGCCGACATCGAGCGCCTGCTCGCGCCGCTTCTGGCCGGGCACGATCTCGGCCTGATGTCCGAGGCCGGCTGCCCGGCCGTCGCCGACCCCGGCGCGCTGCTGGTGCGCCGCGCCCACGAAAGGGGCTTCGTGGTCAAGCCGCTGGTGGGGCCGTCCTCCCTGCTGCTGGCGCTGATGGCTTCCGGGCTGGAGGGCCAACGCTTCGCTTTCCACGGCTACCTGCCGGCGCGCGAACCCGAACGCAGCCGACGCATCGCCGAACTCGAAGGCGAGTCGGCCCGCCACCGGCAAACCCAGATATTCATCGAAACGCCCTATCGCAACCGGACGCTGCTCGCGGCCCTGCTGCAGGCCTGCCGGGGAAATACCCGCCTGTGCCTGGCAACCGATCTGACACTGGACAGTGAACGCATCAAAACGCTCCGCATCGCCGATTGGAAAACAATTCCGGCGCCGGATCTGGACAAGCGCCCCACCGTGTTCCTGTTGCTGGCCGACTGAGATGCTGCCCCAGGTCAAACTGCTGCAGCTGTTCGACTGGGATTCGCCGCGCCAGAACGCCGAATTGCGTAGCGAACTGGCGTCCGGCCTGTTGCGGCCGCAGGCCGGCATTGCGCCCAAGTTTTTCTATGACCGGCTCGGTTCGCGGCTGTTCGAAGCCATTACCGAATTGCCCGAGTACTACCCGACCCGCACCGAGGCGGCGATTTTCCGCGAGCACATGCCGGCCATCCGTGCGGCGCTCGGCACGGATTTCACGCTGATCGACCTGGGTTGCGGCAGCTGCGAGAAGGCCGGCCGGCTGTTCCATGCCGGCGCCCTGCCCGCCCGCTATCTGGCGGTGGATATCTCGGTCGAGTTCCTGCGCGAATCGCTGCAGCATCTGCAGCGCGAACTGCCGGCGATCGACATGACCGGTATCGGACTGGATTTCACCGAGGAACTGCGCCTGCCCGACGACCTGCCGCTGCAAAAACGAATATTCTTCTATCCCGGCTCCAGCATCGGCAACTTCAGCCCGGCCGCAGCGCGTCGCTTCCTGCAGCAACTGGCTGCGCAGATGGATGCGTCGGGCGGCCTGCTGATCGGGGTTGATCTGCTCAAGGAAAAGCCGCTGCTCGATGCGGCCTACGACGACGCCCTGGGCGTCACCGCGGCTTTCAACCGCAACCTGCTGCGCCATGTCAATGCCCGGCTCGGCGCCGACTTCGACATCGGCGACTGGCGGCATGTGGGTTTCTTCAACGAAGCCGAGTCGCGCATCGAAATGCATCTCGAAGCACTCCGCACTGTCGATGCCGGCTGGCCGGAGGGCGCCGCCCGGCGCGTCCGGCAGTTTGCCGCCGGCGAACGGATTCACACCGAGAATTCCTACAAGTACTCGCCGGAGGGGTTCAAGGCACTCCTGACCTCGGCCGGATTTGCCGAGATCAGGATGTGGACCGACCCCCGCCGCTGGTTCGCGCTGTTCTTCGCCCGTCAGACACCCACTCTGACCTGAGCCGGTCCGGTTTCGAGCCGCCCCACCACGGTCGCCGCGGCGAAACCTTCGCTGCGGAACACCTCCAGCACCTGATCGACAGCCGCCGGCGCGCAGGCCACCAGCAACCCGCCGCTGGTCTGCGGGTCGGTCAGGAGCGCGCGCTGCATGTCGCTGATCGCGGGGTCCAGTGCAACGTCATCGCCGTAAGCCATCCAGTTGCGCGCCGAGGCGCCAGTGATGTAGCCCACCGTGGCCAGACGTTCGACATCGGCCAGCATGGGAACCAACGCCATATCGAGCACGCCCGTCAGCTTTGCCCCGCGGCAGACCTCGAGCAGGTGGCCGAGCAGGCCGAAGCCGGTGATGTCGGTCAGGGCATGCACGCCATCGAGATGGGCGAGGCTGCGACCCGGCGTGTTGAGCCTGGTGGTGCTGGCGATCATCGCCGCATAGCCGTCCGCATCGAGTGCGCCCTTCTTCAGCGCCGCCGACAGCACGCCGACGCCGAGCGGCTTGCCGAGGATCAGCACATCGCCGGCGCGGGCGCCGGCATTGGTCTTGACCTTGTCCGGATGCACTAGACCCATGACCACCAAACCGTAGATCGGCTCCACGGAATCGATGGTGTGACCGCCGGCGACTGGAATCCCGGCCGCGGCGCACACGCTCTCGCCGCCTTCGAGAATTTTGCCGATCACCTCCAGCGGCAGCTTGTCGATCGGCATGCCGACCAGGGCCAGGGCCATGATCGGCGTGCCGCCCATGGCATACACGTCGCTGATCGCATTGGTCGCGGCGATGCGGCCGAAATCATAAGGATCGTCGACGATGGGCATGAAGAAATCCGTCGTGGCAATCAGCGCCTGCTCGTCGTTGAGGCGGTACACCGCGGCGTCATCGGCGGTTTCGATGCCGACCAGCAGTTCCTTGGGCACCGGGAAGTTGCGCACGCCGCGCAGGATGTCGGAGAGGATGCCGGGCGCAACCTTGCAGCCGCAGCCGCCGCCGTGACTGAAGGAAGTCAGTCGAACCGGAGCAATCGGAGTCTTGGGGGAATTCATCGTTTTTATAACCTTGTCATTGCGAGGAGACTGCAGACACCGGCGCATTCCTGCGCCGGGGAGAACAAGGATACCCGCTCTGCGCAGCCGCGGGAGAGTTGGGCGTAGTAGGCTGGATCGCGCATGGCGTGGAAAATCAGCGCGGCCAGACGTTCTGCATCCCCCACCGGAAACCAGCCTGGGTAGCCGGCGCCGAGCATGCCGCGGTTGCCGGCGATGTCGCTGCCCAGCACCGGCACACCGCTGGTCACGGCCTCGATCAGCACGTTGGCACCGCCTTCCATCAGCGAAGGCAGCAGCAGCAGGTGGCAGCGTTTCAGGCGCTGCCGCGTTTGCGCCTGCGACAGCGGCCCCAGCCAGTGATAACGCGAGTCGGCCGCGCCCAGGGCGCGCACCTCGGCCGCCAATGCCGGATCGAGCTCGCCACCGATATGGAACAGCCGCAGCGGCAGATCGGCCGGCAGCAGGCGCAGCGCGCGCAATGCGGTCAGCGGATCCTTCTCGGAGCGCATGTGGCCGACCAGCGCCAGGTCGAAATGGTGCCGGCTGCGCCGCCCCGGCAGCAGCGGGCGCGCCGACTGGTAGATCACCGTGGTCTTCGCCGCAAACGCGGACGGCAAGGCCTGCACGCCTTCCGCCTGCAGCACCACGAGGCGGCTGGCCAGCGCCAGCGAGCGCTGCGCCGCGGCATCGGTGGCGATGTCGCGATAGAGATCGGTCCCGGTCAGCACCACCACCAGCGGCCGATCGGGATGGCGCTCGGCGAAGGCGGCGATCGACGGCGCCGAGCGGCGGGCGTGCAGCGCAATCAGACAGTCGGCGCTGGCACCACGCCACTCCTGTTCGATCCGCACCTGCACCCGCGACGCCAGGCAATGCGCCCAGCGCCGCGCGGTATGCCAGTTGCCGTTATTGGCACTGGCCAGCGCCGGGCTGATAATGGCAACGGAGGGGAGAGATTCGATGGACACGCCAGATCTGAGGACCGCCGGAAAAAGCCTGCTCGCCGCTGCGCTGCAGGATGCGCGCAATTATACGGTCGGCCTGCTCGACCACTGGGCGGACTGGCCGAAGGACACGGAGGGCGATGGCGCGCCGCATCCGCGCCGCGTGCCCTGCCTCGACATCATCAATCCGCCGCTGTGGGAATTGGGCCATGTCGCCTGGTTCATGGAGTACTGGTGCCGGCGCTATCGCGGCAGCGCGGCGGCACCCCTTGCCTCGCGCCTTGCCAACGCCGACCGCTGGTACGACTCGCGCAGCGTGCCGCACGACAGCCGCTGGCAACTCGACCTGCCCGACTGGGATGCCACCCGCCGTTATCTGGAGGACACGCTGGCCGACGCGCTGGCCGCGCTGGAGGCCTTACCCGAACGCGACGCCGCGCTCTACTTCCACCGCCTCGCGCTGTTCCACGAAGACATGCACGACGAAGCCTTTCGCTACACACGCCAGACCCTGGGCTGGCCCGCGCCCGACGGCCTGGTCGATCTGGCACCGGCGACGGACATCGCACTCGATGGCGGCGAATTCCTCATGGGCAGCGATCCGACCGGTGCCGGCTTCGTCTTCGACAACGAAAAATGGGCGCACCCGCAACGCGTCGCGAAATTCGCGATCGCGGCGACGCCGACGCGCAATGCCGAATACCTGGCCTTCGTCGAGGCCGGCGGCTACCGCCAGCCGCAATGGTGGTCGCCGCAGGGCCGGGCCTGGCTCGCCGCGACTGGACAGACCATGCCGCGCTGCTGGCGCCAGGTGCAGGGCCGCTGGCAGCAGCGGCGCTTTGCCGACTGGGTCGAGCTGCCGCCCGACCAGGCTGTGATCCACCTCACCGCCCACGAAGCCGAGGCCTGGTGCGCCTGGGCCGATCGCCGGTTGCCAAGCGAAGCCGAATGGGAATACGCGGCTTTCCACGCCAGGGGACTCGACTGGGGCTCGCAAGTCTGGGAATGGACCGCCAGCGCCTTCGCCCCATACCCGGGCTTCAGTCCCGATCCCTATGCCGAGTATGCCGCGCCGTTTTTCCACAGCCATCGCAGCGTGCGCGGCGGCTCCTTCGCCACCCACTCGCGCATGCGCCACCCGCGCTATCGCAACTACTACGAGCCGCAGCGCGACGACATCTTCGTCGGCTTCCGCAGTTGCGCGCCCGGCTGAAGCTTCAGATGCGCTGCAGCAGGAACAGCGCCAGGAATCCGCAGGCTATGGTCAGCAGGGTATTGCGCCATACAGCCGCCACGACAATCGCCACAACGCCCGCCCACAGCCGCGAATTGCTGCCGCCGAAGACGATCTCGCCCTGCACCAGCAACAATTCCGGTGCGGTCAGCGCCGTCAGCGCGGCCACCGGGACACAGGGCAGCAGGCGACGAAACCAGCCCGGCGGCTGGTAGTGGCCTTCGGCGGCGATGAAGGAATAACGGATCGCAAAGGTCAGCAGGCCGCTCAGCGCCATCAGCCACCAGATGCTCATCGCGTACTCCTACTGAATACGGCTCCGGCCGCCAGCCCGGCCAGCGCGGCAATAAACAGGCCGAGCTTGTAGGGCAAGGCCGTCAGCATCACCGCCACCGCGCCGGCCGTCAACGCGGCCAGCAGCAGCGCCCGGCTATCGACCATCGGCACCACGATGGCGATGAAGGTCAGCGGCAGCGCGAAATCCAGATCAAGACCGGACGGCAGTTGCGCGCCGATCAGCACCCCGGCCAACGTCGACACCTGCCAGCCGGCCCACAGGCCGAAGCCGGAGCCGAACAGAATCCAGTGCGCATATGCCGACTGCGGCGTAGTCGGGCCGGCCGCAATCAGGTGCGGAATGGCCGCGGCATAGGCCTCGTCGGTCAGCAGGTAGGCCAGCAGGATTTTCCAGCGCCGCGGCAGGTGGGCCAGCATGGGTGCGACCGAAGCGCTGTAGAGCGCGTGGCGCAGGTTCACCAGGCCCACCGCGCCCGCCGTCAGCAGCAGCGGCGCGCCGGCGCCGACCAGTTGCGCCAGCAGGAACTGGGCGGATCCGGCAAACACGATCGATGACATCGCCATCGCCGCGAGCGCCGGAATGCCGCTTTGCAGCGCCACCACGCCATAGATGATGCCGAACGGAGCGACGCCGAGCAGCAGCGGCATGACCGCGCGCAGTCCGAGCGAAAACGCCGCGGCTGGAATCATTTTTTTGCCGGCAGATTGACCAGGACGATGCCGCCGACCACCATCGCGGCGGCGGCAAAGAAGTGCAGGCTGGGCCGGTCGTGCATCAGCATCATGCCGAACCAGACGCCGAACAGCGGCGTGAGGAAGGAAAACACCAGCAGACGCCCGGCCAGGTAACGCGTCAGCAGCCAGAACCACGCCAGGTAGCTGATGAAAGCGACGATCACGATCTGGTAGGCCATGGCCCACAAAGTCGGCGCCGACAGCACGCCGATGCCGCGCTCGCCGACCAGCCAGGACAGCGGAAGCATCACGACGGCGGAGACCACCAGCTGGTAGAGCAGAACCTTGGTCGCCGTGATCCTGGCCAGCGCCGTGGCGCGGATCAGTACCGTGGTCGCCGCCCAAAACAGCGCCGCCAGCACGCCGAAGGCATCGCCCAGCAGGCTGCCACCGGAAGCCTTGTCGACGAAGGCCAACACCAGGCCGGCAAAGGCCAGCAGCACGCCGGCCCACTGGCGCCAGTCCATGCGTTCGCCGGGAACGAAGAAATGCAGGCCGAGCACGGTGAAGCATGGCGCCGTGTAGAGGAACACCACCAGGCGCGACACCGTGGTGTTGGCCACGCCGACAAAGATGAAGGCGAACTCCAGCGCGAACAGCAGGCCGGCGAGCAGTCCGGGACGCAAGGACCGGTCCTGTGCGAACAGCGCAATACCCTGCCAGCGCGCCCAGGCAAAGACCAGCACGGCACCGAATCCGGAACGCAGTCCGGCCTGCAGGATCGGGCTGATCTCGGCCGTGGCAATCTTGATCGCCACCTGCTGCAAGCCCCAGAGGGCGCACAGCAGCACCATCAGGCCGAATGCCGCAGGGCCGGGCGCGATCCTGGTGTTCACGCGATAACCGGAATCAGCGGCGGCAACTGATGGCGCCGCCGGGCCTCGTTGCAGGCCTCGTCGCCGCGCCCGAGCGCGGCCAGCGGCGCAAAGTCGCGACAAGCGCCGGGGCGGAACTCGTAGATGGCGCAGGACACCGCTGCCCCGATCTGCCCGCGCAAGGCCACGCAGCGCCGCGGCGCGGCAGCCGTGCCGCGCATGCAGGCGCGTTGCGCCCCGGCAGGCTCGGTCAGGCCGGCCGGGACCCGGCCACCGGGCAGGTCATCGACTTCCGATTCGTGAAATGACACCGCGAAGCTGGCACAGCAGGCGCCGCAGGACTGACAGGAGCTCACGGCGAGCTACAGCAGAAAGCGTCCCAGCCACCAGGCCACGGCCGCGATCAGCGCACTGGCCGGGATGGTCAGCACCCAGGCCCAGACGATGCTGCCGGCCACGCCCCAGCGCACGTTGCTCGGCCCCTTGGAGGTGCCGACACCGACGATGGCGCCGGTAATCGTGTGCGTGGTGGACACCGGAATGCCGAGCATGGTGGCCATGAACAGGGTGATCGCGCCACCGGTTTCGGCACAGAAACCACCTACCGGGCGCAACTTGGTAATGCGCTGGCCCATGGTCTTGACGATGCGCCAGCCGCCAAACATGGTGCCGAGGCCCATCGCCGCGTAACAGGAGATCACCACCCACATCGGTACCATTTCGCCGGTCTGCAAGGTGCCGGCGGCAATCAGCAGCATCCAGATGATGCCAATGGTTTTTTGCGCATCGTTGCCGCCGTGGCCGAGGCTGTAGGCCGCTGCCGATACCAGTTGCAGGCGGCGAAAATCCTTGTCCACCTTGCGCGGCGTACTCCGGTTGCAGACCCAGGACACCGCCACCATCAGCGAACCGCCGAGGATGAAACCAAGCAGCGGCGCCACCAGGATGAAGGCCACCACCTTGCCGATGCCGGCCCAGACCAGGGAGCCGGCGCCGGCCTTGGCCATCGCCGCGCCGGCCAGACCGCCGATCAGGGCGTGGGACGAACTCGAGGGAATGCCGTAGTACCAGGTGATGATATTCCAGGCAATGGCGCCGATCAGGGCGCCGAACACCACGTAGTGGTCGACGATGGCTGGATCGATGGTGCCCTTGCCGATGGTACTGGCGACCTTGAGCTGGAACACCGCAATCGCCGCCACGTTGAAGAAGGCCGCCCAGGCGACCGCCTGATGTGGCTTGAGAACGCCGGTTGAAACGATCGTGGCAATCGAATTCGCCGCATCATGAAATCCGTTCATGAAATCGAAAGCCAGCGCCAGCAGCACCAGCACCACGATCACTGTCAGACTCATTTCGACCGCTTGCATGGCGGCCGCTCAGGAATTTTCGAGGATGATACCCTCGATGATATTGGCGACGTCCTCGCAGCGATCAGTCACCGACTCTAGCAGTTCGTAGATGCCCTTCATCTTGATCAGGTGCCGCACGTCGGCCTCTTCGCGGAACAGCTTGGTAATGCCGGTGCGCATGGCACGGTCGGCATCGGATTCGAGCTGGTCGATCTCGCGGCACAGCTTGAGCATGGCCGGCGCATTGTCCATCTTGTGCAGCAGGACCACCGCCGACCGGACCCGTTCGCAACTCGAAGCGACGATGTCGGAGAGCTGCCTGGCTTCCGGCGTCATCTGGCGGATGTCGTAGAGATACATGGCCTCGGCGAAATCCTGGATCAGATCCAGAATGTCGTCCATGCGCATGATCAACTGATGGATTTCATCCCTGTCCAGCGGCGTGTTGAACGAGGTATGCAGCAGCGCAATGGTTTCGTGGGTGATCTTGTCGGCCGTGGTTTCAATCTCGTCGATGGCCTGCACATGCTGCGCCAGCACTTCCGGGCCCTTGCCCAGATCATCCACCAGGGCCACCAGCTGCCGCCCGCCCTTGACGATCAAATCCGCGTGGGCATTGAACAAATCGAAGAACTTGGCCTCTTTGGGCATCAACTTGGAGAACATCTGGCACCACCGCTGGCAACAAAACGTGCGAATTTTATCAGCTAATGCCAGCACGCCGGGCCTCCCCGCAACTGGTAGAATCTGCGCCCGGCGCTTTTGCCGGACTTGCTTCGGCCCGTCACTGCCATGAAACGCAACCGCCTTCCGCGCCGCGCCCGCCAGACACCGGATTCCGAACTTCTGACGCGCCTCGCAACGCGGCTCAGCCAGTCCTCGAACCGGATCGAGGATGCCTTCTGGGAGGCCCGCCTGGCCGCCCACATCGACCGCCTGCTGGCCGACAACGCGGAAGAAACCTTGGTCGCCGTACTTGACCAGCTGTATAATGGCGGGTCGCGCGCCTACGACGAGCTGGCCGACATGATCGAATCCTGCGCCGAAACTCGCCGTGCCGAAGCCGGCGCCGGCCTTGACGTGGTCATGATTGCGGCACCGGTACTGGCCTGGTCACGTTTCCAGATTCCTTCCGGCCCCATTCCAGCCGCGCAGCTGGACGCCCTGCGGGTGCATCTGCAGGCTCACGTGCTCGCCGCCGACGCCAAGCTCGGCCTCGCCGACATCCTCTTCAGCCCCGACCAGTTGCCGCAGAACTATGTGGAAACGGCTCAGCTCGCGGAAAAGCTGGCCAAGGCCGCAGTCCATGGCCGCAACCTGAAAACCGATCCTTCGCAACTGCAGGAAACCATGAGCTTCCTGTCCGACACCCGCTATGTACTGGGCGCCGTCGCCGCCCCACGCGGCGCACCGCTGTTCCGCTGGCAGGAAGACGACGGCGATCCGGCCGAATCCTTCCGCCAATGGACACTGCAGGGCGGCGATGCGCTGCGGCCGCTGCTGCCGGCCTGCGCCCTCGAATTCATGCCGGTGCTGGCCTACCATGCCGCCGTGCGCGATGCCGACCGCGCCTCGCGGCCCTGGTCGCTACGCGCCGCGGTGGCCTTCCTGCAGACCGTGCTCAACCAGCCGGCCGCGGAACTGCGCGCGGTGGTGGCGCCGTTCCACGATCGCCAGCTCGAGGAATTCCGCATCGGCTTTACCCCGCGCGGCAGCAGCGATGTCGTGCATGGCGTGGTCTGGCCGCTGCTCGAACATGAAGACGAAAACCACGATACGCCGAGTCAGATCGAAACCGCGCTGCGCGAAGCCGGGGTCGGCAGCGTGATCATGCTCGATCAGCGCTTCCCGCTGGAATTCTGCGACGATTGCGGCGCCCCGCTCTACCCCAATCCCGAAGGCGAACCGGTACACGCCGAACTGCCCGAAGAGCAGACCGAGGCGGCGCCCCGGCACTTGCATTAAACCCAAGCGCCTAAGTTTGATCCGCAGATGACGCAGATTTCGCGGATAAAGCATCTGCGTTAATCGGCGAAATCTGCGGATTGAATGCTTTTGCAGGTTAAATAGTCGGTGCCGGCGGTACGCCGATCTTCAGAACCGGTAGGGCTTCGAATCCAGCCCCGGATCGCGGCCGGCGGCCAGATCGGCCAGCAGGCGCGCCGAACCGCAAGCCAGGGTCCAGCCCAGCGTGCCGTGACCGGTATTGAGCCACAGGCCCGACAGCCCGGCGCCGGCCATGTCGCCGATCAGCGGCACGTTGCCCGGAGTCGCCGGCCGCAGCCCGGCCCAGTAGTCGACCTCGCTGACAGTCGCCAGCGCAGGAAAGATTTCACCAATGCGCCGCAGCAAGGCGGCGCAGCGGGTCGGATTGAGCGAGGTGTCGTAGCCATTGAACTCCGCCGTGCCGGCCACGCGGAGGAACTGCCCGAGACGCGAAATGACGATCTTGTGGCCGTCGTCGGTGAGGCTCACCGTCGGCGCCGCTGCCCCGTTCGGCACAGCCAGCGTCGCCGAATAGCCCTTGGCCGGATAGACCGGCACACGTATTCCCAGCGGCCGCAACAGCAGCGGCGAATAACTGCCGAGAGCCAGCACCGTCATGTCGGCGCTGACAATTTCCCCCGAAACCAGCCGCACGCCCGCCAGCCGGTCGCCTTCGCGCAGCAGCGCCTGCACCGTTTCGCCATGGCGGAAGCGCACGCCGCGCGCCGCCGCATGCCGCGCCAGCGCCTCGGTGAAGCGCCGCGCATCGCCCGATTCGTCGTCTGCGGTATATGTGCCGCCGACGATGGGTACACGGGAGCCCGCCAGGGCGGGTTCTATGGCGAGGCACTGCGCCGTCGTCTGCGGCACGCGCTCGCAGCCGAATTCGCGCATCAGCGCCGCCTGCGGGATGGCGTGCTCGAATTCGCGCGGATCGGTATAGAAATGCAGGATGCCGCGTTCGAGGTGATCGTAGTCGAGCGCCAGTTCGCGGCGCAGCGCCTGCAGCGCGGCGCGGCTGGCCAGGCCGAGCGAGACGATGGCCGCGACATTGGCGCGCGCCCGTGCCAATGTGCATTCGCGCAGGAAACGCAGACCCCAGGCCCATTGCGCCGGATCGGCGCGCAGCCGCCACAACAGGGGCGCATCTTCGCGCCCCAGCCATTGCAAGGCCTTGAACGGCGCCCGGGGATTGGCCCAGGGCTCGGCATGGCTGACCGAAATCTGGCCGCCGTTGGCAAAGCTGGTTTCCTGCGCCGGCTGCGGCTGACGGTCGATGACCGTCACCTCGTGACCCTCCGCCGCCAGGTACCAGGCAGTGGTGACGCCGACGACGCCGGCGCCGAGCACGGTTACGCGCATCGAATCATTCCGATCCCGTCCGGATAGCGTCGCCGTCGCACGCTCCGGTGACATGACTTTTTTGTATATGCTGCTTGATCTGAAAAACCATGGCCCCAATTATAGACAGCGCCCCGGAGTGGACTCATGAGCGATAAACCGAAGATCACCAAGACCGAAGCCGAGTGGCGCGCACAACTTACGCCCATGCAGTACCACGTCGCTCGCGAGAAAGGTACCGAACGCGCCTTCAGTGGCGAATACTGGGACTGCAAGGAGCCCGGCGTGTATCGTTGCATCGGCTGCGGCGAACCGCTGTTCGCCTCCGAAACCAAGTTCGATTCGGGCTGCGGCTGGCCCAGTTTCACTGCCCCGATCGAGTCCAGCGGCATCGACGAGAAAGAGGACAACAGCCTGTTCATGCATCGCACCGAGGTCGTCTGCAGCAATTGCGGCACCCATCTGGGCCATGTCTTCCCGGACGGACCCGCCCCTGCCGGCCTGCGCTACTGCATAAACTCGGCTTCGCTGAGTTTATGCGTCAAAGATGATGAACCATCCCCCCACCCCCTTCCCAAGGAAGGGGGCGACTGATCGGCTCGCTGCGCTCGATTCGCACCCGGCTGCCGCACCTTATAATTCCACCCCATGAAATTCCTCTTCGACCTGTTTCCGATCATCCTGTTTTTTGCGGCCTTCAAGGCCTTCGACATCTACATCGCCACCGGCGTGGTGATCGCCGCCACGGCGGCGCAGATCGGCTGGGTCTGGCATCGCCACGGCAAGGTGGACACCATGCTCTGGGTCAGCCTGGCGCTGGTGGTGGTGTTCGGCGGCGCGACGCTGGTGCTGCACGACGAGACCTTCATCAAGTGGAAGCCGACGGTGCTCTACTGGCTGTTCGCAATGACGCTGTTCGGCTCGGCGCAATTCTTCGGCAAGAACCTGATCCGCGCCATGATGGAACAGCAGGTGGAACTGCCGGACGTGCTCTGGGGCAGGCTCAATTACGCCTGGATCGGTTTTTTCGCCGTGATGGGCGTGCTCAATCTGTATGTGGCCTTCAATTTCAGCACCGACACCTGGGTCAGCTTCAAGCTCTTCGGCGGCATGGGGCTGATGATCGTCTTCATCGTCCTGCAGGGCGTAGTCCTCGCCAAGTACCTGCCCGACGACAAGGAAGAACCCGTCCCGCAATCCAAAATTCCTTCGGAGAAACCCTGATGCTCTACGCCATCGTCGGCGAGGATGTGCCGCACAGTCTCGATCGGCGGCTGGTCAGCCGCCCGGCCCATCTGGCGCGCCTGACTGAACTGAACGCAGCCGGTCGCCTGGTCCTGGGCGGGCCCTTCCCTGCGATCGACAGCCCGGATCCGGGACCTGCCGGCTTTTCCGGCAGCCTGATCGTCGCCGAGTTCGACTCGCTGGCCACAGCCCAGACCTGGGCCGATGCCGATCCCTATGTCGCCGCCGGCGTCTATGCCCGCGTCACGGTGCGCCCCTTCAGGCAGGTGTTCCCGAAATCATGAGTGTCATCGATGCCATGCGCGCCAGCCTTGCCGCACTCGACCCGGTGTCCATCGAGATTCAGGACGACTCGGCCAAGCATGCCGGACACGCCGGCGCCAAGGCTGGCGGCGGCCATTTCCGGCTGCAAATCGTCTCTCCGCGCTTCGCCGGTTGCAGGACAATGGAAAGACATCGCTTGGTGTATGATGCGCTCGGCCCGCTGATGAAGCGGGAAATTCACGCACTCAGCATTACCGCCAAGACCCCCGACGAACACTGACAATCCCCTTCCACTCAGGAACCACGATGAACCGTACCCTCCGTCACGCCCTCCTGCTCACCTTTGCCGTTTCGATCGGCGCAACGCCTGTCCTGGCCCAGAAAAAAGCCGACTCCGCGACCTTCGCCACCGTCAATGGCAAGGCCATTCCCAAGGTCCGCGCCGACGCGCTGATTGCCGGCCAGGCCGCACAGGGTCAGCCGGATTCCGCGGAACTGCGCAAGGCCGTGACCGAAGAACTGGTGCGCCGCGAAATCCTGACGCAGGAATCGATCAAGAAGGGCTTCGACAAGAAGCCCGAGGTACAAGGCCAGATCGACCTGGCCCGCCAAGGCGTGTTGATCGGTGCCTACCTCAACGACTACGTACGCGCCCACCCCGTCACCGACGACCAGATCAAGAAGGAATATGACGAGATCAAGGCCAAGCTCGGCAGCAAGGAGTACAAGGCCCGTCACGTTCTGGTGGAAAAGGAAGACGACGCCAAGGCGATCATCGCCCGACTGAAGAAGGGCGAAAAGATCGAGGATCTGGCCAAGGAATCCAAGGATCCGGGGTCCAAGGAACGCGGCGGCGATCTCGGCTGGGCCAACCCCGCCTCCTTCGTACCGCCCTTCTCGGCCGCGATGACCAAGCTGGAAAAAGGCAAGTACACCGAAACCCCGGTCAAGAGCGATTTCGGCTGGCACGTGATCCTGCTCGAGGACACGCGCGAACTCAAGCTGCCGGGCATCGACGAAGCCAAGGGCCAGATCGCCCAGCAATTGCAGCAGCGTCAGGTACAGAAGCACATCGACGACCTGCGCGCCAAGGCCAAGGTCGAGTAAGCGGTTTCAACACCCAATAAAAACGGGAGCCGCGGCTCCCGTTTTTATTGCATGCGGCGTATTACCGGCGCCGACTGTCAGCCCAGCCAGTGCCGGGCGTTGCGGAACATCTCCAGCCACGGCCCGTCTTCGCCGAGACCCGGCGGCTGCCAGGACATCTGCAGGCTGCGGAAGGTCCGCTCCGGGTGCGGCATCATGATCGTGAAGCGGCCATCGGCGGTGGTCACGCCGGCGATGCCGTCGGGCGAACCGTTGGGATTGAAGGGATAGCCGGTCGCCACGGCGCCGCGGTTGTCGATATAGCGCATCGCCACCAGCGACTTGCCGTTCCGGCCGGCGGCGAACTCGGCGCGGCCTTCGCCGTGGCTAACCACCACAGGCAATTTCGAACCGGTCATGCCACCAAGGAAAATCGAGGCCGAGGACGGAATCTCGACCATCACCACGCGCGCCTCGAACTGCTCGCTGCGGTTACGCTGGAAAGTCGGCCAGTCCTGTGCGCCGGGAATGATCGGCGCCAGATGCGCCATCATCTGGCAGCCGTTGCAAACGCCCAGCGCGAAGCTATCGGCGCGGCCGAAGAAGGTGGTGAATTCGTCGCGCAGGCGCGGGTTGAACAACACCGACTTGGCCCAGCCCTGCCCCGCGCCGAGCACGTCGCCGTAGGAGAATCCGCCGCAGGCGGCGAAGCCCTTGAAGTCGGCCAGATGCATGCGGCCACTCTGCAGGTCGGACATGTGAACGTCATAGGGCGCGAAGCCGGCGCGCTCGAAGGCAGCCGCCATCTCCACGTGTCCATTGACGCCCTGCTCGCGCAATATCGCGATCTTCGGCCGGGCACCGGTGGCGACAAAAGGCGCCGCAGGCGCAGTCTTGATCGAAACCGACAGCCCCGGATTGTCGGCGTCCAGCAGCGCGTCGAACTCTTCCTGGGCGCAAACCGGATCGTCGCGCAAGCGGGCGATTTGAAAGCTGGTTTCGCTCCAGGTGCGCTGCAACTCGCTGCGATGCGCGGTGAACACCGCCTTGGCATTGCGCCAGATGCGTATCGCATCGGCCGTATTGGTGGTGCCGATGGCATAGCTGCAGGCGCCGAGACCGGCATCGCGCAGCGCCTGCATCACGGCGGTGCGATCGGCAAGACGAATCTGCAGCACGGCGCCGAGTTCCTCGGTGAACAGCGCGGCGATGATACGGTCGCGCAGGCGGCCGGCAATCTGCGGAAAGCGCTCGCTGCCGTCGACATCGTTCATCAGCGGGTCGTAGCAGAGCCCGTCGAGATTCAGCGAAACGCCGACATGCGAGGCAAAGCTCATTTCGCAGACGGTGGCGAACAGGCCGCCGTCGGAGCGATCGTGATAGGCGAGAATCTTGCCGTCGCGATTCAATGCCTGGATCGCGCCGAAAAAGCTTTTCAGCAACCCGGCATCGACATCCGGCACGGCATCGCCACTGACGCCATGGACCTGCGCCAGGGCCGAGCCGCCGAGACGATTGCGGCCTTGGCCGAGGTCGATCAGCAGCAGCTCAGTTTCCTCACCCGTCTCGCCCACCTCGGCATCGGGCCGCAGTTGCGGCGTCAGCGTGCGACGCACGTCGTCCACCGCGGCGAAGGCCGTGACGATCAGCGACAGCGGCGCCGTGACCTGCTTCTGCAAGCCCTTATCCTCCCACTTGGTGCGCATCGACAGCGAATCCTTGCCGACCGGAATCGCGACGCCGAGCGCCGGGCAGAAGTCGATGCCGACCGCCTTCACGGTATCGAACAGCGCGGCGTCCTCAAAGCCATGGCCGGCCGCCGCCATCCAGTTGGCCGAGAGTTTGATCCTGCCGATGTCGCCGACATCGGCCGCGGCGAGGTTGGTCAGCGCCTCGCCCACCGCCATGCGGCCCGAGGCCGCGGCATCGAGCAGGGCCAGCGGGGTACGCTCGCCCATGGCGAAGGCCTCGCCGCGGAAGGTGTCATAACCCATCGCAGTCACTGCGACGTCGGCCACCGGCACCTGCCAGGGGCCGACCATCTGGTCGCGCGCCGTGAAGCCGCCGACGCTGCGGTCGCCGATGGTGATCAGAAAGCTCTTCGAGGCCACGGCCGGCAGGCGCAGCACGCGCAGCGCGGCTTCCTTCAGGTCGATCGCTGCGAGATCGAGCGGCGGCATTGCGACCTGCCGGCGCCGTGCATCGCGGTGCAGCTTGGGCGCCTTGCCGAGCAGCACTTCCATCGGCATATCCACCGGCTTGTTGCCGAAATGATCATCCTTGACCGTCAGTTGGCTGTCGTCGGTGGCGACGCCGAGCACGGCGAAGGGACAGCGCTCACGCTCGCAGAGGGCGCGGAATTCTTCGAGGCGTTGCGGCGCGATGGCCAGCACATAGCGCTCCTGCGCCTCGTTGCTCCAGATTTCGCGCGGGCTCATGCCCGGCTCCTCGCTGGGGATGGCGCGCAGGTCGAAGGCCGCACCGCAGCCCGCGTCGTGCGCCAGTTCGGGCATGGCATTGGAAATGCCGCCGGCGCCGACGTCGTGGATCGCCAGTATCGGGTTTCCGCCCTGCTGCCAGCTCATTTGCCAACACCTGTCGATGACTTCCTGGGCGCGGCGCTGGATTTCCGGATTACCGCGCTGCACCGAGGCAAAATCGAGGTCGGCGGTGTTACTGCCGGTCGCCATCGAAGACGCCGCACCGCCGCCGAGGCCGATCAGCATGCCGGGGCCGCCGAGCTGGATCAGCAGGCTGCCGGCCGGAAACTTCTCCTTGAAGCAGTGGTCGGCGGCGATGTTGCCCAGCCCGCCGGCAATCATGATCGGCTTGTGGTAGCCGCGCATCTCGCCATTGAATTCCTGCTCGAAGCTGCGGAAATAGCCGGCCAGATTGGGCCGGCCGAATTCGTTGTTGAAGGCCGCCGCGCCGATCGGGCCTTCGATCATGATGTCGAGCGCAGAGGCGATGCGCTCCGGCTTGCCGTAATCCGATTCCCAGGGCTGCGCGTAGCCGGGAATCTTCAGGTCCGACACCGAGAAGCCGCAGAGGCCGGCCTTGGGCTTTGAGCCGCGACCCGTTGCTCCTTCATCCCTGATTTCGCCGCCGGAGCCGGTCGCCGCGCCTGGAAAGGGCGAGATCGCGGTCGGGTGATTATGCGTCTCGACCTTGGCCAGGATGTGCGTGAGTTCATCGCCGTACGCATAGCCGCGATCGGCGCGCGGATAGAAGCGCCGGATGCTCGCGCCCTCGATCACCGCCGCATTGTCCGAATACGCCACCACGGTGCCTTGCGGATGCGCCTTGTGCGTTTCGCGGATCATGCCGAACAGCGACAGCGGCTGGTCCTCGCCATCCACGGTCCACGACGCATTGAAAATCTTGTGCCGGCAATGTTCGGAATTGGCCTGGGCGAACATCATGAGTTCGACGTCGGTCGGGTTGCGTCCGAGCTTGCCGAAGTTCTCCACCAGGTAATCGATCTCGTCGTCGGACAGGGCAAGGCCCAGCTCGGCATTGGCCGCGACCAGCGCGGCGCGTCCGCCGGACTGGAGATCGACGCTGGTCAGCGGCTGCGGCGCGACGTGATGGAACAGGGCGCGGGCAGCATCGATCGAATCCAGCGCCGACTCGGTCATGCGGTCGTGGAGCCGTGTCGCCAGCGCCGACTTTTCGAACTTGCCCGCCACATGGTAGGCAACTGCGCGCTCGATGCGCTTCACCGCGGTGAAGCCGCAATTCTTCGCGATGTCGGTGGCTTTCGAACTCCAGGGCGAAATCGTGCCCAGGCGCGGCGTGACCAGCAGCAGTTCGCCGGCGGGCGGCGTCGGCAGCGTCGCCGGAATACCCAGCAGGTCCTTCAGCCGGGCCGTTTCATCGGCGTTCAGCGCGGTCGCCAGTTCGATGAAATACCAGTGCTCCGCCGCCAGCCGGAGGCCGGTCGCAGTCTCGCCTACGGACTTTTGCAGGCGCGCCAGGCGGGACGCCGAAAACGCAGCAGAGCCCCGCAGGGCAAGGAATTCAGCCATGATGGACGGACCGGGGCGGGTAGCAGGCAGGGTGATAAGGCAAGGCACGGAATTATACCCTCAGCGGCGCGCCGACCTCACGGCGCCGCATGGCGCGAGCAGCGCAGGGAATTGCATTCCGCCGGCAAGCCTGAGAAACTGAATCCAACCCCACACTCCCGGACACTGCAACAGATGAATCCCTTTTCGTTCGATGTCGGCAGCGCCGACTTTCAGGAAAAAGTCCTGGCTGCCTCACACCGCACCCTGGTGCTGGTCGACTTCTGGGCGGAATGGTGCGCGCCCTGCCGTGTGCTCAAGCCGATACTGGAAAAACTCGCCGCCGAGTATGGCGGGCGCTTCGTGCTGGCCAAGCTGAACTCCGATCGGGACCAGGAAATCGCCGGACGCTACGGCGTGCGCAGCATTCCCAACGTCAAGGCCTTCCTCGATGGCCAGGCAGTCGACGAGTTCACCGGCGCCCTGCCCGAGGCGCAGATCCGCGCCTTCATCGACAGCCTGCTGCCTTCCCCCGCCGAACCGCTGCGGATCGCGGCGCAGGAAGCGCGGGCGCGCGGCGATATCGACGTCGCCTGCTCGCTGCTGGCCGATGCGCGCGAACTCGACTCAGGCAACGAAGCGGTGCAGCTCGACCTGGCCGAAATCAACCTCGACCGGCACCAGCCGGATCCGGCGCGCGCCATCCTCGACGCGCTGGAACACCGCGCCAAGGACGCCGCCCGGCACGGCGCCCTGCAGGCAAGGCTGAAGCTGGTCGCCGCGGGCGGCGGCGCCGACCCGGCGGCGCTCGCGGCGCGCATCGCCGCCAATGCCGGCGATCTGGATGCCCGCCTGCAACTGGCCCATGCGCTGGCCCTGGCCCACGACTACCGGCCGGCGCTGGAACAGCTGCTGGAATGCGTGCGCCGCGACCGCAAGTGGCAGGACGAAGCGGCGCGCAAATCCATGCTCGATCTGTTCACCCTGCTCGGCGGCAATGCGCAATACGATGATCTGGTACGCGAATTTCGCATCCAGCTGGCACGCACCCTGAACTAGGCGGCTGTCAAGACTTGCCTTCGGCCGCGCCTGCCAGTAAGGTGCGCGCCCTTCCCCGGCGCTTTCAGGAATCCCATGCAGTCATCCATCAGCTTGCGCATCGCGCAACGCATTGCCGACGAACTCGGCGTTCGCCCGCAGCAGGTAGCCGCCACCGTGCAACTGCTCGACGAAGGTGCCACCGTGCCCTTCATCGCGCGCTACCGCAAGGAAGTCACCGACAATCTCGATGACACGCAATTGCGCAATCTGGAGGAGCGCCTCAATTACCTGCGCGAACTGGAAGACCGCCGCGCCGTGATCCTCGCCTCGATCGAGCAACAGGGCAAGCTGGCGCCGGAGCTGGCGGCGACGATCGCCGGTGCCGACACCAAACAGCAGCTCGAAGACCTCTACCTGCCCTACAAGCGGAAACGCCGCACCAAGGCGCAGATCGCGCGCGAGGCCGGCCTCGAACCGCTGGCCGATGCACTGTTCGCCGATCCGACGCTGACGCCGGAAACCGAAGCGGCGAAATACGTCAATCCGCAAGCCGAATCCGCCGAGCTGCACGTGCCGGACATCAAGACGGCGCTCGACGGCGCGCGCCAGATCCTGATGGAACGCTTCAGCGAGGATGCCGCGCTGCTGGCCAAGCTGCGCAGCTACCTCAACGACTACGCGCTGCTGGTGTCCACCGTGGTCGCCGGCAAGGAAACCGAAGGCGCCAAGTTCCGCGACTGGTTCGACTTCCGCGAATCGATCAAGACCGTGCCCTCGCATCGCGCGCTGGCCCTGCTGCGCGGACGCAAGGAAGACATCCTGCGGCTGGCGCTGAAGACCGAGCAGGAACTGCGCAATCCGCCCGAGGCCGCGCCCTGCGTCGGTATGGTCGCCGCCCACTTCGACATCCGCGACCAGGGCCGCGCCGCCGACAAGTGGCTGCTGGAAACCGCGCGCTGGGTCTGGCTGGTCAAGCTCTCGCTGCACCTCGAAGCCGAACTGATGAACCAGTTGCGCGAGCGCGCCGAGGAGGAAGCCATTCGCGTCTTCGCGCGCAACCTGCACGACCTGCTGCTGGCGGCTCCCGCCGGATTGCATACGGTGATCGGCCTCGATCCCGGCATCCGCACCGGGGTCAAGGTGGCGGTGGTCGATGCCACCGGCAAGCTGGTGGACACCGCGACGATCTACCCGCACGAGCCGCGCCGTGACTGGGAAGGCTCGCTCGCCACGCTGCGCCAGCTGGCGCAGAAGCATGGTGCCGGCCTGATCAGCATCGGCAACGGCACGGCGAGCCGCGAAACCGACAAGCTGGCGGCCGAACTGATGCGTCGCCACCCCGAACTCAAGCTGAGCAAAATCGTCGTCTCCGAAGCCGGCGCCTCGGTGTATTCCGCCTCCGAACTGGCGGCGCAGGAATTTCCCGAGCTCGACGTCTCCCTGCGCGGCGCGGTGTCGATCGCGCGCCGCCTGCAGGACCCGCTGGCGGAACTGGTCAAGATCGAGCCGAAAGCGATCGGCGTCGGCCAGTACCAGCACGACCTCAACCAGTCGCGCCTGGCGCGCTCGCTCGATGCCGTGGTGGAGGATTGCGTGAACTCGGTCGGCGTCGATGTGAATACCGCCAGCGCGGCGCTGCTCAAGCGCATCTCCGGGCTCAACGCGACGCTGGCCAACAACATCGTCAGCTACCGCGACACCCACGGCGCTTTCAAGTCGCGCGCCCAGCTGAAAGAAGTGCCGCGCCTCGGCGAAAAAGCCTTCGAGCAGGCCGCAGGATTCCTGCGCGTCAGTGGCAGCGACAATCCGCTGGACGCCTCGGCGGTGCACCCCGAGGCTTACCCGGTGGTCGAGCGCATCCTCGCCGACATCAAGGCCGGCGTGCGCGAGCTGGTCGGCGACGCGCGCCGGCTGCGCGCGCTCGATGCGAAAAAATATACCGACGAACGCTTCGGCCTGCCGACGGTACAGGACATTCTGAAGGAACTCGAAAAGCCCGGACGCGATCCGCGTCCCGAATTCAGGACGGCCTCATTCCGCGACGGCGTCGAAGACCTCAAGGACCTGCAGCCGGGCATGCTGCTCGAAGGCGTGATCACCAACGTCACCAACTTCGGCGCCTTCGTCGATATCGGCGTGCATCAGGACGGCCTGGTGCATGTTTCGGCGCTGGCCAAGCGCTTCGTCAAGGATCCGCACGAGGTGGTCAAGGCCGGCGACGTGGTCAAGGTCAAGGTGCTGGAAGTCGATCTGCCGCGCAAGCGCATCGCGCTGAGCATGCGCCTGGCGGACGAACTGCCAGCGCCGGGGATGCCGGCCGGGACGAAAGTCGGCGCTGGCGCTGCGGCGAATCGCGGCGGCGTTGCCGGCAAGCGCGAGACGGAAGCGGCCGGCACCATGGCCGCGGCCTTCGCCAGGCTCAGGCGCTAGGGTCAGCTGCACCGTCCGGGCAAATGCGGAAGGCGTTGCGCGTCGACTCCTTGACCGCGTAGAGCGCCGCGTCGGCGTTGTGCTGCAGGGTTTCCGCGTCAGCCCCGTGCGCGGGAAACAGCGCAATCCCCATGCTGCAGGAAATGCCGACGCTGCCGGCCTGCAGTTCGAAGGGCCGCGCCAGATCGGCGACGATGCGCGCGGCGACCTCTTCCACTTCCGCGCGCGAGCCGGCTTCGGTCAGGATCGCGGCGAACTCGTCGCCGCCCAGGCGCGCAATCGTATCCGCCGCACGCACGCTGAAACGCAGGCGACGAGCGGTTTCCACCAGCAGATCATCGCCCGCGGCATGGCCGAACTTGTCGTTGACCGGCTTGAAACTGTCGAGATCGATGAAGCACAGGGCAAAGGTCCGGCCATGCCGCTGCGCCTGCGAAATGGCCACGCGCAGGCGGTCGGCGAACAGGGCGCGATTGGGCAGGTCGGTCAGCGGATCGTGGTAGGCGCGGTGGCGCAGTTCCTGTTCCAGCTGCTTGCTGCGCGTGATGTCGGTCAGCGTCGCCACGAATCGCGCCGGCTGGCCGGAACGGGCCACGCGCCCGATCGAAAGCCAGACCACGAACAGCTCGCCGTTCTTGCGCCGGTTCCAGACCTCGCCCTGCCAGCCACTTTCCCGATTCACGCTCTGCCACATGCCCGCATAAAACTCCGGCGGATGGCGGCCGGACTTGAGCAGTGCCGCCGGCTGGCCCAATACCTCGGCGGCGGCGTAGCCCGTCATTTTTGAAAACGCCGGATTGACCTGGACGAAATTGCCTTTCTCGTCGGTGACGATGATGGCCTCGGCCGCGTTCTGGAACACCGCCGCCGCCAGTTCACGATCCGCCAGCTGGAGTTCCAGCGCCGTATTGGCTCGCGACAGGGCCTGGGTGCGCTCGACGATCACTTGCTCCTGCTCGGCGGCGAGTCGTTCCAGCGCCTTGAGGTGGCTGCGGGCGCGGCTGGCCAGCAACTGCAGCAGCGCGGCGGCGACGGCGAAGGCCAGCAGGTGCACCGCGCCCGAGCGGATCCGCCCGGCATCGCGCATTTCCAGCAATTTTGCGGCCGGCATGGTCACCGAAATCCCGCCCCGGATCTGTCCGACTGCGTAGCCCTGCTTCTCGTGGCACTGCAGGCAGGCTTCCTTTACCCGCAGCGGCGCCATGTAGCGATGCATCGGAACTTCGCCCGGAATCAGTTCGGTGATCTCGTCCAGCCCGGTTTCGAAGCGACGCAGCACGTCGGCTTCCCAAGGGTCCGGGGCATTGGCCGGCCGCAACGGCTTCAGGCTGGTGATATGCAGCTGGATGCCCTCGGCCTGCTGCGCGATCTCGGCGATCTGGCGGGTCATGTAGGCCGGGTTGATCATGGTCAGCGCCAAACCTTTGCGCGTCACCAGATCGCGTTGCGGGTGTTCGAGGTAAGGATTGGGCCGGGTGGTTTCGGTCACCGGCACATAGACGCCGCTGTGGCTCGCGTTCCAGTCGCGTGCGAGTTCCACCAAACGAAACAGGGCGGCGCCGCGTTCGCGCGCGACCGCAGCCATGTTGTTGTCGGCCTGTCGCCAGTCCACCGCATACGAGATCAAGATGGCGAACAGCACGACGAACAACATCACCGCCGGGCGGACCCACACGCTTGACAGGCCACCATGCATTGAAAAGCGATTCAATGGCGCATGCATGGCCCATTATGCATCAGGCCCCTGCGCACCGGCAGATTGCGACGGCGGCAGGCAGATGCCGTGCCGCCGCCCGAAACTCAGCCCTTGATGCGCGCTACCAGAGCCTTGGCGTACTGGTCGGTGGTGGCCTTGCCGCCCAGATCGCCGGTACGCACATTGTCCTTGTTCAGCACGTCGTCGATGGCCTGGCGCAGGCGATCGCCGAGATCCTTGCGCTTGATGTAATCGAGCATCATGCCGGCGGCCATCAGCAGCGCGGTCGGATTGGCGATGCCCTTGCCCGCGATGTCCGGCGCCGAGCCATGCACCGCTTCGAAAATCGCCGCGTCCTCGCCGATGTTGGCGCCCGGGGTCATACCCAGGCCGCCGACCAGGCCGGCCATCTGGTCGGAGAGGATATCGCCGAACAGGTTGGTGGTGACCAGCACGTCGAACTGCCAGGGATTCATCACCAGCTTCATGGCGCAGGCGTCGACGATGATCTCGTCCATGACGAGCTTGTCCTTGTACTCGGCGGCGTAAATCTCGCGCGCGGTTTCGAGGAAGATGCCGGTCAGCGCCTTCATGATGTTGGCCTTGTGCACCACGGTCACCTTCTTGCGGCCCTGCTTGACGGCGTAGTCGAAGGCAAAGCGGACGATCTTGCGGCAGCCCTGGCGCGTGTTGATGCCGGTGGACATGCCCACCGCGTGGGGATCGCCGTCGATCGGGATGTAGTGCTCGTAGCCCATGTAGAGGCCTTCGTTGTTCTCGCGCACCATCACCAGGTCGATGTTCTCGAAGCGGCCGCCGGGAACGATGGTCTTGGCCGGACGCAGGTTGGCGTAGAGCTTGAACTCCTCGCGCAGGCGCACGTTGGACGAACGGTAACCGCCGCCCGAGGGGGTTTCCAGCGGCCCCTTGAGCGCCAGCTTGTTCTTGCGGATGCTGTCGATGCAGGCCTGCGGCAGCGGATCGCCGCAGGCGGTGACGCCGGCCAGACCGGCGATCTGGGTTTCCCACTGGAAGGGCGCGCCGAGGGCGTCGAGCACCTCGATGGTGGCTGCGGTAATTTCGGGGCCGATGCCATCGCCCGGAATCAGGGTGGCAGGAATTAGGGTGGCGCTCATAGGTATCTCCGCGGGATTTGCATGCAATGAAACGGCGTCCGGCGATCACGGCGATCTGCGAACGCCGGACCTGGGAGCCTGATCGACTAGGATGCCACGCGGGACTGAATGGCCGCTTACAGCCCCGTCGCGGCGGCCGGGATTATACGCATAACCTATCGCCTCATATACCCCCTGTATCGGCGCCGGCCGACGCGGTCGAGTACCTCGCGCGCAAACTGCCAATCTGGGTCACTTCGCTTCCCGCTCGAGCAAGGCGCGCTTGCGCTCGACGCCCCAGCGGTAGCCGCTCAAGGCACCATCGCGACGCAGCACGCGGTGGCAGGGAATCGCTACCGCCAACACGTTGGCCGCACAGGCGCCGGCCACGGCGCGCACCGCCTGCGGCGCGCCGACGCGCTGGGCAAGCTCGGAGTAGCTGGCGGTCCGGCCCGCGGGAATTTCGCGCAAAGCCTGCCAGACGCGCTGCTGAAACGCCGTACCGCGGATGTCCAGCGGCAGGTCCAGACCCAGGGCGGGCGCCTCGACCAGGGCCACCACCCGGGCCACGACCTCTTCGAATCCGGTATCGGCGCCAAGCAGTCTGGCGCGCGGGAAGCGGCCCTGCAGTTCGCGCGCCAGCGCCTCCGGATCGTCGCCCATGAAAATGGCGCACACGCCGCGTGCGCTGGCGGCGACCAGAATCGCCCCGAGCGAACACCGGCCGATGGCAAACCGGATCACGGTATTCGCGCCGCCCTCGCGATAGGCGCGCGGCGCCATGCCCAGCATCCGCTCCGCGCTGGCATAGAAGCGCCCGCTGGAGTTGTAGCCGGCGCCGTAAATCGCCTCGGTCACGGTCCCGCTGCGGCCAAGCTCGGCACGTACGCGCGCGGCGCGATGCGCTGCCGCATAGGCGCCGGGGGTCACGCCGGTGACGGCCTTGAAGATGCGATGCAGGTGGTAGCGGCTCAGACCGGCCCGTGTCGCCAGCGCCTGGAGGCTGGGCGCCGGATCGGCCTGTTCGATGAAGCGGCACAGTTCGGCGACCAGGGCGGCGTGCTGCGCAGCCAGGGGCGCCTGGTCCGGCCGGCAGCGCTTGCAGGGTCGAAAGCCGGCGCGCTCGGCCGCCGCGGCCGTAAGGTGGAATTGCACGTTCTCGGGCCGCGCAGCGCGCGACGCGCAGGACGGACGGCAATACACACCGGTGGTCCTGACCGAATACACGAACTGCCCGTCAGCCGCCGCATCACGGGCCAGTACCGCTGTCCAGCGCGGATCATCGAGGGTCCGAACGGCGAGTGCTGCAGCAGGTTTTACTTTCCTGGTGGCCATGTTGCTTGCGCCTTTCATGCGATTTCAGGGGTGGTACCTGAAATTTAGGCCATGTCGGGAGATGGCGCACTCCGGGTCTTGCTTTTGAATTCGCGCGCCTACTGTGCCGCCCGCAGCGCCGGCAGCGCCGACTGGCGCAGCATGGCCGAGGTGCCGAGCCAGCCGGCGACGACCACCAGCACCACGCCGGCCAGCAGACCGATCAGCCACAGCTGCGGCTGCGGCAGGTAATCGAGACGGAAGGCAAAGCGCGCCAAGCCCCAGCCGATCAGGCTGGCGGCGATGCCGGCGAGCAGGCCGGCCAGCGCACCAAGCGCGGCGAACTCGGCGAGCAAGGCCGAGGACAACTGCCGACTGCGGGCGCCCAGCGCGCGCAGCACCGCCAGTTCGTGGCGACGTTCGTCGCTGCTGGCCTGCAGCGCCGCGTAGAGCACCGCCAGCCCGGCCAGTACGGCGAAGCCGAACACCAGTTGCACGGCGCGCGCAACCTGGTCGATCGTCGCATGCAACTGCCTGACCAGGGCGGCGACGTCGATCACCGTGATGTTGGGAAAAGCCCGCACCAGTTCCGGAATCGCGCCCGCCTTGTCGGCCGGCAGATGGAAACTGGTGATGAAGCTGGCCGGATAATCCCGCAGCACGGCGGGCGGCGACATGACGAAGAAATTGACGCGCATCGAATCCCAGTCGAGCTTGCGCAAACTGGTGATCACCGCCTCGACCCGGTTGCCGGCGATGTCGTAGGTCAGGCGATCGCCGAGCTTGAGTTTCAGCGTTTCGGCCAGACCCTGCTCCACCGAGAACTCCGCGGCCGGCGTCTCGCCATGCCAGCGTCCGCCGGTGACGGTGTTGCCGGCGGGAATCCGGGCCGACCAGGACAGGTTGAACTCGCGGTCGACCAGGCGCTGGGCGCGATCGTCGACATAGCTTTCCGGACCGACGGCCTGCGCATTCACCTGCACCAGGCGGCCGCGTATCATCGGCTCCAGTTCCGGCGCCGGCAGCCCGCGCGCCTTGAAGAAGTCGGCGATGGCGACACGCTGATCGGGCTGGATGTTGATCGCGAAACGATTCGGCGCGTTGGCCGGCACGCGCGCCAGCCAACTGTCGAGCAGATCGCCGCGCGCCACCGTGAGCAGCAGCAAGGCCGTCAGCCCCAGCGCCAGCGCCACGGCCTGTACCAGCGTCGCCGCCAGCCGCCGGCGCAGATTGGCCAGGCCATGGCGCCAGCCGTAACCGCTTCCGGCCGGGCGCAGGCGGCCCAGCGCGGCGAGCAGCAGGCGCGCCATCAGGGCGAAGAAACCCAGTGCGAACAGGAAGCCGGCCAGCACGATCAGGCCCAGACGCAACTCGCCCGCCATCCACAGCATCAGCGCGGCAAGCACTGCGGCACCCAGCAGGTAGGCGCCGACCGAAGCCGGCTCGGACCCAATCCACTCACGGCGCAATACACGGATGGTCGGCACCCGTTTCAGGCGCAGCAGCGGCGGCAGGGCAAAACCGACGATCAGCGTCAGCCCCACCAGCAGGCCATGCAGCCAGGGCAGCAGCGAGGGCGCCGGCAATTTCGTTACCATCAGGCCCGCCAGCAGTTGCTGCAAGGCGCCCTGCACGGCATAGCCGACGCCGCAGCCGGCCAGGGTCGCGGCGAGACCGAAGATCAGGAATTCGCCGCCGTGGATCAGCAGCAGTTGCTGGGCCGACGCGCCCATGCAGCGCATCACCGCGCAGCCGTCGAGGTGGCGGCGCATGTAGCGCTCGGCCGCCAGCGCCACCGCCACTGCGGCGAGGATCACCGCCAGCAGTGCGGCGAGGCGCAGGAAACGCTGCGCGCGCTCGGTGACGTTGCGTATCTCGGGCCGCGCGTTGTCCAGGCTCTCGATCTTCTCGCCGCGCCCGAGCTGCTCCGCCGCCCAGGCCTCGTAGGCCTTGACGACGGCGGTCTCGCCGGCCAGGTGCAGACGGTAGCTGGCCCGGCTGCCGGGCTGGATCAGTCCGGTGGCCGGCAGGTCGGCGAGGTTGATCATCAGCCGCGGTGCCAGCGCGAACACGTTCATGCCGCGATCGGGCTCCAGGGTCAGGATCGGACCGCTGCGTACCGTTATGTTGCCGAGCGCCAATTCCGTGCCGGAAGCGAGGCTCAGCGTGGTCGCCAGCCGTTCGTCGGGCCAGGCTTCGCCGGTTTGCGGCACGCGCGCGGTGTCGGCATCTGCGGTATTCAGCACCGGCGTGGTGCGCAAGCTGCCGCGCAGGGGATAGCCCGCCGACACGGCCTTGATCTCGGCCAGCAGCGAAGCATCGCCGAGGCTGACCATGCTCGGGAAAGTAGCGCTCTCGGCCTGGCGCAGGCCGCGCGCCGCCGCCTCCTGGCGGAAGCGCGGCGGCCAGGGATGGTCGGCGGTCAGCAGCAGATCGCCGCCGAGCAACTGGTGCGACTGCAGGCGCAGCGCCTGCTCGACCCGGTCGGTGAGGAAGCCGACACTGGTCAGGGCCGCCACCGCCAGCATCAGCGCGATGCCGAGCACGGTGAGTTCGCCGGCGCGCCAGTCGCGCGCGAGCATGCGCAGGGCGAGCTGCAGGGAAGAAACGAGGCGTTGCACCTTGCGCCTACTTCACGCCCTTCGCCGCCTGCTTCAGCCAGGCCAGCGCCCCCGACTCCCGCCACAGCGGGAGCCAGTCCATCCGGTAATACCAGGCTTCATCCTCGCCGCCCATGGTGACTCCCATGTAGTCCAGATCCGGCATGCGCGGCTTCGCGGCGAGCAGGGTTTTCAGGATTCTTGGCCTTTCCTTGCGCGCCTCGGCCAGTGCGGCGGTAGCCCGGTCGAATTGCCCGATCTGCTGCAGGGCCAGCACGCGGGCATAGATCATGGCGCCGAGTCCGTCACCGGGATAACGTTCGCAAAGTGCCAGCGCGTCGGCGGCGCGGCCCCTGGCGATCAGGTCGCGCGCCAGCGTTTCGCGCAGCCCCTGGTTGTCGTTGGGATTGAGCGTACCCACCAGCCATTCCAGCAGGCGCAGGCGTTCTTCCTCATCGTCGTCGATCCGGTCGATGCGTCCCGCCAGCAGCCTCAATGCCGGCCGGTTCTCCAGCCAGCCCCATTCCAGCAGGCAGCCCTGGGCCTTGTTGCGGACGATCACGTCTTCCAACAGCCTCGCGGCATGGGCCAGCAAGCCCTTTTCCGCCTCGGCAAGATCGTCATCGGCATCATCCGAATAGAGCTCTGCACCATCGATCACCGCAACCACGTCTTCCACGATGCGGAAACTTTGCCAGGCCGCAGGATTGGCGGCCAGCCAGTCCAGCCATTCGGTGTCTTCCCAGGGCGAGAAGCCATCCATGTCCTCACTATCCTGGGGAAAGACCTCCCGCCATTGATTTTCCAGCGCGCCCAGCTTGCGGTCGGCTTTCAGCTCGCCGGCATTGCCGTCGCGGGGCTGCAACGTATAATGACACTGCGGTTCGGGCAAATCTTCCAGCAGGTCAATCAAGGCGAAGGCCCATTCGTCGCTTGCGCCAAATGTATCGTCCTCCTCCATTTCACCGCGCATCATCGCCAGCGCCTGATCGGGATCGACGCTCATCCGACGCAGGAATTCCGCCAGCGGATCGTCGGTCTCGACCTGACCCTGCCGCGTCAGCCGTGTCAGCCAGAACTGGGCGCGGGCTTTTGCCTGCTCCAGCCTGCCCTCCGACGCCAGCATGATGACTTCGAGGTGCGACAGCGCCGGGTTGTCCGGCTGCAGGCGCTGGGCCTGGGCGAACAACTGCCATGCCTCGGGCCAGCGCCCGGCATCGGACAGCATGGTGCAACGGCGATGCAGCGCCGCGCATTTCAGCGTCGCATCCTTTGCATTCATCATGCGCTCGACCAGTGCCTCGCGCTCTTGCGGAAGACCAAGATCCATATAGGCATCGCCCAGCAGGTCGAAGGCCGGCTCATGACGGGCATCGAGTTTGTGCACGTCGGCGAGCAAAGGCGCCAGGAGAAGGACGGCCTTGTCGGGACGGCCTTCCTGCAACCACTGGTCGGCAACGAAAGCCAGTTCCTCGGCGGAGAGATGGCGGAAGGGCAAGGTCGCGTAGCTCGTCTCGGGAATGTCTTCGAGAACATACTTCAACAGACTGAGGCCCTGAGCATCGAAGGGGGCGGCGCCCTCGAAGCGCCCGCAACACTGCTTGTACTTCTTCCCCGAGCCGCACTGGCAGGGATTGTTGCGCTCCTGCCTGGGCATGATCAGCGGGCGAAAGCCGTTGTCGGGACGCGGCACATGGTTCCATACTTCGCGGAACAGCACGCTGCACAGGGCGCGACGGGACTCCGCATCATTTGCTGCCGTGGCCAGCGCCAGTTGCGGCGCCAGATCAGGCAGGATTTCGATGAAACGCGCCAGGCCGGCGGCAAAGTCGCGGGTGCCACAGACAATGCGGGTGGCTTCGCGCATCAGGCCGTCGATTTCCGCCGTGCGCTCGTCGTCGAACTCGATATCCTCGTCTTGCATGAAACCCTTCCTTATCAAAAAGTCGTGCTGAAAATCACCATGCCCGCAGCTGCTCGATGGCCTGCTCGACGCGGTCCAGTGCGATGACATCGATGCCCTTGATGGGCTGGCGCGGCGCATTGGCCCTGGGCACGATGGCGTGGCTGAAGCCGAGTTTGGCGGCTTCCTTCAAACGTTCCTGGCCGCGCGGCGCGGGACGAATTTCGCCGGCGAGGCCGACTTCGCCGAAGACCACCAGCTTGCCCGGCAGCGGTTTGTTGCGCAGCGAGGAAACGATGGCCAGCAGCACCGCGAGATCGGCCGCCGGCTCGGCGATCTTGACCCCGCCGACGGCGTTGACGAACACGTCCTGGTCGCCGCAGACGATGCCGCCATGACGATGCAATATCGCCAGCAGCATCGCCAGCCGGTTCTGTTCGAGGCCGACCGCCAGCCGGCGCGGACTCGGCGCCTGCGAGGCATCGACCAGCGCCTGGATTTCCACCAGCAGCGGCCGCGTGCCCTCCTGGGTGCACAGCACGCAGGAGCCAGCAACGTCGAGCGCATGCTGCGAGAGGAACAATGCCGACGGATTGGCGACGCCGCGCAGGCCCTTGTCGGTCATGGCGAACACGCCGAGTTCATTGACCGCGCCGAAGCGGTTCTTCACCGCGCGCACCAGGCGAAAGCTGGAATGCGTGTCGCCCTCGAAATACAGCACGGTATCGACCATGTGTTCCAGCACGCGCGGCCCGGCCAGGCTGCCCTCCTTGGTGACGTGGCCGACCAGGATCACACAGGTGCCGCTTTGCTTGGCGAAGCGCGTCAGCTGCGCCGCGCATTCGCGCACCTGCGCCACCGAGCCCGGCGCCGACTGCATGGCATCCGACCATACGGTCTGGATCGAGTCGATCACCGCCACCGCGGGGCGCAGCTTGACCAGGGTGGCGAGGATTTTTTCGAGGTTGATCTCGGCCAGCAGCTGCATGCCGCCGACATCGAGCTGCAGCCGTCGCGCGCGCAGCGCGACCTGCTCGCCGGATTCCTCGCCCGAGACGTAGAGCACGTTTTCGCTGGCCTGGGCCAGGCGCGCCAAGGCCTGCAGCAGCAGGGTCGATTTGCCGATGCCGGGATCACCGCCGATCAGCACCACGCCGCCGGCGACCAGGCCGCCGCCCAATACCCGGTCGAATTCCTCGACGCCGGTGGGCTGGCGCGGTTCCTCGCGCGGGCGGATCTCGGCCAGCATCTGCAGGCCGCTGGCGCCGCCCAGCGCGGCGAAGTTGCGCCCCGCCGGCTGCGCGGTTTCGATCACCGCTTCGACCAGGGTATTCCACTGCCCGCAGCCGGGACACTGGCCCTGCCATTTGGGCGAATTCGCGCCGCACTCGGTGCAGCTGTACTGCGTTTTGGCCTTGGCCATCGGATCAATCGACTTCGTCGATGGCCACACGCGCCGCGAGCGCACAGAACATTTCGTAGGCCACAGTGCCGGCCGCCGTGGCCACATCGTCGGCGGGCAGATGCATGTTGCCCGTGCCGCCCCACAAGGTCACCGTATCGCCGACGCCGACTGTTGCCGGTAAGTCGCTGAGGTCGACGCAGATCTTGTCCATCGAGACGCGACCCAGGGTCCGTGTGCGCTGTCCGGCGATCTGCACCGGGGTGCCGGTCGGTGCATGGCGCGGGTAACCGTCGCCATAACCGCAGGCCACCACGCCGATGCGCATCGGACCCCCGGCGGTGAAACTGCTGCCGTAGCCCACCGTGTCGCCGGCCGCCAGTTCGCGGACCACAATCAGTTCGCTCTCCAGCGTCATCACCGGCCGCAAGCCGAGTGCGGCCGCCGTTTGCATCGCCGGGAAGGGCGACGCGCCATAAAGCATGATGCCGGGGCGCACCCAGTCGCCGACGGCCTCGGGAAAGCGCAGCAGGGCCGCCGAGTTGGCCAGCGAGGTCGGCAGTGCGCGGCCGCCCGCGATGGTGCGGAAGCGCTGCAATTGATGCTCGACGCCGCGCGCCTCGTCGGCATCGGAAAAATGCGTCATCAGGGTCACCGCATCGATGCAATCGGCGACCGCCAGCCGATCCAGTGCAGCATGGAATTCGTCGGCATTGAAGCCGAGACGGTTCATGCCAGTATTGAGCTTGAGATAGACCGGCAGGCGCAGCGGCAGGCCGGCATTTATCAGCGCCTCGACCTGCCACATCGTGTGCAGCACCGGGGTCAGCTCGAGTTCGGCGAACAGGGGCAGGTCGTCGGCCTGGTAGGGGCCTTCCAGCATCAGGATGGGATGGGAAAATCCGGCGTCGCGCAGGGCCATGGCGCCTTCGAGTTCCACCAGCGCAAAGCCGTCGGTAACGTCGCGCAAGGCCTGCGCCGCCGACATCAGGCCATGACCATAGGCATCGGCCTTGAGTACGCTCCAGATCCGGGCAGTACCGACGTGGCGCTTGGCGACGCTGTGGTTGTGGCGCAGCGCCGCCCAGTTCAGGCGCGCGCGTATCGGTCGCGACATGCTGCGCGCCCTACCCCGGCTTCTTCGAGATCAGCGCCCTGAGACGGTTGGAAGCGAATTCGACGAACGTGGCAACCAGCCGCGAACGGAATTTCTCCTTCGGATACACCATCGACAGCGTGCGAATCAGGCGCGGCTTGAGCGGTATCGCCACGATATCGCCCAGGCGCTGCTCCTTGCTCACCGAGGCACGCGACGCGATGGCGAAACCCAGTCCGGTTTCGACCACGCCGTTCAATGCGATCGGGCTGCCGAGTTCCATCACCACGTTCAGCTGATCGAGCGCGACCCCCGCATGGCGCAGGTAGTTCTCGGTGAATTCGCGCGTGCCGGAACCGGGCTCGCGCGAAATGAAGGCGTGCTCCAGCAGTTTCTGCGGCGTCAGTTCCTTGTGCCGCGCCAGGGGGAAACGCGGGTGGCAGATCACCACCAGTTCGTCGTCGCAGCACACCTCGCATTCCAGGTTCGGCTCATGCGACAGCGACTCGATAAAGCCGATGTCGATGGTGTGTTCCATGACGCGGTTCTCGATCGACTCGGAATTGCCGACCATCAGCCGCGAGCGCACGCTCGGATAGGTCGACTTGAATTCGCCAAGGATGCCCGGCAGCATGAATTCGGCGATCGTGGTCGAGGCGCCGACCATCAGGGAGCCGCTAATCTCGCCGGTCAATTCGGACAGGCGCACGTCCATTTCCGAAGACAGCCCGAGGATTCTTTCCGCATAGCCGAGCACGACTTCGCCGGCCGGGGTCAGCGCAATGCGTCCATGCCCGCGATCGAACAGCCGCGTGTTGAAATGCTCTTCCAACTGCTTGATCTGGAACGTCACAGCCGGTTGCGTCATGAACAGCACTTCGGCTGCCTTGGTAAACGACAACTGCTTGGCAACCGCGTGAAAAACCTGAAGCCGGCGATCGGCCATACCCGCTACCTCCAATTGAAAAATTGCTGTTTGGTCGGTATTCAATCACAAATCATCCCTCATGAGCGCAATTTATGTCCCCGAAACCCTGTGGAGGGGACGGTATCCCCTGGTGGGATATGTCCCCGAAACCCTGTGGAGGGGACGGTATCCCCCGGTGGGATCTGCCCCCCCAACCCCTCTGAAGGAACGCCAGCCCCCGACGGAATCGGCACCCAGTGCCGGCAACGCGGGCCTATGCCTTTCGTATATCACGGATGCTGCGCTGCAGCATCACAAATCCGGCAGCCCTTTCGTGCTATAAACCCGCAGACCAAAACGCGACCGGACCACCGGTCCCAAAGCCCTTGACGGCCAAAATATTCTCCCGCGTCGCGATTCAATGAGTACTGGTTTTTACATCATCATGGCGGCGCAATTCTTTTCCGCGCTGGCCGACAATGCACTGCTGATCGCCGCCATCGCCATCCTACGCGACATGCACGCGCCGGCGGAATACGAACCACTGCTGAAAACCTTCTTCACCGTTTCCTATGTCGCCCTGGCGGCCTTCGTCGGCGCCTTCGCCGACTCCATGCCGAAATGGCGGGTGATGTTCATCAGCAACGGCATCAAGGTGTTCGGCTGCAGCCTGATGTTCTTCGACATGCATCCGCTGCTGGCCTATGCCGTGGTCGGACTCGGCGCCGCCGCCTACTCGCCGGCCAAATACGGCATCCTCACCGAATACCTGCCGCACCGCCTGCTGGTGGTCGCCAACGGCTGGATCGAGGGACTGACCGTCGGTGCCATCATCCTTGGCGTGGTGCTGGGCGGCGCCCTGATCAAGCCGGAGATCGCCCGCAGCCTGCTGGCTTTGGATCCTATTCCGATCATCGATTTCGGCGTTGATACCGTTGCCGAAATGACGCTCCTCATCATCGGTTCGCTGTACCTGATCGCCGCCCTGTTCAATCTCTACATTCCGGATACCGGCGTCGACCACAAGCCGCTGAAAAAGAATCCGGTCTATCTGTTTCACGAGTTCAATCACTGCCTGAAACTGCTCTGGCGCGACAAGCTGGGCCAGATCTCGCTGGCCGTCACCACCCTGTTCTGGGGCGCCGGCGCGACGCTGCAGTTCATCGTGCTGGAGTGGGCCAAGGTGGCCTTGAACCTCGACCTGTCCAAGGCCAGCCTGCTGCAGGGCGTGGTCGCGGTCGGTGTGGCGATCGGCGCCGTGCTCGCGGCGCGCATGATCACCCTGAAGAAGTCGGTGCGGGTGATCCCGCTCGGCATCGCCATGGGCGTCGGCGTCATCATCATGATCGGCGTGCGCGACATGTGGCTGGCGGCCCCGCTGCTGGTGCTGATCGGGATTTTCTCGGGCTTCTTCGTGGTGCCGATGAACGCGCTGCTGCAGCATCGCGGCCACATCCTGATGGGCGCCGGGCACTCCATCGCGGTGCAAAACTTCAACGAGAATCTTTCGATCCTGATCATGACGACCGGCTATTCGCTGCTGCTCAAGGCCCAGCTGTCGATCTACTGGATCATCGTGCTGTTCGGCCTGTTCGTCGCCGGCACCATGTGGCTGGTCAAGCGCCAGCACGAACTCAACCAGCGCGAGCGCGACGACGTCGCCCACCTCGAAGACGTGTCGCATCACTGATGCGCATGGCAGCCCTGGATGCCGTTGTGCATCAGGTCTTCGCAGATGGCATGGATCGCCGGCCACGAGGTGTGGCACCAGTCCGGCGCGATCAGCGTCGGTTCCCGGGCGGTGGCCGTCACCCGGTGAAACACGACGTCCGGTGGCGTCCGCCGGATCAATTCGGCCGCGGTTCCGACATAGTCCCCGATCAGCGGCGCCTGCAGTTCGCCGCGTGAATACTGGGCGGCCATGGCGCTGCCCTTGACGATCATCAGCGGATGCAGCTTGATGCCGCTCACGCCAAGTTCGAGCACGCGGCGGTGGGTCTCCCGGCACATGGCCGCCGATTCCCCGGGCAGGCCGAGAATCAGGTGGGTGCACACCGGAACTCCGTAGCGATGGGCGCGTAACACCGCATCGGCATAGGCCGCGAAGCCGTGGCCGCGATTGATCCGGCGCAGGGTTTCCTCATGCGCGCTTTGCAGGCCCAGTTCCAGCCACACCTCATAGCCGCGCTGGCGATAGTCGGCAAGAATTTCGAGCACCGAATCGGGCACGCAATCGGGCCGGGTGCCGACGCAGAGGCCGACGATGTCGGCCTCGCGCGTGGCTTCGGCGTACAGGCGGCGCAATTCCTCGACCTCGGCATAGGTGCTGGTATAGGCCTGGAAGTAGGCGATGTAGCGGCTGGCGCGCTTCAGTTCCGCGCGACGCGCCGCAAGCTGCTCGTGCACCGGAATTTCCGCATCGCTCGCGCTGAAGGAACGCACGCTGCAAAACGTGCAGCCGCCGCGGCCCAGCGTGCCGTCGCGGTTGGGGCAGGTAAATCCGGCATGCAGCGCGAGCTTGCGCACGCGTTCGCCGAAGCGGACCTTCAAATGCCGACCCAGGGTGTTGACATAGCGATCCAGATGCACGAAGGAAAACCGCCACTCTCAGCGTACGTCGGGTTCGAAGAACACCCACTGCGCGCTCGGAAATTGTTCCTGCATGCGCGCCTCGACGGCGTTGATGGCCGCGACCATCTGCAATCCGGTCTGGGTTTCCATGTCGCGCATGCGCGCCTTGACCGCGATCACTACCTTGTCGCCCCAGGCCAGGGTAATGACATTCAATACCGTCTCGACTTCGGCCTGGGCCGCGACGAACACCTCGATCTCGGCGCGCAGCTGCGGCGCTGCCGACTCGCCGACGATCAGGCCCTTGACCTCGATCATCACCGCAATCGCGATCACCATCAGCACCACCCCGATCGCCAGCGTGCCCAGCGCATCCCACAACGGATTGCCGGTGACGACGCTGGCCGCGACCGCGACGAAGGCCAGCGCCAGGCCGAGCAGCGCGGCGATATCCTCGCCGGCCACCACCATCAGTTCGGACTGGCGCGTCTCGCGGAACCAGGCGAGGAAAGGCTGGCGCCCGGCGATCTGGCGTATCTCCCTGAGCGCGCCCCACAACGAGAATGCCTCCAGCACCACGGCGCAGCCCAGCACCGCCATGGCGATCAGGCCGTGCTGCAGCGGCTGCGGATGCAGCAGACGCTCGACGCCTTCGTAGACGGAAAATGCACCGCCCATGAAGAACAGCATCAGCGCCACGATCATCGACCAGAAGTAGGTGACGCGATGATGGCCGAGCGGAAAGTCGGCGCTGGCGGGACGCCGCGCCTGCTTCAGACCGAGCAGCAACAGCAACTGGTTGGCGCAATCGGCCGTGGAGTGGATCGCCTCGGCCAGCATCGAGCCGGACCCGGTCCAGAAGGCCGCGACGTACTTCGCCACGGCGATGCCGAAGTTGGCGCCCAGCGCGTAGAAAATGGCGCGTATTGACCCATGAGCCGAGCCTTCGCTACCGTGCGACATCAGCCCTCCTTCAAGGTTTTCATGGTGCGCCGCATGAAGCAGAGGTCTTCCCAGGCCTTGGCCTTGTCGAGCAGGGTGCGCAGCAGATAGGCGGGGTGGTAGCTGACGATCAGCGGTATGCCGCGGTAGTCGTGCAGCCTGCCGCGCGCGGCAGCGATCTTGACGTCGCTTTGCAGCAGGGTCTGCGCCGCCGGCCGACCCAGCGCGACGATCAGCCTCGGCTGGATCAATTCGATCTGCCGCTCCAGGTAAGGCCGGCAGGTCGCGGTTTCCTCCGGCGTCGGCGTCCGATTCTCCGGCGGGCGGCACTTCACCGCATTGGCGATATACACATCCTGGCCGCGTTTGAGCCCGATTGCCGCCAGCATGTTGTCGAGCAGCTTGCCGGCCTGGCCGACGAAGGGTTCGCCGCGCTGGTCTTCCTCGGCGCCCGGGCCCTCGCCGACGAACAGCCAGTCGGCCTGGCGGTCGCCGACGCCGAGCACCGCCTGCTTGCGCGCCTGGCACAGTCGGCACTGACGGCACGCCGCGACGGCGGCGGCGAGTTCGTCCCAGGACATGCCGGCGACCGGCGCCGCAGTCGCCACGGCCGCTGCCGGCTCCGGCACCGGTACGGCAACGGCGGCCGCGGGCGGCAGGGCGGCGGCCGGCTTGACGCGCAGCTTCCAGACCGGGCCCAGCCCCATCTCGCGCAGCAGTTGTTCACGGTCCCGGGTCATAGCTCACGCGCCATCACGATGGCATCCTCACGGCCTTGATGGGCCGGATAATAATCGCGGCGCCGCCCGATTTCGAGGAAGCCGTGCCGCTGGTACAGGGCCTGTCCGGAAACGTTGCCGGGCCGCACTTCGAGCAGCATGCGGGTCGCCGAGCGCATGCGCGCCAGCGCGAACAGGTGCTGCAGCAGTTCGGAACCACGCCCCTTGCGCTGCAGTTCGGGCAGCACCGTGATGTTCAGCAGATGCACTTCATCCAGCACCTGCATCATCACGGCATAGCCGATCATTTGCCCGTGTTCCAGCGCCAGCCAGGCGCCATGACCGGCCGCCAGCGAATCGGAAAAGTTGCCGCGGGTCCAGGGAAATGCATAGGCGCGCTGCTCGGCCGCGGCCACCGCATCGAGATCGTCGGCCGTCATGGTCCGGTAGCGCAGCACTATCGGATCCCGCCGCGCGCCAGGCGTTCGCGGGTGGTCATCGCCACCTTGTCGCGGACATAGATGGGCTGCGCCGCAGCGGCGGTAAGCGCGCGGCCTTGCGCAAACGCCGGCGCCGCGAGGCGCAGCACCGCGGCGGCAGTGGGAAATACATCGGCATGCAGCCCCGCCAGATCGGGCTTGCGCGCGGCGAGTACCGGACCATAGGACGTGAAGCCGTCGCCGACGCCCCAGCCGCCGGCAAAAGTCGGCGCCGGCGCCACGGCGGGCGGCAGGCAGGCAGGCGCCATGAGTTGCTCCACGCTGTCCCCCGCGACCCGATACGCGGCGCAGTACACCTCGTTCATGCGCGCATCGAGACAGGTCCAGACCTCGCGTTCGCCACTGGCCAGCGCCAGTGCTTCGAGGGTCGACACCGGCAGCACCGGCAGATCGAGGCCGCAGGCCAAGCCCTGCGTCACGCCGCAGGCCAGGCGCAGTCCGGTGAAGCCGCCGGGACCGGCGCCGAAGGCGATGCCGTCGATTTGCGCCAGCCTCAGGCCGGCTTCCGCGAGTAATTCCCGCACCCAGGGCAGCAACAGTTCCGAGCCGCCGTTGGGCAGTTCCGCGCTGCGCTCCAGCAACTCGCCGTCCTGCCACAGGGCCACCGACAGGCGCCGCGTCGCGGTCTCGAAACCCAGCAGGCGCATGATGACGGCAGCTTAGCGTGATACCGCGAGATCAGTCGCTGGTGATATCGAGCGCAGCGAGCTGATCGGGAACCCCCCGCGAGGGGGGCGAAGGGGGGCGGGCCGAGTTTGCTCGCCCATGGCCATGCAAGGATGCAGGCGCTTCATGATTTGCGGGTGGTTGTCGGAGCCATGGGCGTTAGGCTTACTTGCGGCTGCCGAGGATGCCGCGCAGCGTCTCCTGGATGTCGGCCGGAATCAATACCGTCTTGGCATTGTCCGACTTGGCCAGGTTGCCGATGGCATGGATGTACTTCTCGCCCAGCATGTAGCGCATCGGCGCATCTTCCGTGCCGATCGCGGCCGCCACGCGGCGGATCGCCTCGGCCGAGGCATCGGCCAGCGTGACTTGCGCTTCGGCGGAAAGCCGCGCCGCCTGCAATTGCGCCTCGGCGTTGAGGATGGTGGACTGCTTGGTGCCTTCGGCCTTGGTCACCATCGCCTTGCGCTCGCGCTCGGCCGAGGCCTGCGCCTCCATGGCCTTCTGCATCGAATCGGAGGGATTGATGTCCTGGATCTCGACCGACTTCACCGTCAGGCCCCAGTCGATCGCTTCGTCGGCGACACCCTCGCGTAGCCGCGCCTTGATCTTGTCGCGGTTGGACAGCGCCTCGTCCAGCGTCATCTCGCCGATGATCGAACGCAGCGTGGTCATGATCATGTTGCGGATCGCCTCGGAGAAATCCGTGACGCCGTAGACCGCCTTGATCGGATCGGTGACCTTGATGAAGGCGATCGCATTGGTGCGAATCACCGCATTGTCCTTGGTGATGACTTCCTGCTCCTGCACGTCGAGGATGATGTCCTTGGTGGTCAGCTTGTAGCGCACCTGGTCGAAGTAGGGAACGATGATGTTGAGCCCGGGACGCAGCGTGACGTGGAACTTGCCCAGGCGCTCGACGATCCATTCCTCGCCCTGCGGCACGATGCGCACGCCCTTGGCGATGGTGACCGCGACGAAAACAAAAACGGCAATGACAAAAAATGCGAACTCGCCCATGATCCGACCTTTCAGTATTTTCCAACCTTCAAAAGCTGTCCGTCGACCGCCAGCACCCTGACCCGCTCGCCGGCGGCGATCGCTTCATCGGCAAGACAGGGCCAGACATCGGAACCCATCACCGGCTTCTGGAAACGCACCTCGCCGCGCGCCGACTCGACGCCCAGCGGCTCCACGGCCCTGACCAGGACGCCGATCTCGCCCAGCGCTTCGTCCGCCTGACCCGACCGCGTCTTGCTGTCATCGCGACGGAAGACCCGGAACCAGAGCACGGTCATCAGCACGGAAGCCAGGGTCCATAACAGGATCTGCGCACTGAATGCCATCCCCGGCGCCACCAGCAAGGCGACCCCGACCAGCAGGGCCCCGAGGCCGAACCAGATGATGAAAAAGCTGGGTACGACGAGTTCGACCAGACCCAGACCAAGGCCAAGCACCATCCAGTGCCACCAGGCTAGTTCCATCTGCTTCGCTTCCTTTCCTTGCCGACATCCAGGTATTCGCATCGTCAACCGCCAGGATCAGGCTATCCACCCCTGCCGGTAAGCGGATACCATTTTATCGTCTTTGGCTGGCACAGCCTTTGCAGTGCGGCAGATTATTCGAACGGCAGGCACCCCTCCCCCCAGCCGGCCGCCTGCGACAGGTTGCACACAAAATTAAAAAACCTTGACCCCGGTAAAGAATTGTCTGTCACACTGCGTTACCATTCGCATAGAATTCAACCCGTCACTACCACCACCACTCCCACGAGGTCACACACATGAACAAGTCTGAACTGATCGAAATCACCGCCAAGGAAGCCGATATCAGCAAGGCCGCTGCCGAGAAGGCGCTCTCCGCCGTCATGGCCGCCATCGTCAAGGCCGTCTCCAAGGGTGACACCGTCACTCTCGTCGGCTTCGGCAGCTTCAAGTCCTCCAAGCGCGCCGCACGCGTCGGCCGCAACCCGCAGACGGGCAAGGAACTCAAGATCGCCGCGACCACCGTGCCGCGCTTCACCGCCGGCGCCACCTTCAAGGCCAGCGTTGCCGGCAAGAAGGCTGCAAAGAAGAAGTAAGACTCAGCGCTTCGAGTTATTCCACCAGGCCCGCCTTGAGCGGGCCTGATTGTTTTTGGAGCCGGTATCCCCGGATGGGATTACTTGCCCGCTGCCCGCTGGCGACGCGCCTCGAACAGGCAGATCGCCGTTGCGGCCGCCACGTTCAGCGATTCGGTGCCGGCGGCCAGCGGAACCGTGATGCGCAGGTCGGCCGCCGCGATCAGATCGGCCGACAGGCCAGCGCCCTCGTTGCCCACCAGCCAGAGCAGCGGCCGCTTCAGGTCGACGTCATAGAGACTGCCGCCGCCGTGCGCCACGGTGGCAATCGACATCGCCGAACGGGCGGCCAGTGCCGCACCCAGATCCACCTGTTCCCGGATCGCCAGCGAGAAATGCGCGCCCTGCCCGGCACGCAACACGCGGGCGGTCCATGCGCCCGCACAACCGGGGCCCAGCAAGACCTCGGAGATGCCCGCCGCCGCCGCCGTGCGCAATATGGCGCCGACGTTGCCCGCATCCTGCACCGCATCGAGCAGCACCGCATCGCCGGCCAGCGTGGCGGAGGTTGCGAGCGGAATATCGATCACGGCGGCAATGCCGGTCGGCGTGCTGACGCCGGACAGTTCGCGGAACAGGCTGTCGCTCAGCGTCAGTTGTTCCATGCCGGCCGCGTCGCGCAACAGCCCGAGGATTTCGGCGTTCTGCTGCGCGCCATCGGCCACCAGCAACTGCCTGACGGCAACGCCGCGCGCGAGGCAGGTCGCCACGAGGTGAATGCCATCCACCAGGGCACGGCCATGACGGCGGGGATCGTCGAGCAGCGCGCGCAAGGCCTTGAACTTCAGATTGGCGCGCGAACTGATGTAGCGCGGATCGCTCACTTGCGCCCTTCGAGCAGCGCGCGGACGGGGGCAAATGTCCGGCGATGAAAACTGGCCGGGCCATGCTGCAACAGCGCGGCACGATGCGCCGCCGTATCGTAGCCCTTGTGCCGATCCAGGCCGTACTGGGGAAACGCCTCATGTATCCGCCGCATGTCGGCGTCGCGCGCCGTCTTGGCCAGGATCGACGCCGCGGAAATCGCCGGCTCGGTCGCATCGCCGCCGATGATCGCACGCGCAGGCATCGCCAGCGGCGGACAGCGGTTGCCGTCGATCAGCGCTTCGGCCGGCCGCACGGCAAGTGCCTCGACGGCGCGGCACATGGCCAGCAGCGTCGCCTGCAGAATGTTGATGCGGTCGATTTCCTCCACCGAAGCCCAGGCGATGCCGAAGGCCAGCGCTTTGTCGCGGATCTCGACCGCTAGGTGCTCACGCTTGCGCTCTGAAAGCTTTTTGGAATCGGCCAGACCGACGATCGGCCGCTGCGGATCGAGAATCACCGCGGCGGCATAGACCGGCCCGGCAAGCGGACCGCGGCCGGCTTCATCGACGCCGCATACCAGATGGATCATGCCCGCTGCAGGTAGGGTAGCACCGCGTCGGCCGCCTTCTGCGCGGTGTCCTGCCGCAGCAGCCGATGGATGCCGCCAAAGACGCGGGAAATCGCGGCACCGGCCTGGCGATCGACCAGCAGGTTGCCCAGTGCCTGGGCCAGATTTTCGGGCGTCGCCTCGTCCTGCAGGAACTCGGGTACCACGTAGCGCCCGGCGAGGATGTTGGGCAGCCCGACCCAGGGCAGGTAGCGCATGCCGCGCATCAGGCGCCAGGACCACGGCGACATCTTGTAGACGATCACCATCGGCCGGCCGACCAGCGCGGTTTCCAGCGTCGCGGTACCGCTGGCGACCAGCGCGACGTCGCTGGCGGCGACCGCATCGGCGGCATGGCCGAACATCAGCGTGAACGGCAGTTCGTCGGCCTTGAGTTTCCACAACGCGGTCTCGAACTGCAGCCGCGTCTCGCGCGATACCAGCGGCACCAGGAACTGCAGCTTCGGATAGCGTACCAGCAGCAGTTTGGCGGTTTCGACGAAGGTCTCGGCCATGAAATGCAGCTCGGACTGGCGGCTGCCCGGCAGCAGCGCAATCACCGGCCGATCGGCGGCCACGCCGAGGCGTTCGCGCACCGCACGCTGGTCTATCTGCAGCGGAATCACATCGGCTAGGGGGTGTCCGACATAGCTGCACTTGACCGGAGTGTCCCGATACAACTCGGGCTCGAAGGGATACAGGGCGAGAATGTGGCTGACCGACTCGACGATCCGGCTCATACGCTTGCGGCGCCAGGCCCAGATCGAAGGACTGACGAAATGGATGGTGGGAATGCCGCGGGCCTTGAGGCGCTTTTCCAGCCAGAGGTTGAAATCCGAGCCGTCGACGCCGATGAAGACATCCGGCTTGTCCTGCAGCAGACGGCGCAGCAGCTGCCGGCGCATGCGGGTGATGGCGCGGTAGTGGCGCAGGACTTCGGCATAACCGCGCACCGCCAGCATCTCTGCCGGCCACAGCGAATCGAAGCCTTCGCGCTGCATCTTCGGCCCGCCGATGCCATAGAACTGCGCCTGCGGCAAATGCTGCTTGAGCGCGGTGATCAGGTGGGCGGCAAGCTGGTCGCTGGAGGCCTCGCCGGCCACCATGGCAATCCGTACCATCAGCGAATGATCCCGCGTCCGGTTGCCGCAAGGAAATCCACCAGCAGGGCCAGCTGCGGCACGGCGGCCGCCTCCGTGGCGATGGCGGCGCGCGCATCGTCGAGCGACATGCCGCTCTTGTACAGCGTCTTGTAGGCGCGCTTGATCGCGGCCACGGCGTCGGCCGGAAAGCCGCGGCGCTTGAGGCCTTCGGCATTGATGGCGCGCGGCTCGGCCGGGTTGCCGGCGGCCATGACGAAGGGCGGCAGATCCTGCAACAGGATGGTGCCCATCGCCGTGATGCTGTGCGCGCCGATGCGCACGAACTGATGCACCGCCGTGAAAGCGCCGAGGATGGCCCAGTCCGCGACATGGACGTGGCCGGCGATCTGCGCATTGTTGGCGAAGATGGTCTGGTTGCCGACTTGGCAATCGTGCGCCAGATGCACGTAGGCCATGATCCAGTTGTCATTGCCGAGCCGCGTCACGCCGACGTCCTGGGCGGTGCCGCAGTTGAAGGTGCAAAACTCGCGGATGGTGTTGCGGTCGCCGATTTCAAGCCGCGTCGGCTCACCGGAATACTTCTTGTCCTGCGGCTGTTCGCCGATGGAACAGAACTGGAAAATGCGGTTGTCGCAGCCGATGCGCGTGTGTCCGCTGACGACGACATGGGGACCGATCACCGTATGCTCGCCGATCTCCACATGTTCGCCGACGATCGAATGGGGGCCGACCACCACGCCGCGGCCGAGCTTCGCCGCGGGATGGACGATGGCAGTAGAGTGGATGCTCATTTGAATCCCCTCCCCCAACCCCTCCCCAAGGGAGGGGTGACGGCGGTTCGCCGCGACGCGGCTCCATGCTTTGGCTGGCGCCCCTTCGGACGGCCGGGCGGGGCGCTCATCAGGGCGTGGGACGCACGGCGCAGATCAGGTCGGCTTCCGCCGCCACCTGCCCGTCGACCTTCGCCGTCGCCGAAAACTTCCAGATGCCGCGCTTGTTGGCGGAAAGCGCAACGTCGATCACCAGCTGGTCGCCGGGACCGACCGGTTTCTTGAAGCGGGCATTGTCGATGCCGACAAAATAGTACACCGACTTGTCGTCGGGCTTGCTGTCCATGGTCTTGAAGGACAGGATCGCCGCCGTCTGCGCCATCGCCTCGACCACCAGCACGCCGGGCATTACCGGGTGATGCGGATAGTGGCCGGGGAAGAAGGGCTCGTTCATGCTGACGTTCTTCAAGGCCGTGATGCGCTCGCCGGGTACCACGTCGAGTACGCGATCGACCAGCAGGAAGGGATAGCGATGCGGCAGGTAATCGAGGATTTCGTGGATGTCCATGCGGGAATCGATAGCCGCGCCAGTCGTGGCATTGCTCATGATTTTTTCTCCAGTGCGGCGAGCCGCTGTTCGAGGGCACGGATTTTATCGGCCATCGCGTCAAGATGGCGCAGCCGCGAAAAATTCTTGAGCCAGTCGCCATGTTCGAGGAAGGGCACTGCACCGCTATAGGTTCCGGCCGTGCCGATCGACTTCGCCACCAGCGTCCCGGCCGCAACATTGACGTCGTCGGCAATCTGCAGGTGGCCGAGGATGATGGCGCCGCCGCCCACCGTGCAGCGTGCGCCGATTATCGCGCTGCCGGCGATGCCGACGCAGCCCGCCATCGCGGTATGGGCACCGATGCGCACGTTGTGTCCGACCTGGATCTGGTTGTCGAGCTTGACCCCGTCGGCAATCACGGTGTCGCCGAGGGCGCCACGGTCGATCGTGGTGCCGGCGCCGATCTCGACATCGTCGCCGATCAGCACGCGCCCGACCTGTGGGATCTTGACCCAGGCGCCCTCCGCCTCGCGGGCGAAGCCGAAGCCGTCGGCGCCGATCACCGCCCCCGCATGCACCAGGCAGCGCGCCCCGAGATGGCAATCGGCGTAGATCGCCACGTTCGCAGCCAGGCGGCTGCCGGGGCCGATCGTCGCGCCCGCAGCGATGCTGCAGTTGGCGCCGAGGATCGTGCCATCGCCGATCACGGCATCGGGGCCGATCCAGACATTGGCTCCGATGCTGGCGCTGGCGGCCACCTCGCCTTCGACCACGGCAGACGGATGAATGCCGGCCATGGCGGCGGGCGGCGGATTCAGCCACTGCGCGACGCGTGCGTAATAAAGATAGGGCTGCGGGGTCAGGATCGCTGCCGCCAAACCAGCGACGGCCGGCGGCGCCATGATCACCGCGCCGGCGCGGGTGGTCGCCAGCTGGTGGCGGTATTTCGGATTGGCGAGAAAGGCCAGCTCGCCGGGGCCGGCCTGTTCCAGGGTGCCGATCCCGGAAATCGCCGTATCGCCGGCGCCGACTATCTCACCGCCGAAGCGGGCGACGATCTCGTCGAGCCGCAGCATCACGGCCAAAACGTCCTATTCCTTTTCCAGATCATTTGTGACGCGAAGACAAGCCGCAGACAGTGCACATTGCACGGCAAGGCGAAGTCGACAAAGTCACGAATGATATGGGAAGGTAATCACTTGGTGCCGTCGCCCAGCGCCTTGATGACCTTGTCGGTGATGTCGATGCGCGGGTTGGCGTAGACCGCCTCCTGGAAAATTACGTCGTACTTCTCGGCTTCGGCGATCTGCTTGATGATCTTGTTCACGCGCTCGAAAATCGCCGCCATTTCCTCGTTCTGCCGCTGGCTCAGGTCTTCGCGGAACTCGCGCTGCTTGCGCTGGAAATCGCGGTTGAGGTCGCCGAATTCGCGTTCCTTGGTACGCCGCTCGCTCTCGCCCATGGTCACCGCGTTCTTGTCGAGATTCTCCTGCATGCCCTGCAACTGTTTAGCGATGCGCTGCAGATCCTGGTCGCGCTTCTCGAAATCCTTTTCGATCCTCTTCTTGGCCCGCGCTGCCTGCGGGGCGTCGTTGAGGATCTTCTGGCTATTGACGAAGCCGATCTTGCTTTCCGCCAGAACCGCGGCGGAAAAACCCAAGAGCAGAACACTGGCGCAAATGTATTTCTTCAGCATGACTTTCTCGCTAAAAGGAGGGGATCAAAAGACCGAGCCCATCTGGAACTGCAGGCGCTGTATCTTGTCTTCGGCCTTCTTGTTGAACGGATTGGCATAGGAGAACTTGAGCGGGCCCATCGGCGAATTCCACGACAGCGCAATGCCGCCGCTGTAACGCAGGCTCTGCAGACTGAACTTGGTGTCATAACCCCAGACATTGCCGGCATCGAGAAAGCCGGACAGCCGCATCGAATTGTCGCGGCCCATGCCGGGGACCGGGAACAGGAATTCGACGTTGCCGATCAGCCGCTTGCTGCCGCCGACGGCTTCGTTGGTGGCAAGGTCGCGCGGCCCCAGCGAACCAGACTCGAAGCCGCGCACCGAACCGATGCCGCCGGCGTAGAAATTCTTGAAGAAGGGCAGTTCCTTGTCGCCGTATTTCTGGGCCACGCCGATCTCGCCATTCAGCGCCAGGGTCAGCTTGCGATCCAGCGGAAAGAAATGCTGGTGCTGGTAGGTGGCGCGAACATAGGTCGCTGTGCTGCCCGGCAAGGAAACCTCGACGGTTGCCCGCTGCATCGAACCTTTGGTGGTCACCAGCAGGCTGTCGCGCGCATCCTTCTGCCAGCCAATGTTGGCCAGGAAGGTATTGCTCTTGGCACCGAAGCGGGTGACATAGTCCTGATAACGCAGCGGACTGTTGGCATCGGTCTTGAGTTTGGTGCGGTCGACCGAGAAACCGAGATTGAGATAGTCGTCTTCGCCGACCGGCAGACCCCAGCGCAGACCCGCGCCCATCGAATCGGAACCGAAGCTGCCGACCGAAAGGCTGGCGGTATCGGTGTTGCGGAGATAGACGTCGAAACCCAGGCTGATGCCATCCACCGTGAAATACGGATCGGTATGCGACAGCGAATAGACCTTGTTCGACTTGCTGGTGCTGATCTGGGCCCCGACATGCTTGCCGCTGCCGAACAGGTTCTGCTGCTGCACGGAACCCGACAGCGTGAATTTCTCGGCGCTGGAGAAGCCGGCACCGAGCATGATGTTGCCGGTTGGCTTTTCCTTGACCTTGACCTCGATGTCGACCTGGTCGGTGGTTCCGGCGACCGGCGGCGTTTCCACGCTGACTTCGTCGAAATAACCCAGGCGATCGACGCGGGTGCGCGACTTGTTGATCTTCGCGCCGTCGTACCAGCTGGACTCGGCCTGACGCAGCTCGCGGCGCACGACCTCATCCCGGGTCCGCGTGTTGCCGGTCACGTTGATGCGCCGCACGTAGACCCGGCGACCCGGATCGATGAACACGGTGAACGCCACTTCGCGCTTTTCCTTGTTCAGCTCGGGAGCCGCATTGACGTTGGCGAAGGCATACCCCTCGTTGCCCAGGCGTTCGCTGATGGCCTTGGTGGTGTCGGCCATCTTTTCGCGCGAGAACACTTCGCCGGGCCTGACCTGGACCAGCCGGGTCAGCTCATCCTCGGGCAGCAGCAGCTGCCCGGCCAGCTTGACCGAAGAGACGGTGTATCTCTCGCCCTCGGTGATATTGACCGTGATGTAGATGTCCTGCTTGTCGGGCGAGATCGACACCTGGGTCGACTCGATGTTGAATTCGAGATAGCCGCGATCGAGGTAATACGAGCGCAGGACTTCGAGGTCTCCGGCGAGCTTCTGCTTCGAGTACTGGTCGTTCTTGGTGTACCAGGTCAGCCAGCCCGGCGTGCGCAACACCATCAGGTCGAGCAGGTCGGACTCCGCCACGGCACTGGCGCCGATGATGTTGATCTGCTTGATCTTGGCGATGTCGCCTTCATTGACCGCAAAGTTGATGCCGACCCGGTTGCGCTCCAGCGGCGTAATCGTGGTCGTCACCTGAACGGCATAATGTCCCTGTGCCAGATACTGGCGCTTGAGTTCCTGCTCGGCACGCTCGACCATGGCGCGGTCGAAAATCCGCGACTCGGCGAGACCGACATCGCGCAGCGACTTTTTCAGGTCTTCCGGCTTGAACGCCTTAAGGCCGCTGAATTCGAGCGAGGCAATCGCCGGACGCTCTTCCAGCACCACCACCAGAACCTGTCCGTCGATCTCCAGGCGCACGTCCTTGAAGAAGCCGGTGGCGAACAGGGCCTTGATCGCGGCCGCCGCCTTTTCGTCGTTCATGGTGTCGCCGACCTTGACCGGCAGGTAGGAGAACACCGTTCCGGCCTCGGTGCGCTGGATCCCCTCGACGCGAATATCCTTGATCTGGAACGGATCGAAGGCCAAAGCGGAACGCGCCAGCAGCGCAAAAACCAGACCGGCAAGCAGTTTCTTGTTCATGTATTTTTGACGAAAATTAGCCGGAGACTAGACGGTTGATATCGTTGTAGAAGGCAAAAGCCATGAGCAGCGCCAGCAAGGCAAAACCGATCTGTTGACCGATTTCCAGAGCCCGTTCCGACACCGGTCCCCCCTTCAGAAACTCGACGAGATAATACATCAAATGCCCTCCGTCCAGCACGGGCACGGGCAGCAGATTGAGGACGCCGAGACTGATGCTGATCAGGGCCAAAAAGCGCAGGAAATAGCTGGGGCCCAAGCGTGCCGACTGCCCGGCATAATCCGCAATCGTCACCGGGCCGGAGAGGTTTTTCCAGGAAAGCTCGCCGGTCAGCATGCGCCCCATCATGCGCAGGCTCAGGATTGAGGTATCCCAGGTCTGCTGCAGCGCCCGACCGACCGATACCAGCGGCCCGTAACTCACCACGGTGGTCATTTCGAAGACCTCGCCGTGTCCTTCTCTTGCCATCAGGCCCAGCCGTCCCAGCTTCTGTCCGCCCTCCTCCGCCAGACGCGGAATCGCGGTCAATTCGATTTGCCTGCCCTCGCGCTCGACGGCAACCCGCAACGGTCGTCCGGCGGCGGCGCGCGCGGCGGCAGCCAGTTCCGCCCAGACGGCAATCGCCTTGCCGTCGACCGCCAGCACCCGGTCGCCCTCGCGGAAGCCCGCCTCGGCGGCGGCAGAACCCGACTGCACGCTGCCGACCACGGCCGGCAGCGGCGGCCGGTACAAGACCAGTCCCAGCAGACGCAGCGGGTCCTTTTCCAGTTCCTCGAGTTCGAAGCGATCGCTGGCGAGACGGTAGGTGCCGATGTCGCGCTGCGGGCTGAGGATTTCCAGTTGCAGGGCCTCCTTGTCCAGCGCCCGGCGCATGACTTCCCAGCGCAGTTCCTGCCAGGTCCGGATCGGCGTGCCATTCACCGCGCGCACCGTGCCGCCCTCGCCGATGCCGGCCATCGCCGCCGGCGTCCCGGCCGGTGGCAGCGCGAGGCGCGGCTTGAGTTCGGTGACGCCATACATGAACAGCAACCAGTAGAGCAGGATCGCCAGCAGGAAGTTGGCCGCGGGGCCCGCCGCAACGATGAAGGCACGCCGCCCCACGGACTGCCGGTTGAAGGCCCGGTCGAGTTCGCCCGCCGCAACCGTACCTTCGCGCTCGTCGAGCATCTTGACATAGCCGCCCAGCGGGAACGCCGAGATCGCCCACTCCGTGCCGTCGCGTCCGCCACGGCGCATCCAGATCACCTTGCCGAAGCCGAAGGCAAAGCGCAGCACCTTGACCTTGCATGCCCGTGCCGCCAGGTAATGGCCCATTTCATGCACCACCACCAGCACCGCCAGCGCGAGCAGGAAGGCGCCCACATACCAGGCCAGTATTTGCGGATTCATGTACTGCGGGAACCCAAGCGCGCGAGAATTTCCGTGGCCGTGGTGCGCCCCTGCCGATCCGCCTCGAGCACCGCCGCCAGATCGGGCAGCGCCGCCTGCGGCACCGCATCCAGCGTGGCGGCGATCAGTTCGGCGATGCCGAGGAAGGACAAACGGCGTTCAAGGAAGGCCGCCACGGCCACCTCGTTGGCGGCATTCAGCACCGCCGCGGCATTGCCCTCCGCGCGCAGGGCGCGGTAGGCGAGGTCGAGGCAGGGGAAGCGCACCAGGTCGGGACGTTCGAAATCGAGCTGGGCGACGGCGAACAGATCGAGCGGCGCGACGCCGGAATCGATTCGCTGCGGCCAGGCCAGGGCATGCGCGATCGGCGTGCGCATGTCCGGGTTGCCCAGTTGCGCCAGCACCGAACCGTCCTCGTAATCGACCAGGGAGTGAATCACGCTCTGCGGGTGGATCACCACCTGGATGCGGTCGGCCGGCGCATTGAACAGCCAGTGCGCCTCGATCACTTCGAGCCCCTTGTTCATCATGGTCGCCGAATCGACGGAGATTTTGCGTCCCATGACCCAGTTCGGATGCGCCACCGCCTGCTCGGGCGTGACCTGCGTCAGCGCGTCGTGCGTCGCGGTGCGAAACGGCCCGCCCGAGGCCGTCAGCAGGATGCGCCGGACAGCGCCGCGCGCCATGTCGCCGGCATAGCCGTACGGCATCGACTGGAACACCGCATTGTGTTCGCTGTCGATTGGCAGCAGCAGCGCGCCGGCGCGCTTCACTTCGGCCATGAACACCGCGCCGGCCATCACCAGCGCCTCCTTGTTGGCCAGCAGCACGCGCTTGCCGGCACGCGCCGCCGCAAGGGTCGGCGGCAGGCCTGCGGCGCCGACGATGGCGGCCATCACGGCGTCGACCTCAGGCAGGCTGGCGACCTGTTCCAGCGCCGCGGCCCCGTGCAGCACTTCGGTGCGCGAGCCGGAGTTCTTCAGCAGCAGTGCGAGGCGCTGCGCATCGCCGGCGGCGCCGACCACGGCATAGGCCGGACGAAACTGCAAGCACTGCGCGGCAAGCACGTCGACCCGGCTGTGTCCGGTGAGCGCCACGACTTCGAAGCGATCGGGATGGCGCGCCACCACGTCGAGCGTGCTGACGCCGATGGAACCCGTCGCGCCGAGAACGGTCAGCTTCATGTGCGGACCAAATACAGAATCAGCCCCGCCAGCGGCAGGGTCGAGGTCAGCGCATCGATGCGGTCGAGCACCCCGCCGTGGCCCGGCAGCAGATTGCTGCTGTCCTTGATCCCGGCCTGGCGCTTCAGCAGCGACTCGAACAGGTCGCCCATCACGCTCACCGCCGTGAGCAGAATCAGCAGCAGGACCAGCAGCGGCATGGGCAGTGGCACCTGCCCCGCGAGCGGCGACCAGTTCAGCACGATGCCGCCATAGATCATGACGCCGACCACGGCCCCGGCCACGCCCTCCCAGGTCTTGCCCGGGCTGATGGTCGGCGCCAGCTTGTGCCGGCCGAAGGCACGACCGGCGAAATAGGCGGAAATGTCCGCGACCCAGACCAGCGCCATGGCCGCCAGCAGCAGCCAGGTGCTGACCGCATGCAGGGCCACCATGGCGGCCCAGGTCGGCAGGATCACCAGGGCGCCGAGCAGGTAGCCGAAGAAATCGTTGCCGGCCAGCGCCCACTTGAAGCGGAACCACAGCGGCACTACCAGAATCCAGAATGCGGCCGATGCGCCGAGCAGAATCGGAATCAGTTGCGGCGCGCCCACCGTCAGCTGCCAACAGAACAGCAGCAGGACAAACGCATACATGCAGCGCGCCGGCTGGTCCTGGCGCATCAGCCCGCCCCACTCCCACGCCGCCAGCGCGGCGATGGCGGCAAAGCTCAGCACCACCGCCAGCGGCGGCAGGGCAAACAGGATCAGGGCGAGACCGGCGACCAGCAGCAGCGCGGTGATGACCCGCGTTTTAAGCATCGGCGTCTGCGGGCGGGGAGGCAAGAGTCGGCGCTGGCGCGACGGCGGCGGCCGGTTCGACCAGTTGCTCGCTGGTGCGGCCGAAGCGGCGCTCGCGCCGGCGGTAGGAATCGATGGCGGCATCCAGCGCCGCTTCATCGAAATCCGGCCACAGGGTATCGGTGAAGTGCAGCTCGCTGTAGGCCAGTTGCCAGAGCAGGAAGTTGCTGATGCGTTGCTCGCCGCCGGTGCGGATGAACAGGTCCGGCTCCGGTGCATAGGCCATCATCAAGTGCGGTGCCAGGTCGGCCTCGCCGAAGCAACCGACTTTTTCGGGATGCGCCAGCGCCAGCTGGTTCATGGCCTGCAGGATGTCCCAGCGCCCGCCGTAGTTGGCGGCGATGGTCAGCGTCAGGCGGAAGTTGTTGGCGGTCTTGGCCTCGCCCTCGCGGATCAGCGCCACCAGGCGCGGCTCGAAGGCCGCCAGGTCGCCGACCACCTTGAGCCGGACACCATTGGCGTGAAGTTTTCCTATTTCCCCCTGCAGGGCGCTGATGAACAGATTCATCAGGAAGGAAACCTCCTCCGCCGGACGCCGCCAGTTCTCGGAGGAAAATGCGAACAGGGTCAGGTATTCGACGCCACGCGCAATGCAGGCCTTGACCATCGCCCGCACCGTCTCGACGCCGCGCTTGTGGCCGGCGACGCGCGGCATGAAACGCTGCTTGGCCCAGCGGCCGTTGCCGTCCATGATGATGGCGATGTGGCGCGGCACATTGCCGACGTTGGGAATGGCTTGCGTCGAGCTGGTGAATCTTCCTGGCATGCCGTTCCCTCCGTTTCAGTAGGAAGCCGAACCCGATCCTCAGATCGCCATCAGGTCCTTCTCTTTTTCCGCCAGCGCCCGATCCACTTCCGCGACATAGCGGTCGGTCAGCCTCTGGATCTCGTCCTGGGCGCGACGCTCGTCGTCCTCGGACACTTCCTTTTTCTTCAGCGCGTCCTTGAGGTGCGAGATTGCGTCGCGGCGCAGATTGCGGATCGCCACCTTGGCGTTCTCGCCTTCGTGCTTGATCACCTTGATCAGGTCGCGGCGCCGCTCCTCGGTCAGGGCCGGCATCGGCACGCGAATGATCTCGCCCTGCGACGAGGGATTCAGCCCCAGGTCGGAATCGCGAATGGCTTTTTCAACCTTGCCCACCATGGGTTTTTCCCAGGGCTGCACGCCGATGGTGCGGGCGTCGATCAGGGTCACGTTGGCGACCTGGGTGATCGCTACCGGGGAACCATAGTAGTCGACCATCACGTGATCGAGGATGCCGGTGTGCGCGCGTCCGGTGCGCACCTTGGCCAGGTCGGCCTTGAGCGACTCGAGGCTTTTTTGCATCTTCTGTTCGGACGTCTTTTTCAGTTCGGGAATCATGCTCCCACTCCTCAAGTCCTAAACGTGAACCAAAGTGCCCTCGTCCTCGCCCATCACCACGCGCTTCAGCGCGCCGGTCTTGAAAATCGAGAACACGTTGATCGGCAATTTCTGGTCGCGGCACAGGGCGAATGCCGTGGCATCCAGCACCGCGAGATTGCGGTTGATGGCTTCGTCGAAACTGATGCGGGTAAAGCGGGTGGCCGCCGGATCCTTTTTCGGATCGGCCGTATAGATGCCATCGACCTTGGTCGCCTTGAGCACGATCTCGGCACCGATTTCCGAGCCGCGCAAGGCCGCCGCGGTATCGGTGGTGAAGAACGGGTTGCCGGTACCGGCGCCGAAAATCACCACCTTGCCCTCTTCGAGGTAGCGGATCGCCTTGCCGCGGATGTAGGGCTCGACCACCTGCTCGATGTTCAGCGCCGACTGCACGCGGGCATTGATGCCCGCCTGGCGCATCGCATCCGACAGCGCCATGGCGTTCATCACCGTCGCCAGCATGCCCATGTAGTCGGCGGTGGCGCGATCCATGCCGGTGGCGGTGCCCCCGATGCCGCGGAAGATGTTGCCGCCGCCGATGACGACGCCGACCTCGACGCCGAGGTCGGTGACCGCCTTGATTTCCGCCACGATGCTGGCCAGCATCGCCGTATTGATGCCGTAGGCATCGTCACCCATCAGTGCCTCGCCCGAAAGCTTGAGCAGGATGCGGCGAAACTTCGGTGCGGCCATCGTCGCGCGGCGCCCTTCTTACTTGTTGCCTGCGGCAGCTGCCGCCTGCGCAGCCACTTCGGCGGCGAAGTCGTTGACCTTCTTCTCGATGCCTTCGCCGACGATGAACAGCGTGAAGCTGGCGACCGAGGCACCCCTGGCCTTCAGCAGCTGTTCGATGGTCTGCTTGCCGTCCTCGGCCTTGACGAACACCTGGCCCAGCAGCGTCACGTCCTTCAGGTACTTCTGCACCGTACCTTCGGCGATCTTTTCCAGCATGGCTTCCGGCTTGCCGGCTTCGCGCGCCTTTTCGATGGCGATGCGGCGCTCCATGTCCAGCAGCTCGGCCGGCACGCCGGAGGCATCCAGCGACTTCGGCTTCGAGGCGGCGATGTGCATCGCCAGATCCTTGGCCAGCTGCTCGTCGCCGCCGACCACGTCGACCAGCACGCCGATCTTGGAACCGCCGTGAATGTAGGAGGCCAGCTTGCCCTTGGCCGCGACGCGGATGAAGCGGCGGATGCTCATGTTCTCGCCGATCTTGCCGACCAGCGCGGAGCGGGTCGATTCGACCGTGCCCTCGCCCAGCGGCAGGACCGCCAGAGCGGCGACGTCGGCTGGATTCTTCTCGGCCACCAGGCGCGCGCACTCGGCGGCCAGCTTGAGGAATTCGTCGTTCTTGGCGACGAAATCGGTCTCGCTGTTGATTTCGAAAATGCTGCCCAGCTTGCTGTCGGCGGCAACGTGGATCGCCACCACGCCTTCGGCGGCGACGCGGGAGGCGGCCTTGCTGGCCTTGTTGCCGAGCTTGACGCGCAGGATTTCCTCGGCCTTGGCCATGTCGCCGGCCGCTTCGGTCAGCGCCTTCTTGCATTCCATCATCGGCGCGTCGGTCTTCTCGCGCAGTTCCTTGACCATGCTTGCGGTAATTTCCGCCATTGCTCTTACTCCAGAATCAAATACTTTCACCACAGAGACACAGAGGCACGGAGGAAAGCACAGCGCTATGAAACTCGCTGTGTCCCGGTGCCTCTGTGGTTCGCGTCTTTACTCCGCCGCGTCGTCGACTTCGACAAACTCGTCGTCGCCGGCCAACTGCTGCATCACCTCGTTGATCGACTGGTTCTTGCCTTCGAGGATGGCATCGGCCACGCCGCGGGCATACAGGCGGATCGCGCCGGAGGAGTCGTCATTGCCCGGGATCACATAGCTGACGCCTTCCGGGGAATGGTTGGTATCGACCACGCCGATCACCGGAATGCCCAGCTTGCCGGCTTCGGTGATGGCGATCTTGTGGTAGCCGACGTCGATGATGAAAATCGCATCGGGCAGGCCGCCCATGTCCTTGATGCCGCCGATCGACTTGCGCAGCTTGTCCATCTCGCGCTGCAGGGTCAGGGCTTCCTTCTTCGACAGCTTCTCGAAGTTGCCTTCCGACGTGGCGGTTTCCAGGTCCTTGAGGCGCTTGACCGACAGCTTGAGGGTCTTGAAGTTGGTCATCATGCCGCCCAGCCAGCGGTCATCGACGTAGGGCATGCCGCAACGCTGGGCTTCCTCGGCGATGATCTCGCGCGCCTGGCGCTTGGTGCTGACGAACAGGATGGTGCCCTTCTTGGCCGCCATCTTGCGCACGAAGGCCATCGCTTCCTGATATTTGGTCAGGGTCTTTTCGAGGTTGATGATGTGGATCTTGTTGCGATGGCCGAAAATGTACGGGGCCATCTTGGGGTTCCAGAAACGGGTCTGGTGGCCGAAATGAACGCCGGCCTCCAGCATCTGGCGCATGGTAGTGCTCATGGATCTATCTCCGATATGGGTTGAACCTCCGCCTGGCCGTGCTGCTTTGCGCTGCTGCGCAAAGCCACCCTATCGGCGCCGGGCGTGTGGATTTTGTCCAGGACCACCCCGAACAAGCCCGCGATTATAGCGGCTGCAGCCGCCAGGCACAAGCCGCGGCAGCGGCAGCCGGGCTGCCGCGCGAAGAATGCGGGTTCCCATGCGCCGGCAGGGGTCTTGCCGCGCACCAGTTACGCACCAGCGCCACCCGCCACGCCACCGCGTGCAGTTAAAATACCCTTTCCCCTTAAAGTACCGCGTTCATGCCCATTTCCATAAAAACTCCTGCGGACATCGCCGAGATGCGGCTTGCCTGCCGCCTGGCGGGCGAAGTCCTCGACTACATCGAACCCTTCGTCAAACCGGGGATCAACACGGCCGAACTCGACCGGCTTTGCCACGACTACATGGTCAATGTGCAGGGCTGCATCCCGGCACCGCTCAACTATGCGCCGCCCGGCTATGCGCCCTACCCGAAATCGATCTGCGCCTCGGTCAATCACCAGGTCTGCCACGGCGTGCCCAACGACCGGGCGCTGAAAAAGGGCGACATCGTCAATCTCGACATCACCACCATCAAGAATGGCTGGCACGGCGACACCAGCCGCACCTTCTGCGTCGGCGATACCTCGATCCTGGCCAGGCGCCTGGTATCCATGACCCACGAATGCATGTGGGTCGGCATCGCCCAGGTCAGACCCGGCGTGCATCTGGGCGCCGTCGGCGCCGCGATCCAGAAGCATGCCGAAGGCGCCGGCTTCTCCGTGGTGCGCGAATTCTGCGGCCACGGCATCGGCCGCAATTTCCACGAAGAACCCCAGGTGCTGCACTACGGCAAGGCCAGCGACGGCCCGCTGCTGGTGCCGGGCATGGTGTTCACCATCGAGCCGATGATCAACGCCGGCAAGGCGGCGATCTCGGAACTGCCCGACGGCTGGACCATCGTCACCAAGGACCGCAGCCTGTCCGCACAATGGGAGCACACCGTTTGCGTCACCGAAACCGGCGTCGAGGTGATGACCCTGTCGGCCGGCGCACCGCCCTGCCCGCCGCACATCCGCATCACGCCCTGAGCATGAGCGACCTGCGCCAGCTTGCCGGCACCGCCCGCCAACGCCTGCTCGCCGGGCAGCAGGAACTCAACGCGGCCTGGCGCGAAGACAGGCACAGCGCTGCCCTGCTCGATGGCCGCGCCGCACTGGTGGATAGCGTGCTGCGGGATGTCTGGCAGGCGCTGGCCATGCCCGCCGAATGCACGCTGGCCGCGGTCGGCGGCTATGGCCGGGGCCAGCTGTATCCCGGCTCGGACGTCGACCTGCTGATCCTGGTCCCCGACGACGAGCACACGGCCTGCGACGCCGCAACGGCACCGCGCCTGGAACAGCTGGTCGGCCTGCTGTGGGACATCGGCCTCGACATCGGCCACAGCGTGCGCAGCGTCAACCAGTGCCTCGACGAAGCCGAGCGCGACATCACGGTCAAGACCGCGCTGCTCGAAGCGCGCTGGCTGGCCGGCTCGCGTGCGCTCTACGAGGATTTCGAACACAGCTGCAATGCGGCGCTCGATCCCGCGGCCTTCCTCACCGCCAAGCAGCTGGAACAGGCCGAACGTTACGCCAAGTATCACGACACGCCCTACAGCCTGGAACCCAACTGCAAGGAAAACCCCGGCGGCCGCCGCGACCTGCAGGTGATCCAGTGGGTGGCGCAGGCGGCCGGCATCGGCGCCGACTGGAAAGCCCTGGTGCGCGCCGGACTGATCACCGCGCCGGAAGTGCGCCAGCTCGAACGCGCCGACCTGATGCTGGCCGAGCTGCGCATCGAACTGCACCTGCTCGCCGGCCGGCGCGAGGACCGGCTGCTGTTCGATCACCAGGAGAAGCTGGCCGGGGCGCTGGGCATCGTCCAGACCGACACCAAGCGCGCCTCGGAAGTGCTGATGCAGCGCTATTTCAAGAACGCCAAGCTGGTCACCCAGCTCAATTCGCTGGTCATGCAGGTGCTGGCCGACCGCCTGCTGCCGGCCCGGCAGGGACCGCCGATCGTCATCGACGCGAATTTCCAGATGGTGCGCGACCTGCTCGACGTGCGCGACGAAGAGGTGTTCCAGCGCCAGCCGCGCTGCATCCTCGAATGCTTCCTGCTGCAGATGCAGCGCTCCGAAATCAAGGGCATGACGCCGCGCACCCTGCGCGCCCTGTGGCGCGCCCGGGGCCGCATCGACGCCGCCTTCCGCCGCGATCCGCAGAACCGCGCGCTGTTCCTCAGGCTGTTCCAGCAGACGCACCTGACGCACCCGATGCGGCGCATGAACCAGTACGACATCCTCGGCCGCTACCTGCCCGCCTTCGGCCGCATCGTCGGCCAGATGCAGCACGACCTGTTCCACGTCTACACCGTGGACCAGCACATCCTGCAGGTGATGGGCAACCTGCGCCGCTTCGTCATGCCCGAATTCGCCCACGAATATCCGTTCTGCTCGCGCCTCATCACCGGCTTCGACAAGCGCTGGCTGCTCTACATCGCCGCGCTGTTCCACGACATCGCCAAGGGCCGCGGCGGCGACCACTCGCAACTGGGCAAACGCGATGCCGCCAACTTCTGCCGCGACCACGGCATCAGCGGCGAGGATGCCGCGCTGGTGGTGTTCCTCGTCGAGCATCACCTGACCATGTCGCAGGTGGCGCAGAAGCAGGACCTCGCCGATCCCGACGTCATCCTGGCGTTTGCCGCCAGGGTCGGCAACTTGCGCCAGCTCACCGGGCTCTACCTGCTGACCGTGGCCGACATCCGCGGCACCAGCCCGAAGGTGTGGAACGCCTGGAAGGGCAAGCTGCTGGAGGACCTGTTCCGCATGACCGCCGCCGTGCTCAAGGGCACCACGGTGCTGCAGCTCACCGGCGTCGCCGAACGCCAGGAAGAGGCGCGCGGCATCCTGCGCTACCACGGCCTGCGCCCCGACGTCGAACTCGAACTGTGGAACCAGCTCGACACCGGCTATTTCATGCGGCATGCCGCCGACGAAATCGCCTGGCATACGCGCACCCTCTACCATCGTCCGGCCGCGACCGAACCGGTGGTGCGCGCCCGCCTCAACCCGATGGGCGAAGGCCTGCAGGTGATGGCCTACGTGCCCGACCAGCCGCTGCTGTTCGCCCGCCTCTGCGGCTTCTTCGCGCGCCTCGGCTTCAGCATCGTCGACGCCAAGATCCACACCACGCGCCACGGCTACGCGCTGGACAGCTTCGTCGTCTTTCCGATCGACGACAGCCTGCCCTATCGCGACATGATCGGCCTCATCGAACACGACATCGCCGAACAGCTGACCCAGCTACCGCCGCTGCCGACCTCCTTCAGCGGGCGCCTGTCGCGCCAGGTGCGCCATTTCCCGGTGGCGCCGGAAGTGGATATCCGCGCCGACGAGCGCGGCAGCCAGTACCTGATGTCGATCACCGCCGCCGACCGTCCGGGCCTGCTCTACGCCATCGCCCGGGTGCTGGGCCGGCACGGCATCACGCTGCACACGGCCAAGATATCCACGCTCGGCGAGCGCGTCGAGGACAGTTTTCTGATCAGCGGCAAGGAACTGGCGCAGACCGCCACGCTGGTCAGGCTGGAGCAGGACCTGCTAGAGGTGCTCCAAGTCTGAGGGTGCTCCAGGTCTGAGCATCAGTTGCCGAGATCCTTCGGCAAATGGTACTTCAGGCATTCGCCGAGGCTGACCACGCTCAGCTCCGATTGGTCACGCGGCTTCAGCCTGACCGCAAGAGCATTGCCCTCGCCGCAAGTTTCCATGATGCCGATCTTGGTGCATTCGGCCGACGGACAAGCCCACGCGCTGGCACGGCAGCGGCCCATGGCGTCGATCACCGCCTGCGCCTGTCCATCGAGATCCTCAAAGCTGATGACGACTTCATCGCCCTGCTTCGTCAGGTGATACTTCATGGACTCCCCCTCCTTTATGTCCTTTTTGGTATTTTAACCCTGTGTCGCACTGGCCGCCGCGTCATCGATGACGCGCCGCAACAGTCGGCGCCGGCAGCACGGCGCCGCAGCAGGCAGTCGCGCGGACGGCTCAGTTCTGGTCGGCATCGAGCGCGTAGAGCACCGCCAGCCCGTACGCCAGCAGCAGCAGCCACTTGCCTGCGGCAAAGGCCGCGGAAACGCCATAGGCCCAGGCGATGCCGAAGCGCGGAACCTCGGTCAGCCACCAGTGGAAGGCATTCTCCGTCGCGTCGCAGGTCGCGGCGAGCGGCAGCAGCCACATCGCGCAGCGGCGCCAGACAGGCCGCCCCGCGAACAGCCGCGTCCGCGCAATCAGCAGGTAGCCGAAGCAGCCGTAGCAGACCAGCAGAAAGAAATCAAAGGGCAGATGCGCCCGGTAGCGCGCCAGATCGTCGGCCGACCAGGCATGAATCACCTCTCCAAACGCCCGCGGCGAAAACGCCAGCTGCAGCGTGAGAACGCCAGGCTGCAGCGGTGCCAGATAGACAGCGATGCCGGCGAACAAGGCAAGCGCGGCAATCCCGCTGAGCCAGACCTTCAGCACGCTTCAGTCGACCCGGTATCCGGCGGCAGAAAGCCGCGCCCGCCGCCGCTCAAAACCGGTTCGGCTCCTTGGCTTCCTGCACCGCCCAGACCAGCAGGACGATCCAGCCGATGATCGGAATGAACCAGAGCAGCAGAAACCACGCGCTGCGATCCGTGTCGTGCAGCCGTCGCGCGCCGACCGCCAAACCCGGCAACAGAACCGCCAGGGAAAAAAGCCCGGACAGGGTTTCGCTGACCATGCCCGCACCCGCCGACACAAGGAAGGTGAACAGGAACCACCACCAGAATTCCGAGCGCGAAGCGCGCCCGTTGAACTCGGCATATTTCGAGAAACAGGTCTTGATGGATTCGCCGAAAGTCATTTGCGGTCTCCTTATTGTGTTTGTGGGACGGACATCGATGCGGCTTTGTTAAAACTAATCAATGAGCATGTCTAACAGGCGCCTGCCGGCTGGTCCGAAAAGTCGGCGCTGGCGGGACGGTGAAATCGCGGTCCGTCGCCCTGCTTTCAGGGTCAGGGGCGCGGCGCGGCCTTCTGCGGCACAAGCTTCACTTGAAGTTCGCAGCCTACAGCTTGTGCGTAGCGTTTGAGTGTTGCGAGCGATGGGGCATGCTTTCCTGCGGATTCGAGCCTCGAAACCGCACTCTTGGTGGTTCCCATCCGTTCCGCAACGGCGTCTTGCGTCAGGCCGGCACGGGACCGCGCCTTGAGCATTTGGCCGGCAACCTGGTACTCAAGGGCAAGGGCGTCATAGGCTTCGACGAAGCCCTTGCGGGTTGCTGCCTTGGCAAGGAATTCTTCGTGCGAATGGCGGACGGGCTTGAATTTCAGTTCAGCCATTTGAAACCTCCTTCATGCGCTTTCGCGCCAATTTCAGTTCGCGGTCGGGTGTTTCCTGAGACTTCTTGATGAAGGCGTGCAGGACGACAACCCGTTTGCCAACGAGAAAGCAGTAGAACGCTCGGCCTATGCCGGAACGACCGCGAGGTCGAAGCTCAAACAGGCCATCGCCGAAAGCCCGCGAATGCGGAAGCCTGAGGCTCGGTCCATGTTCAATGAGCAGTTCAACCAAGCGTGCGTAATCGGCGAGGACGTCCACGGGCCACGACTCAACCTCGCGCAGTACCCGCTCGTGGAAGTACTCAATCTCGAAGGACATGGATGAATGTTAGCAAATATGAGAACACAGATCAATGCATTGAACTACAGTGGTCTGTCCCCTATTACCCAGATGGGTTGGGCGTCATTTTCCGGTGGACTCGACTATTTGAGACCGTAGTACTTGAGTAACGCTTCTTTGACCACATCCGTGGCGACTGCAACTCCCATTTTCCAAGTGCCAGAGGCCGCCTTCTTGAGATTTTCAACGAGCCAGTTGCGCACTTGAGGTCCCATGGGCTCTTCGTTGCTCTCAGGCTTTTCTGAAGCAGCGAGACGCGCTAGCTCTTGGGCGTCCTCTTCCACCATGCCAGAACCAGTCAAAAACTGCGCCAAGCTCTTTGCGTCATGCGGGGCCACCGCGACCTGAATCGTTGCCCCATCGCCTGTGGCCGCGATTGATGTGAAGTTGCCGTAGATGATTTGCTGGGCAATTTGCGTTGCTGCGGCCGCGCTAGGCGCAGATGGCAAAGCAGCAGGACCTATGGCCACAGCGGCAGCATCTGGCACAGACTTCTCAAGTTCAAGGGTAAGTTCGAGTACGCGGCTGCGCACTGCGTGCCGAATAGAGGCAAGCGATGAGCGCGGAATGCTCCCAGTGACCGAATTGCAAGCGTAGTCTGCATAGACCTTGCCTTGAAGCAGAAGGATAAGGTCGGCGGCATTTATTCCTAAATGGCCGCCGTCTTCGGCGTTGGCCAGCAAGTCGTCCACAGCTGCGATGCTCTCCCGCATTCCGTAGCGTACCCAATGCTCGCCTGCGAACTTCTTTACCAAGTACGGTGAGATAGGCGCGTTCTTGATGCCGGACCCAAACGGCCCGGAAAAGTTGGCTGTGTAGCTGACGGGAATAAATCGATAGTCTGGGAGTTCCGCGTCGGGCGGGTACCCTTCCGACTCGTGACGCACCCACTCTCCAAGGGGCTGACTTCCGATCCGAGCAGCCAGGAGCCGAAGTCTGAGAAGTATTGGCCCAAGGTCCGACCCCTCTTGGAGTACGGCAGTTTGGATTTCATGAAGAAGGCTCATGTGCGCTCCCTATATGACGCCCAACGTAGAGCTGACCGGCGCTGCGCGGCTTTATCGCGCAGCGTCCAGAGAGCGAAGCGAACGGGGTCGACCGCCGGGTTGGGCCTCAGACGGACGCAGCGACACAACCGCACGACGACTGCGCCGCGCCGCCCACCGGAAAGCCGCACGGTACTGGGCCTTGGGAAAACACACCGACGCTGCAAGCCGCAACGCAAGGAGAAAAGTCGGCGCTGGCGAGACGGCGAATTAGGAATGGTGGAGTGCACACGAACCCTCTGCGACTACGAATAGATAACGGTAACGAGAACTGCTGCGCCAGCGATGGCACCGATCACAATGTATTCGCCAATGCGCTGCGCCTTCTTTGGTTCGAGATGGAAGGTGCGCCCTGCGACCCGACCAACCAAGTAAGCGGATGTCTCACCAATTGCGTATGCGGCAGCGTCAAGAATGCTCATGAGGCCCAACGTAGAGCTGACCGGCGCTGCGCGGCTTTATCGCGCAGCGTCCAGCGACCGAAGGGAGCGAGGTCGAGCGCCATGTTAGGTTTCACTTGACCAGAACGACCTTCGATGTTCTGGCAACTCCCTCAAGGGTTTCGTAGATGTAATAGCTTCCGATAATCTGGCAGACGCAAACCTCAAGGCCGTTTAGGTTCCAAAAGTATTCTGGTGTTCCTGTGGCATCAAGCCGAACCTCGGCCATCGGGACAAAGATGCGCCCGCCATCCATTGAAATGAACGTCAGTTCCTTGATCGTGGTTCCATTTATCTTTAGATAAACGGGATACGCAGTGCTATTGGAGTCAGGATAAACAGTCGTCCATCGCTCTCTGAACTCGCGAGTGCTTTCACCTTGCTCAATTTGAAATGTGTTGTCAGCGTCGGCCATCCATATCTCGGCATGCCCGACGAATGCTTTTGTCCAGGTGCTTGTGCGAAGCAGATCTTCAAAATCACTGAGCGTAGTGCGAGGCTTGAGTGCAGCCTGCAATTTCGCCAGTTCCGCTTTCTGGTCGGCACCCGACTTCACGTAATAGCGATGAGTGATGAGCCACGAGAGGAGTCCTCCGATTGCAGCACCAGCGACAAAGATGAGGAATTCGTCCATAGAAACCTAATGCGAATTGGCCCTTAGTTCTTAGCGAATACGAGTAGCGGAGATGGTTTCATTGTCATCGGTATTTATCAGCTTGTCGTCGCAGACAACTATGTCTGTTGTTGGTAGCCATAGGGCAGAGTCAATTGCATCCACAGCATCAACCTCCCAAATGGAGCCATCTTCTAGTTTTACGATTTGCCCATCATTTGAGACTGAGTCAACCCAGTGACCCGATTCGCAACTCGAAGATGAATACCTTCGGCCACGGGGTGATGGCGCTTTACCAACGTATTGCTTACGGCTCTCGGCTGCTTGATTCTCTGCTGCTTGTGTCTGGGATAGCTGATCTTTTGTGAGAAGGGATTTGTCGCAGAGTGATTGGTAGCGACCCGTTAAACAGGTGCGTAGGTTTTCGGATTGCTCAGCAGCCAGCACCTGTTTTAGTTCTGGGTCCGACAAGAGATTTTTCTTGCACAGCGCCTTATAGCGTCCGGTGAGACAAGTCTTGAGATTCTCTCGCTTTTCAGCGGCTAAGACCTGTCGGGCCTCGTCAGTATTGAGTTTGCTTCTGTTGCAGAGGGCAGGGTAGCGCCCTGTAAGACACGTTTTCAAATTCTCGCGATGCTCCGCGTTCTCGACTTTTCTTGATTCGTCCGCAGTAAGCCAGTGCTTCTTGCAGAGGGCCGGATAGCGGCCGCTGAGACATGTTGTCAAATTCTGTGACTTCTCGAAATCCGATTGGGCTGCAACTGGCTGAGAGGCCAGCGCAGCAAGCGTAGCTGCGAAAGTCAGAATTGAAATTGGCCTCACCATGTCTCCCAAGAAATCTAACGTTAAGTCGGCCGCCTAAGCGATGGAAAACAACCCATCAATCGGGCCGGATAAACAGATTGCCGATGCGCGATGTTCATAGCGTTCAATGACTTGTCAATTTTTAGTGGGGCCGAAAAGTTGAACTTCATACCGGCGTCAGGAGGCTTGCGTCGATTGGATTAGACGATTTAACCGGCATTTTGGCAATAGCATGACAGCCCCTCCAGCGCGGCGAAGTCACCGTAGCGCCAGCGCCGACTTTCTTCAACGCACCTTAATCTCGGTCCACATGCGCGACAGCGTGCGGCGCAGCTTCGGATCGAAGTCCCTGAGCATTTCCAGCCGCGCCAGGTCTGAGGCCGGCGGGAAGATGCCGGGGTTGGCGGCGATCTCGGGCAGGATGTGCGGCAGCGCCGCGGCATTGGTGTTGCCGGCGCCGATCAGGTTGGAGACGTCGGCGGCGTTCTCGCCGGCGAGCATGAAGTCGATGAACTGGTGCGCGAGGTCGGGCCGCCGCCCCGAGGTGTGCAGCACGAAGTTGTCCACCGCCAGCACCGCGCCCTCCTTCGGCGTGGCGAAGCCGATGCTGAATGGGCGCTTCGCCGCGGCGGCGTCCTGCTGCGCCCGCCACATGTCGTTCGAGTAGCCGTGAGCGACCCAGACCGTGCCGATCGCCAGGTCCTTGATGTAGGTGCTGTTGGAAAACGCCGCCCAGTAGGGCTTGGCGCGCAGGATCAGGCGCTTGGCTTCTTCCCATTTCCTCGGATCATGCTCCTGCACCGAATGGCCGAGGTAGCGCATCGCCGCGGCCATCAGTTCGCGCTGGCTGTTGAGCACGGTGACGCGGCCCTTGAGCTTCTGCAGGTGCCGCGGCTCGAAGATCAGCGCCCAGCTGTCGGTGGGCAGCTTCAGTTCGCGCAGCTTCTCGACGTTGTAGCCGAGCAGCGTGACCGAGGTGGCATAGGGCACCGAGTAGCGGTTGCCGGGGTCGAACCAGGTGTCGAGGAATTCGGGCTTGACCTTGCGCAGGTTGGGCAATTGCGCCTTGTCGAGCGGGCGCAGCGCCTGGCGCCGGATCAGCGATTCGACGGCATTGCCGGTCGGCACCAGGACGTCGTAGCCGACGGCGCCGGCTTCCAGCTTAGCCAGCATTTCCTCGTTGTCGGAGTAGTAGTCCTGCTTCAGGCGGCAGCGGCAATGCGCCTCGAAACGCTGCACCGTGTCTTCGGAAATGTAGTTGTTCCAGTTGTAGAGGTAGAGCGTATCGGCGGCGCGCGCCGGCGCCATGAGGGGCAGCGCCAGCAGCGCGGCGAGCAGGCGGAGCGTCCGGCGCAGTCGGCGCATTTTGCTGGCAGTCATGCCGTCAATGGGTGGTCAGGTAGCAGCGCGGCAGCCTGGCCCAGACGCGCTGGGTGGGACGCACATCGGCACGCGCGGCGAGGACGATGGTCGCGCGCCCGGCATCGCCGCCCGCGGCGCCGGGCGGGAAGTAGAAGCCATGGCGGTAAGGCGGCAGCGCGTCGCGCGGCAGGGTCAGGCGGCCGCTGACGGCATCGACGCGCAGGGCTTGCGGCGCATCGCCATGCACGCTGATGCCCCTGGCGTCGAGGTCGAACCAGGCCATGACGGTATAGCCCGGCGGCTCGTAGCAGCGATAGCGGCCCGGCGCCGGCGTTTCGGCAAATACCGATCCGGCCACCAGGGCCAGTGCGCAGGCCAGAAGTCGGCGCTGGCGAAACGGCGACGATGGCATGACACGGCCGTTTTTCATGCGGAATTCGACTGTCAGGCTTTCCATAGCCGGACTGCTCGCGAACGACGGATGTTGCCATCCCTGGTTGCCAGCGGTATGCCGCGGGCGCGGGCGCTGGCAACGATGATGCGATCGGCGGGATCGCCGTGAAACCCTGCAGGCAGCTTATCCAGCGCGAGAATGACGGCGATGTCCATCGGTATCAGGTCGACGACCTCGGGCGCAGCGGCGGTAGGCAGCCAGTGGGTCAGCGGCACATCGACCTTGAGCCTTCCCTTTGCGGCGAGCATTTGCGCTTCCCACAAACTGATGGCGGCAAGCCCCGGCGGCGTGCCGGCGGCCGCGAGTGCGTCGAGGGCATCGCGCTCCCTTGCCGGCAGTTCCGGCTGGCCCAGCAGCCACCAGAGCCAGACATGGGTATCGAGCAGCAGCGGCGGCTTCATCGTTCCGTGTCGCGATTCGCCATGAAGTCGCCGGCGTCGAGCACCGATTCATCCGGCGTCGCGCTGAGCGCACCGTGGTGGCGCAAGCGCAGCCAGGCCGGCACCCCGGACGCCGCGGATGTCGTTGGCACCAGACGCGCGACGACCCTGCCGTGGCGCACCAGATCGACACTGGCGCCGTCCGTTTCGACATGGCGAATCACATCGAGGCAATGCGCCTTGAACCTGGATACGCTGATGGCTTGAGTGGTCATTTCATGCTCCGGAGTGGTCATATACAAAGATAACACAGCGGCGCCGTCTTAGCCACGCCCTTTCAGCATGTCGGGAGCGAAGCGGCTGGCGATCAGGATCAGCGTCAGGGTCAGCGCCATCAGCAGCGTGGACACGGCATTGACCTCGGGCGTCACGGCGACCTTGATCATGGAGTAAATCTGCAGCGGCAGGGTGTTCACGCCGACGCCGGCGACGAAGAAGGTGATCACGAAATCGTCGATCGAGAGCGTGAAGGCCATCAGGAAGCCGGCCACCAGCGCCGGCATGATCAGCGGCAGCGTAACGCGGCGGAAGGTGGCCCACGGCGAGGCGCCGAGGTCGCGCGCCGCCTCGAAGATGCTTTCGTCCATGCCGGCCAGCCGCGCGCGGACGATCACGGCGACGAAGCCGATGCTGAAGGTGATGTGCGCGACCAGGATCGAGAACAGCCCCAGCGAGAGGTCCAGCACCTGGCGGAAGAACAGCAGCAGCGAGACGCCGAGCAGGATTTCCGGCATCGCCACCGGCGTCAGCACCAGGAAGGGCAGCCAGCGCGGCCGGTAACGGTGCATGGCGAGGCCGGCCATGGCGCCCAGCAGCGTCGCCATGCTGCTCGACGCCAGCGCGATCAGCAGCGAGTTGGCCGCGGCGCGCAGCATGTCCTCGTCGTGCAGCAGCTTGACGTACCAGCGCGTGGTGAAGCCGACCCACTCGGCATTGAGCATCGAGTCGTTGAAGGAGAACAGCACCACCACCGCCAGCGGAATGTAGAGGAAGGCGTAGGTGGCGAGCGCCGCGGCCCAGAGCCAGAATCTGGACGTGTTCACGACACCGCCTCCGTGCCGTGCAGGCCGCGCTTCGCCGCCCAGGCCGCTAGACCGGCGAGCGCCAGCACGCAGGCGGTGAGCATGATCGACAGCGCCGAGCCCAGCGGCCAGTCGCGGTTTTCGAGGAACTGTTCCTTGATCAGGTTGCCGATCAGGATGTCGCCGGTGCCGCCCAGCAGCTCCGGCACGGCGAACATGCCGAGCACCGGAATGAACACCAACGCCGAGCCGGAAAAGATGCCGGGCAGCGAAAGCGGAAAGGTCACCCGCCAGAAGCGCGTCCAGGCCGTGGCACCGAGATCCTGCGCGGCTTCGAGCAGCGCCGGGTCATGCTTTTCGAGGTTGGTGTAGAGCGGCAGCACCATGAAGGGCAGGTGCGCATAGACCATGCCGACGATCACCGCGAAGGGCGTGTACAACAGGTTGGCCGGGCCCAGCAGCATGATCCAGGCATAGATGCGGACCAGGAAGTTGCTGGCGAAGGGCAGGATCACCAGCAGCACCAGAACATCGCGGCGCGACTTCGGGCTCCTGGCGATCAGCCAGGCCAGCGGGTAGGCCAGCACGATGCACAGCAGCGTGGTCAGCGCCGCGACCATGAAGGAGCGGGCGAAGATTTCAAGATAGATGACGTCGCCCAGCAGGAAGCGATAGGCGTCGAGCGTGAGCCCGACGAAGCCGTCGAGCGGCGCCAGGCCGCCGAACTCGCCGGTGGCGCGAAATCCGGCGACGACCACGATCAGCGCCGGCAGCAGGAAGAAGGCCAGCAGGAAAATCGTCGGCGGCAGCGTGACGATCCACTGGGTGAATCCTGCGGGCTGGCTGCGGATTGCGCGCACGCTCGGCTCCGCCTCAATTCCTGAGGAACACGCCGGCGTCGTGGCGCCAGCAGACCCATACCGCGTCGCCGACCTCGTGGAACTTGGCGCGGCCGGGCGCGGCGTTGGGCATCAGCGCCTCGATCACGGCGCCGTTGGCCAGTTCGACCTTGTACAGCGTGACATCGCCCAGGTACAGCAGTTCGCGCACGCGGCCTTCAAAGCGGTTCTTCAGGTCGGCCGACTCCTTGTGGCCATGGACGCGGATCAGCTCCGGGCGCAGCGCGAAAGCACCCTGCTCGCCGACCGCCAGCGGCCGCGGATCGGTCGCCGCGATCTCGCCCAGGCCGCTCGCGTGGAGGCCCAGCAGCACCTTGCTCGACGCGGTCACCGCCACCTCGATCAAGTTGATCTTGCCGATGAAGTCGGCGACGAAGCGGTTGGCCGGCTGGGTGTAAAGCTGGTCCGGTTCGTCGAGCTGCTCGACGCGGCCGTCGCGCATCACCGCGATGCGGTGCGACAGGGCCAGCGCCTCCTGCTGCGAATGGGTGACGAAGACGAAGGTGATGCCGACTTCGCGCTGCAGCGCGATCAGCTCGATCTGCATTGCGACTCGCAGCTTGGCGTCGAGCGCGCCGAGCGGTTCGTCGAGCAGCAGCAGGCGCGGCTGATTCACCAGGCCGCGCGCCAGTGCCACGCGCTGCTTCTGGCCGCCGGAGAGTTCGTGCGGAAAGCTCTGCGCCTTGTCGGCCAGATGCACCAGTTCCAGGGTTTCGCCGACGCGGCGCCGTATCTCCGGCGCCGACTTTCCCGCCATCTCCAGCGGAAAGGCAATGTTGCCGGCCACGGTCATGTGCGGGAACAACGCGTAGCTCTGGAACACCGTGTGCAGCGGGCGCCGCTCCGGCGGCACCCCGGAAAGCGATTTGCCGTCGAGCAGAATCTCGCCGGCATCCGGCGCGTCGAAGCCGGCGATCATGCGCAGGATGGTGGTCTTGCCGCAGCCCGAGGGCCCCAGCAGGGTGAAGAACTCGCCGGGCTCGATGGCGATGGAAACGTCCTTCACCGCTTCGAGCGTGCCGAAGCGGCGGGTTAGGTTGCGGATGTCGAGCAGGGCCATGGCGGGTGCGCCCGGAGCCGGGCGCTAAGCGAAAACCTCAGAGCGGAGAAGAGTCTGCCGCGCGGCTCCTAACCGTCCGAATTGATGGTGGCGATCAGCTTCTGCAGCACCACGCCGGCCTTGTCGTTGTCGATCTGGCAGGTACCGGCGTTCTCGTGACCGCCACCGCCGTAGAACAGCATCAGTTCGCCGATGTTGGTGTTCGAAGTTCGATCGAGGATCGACTTGCCGACGGCGAATACCGTGTTCTGCTTCTGCACACCCCACAGCACATGGATGGATATGTTGGTTTCAGGAAACAGCGCGTAGATCATGAAGCGATTGACGGCGTAGATGATTTCCTCAGCGCGCAGATCGAGCACCGCCAGGTTGCGATACACCGTGGTGCAGCGCCGGATCTGGTCCTTGGCCTTTTCGGCATGTTCGAAGTAGAGGTCGACCCGCTCCTTGACGTCGGGCAGGGCCAGGATTTCGTCGATGCCGTGGTTGCGGCAGTAGGCGATCAGATCCATCATCAGCTGGTAATTGCTGACGCGGAACTCGCGGAAGCGGCCGAGCCCGGTACGCGAATCCATCAGGTAGTTGAGCAGCACCCAGTCCTTCGGGTCGAGGATTTCCTGGCGCGTGAAGTTGGCCGAATCGCTCTTGTCCACCGCGATCATCATCTCGATGAACGCGGCCGGAAACTTGCTCTTGCCGCCGAAGTGCTCGAACACCACGCGCGCCGCCGACGGCGCATCGGGATAGATGATGTGGTTGGGGCGCTCGCCGGGGTTGCGGAAGGTTTCCGACAGGTGGTGGTCGAAGGCGAGGAACACGCCCGGCACGAAGGGCAGATTGGTGGTGATGTCGCGTTCGCTGATTTCGACCTTGCCGTCCTGCATGTCCTTGGGATGGACGAAGGTGATCTCGTCGATCATGTTCAGCTCATTGAGCAGGACCGCGCAGGCCAGGCCGTCGAAGTCGCTGCGCGTGACGAGGCGGTATTTTTCTTCGGACATGGCTTCTCCCGGAAACTCAGTCGATATCCGGATTGTATGCCAGAGTGGCCAGGATGCCATGGGCCACATAAAACACCGCCAGGCGCTGCGGCAGGCCGTCGCCGGCGAGCAGCGCGGCATAGGCGTCGAGCTGCGGCCGGAAGCGCACGGCATGCGCCGCGAGCCCGGCAGCATCGGCGCCGGCGCCCAGATCGGCGGTCTTGTAGTCGATGATCCAGCGCACGCCGTCCTCGACGAAACTGCGATCGACGACACGGGTGGCCACCGTGCCGCCGGGGCCGGGGCCGGCCAGCGCCAGTTCGGCGACGGCATCGGCACGGCGACGCAATACCCACTGCCCGTCGCGGCTCGCCAGCGCGGTCTGCAGCATGCGCGCGACGCGCGACGCGCCGGCCTGCGCCTCGGCCGCCGACCAGCCGCGCGCCGCCAGCCAGCGCTCGAAACCGGGCTGGCGCTGGACGATGCGCTGCGGCGGCCAGGCCTCGGGTTCGGCCGCAATCAGTTCCAGCACGGCGTGGGTCAGCGTGCCCAGCGCGGCGGCCAACGCATCGGTGGTTGGCTCGCGGATGGCCTGCGCCGGCGGCGGCGCGACCGGCGCGCGCCAGGCCGACGGCACCGCCGGCGCCTTGAGGCGCTGCAGCTTGGGCACGAAATACGCGGCATCCTCGTCGGCGTCGACAGTCGGCGCTGGCGCTACGGCGGTCGCGGCGCGCTGAACATCCGCTTCGATTACCGGCCACAACCGCGCCAGCGGCGAGGCCGCGGGCGGCGTGGCCAGCGCCCCTTCCCCGTCGCGGCCGACCACGCCGACCAGATGCAGGCAGCGCACCGCGCGCGTCGCAGCGACGTAGAGCACGCGCGCCTCCTCGTTGCGGCTGCGCTCTTTTTCCATGCGCTGCAGGAAGTCATACGCGGTCGGCTGCTCCGCCTTGCCGGCGCGCCGCGGATTGACCGGCGCGGCCACCAGGCGCTCGCCCGCGGCCAGCGGGAAGCTGTCCCAGGCCAGCAATGGCGGATCGTTGCCGCGCAGCACGCGGTGCATGCCGGGCAGGATCACGGTGTCGAATTCCAGGCCCTTGGCCTTGTGCACCGTCATCAGTTGCAGCCGGCCGTCGGCCTGCGCGTCGGGCGCCGCATACAGCCGCGCCATGTCGTCTGCGAGGCTGTCCACGGCGAAGTGCCCGGCCGCGTCGAGCGCATCGAGGCGCTTGAAGAAGGCCTGTGCGTCGGCCAGTTCGCCTGCGCCGGCCAGGCAGGACGGCCCGCCGAGCTTCTTCCAGGCATCTTCGACCCAGCGCCGCCGCCTCTGCCGGCCCTGCCCGGCCAGCGCCTCGGCCAGCACCTCGCGCAGATGCGCGAGACGCCGCCGGCCGTCTACCGAGAGGCGTCCAACCCGATCGGCATCATTGAGCAGCGACCAGATCGTCGCCTTGTGATCGTCGCCGGCCAGTGCGTGCAGATCGGCCAGGCAAAGGCCGCACCAGGGCGCGCGCAAAATCGCCAGCCAGTGCAGGCGGTCGCCGCGATGATGCAGGGCGCGGGTCAGCGCAATCAGGTCCTGCACCGCCTGGCGCCCGGCCAGCGGCTCGATTTCGACCGCGGAAAAGCGCCAGCCGGCGGCATCGCGGCGGATCGCCGCGACCAGCGCCGCGAGGTGGTCGCGCGCCCGCACCAGCACCGCGATCTGGCGCGTCGGGTCGGCGCGCCACTCGGCCTCGATCAGCGCAATCACGGTGCGTGCTTCCCGCTGCGCGGCATCCTCTTTTTCCGCCGGCACCGGATGAATGTGCACCCCGGCCTGCGGCAGGGCGTCGCGCGTGGCGACGAATTCGCGATAGGCGATCTCGCCGCGCAGCGGATCGTCGGCGGCGGGGAACACGGCCGGGAAGCTGGCATTGATCCAGTCCACGATTTCCGGGCAGGAGCGGTTGTTGCGCGACAGGCGCAGCGGGATCAGGCGCAGCGCGCCGATGCCCTGCGCGGCGACGCGCAGGAACAGCCCGACGTCGGCCTTGCGGAAACGGTAGATCGACTGCATCGGATCGCCCACGGCGAACAGGGTGCGGCCGTCGTCAGGCTGCCATCCCGCGGTCAAGCGTTGCAGCAGTTCGATCTGGGTCGGGCTGGTGTCCTGGAATTCGTCGACCAGCAGGTGGCGGATGCGGTAGTCGAGGCGCAGGCCGAGTTCGGTCGGGTCGAGTTCGTCGCCCAGCGCGGCGATGGCGCGCGCCGCCAGTTCGCCGAAATCCACCTCGCCAGCCTCGCGGAACACCAGCCAGAGTTCGGCCGCCGCCAGCTTCATCAGGCGCGCCAGCGCGCGCACCACCTCGTCGTGATCCTGATCCGCCGCAGGCAGTTCGCGCAGGCGCCGCAGTGCCGCGACTGACTTGTCGTCGAGCGCCGCCAACTGCGCCAGCATGGCGTCCTTCTGCGGCTTGAATGGGTTGCCAGGTGGGAAGCCGTTCTTCACCGTGACCGTCTTGCGCGCTTCGTCCTTCTGTGTCAGCAGCATGTCCGCCAGCGCCCGCCATTGCGGCAGCGTTTGCGGATCGTCGTCCAGCGCCGCATTCCAGTCCGCCAGCGGGTTACCGCCAAGCTGGTCGGCAGCAAAACGCGCCAGCCCCATCCACTGCGTCTGCCAGCCGGCATCGAGCGTCTGCGCAACGCGCTCCAGTTCCTCGCCGACCATTTCGTGCAGGGCCGCGCCGATCGCCGCTTCGGGATCGTCGAGCTCGGCAATCTCCCGCCACTGCTCGCGCCGCGCCAGCATCTGCGCCAGCAGGCGCGCCAGGCGCGCGACGTCGTTGTCGAGGTGGACCAGTGCGGTGGCCACGGCCTCGGCCAGTTCGCCGCCGTCTTCCAGATGATCCAGCGCGCGCCGTGCCGCCTCCTCGTAATGCCGCTGGGCTTCCTCGGCCACCGCCGGCTGCGCGCCGAAGCGCGACAGGAGCGGCATCTGCCGCGCCAGGCTGGCGCACAGCGCGTCGATGGTGGTCAGGCGCAGCCGCCCGGGCTGGCTTTCGATCTGCCAGCCGAGCTCGGCCGAGCGCGCCAGCGCCGCCCGTGCCAGCTCGAAGGTGATGCGCTTGTGCGCCGCCTCGGGCGGCACGCCCTGCCGCCCCAGCGCCAGACTTTCCTCGATGCGGCTGCGCATTTCGCCGGCGGCCTTGTTGGTGAAGGTGATGGCAATGATTTCCTCGGGCGCGTCCACCGTCGCCAGCAGGCGCAGGTAGCGCTGCGTCAGCAGCTCGGTCTTGCCCGCGCCGGCCGGAGCCTCGACGATGAACGAGTCGAGTTCCAGCGCGCGGCGGCGGCTGGCTTCGTCCTCGCGCAGCAGCGTCATCCCGGGAACCTCGGTTCGTCCGCAGATTTCCGCAGATTTCGCAGATTCGACAAATCTGCGTCAATCTGCGTAATCTGCGGATCGACTGCATTTTCAAAAATCATTGCTCTTCCTCCCACTGCTGGCGACGCTCGGCCAGCCGGAGCAGGGGCAATACCTCGCAATACTTGAGATCCGCTTCGCGTTCAAACACCACGGCGGCCACACCGTCCTTCACCTCGCGCGCGACTTCGCGGATGCGCTCGGCCCACAGCATGCGCAGGCTGTCCCAGTCGCGGAACTCGTCTTCGGCATAGGTCGCGCCCTGCTGCGCCAGCGACCTGACGCCGGGCAGCAGGCCCGCGTCGGCACTGACGCCGAGGAAGGCCGGCGTGTCACGGGTGACGCGGGCCAGCGCCACGGCTGCCACCTCGCGGTCGGGAAAGACCAGCGCGGCGTAGATCGGCAGTTGCGGCTCGGTGATGCGCAGCGCGGCCCAGCTCTCGGCCGAGTCGTAGCGCCCGCTCTTGTAGTCGATCACCACCAGCCGGCCATCGTCAAGCTGGTCGATGCGGTCGATCACCACGCGCACCGGCAGGCCTTCGATGTCGAGCGCGTGGCGCTCTTCGCAGGCGATCACATGGAAGGGCGGACGTTCGGCCTCGAGCGCCAGCCAGACCGCAAGCAAGGCCTGCAGGCGCTCGGACTCCAGCTGGCGCAGGCGCGGCGGCAAGGGCTCGGGCGCGCGCCGCTCGAAGTCCGCCAAGGCATGCGCCACCACGCGCCGCAGTTCGGCGCTGCGCGTCGCCGCATCCATCTGCAGCAGGTCGGCCAGGCCGCGGCCGCGCCAGAACTCTTCCAGCGCGGCATGCAGCAACGAGCCGCGCGCCCGCGCATCGAGCCCGAAAGTCGGCGCCGGCAGCACGGCGGCACCGAGCCGGTATTGATAGAAGCCCCAGGCCGGGCACAGCGCCTGCGCCTTGAGCAGCGCCGTGCCGCCGCCGATGCGTTCCCCGGCGCCGACCGGGGGGGCACGCGCGTCATCGACGCGCTCCAATGATTCGTCATCGACGCGCTGCGGCACCGTCTCGTCCGGCGGCAATTCGCCACGCACGATGTCCGCCAGCAAGGGACTCGGTCGCAGGGGGTGCTCGCCTTCGCACTGCGCCCAGGACAGGACCACTTCGCCGGCGCTGACGCACCACAGCGCCTGCAAATTCCGCGCGGCAGCGGCGAGGCTGTCGCCACGCGCCGCCGGGATGCCGGCCCGCCGCTGCAGCTCTGCCGGCAGCAGCGGATTCGTCCGCGGCGCCGGCGGCCACTCGCCTTCGTTGAGGCCCATGACCCAGAGCGCATCCACCGCACCGGCCAGCGCATCGTCGAGGCTGCAGATCTCGACGCCTGCGCTGCGCTGCCGCGGCGGCGCAAAGGCCCGGTCGCGGCACAGGCGCTGCAACTGGCGCAAGGCCTCGCTGGCGGTGACGCGGCCGAGCACGGCATCGAGCGTCGCCAGGCCAGCGAGGGCTTCGCCCAGATCATCGCAGGCGGCGCGCTCGGCCGGCAGCAGGGCGCGCTGGCCGGGCCAGCCCAGCGTGCGCAGCAGTTCGCCGAAGGCCGCGCCCCAGGCCGCGGGCAGCTGACGCCGCGACGCACTGCGTGCCGCATCGTTCAGCGCGGCGAGATGGGCGATCAGTTGCGGCGCCCGCGGCGCGTCGTCGGTAGCGGAACAGAGGCGTATCACGGCGCGCTGCAGGCGCTCGAGGCTGGTCTCGGGCGGCAGCCATTCGCGCAAGCCGGCTTCGATGCGGGCGCGGGCATCGGCCTCGGCGACGTCCGCCGACCAGCCGGTGCCGCAAAGCAAGGCGCCGACGTCGGCCTGCGCCACGCGCTGCGGATGCAGGCCAAGGCGCAGCAGGCGCAGCGCGACATCCACCAGCGGCTCGGCCGCCAGCGGCGATCCGGCGACGAACTCCCAGGCCCGCTCCTGCGCGGCCCAGCCGGCACCGACCGCGTCCGGCTGCAAGGCGTCCTCCAGCGCGGCTTCCAGCAGGCGTCGCCGCGCCGGCAGATCGGCCACGGCGATGCGCAGCCGGCAGCCCGGACTGCGCGCCAGCCGCTCGCGCGCCCAGCGCGCCGCCGCCAGGCATTCGGCCTCCGCCTCGGGCAATTCGAAACCGACTGCCGGCGCTGCGTCGCCGCTACCGAAGTCGACGCGGAACAGTTCCACGCCACGTTGTTCGAGCACCGCCAGCAGATGCGAAACCAGCGGATCGGCGGCGATGAAGCCGGCCAGCCCGAGCCGCGCCGGCAGCCCGCCAAGGCCGCGATCGATGCAGTCGATGCGCCAGGCCATGGCCTCGTCGGCGCTGCACCAGCCGCCGGCGCGGCTGGCCTCCTGCACGCGCTGCCGCCAGCGCAGCCAGGCCGCATATTCCTCGCTGTGCCAGGCGGCCGGTACGTCGAGGCGCCACACGCGCTGCAAACTGGCCGCCTCCATCGCCGCCACGGCCAGGCCTTCCTGGTCGAACAGTTCAGCGGCGATGCCGGCGTCGGCGGCGATCGCCTGTTCCCACAGGCTGCGCTCCTGCGCCCGGGTGAGGAAGCTGCCGGGCACGCTGTCGGCCGGAATCCCGCCGCCGAGCAGCGCGCGCGAAGTCAGCGCTTCGAGCCACAGGGCCGGCGTCGAACTCTGCAGCGCGCGCCAGGTCGTGGCGCCGCGCGCCGCCTGACGCTCGCCGTGCATGCGGCGCAGGCTGGTGGCCAGCCGCGGCGTGGCGCACAGCACCGCCGGCTCCGGCCCGCCGGGCAGGTCGGCCAGTGACATGGCAGGCAGATCGGGACGGATCATCGAGCGACTGAACCGACGTCAGGTGCGCAAATCGTTGAGAAATTCCGACGCAGGCTTGGCGCCGCACGCCAGCAGACGATCGCGGGCACGGGTGCAGGCGACGTAAAGCAGATGCCGCTCGGTGTTGTAGACCTCTTCCAAGTCGGCGTCGTCCGCCACCTGCTCGATCCGCACTTGCGAGGGGATCACCTCGTCGTCGCAGGCCATCACCGCCACGGCGCGGAATTCCAGACCCTTGGCCAGGTGCATGGTGCCGATGGCCGCCTTGCCGCTCACCGTTTCGACGTGCTCGTCGAGCACCTTGAAAGCCAGGCCGGCAACCTCGGCAGCAGCGCGGGCGCGGGGGAGTTCCGCATCCGAGCGCACGAAGATTCCGATCTCGTGGGGTATCAGCCCATCCTTGCGCAGGCCGGCCAGCCATTCACCCACCGCCGCGATTTCAGCCTCGGCGCCGTCGAAAACCGCGATGCGCGGCGCCGGGCCGTTGAACACGGACACGGTGCCGCGCCGGGACTCCACGTTGCCATCCACGTCGGCCAGCTCCGGCCCCAGCAGGCGATCGGCCTGGCTGCGAATCTGGTGTGAGGTGCGATAGTTGATGTGCAGCATCCGCGAGCGGCCGCGCATATCGACGCCCACCGACTTCCACGAAAACGGCTGCTGGAAGATACGCTGCCCGAGATCGCCGGCGAGGAACAGTCCGTTCGGCCGGTTGCCGCCCAGCGTCGCCAGAAAACGCAACTGGGGCACGCTGACGTCCTGCGCCTCGTCGATCACCGCATGGTCGAATGGCGGATGCGCGCGCCCCGCAAGCTCCGTCGCCAGGCGGCCGAAGATCGCCGCGCGCGTCACCAGGCCCTCCTCCGCCAGCGTCTCGCGAACCGCCGCGAACACGCCCCACAGCGCCGCGCGCCGCGCTTCCGGCAAGCGCGTCTTGCGGCCCAGCCGCTTCACGTCGCGGTAGGCCTCCCAGTCGGCAAGCTGCCAGGCATCGACCACCTCCTCCCATTCGGCCAGCAAAAAGTTGCCACCGAAGTTCAGGCCCGCCGCCTCCGCCGCCTGCGTCAGGCGCTCGCGGATCGTCTCCCGCCCGGCGATGCGCGGGCGACCGAACTGCCGCTCGTAGAGGCGTTCGCCGATGGCATTCATGGCATGGACTTCCAGCCGCTCGGCCAGGCTCGGCTCGTTGCTGATGAGGCGCCGCAGCTTGGTGCGCAACGCATGGGCCAGCGTCTCGGAAAACGTCGCCAGCAGCACCCGCGCCTCCGGGTTGCGACGCGCGAGGAACACCGCCCGATGCAGGGCGACGATGGTCTTGCCGGTGCCCGCCGAACCCGACACGCGCGCCGGGCCGGAATAGTCGCGCTCCACCAGCTCGCGCTGGGCCGGGTGGAGGAACACGGTCCATTTTTCCCAGGGGAAATCCAGCGCCCGGCTCAGCTCGTCGACGTTGTTCATCACGCGGAAGCGGCGCAGCGCATCCGGATGGGCGAAAGGATCGGCCCCCGCCGCCGCGCCGGCGGCGGGCTGGGGCCGCCCGCCCGTGGCGAGTTCCAGCAACGCCTCCGCCGCCTCGGCCGGCAGGTGGTCGGCCAATTCCAGCAGGCTGTCCTCGTCGGCCCGGCGCACGTCCGCCAGCCATTCGGCCGGCACGCCGTAGCCCAGCAGCTCGTCGTCCGCCACGTCGGCAAACAGCAAGAGCCTGGCCGGCGCCATGACTCGCGGCGCGGGTTCGGCCACGTAGAGGGGCACCGCCACTTCCTCCACCCGCTCGCGCACCTCGACGAACTGGGCCGCACCGGTCTTCGGATGCACCTCCAGCTTGCGCCGCTCGGCCCACTGGTAGGCCTTGTCGTGGTGATCCGCGTAGCAGAGCATCAGGCTGCCGGTCGTCTTGTGCACGATCAGGCGAATGTCGCTGCCGGCCCGCACCGACCAGAAATTTCTGTCCTTGGCCTTGTCCAGCTTGTGAAAGCTCAGGCCCGGACTGACCGGATTCAGTTGCAGGTCGAAGGCCGTGGTCTTGACGGCCTTCTGCTCGTCGCCGGCGAGCCGGGCCAGGCTGTCGGTGAAGGTGTCGGCGATGAGGAAGTTCATCGATCCGCCTTCCCCGGCTTCCTGGCAGGTAGTTGCTTCACCATTCGGTCGAAGTCCGACTCGAAACGCCGGTCGTCCAGCACCCGGAACTTGTCGAACTCCTCTTCGGCATGGGCCTTGGCCAGTTCGGCCGACACCTTGCCCGCGCCCTGCAAAATCTCGCGATCGTTCAGGGTCAGGAAGCCTTCCAGCTTGGCGATCCAGTCCTGCATCGTCATGGCAATGCGCCGCGTTGCCTGGCCCTCGGCGAAGATCAAATACTGCTCGGCGAGATTGTTGAGGGCGCGCAATTCGTCCTCGGTCAGATAGTTCTTGGCGATGCCCACGTCGGCCTTGCGGATGCGCGCCCCCTCCCAGGTGGTCAGCCCCATGTTCGGCAGGCGGCTGTCGGCGCGAGCGGCGATCAGCTCGGCAGCGGTCTGGCCGTGGATGGCGTAATGCACCTTGTTCTGCACCGTTGCGAAAAACTGCTGCGTCAGCGGATGGTTGGCGTCGTAATCGACGCTGGTGGCGTAGATGTCCGTGATCTTCTGGTAGAAACGCCGTTCGCTGGTGCGGATGTCTTGCAGGCGGCGCGTCAACTCGTCGAAGTAGTCGCGGCCCTTACCGGGGTTCTTCAAGCGCGCGTCGTCCAGCACGAAGCCCTTGACGATGTATTCCTTCAGCTTGTCGCTGGCCCACTGGCGGAAACGCACGCCGACCGGACTGCGCACCCGGAAGCCGAGAGCCAGCACCATGTCCAGGTTGTAATGCTCGACCTCTCGGCCAACCTCCCGTCCACCTTCGTTTTGAACTGTTCGGAATAACCGAACAGTTGCCTCCGGCGTCAGTTCCCCGTCCTCGAAGATGTTCCTGATGTGCTCGCTGATCGTCCCCTTGGCCTTGCCGAACAACTCGGTCAACTGCTTCTGGTTCAGCCAAAGCGTTTCCGCCTCCAGCATCACGTCGATGCGGGTGGAGCCGTCTTCGCTTTGGTAAATGAGGAATTGGCGGGGGGATGTCATGGTGTCAGCCAGACGCCGTCCCGCCAGCGCCGACTTTCTGATATCTGCCGGCGGGTCATGCGGAAGCCTTGCCCTTCGTGTGAATGCCAGCGCGCTTGGCCTTCGTTGCAGCAGCTTGGAAAGCCCTCTCGGCTTTCTTCCTTATATCGATTGCCTTGGCGAGTGCTTCCTCGAATCTTTCATCGGTGATGGTGTTCTCGGTGCCGATATACACATTCCTGTTGGTCGGCTTATCCCCATGCCGGGGTATGGTGACGCCGAAGTTGTATTCGGCAACACGGCGGCCTTTTCGGGTGCGCGCAATCGGTCCGGAAATGCCCACCGGCAGATCGTTGTTCTTCGACGAATTGCTCTCGCGCCTGAGGCCTGTCGGCGCAGGTAGCCGTTCAATCCGCCGGTATAGTTCCTCGATGGCTGCGGCAAGCGCCGCTGCGGCGCCGCTGCCGTCGGCCGTGTGATCGGAGAAGGTTTTCCAGATTCCGTAACGAAGCTGCCATGCCCGCGTGTGCTTCGAGTCAAGGCGCTGGATGTGCTCTGGCATTTGGAAGCGATGGCCGGAGAAGATGATGACCTCGCGGTATTTCACGGCCGAACTTTCTGTCTTACCGAAGTTTTCGCCGCAATAGTGCATACCGCCGCTGGCCTCGCGCCGTGTCCCCGGTACCCACTTCCTGATCGAAGACGCGTTGTGCCATTGAATGCAGGAATCATTGAAAGTCGGCGCTGGCGACACGGCGCGACCTCGGGCATGAATGGCTTCATTTTCAACGAATACCCTCTGTAATCATGTGGCCCCCTTTAGCAACCAATCGAGCTGAGTTCTCGCCGTGCTAACCACAGCCTCATAACCAAATACTTTGAGGCGAGGAGGATCATTTTGAATTAGTGCACTCGAATCCCGCCCTCTCCCAATGAGCAGGATTTCAATCTGGCCAAACTTTGGTTCAAGATCATCCCGGTATTCAGCTGCCTGATTCTGATCAGCCCGAGTAATGTCCTTCGATGGGCGTTTAAACTCGATAAGAAGAAATGTGCCTTTGAGACTTTGTGCCAGAAACAGATCAGGCCTCTTCTCGGCCCGCTTACCACTAAACTTTTGCTCGGTGTACTCCTCAATAGTTTTTGCCAGAGTTCTGTTCGACGCAATGAGCGCGTACTCCGCACCGAGTATCCAGAGGTTTCGCTCAATTACCGCGTGCGCTATCTTCTCTAGCGTTGCGGGGTTACGTATCAAGGTATCTAGATGATCTAAAAGCTTCAACCGGCTCTGGGCCTGATTGGCAATTAGCGCCATATCCAACAAACCGAATTCCTCCAGCGCCGACGCGAACTCACCGATATCTCGATCTTTGCTCTCGTCTATATGTTGTAGCACCTGCCAGTAATCATCTTTTTCAAAAGCATCCAGAACCACCGAGGCAATGGTCTCGACTTTTTCGTCGCTTTCGCCATAGAAACGCCTCATCACTTTTTCCAAGGCAACTTGCGCAAACTGTCTGCGATGTTCGGGCATTTCTGCCAAACGAAGATTGATCTGACGCTGAATCCGAGCGCGCTGAAGATTGACCTCCCGCTTGAATATCTCCTCCAGGGCGACCTTGATGTGACTTTGAACGACGGGTTTGATACTCTGGAATACCTTGCTGTTCTCGACGACGTCAGCCCAGTCCGCGGTCACGCTACTATCGGCAAGTTCATCAGCTTCGACTTCGCCGTATATTCTCTTGAGAAGTTTTTGCGGTATCTCCGGATCATCGTCCAGACCAAAGAAATTGAGCTTTCCAACAACCTTTCCGCCAACTCGAATGGCGATGCCGGATTGCTTTAACGGTTTGCCTCCATCGGACACTTTGAAACTCAGACGAATCGATCCAGCTTCGGGCACTAACTCCTGTTTCTCAAAATGCTCTCCTGGCAAATCCTCGAGGCTCAATTCACTGCCATTCACCGCTATCTCGATAGTTTCCTCGCGCCCGTATTCCAGCATCAACAGGCTCTTCAGCTTTTCCGGGAGTGGAAACGCATAATGCTGGTTAAGATCGAAAAGCGTCACCTTTGTGCCAGAAGCACCCGATTCCGCAGATACAACAGTGATTGGCAAGTCGATCCGTTCCAAGTCCCGAGAAGCTGCGAGCAAGTCACTCTTCGAAATTACGATGCGCGTCGTTTTTCCGTGAGCCGTTGTTTCGATCTCCATCACATTCGCAACCATGAGCCCGGCGAATTTCCCAATACCTTTTCGCCCCTTCACAAGTCGCTTCAACCCAGCTGTCCGCTCACCTTTGCGGGAATATCTGTCATTGGCAACCGCGAGATACTCATTCCTCACTTCGTGCTCCGTCATCCCGCAACCATTATCGATAATGACTATTGGCACTCCGGTCATAGCGTCTGGGAGATCAACTGAAATAGTTGTCGCGTCAGCATCCCATGCGTTGTCCACCAATTCCTTTAGCGCATGTTCAGTTGAACGATAGCTTTCGCCAAGCAACTTGGTGAGACGTGGATCCACTTTGAAGTTGGCCTTTTCGCCCTTTGGTTGTTTGGCTGCCATGGATGCCTCCCGCTGGTCTAAATCCGAAACACCTTCATCACCTCATCCCCCAGGTGATTGATCACCTTCACCGCGATGCGGCCCGAGGTCGGCTTGTCGAAGGGGCGCGAGGTGTCGCTGTTCAGCGTGGCCCAGGCGTCCTCGTTGATCTCGGCCTTGAGCGTGGTTTTCAGCGACTTGTAGGGATCGTTGGCGCCGAGGAAGTAGGCGTGGCGGACGAAGAAGCTTTCCTCGTTGTAGTCGGTGTCGATGAACCAGCAGGCAATGCCGTCGGCGCCGTCGCTGCGGACTTCGCCGGTGCTGGGGTCGAAGACGTCCACGCCCTGCACCTTGACGCGCACTTGCCCGCCTTCGGCTGCCATGATCTCGATGTCCGGCTCGCCGAAGATGACGAAGAGGTTGCCCTTGCCGGTGTTCTTGAGGTCTTCGGCCATGTGCAGGTCGGCGTTCATGCGCGCGCGCAGGACGGCGACGCGGCCGAGCTTGTTGAAGTCGGTGGTGCGGGCCTCGAAGTTGAAGGCGCAGGCGATCAGCACGTCGAAGCCGGCATCGCCGGCCTCGCGGGCGGCTTCCACCAGATCGGGGCGGGAGACGGTGCCGAATTCGGGGCCGATGAAGATGGCGGCGCGCTTTTCGGCGCCCCCAGCCGCCGTATCGCCAGCGCCGACTTTCTGATCCGATGCGCCGCTCTCGATGTAACGCCCCTCGGCGCAAACCAGATCGCCGGGCCAGGGCGTCAGCGACGTGAAGATGATGCGGTCTTCCTTGTGCGCCTGCTGCACGCCGGCGGTGCGCAGGTTTTCCAGGATCATCTGCGCAAAGTCGCGCTCGCCGTAGCCGGAGCCGTCCGGTTCAGCCGCCTTGTTCGGATCGATCAGTTCGTCGTTTTCGTCCACGCCCAGCACGCGGTGGGGCGAGAGGCTTTCGACGGTGAAGGGGCCGGCGACGCGGACTTTCTTCCTGTCCTCGTAAGGCTTGTCGTAGAGGTATTCGGACTCGGCTTTGGCGGCAATCGAGACGTCGATGTCCTTCTGGCGAGCGATGCGCTCGCGCCACCAGTCGGCATGGAGTTTCTTCGCCGCATCGCTCCACTTCGCTTCGGCCTCGCGGGGGATTTCCCACTCGTGGAGAAAAGGCTTTTTGACAGGATGAACAGGATTTTCAGGATTGGATTTTCCATCCTGTCCATCCTGTAAATCCTGTCCCAATGCCTTGTTGATCTGCTCGCGCAAGGGTTCCAGCCGTTCCTGGAACTTCTCCCAGATCACATCGATCTCGGCGTTGTTGGCGATGGACTTCAGGGTGATATGCGGCACGCGCTGGTAGACGAAGCCGTGGCGCAGGTTGCCGTAAGTGGGCTTGGTGGAGGGTGCCGTGCGGGTGACCTCGGCTTCCTTGAACTGGCCGTCCCTGCTGTCGGCCAGCAGATAGTAGGGATAGCGCGCGCCCATGATGCGGGCACGGGCCAGCGCCAGGGCGACGCGGGAGGTGTCGATGGTGATCCAGCGGCGGCCCCATTGCTCGGCGACGTAGGCGGTGGTGCCGGAGCCGCAGGTGGGGTCGAGAACGAGGTCGCCGGGGTCGGTGGTCATCAGCAGACAACGCTGAACAAAGTCAGTCAGAGTCTGAACGACGTAAATACGATCCTCACCGAACCCTGACGGAGTAAGGTCTGTCCAGTTGTTGCCCGGAGCCGAATATCCAGATTCGTCGTGATAGTTCTTCCATCTGACGCTTTTCCCAACCGCGAATAATCTTCCGGATTTTGTCAACCGATCACGCTTATCTTCTCCGAATGACCAACCTCGCTTTCCGGAAGGAACAGCAGGGATGTTCTGAAACTGAAAGGTGAACCTGCTGCTGTCCGATCCGGTTTGTGAAGTGGTGTCTTGAAGCCGGAGAATTCGCCCTGAGGGCATTGGCTCTGTTCCACGCTTTTGCTTAACGGACAGGTCGATGAGGTAGCCCAATTCAGGTTCAACACAGACATATCTTTCGTCCGCACTGCCAATCGCTGGTTTCTCAACAAGTACTTTCCGAAATTTGGTCTGCTCCCCGTTCTTGGCATAGACAAGAATGAAGTCCTGTACTCCTGCTATGTATTGCGAGGTCTGCCCGCTGGTTTTCTGGATCGAAATTTGTGAAATGCAATTTCTATCCCCAAACACCTCATCCATCACCGCCCTTACCCGGTGCACGTTCTCATCCCCGATCTGCACGAAGATCGAGCCGGAGTCGGTCAGCAGGTCGCGCGCCACGGTGAGCCGGTCGCGCAGGTAGGTCAGGTAGGAGTGAATGCCGTCGCGCCAGGTGTCGCGGAAGGCCTTGACCTGCTCCGGCTCGCGGGTGATGTGGGCGGCGTTGCCGTCCTTGACGTCGCGGCTGGTGGTGCTCCACTGGAAGTTGGAATTGAATTTGATGCCGTAGGGCGGATCGAAGTAGATGCATTGCACCTTTCCCCGCAGGCCCTCGCGCTCGGCCAGGCTGGCCATGACTTGCAGGCTGTCGCCGAGGATCATGCGGTTGGCCCAGTGAGCGTCGTGCTGGTAGAACTCGGTGCGGGCGGAGTCGTCGGGCAGGCCGTTGAAGTCGGCGAACATGTCTACCTGGGTGTCGGCCGTTTTCGCGCCCGCCTCGCTGCGGCGCCGCAGATCGTCGATCAGCACCTTGGGGTGGATCTTTTCCTGGATGTAGATGGGCGGGGCGTGGACCACGAGGTCGGACCAGTCCTGCTGGTCCTTGCCGCGCCAGACCAGTTGCGGGTCGAGGTCCGTGTTGCGGCGCTCGTAGGCGACGCGCAGCGGCGACTGCTCCTCCTTGTGCATCACCGACTGGTATTCGGCGGTGGGAATGTTCTTGCGCGTGGCGTCGTCGTGCTTGAGGGCTTCGACGGTGAGCTTCGATTTTGGTGGCTTGGCCATGCTTATGCCTGTTCGTGATGATGCGTCGCGTTTGTCGGGTTCATGTCGGATTTATCCAAGCTGCACTGTCGGCAACTCCGGGGCGATGAGCCAATTGAGCCATTTATGAGCCATTTTCCACCCCGCCATCCGCTGACCCATTTGAGCCATTCTTGAGCCGTTTCTTGAAGAACTCGTAGTGGGCTCCCCGGCCGCTACCCCTGGCGACAAGCACATTTTTTTGCACAAGAGCTTCCAGATCGCGCTTTGCAGTGGCACGGGTTGCCCCGGTGATGGTCTGATACTCGCTGTTCGTCAGATGGCGCTGTTGCCGAAGGAGCGGTAGCGCCTTCAATTGGCGATCGTTCAATGCTAGCTCAGCCAGGACTTCATCCGTCAGCCAGTCGCGCCAGAGAGTAATGACAAAGCTGCCGGCGCGCAGCTCATAACCAGGCTCGGCAAGACCTGCTTCGTGGCAGAGCTCGATCATCCGCAGGGTTCCCGATCCGGCCTTTTCGATGTAGCGGGCGAGATAGAGTGATTCGGCGATCAGCGGGTTGTAGGGCACCGACGGATGCGCATCGCGCAAATCGTCCAGCGTCAGCGTACCGGGCAGCGTGCCGGGATTCCAGATTTCCAGCCGGTCGGCAAACAGGCGGACCTCGACCGCGGCGTTGCTGTTGTAATCGCGATGGGCCAGGGCATTGACAATGGCCTCGCCGACGGCATCCGGCGGCAGCTCGTAGGTGGCCGGTGCCGTGATGCTGACATCGCGCGTGCCGACGGCGCGGTTGATCTTCGCCAACACGAAGTCGCGCGCCTGATCGGCCTGTTCGAAAAGGTCTCCCGCGTAAATCTGCTGGGATGCAAAGGGGCGGCGATACTCGGTGCCGTGACAGTGCACGCACTTGATTTCGGCAACGCGATGGAAGCGCTGCGGGTTGGCGCCGAAGAGCAATACGGCGGCATTGGTAGGCCGGCTGCCGTCCAGCAGGTTTAGATGGGCCAGCAGCGCCTTGGTATCGGTGTTGGGTTTGAGGGGGAAGCCGCGCTCGCGCCGGGCGGTATCGAGAAACCATTCGACACGCCGGCGGGACAGGTCCTTCAGGGTAGCCTTGTCGCAGGCCGCGGTATCGAAGGGCGGCACACGCAGGGCGCCGATGCCGTCGAGGTAGTCCACGAGGCTGGCATAGACTTCAGCCGTGAGAGCGCTGACGTTTTCAATGCGGCGTCGGATGAGTTCTCCGCCGGCCTTGCCGACCAAGGCACGCATTTTCGGTGCGCGTTTTTTGTCGTCGGCGCCCCAGACATAGATGAGGCGCGTCTTGCCCTGGCGAGTGGCATGGTCGTATTCATGTTCGGTAGGAGAAACGCCATTCCCATCCTCGAAGCCGTAGTCGTTGCCGAAAAGCCCGAGATAAATATCGCATCGCTCAACTTCCTCCAGATAGACCTCGTCAGCGCGACGGTCCATGGCCGGAAGACTTTCGAACAGGAAGACCTCGGAGACGAAGCGGCGCAGCACGGCATCGCCAAGCAGAAAGGCCTTCAAGTCGAGACGCTGCTGTGCGAACTCCTTTTGCACGCTGCTGATGAAAATCCTGAGTCGGGTGGCCGGCATGTCCGTCAGCCCTTTGCGAGCGCAAGACGCGCGATCATCTTGTCGAACTCGGCCGCGACCTTCTTGGCGAAGTCGTCCTGCATCTGGAACACGTCGGTGAATTCGGCGAAGGCCCAGCGGCCGTGTTGCTTGAGGCTATTCACGCCGGGCACCCAGTAGGTTTCCATGGTGGATTTCTTTTCCTTGGCGTCTTCGCGGCGGTAGCCCTTGATTTCGACGATCAGGTGCAGCAGGTCATCCTCGCCGTGGCCGTCTTCGACATTCACGATGAAGTCGGGCAGGTAGGTTCGCGTTTCGGAGCCGTAGCGGTAGGGCACTTCGAGGCCGAGGTTGTGGTTCTTGACATAGGCGCGGACGCGCGGATGGGATTCGGCGACGCGGCAGAATTCGGCCTCCCAGTCGCTGTCGAGGATGATCCAGTTGAGGTGGCAGCGGCGGGCATCGGTTTCCCAGCGGTCGGTCTTCGAGGTGTTGAAGTTGACGTGGGCGGTGCTGCCGACGGGGTTGTAGGGGTCGAGCACGGCCTTGATCGGGCGCTTGCCCTGCTCGGCGCGGGTGATGGCGGCGGTGATGCGCTCGCAGGCCATGTCGGCGAGTTCCTGATAGATGAGCTGCGCCGGGTAGGTATCGCCCTTGCAGACCAGGCAGGTGTCGAGCCATTGCTTGGCGATGCGCTTCATCTGGCCGAACAGGTGGAGCTTGGCGGCTTCGCCCGGCTCGCGCCATTTGGTGGTGATCAGGCGCTGGGTGAGGTGGAACAGCAGCGTCGAGGGGCGGGTGTCGCCGAGATGCTTGAGGTTGAGGTCCACACCTTCGCCGATGATGCCGGCGTTGCGGGTGATCGAGGGGCCGACCAGGTCTGGCGTAAGTTCGAGCACCGAATCGGCGTTGAATTCGGCGACAAGACGCTCTTCCGGCAGTTCGACGCGGTAGCCCTGGACGCGGGGGAAGCGAATCTCCAGCGCGTCGCGCTCGGGACGGACGGCCTTGACCTGGACGGTCTCGCGCGGCGGCTGCGGCGGCGCGACCACGGGCTTGGCGGTGAAGTCGAAGGGAATGCCGAGCACGTCGGCGTATTCGACATCGAACAGGCCGTTGTCGTTGAGCTCGTAGGACTGGCGGCGCAGCGCGCGGCCGATGACCTGCTCGCACAGCAACTGGGTGCCGAAGGCGCGCACGCCGAGGACATGGGTGACGGTGTTGGCGTCCCAGCCTTCGGTGAGCATGGACACGGACACCACGCAGCGGATGGACTCGCCGAGCTTGCCGGCCTTGCCGACCGTGTTCATGACTTCGCGCAGCAGATTCTGGTCAGTGAGGCCTTCGGCGGCGCGCGGATCGCCGGTGCGCTCGACGATCTCGCGGCGGAACTGCTCGATCTCGGGGCCGGCCATGGCGCGAAAATTGTCGTCGAGGGCGTCGCCGGACTCGATCTGCTCGCTGTCGATCAGCAGGGTGCGCGGCCGCGCCATGGGGTTGCCGTGTTCGTCGAAGTTGGAAAACAGCGGCAAGGCGCCGAGGAAGGGCGGCGGCGTGGCGCCGTCCTCATTGGGCGGGCGCTGGAAGCCGGAGATGTAGTCGTAGACCAGCTTCGACGTTGAGGTGTTGTTGCAGACGACGATGAAGCAGGGCGGCACGCGGATGCCCGCCTTGTCCCAGAGTTCGTGGGTCTGCTTGTAGTGGCCGTAGAGCGCTTCCAGCGCTGTCTTCAAGCGCGTCGGCAGGCTTTGCGGGTCGAGATTTTCCGCCTTGCCCCGGCCTTTCTTCGGCATGTCCTTGCGGATGTGTTCCCAGAGGTTGCGGAACATCGGCATTTCGTCGCCGGGAAGGTTCTGCGCCACCGGCACGCGCGGCAGTTTGACGATGCCGCATTCGATGGCGTCCATCAGTGAAAAGTCGCTCATGGTCCAGGGAAACAGGGTGCCCTCGGCATAGCCGGAGCCGCGCAGGAAGAAGGGCGTCGCGGAAAGGTCCAGCACGCGCGCAACGCCGAGCTTGCGGCTCACGGCCTCGATGCCGGAAATCCACAGGCGGGCGGCTTCGTTGTTCTTCTCGGCTTCCTTGCGCTCGTCGCCCTTCAGGTCTTCGTCGTCCTCGGGCTTCGGCTTGGCGCGGTAGCAGTGGTGGGCTTCGTCGTTGATGACCATGAGGTTCTTCATGCCCATGAGTTCGGGCATGACGCGCTGGATCATCTGGCCTTCGGATTCGAGGGTGTTGAGTTCATCGCCGCCCCGGCCTTGAAGAAGCAGACGGCCACCCTTGGATAGCTCCATGCGCTCGCGCAGCTTGAAGGCGTGGAAGTTGGTGATGACGATCTTGGCGCGCTCGATGTCGCCGATCATGTCGCCGGGCACCATTTCCCGGCTCAGGTAGTAGCTGTCGGGATCACCGGGCTGGAGGACGCGCAGGCGGTCCTTGATGGTGATGCCGGGCGTGACGACGAGGAAGCCGCGGGTGAATTTCTTGCTCGTCGGACGGCGCACGGCATTGACGGTTTGCCACGCGATCAGCATGGCCATCACGGTGGTCTTGCCCGCGCCGGTGGCCAGCTTGAGCGCCAGCCGCAGGATGCCGGGGTTGGCGTCGTTGTTGGCGTTGGCGAGATGCAGCAGGAAACGCTCGCCGGCCTTGCCGAGCTGGGGCGCCACTTCGGTCAGCCAGATGGCGGTTTCGACGGCTTCGACCTGGCAGAAGAAGGGCCGGATGCCGGCGAAATGATGGTGCCGCCAGTGCTGGAGCAGGCGCGCGGTCTCGGGTGTAACGCGCCAGCCGGCGGGATTGGGCAGGCCACGCCACTTGTCGACTTCCTGCCGCACGCCGTTGATGATGGCGGTGTGGGCGTATTCCTGCGCCTGGCTGGAAAGCCCCTCGTCGAACAGCAGCGAATCCTGTTTCTGGGCAGCCTTATGCTTTTTCGGCTTGGGGATCGGAGTGATGAACTCGGCCCGACGCCGCGAATCGACGATCTTCTGCGTCGGCTGACCCGTCGCATCGAGCTCCCAATGCCGCTTTGGGTAGTCGTAAGGTGAATTCAGGATCGGCCGGGAGAAGAACTGGTTTTCCATGTTCAATCGATGAATAGCGGTTCGATGGGACAAGACCGGCCTGAAGCATCCCGGTGCGATGAAGCTGGCATGGCCGGATTATAGGGGTATCACCCCGCCAGCGGCAGGATCAGCGCGCCGAGGGCGCACAGGGTCGTGGTGACGATGAACACCGCGACATCGGCGGGATCGGGGTGCGGCGCGGGGTCTTCCTGGAAAGGCGACATGGTCTGGGCTCCTTGATGACGGAGACCAGTCTGCCACCCCAAAGGCTCATGGCGTGAGCCTCTGCTCCGGCGGCAGCAATTCGGGCGCCTGCGGCTCGCGCGGCAGGGTCTCGACCGGATTCAGGTCGCGGATGTCCTTGTCCTCGCTGGCCACCTTGAGCTCGCGGAACTTGCGCGCCGAGACCAGCACGCGCTTTTCCATCGAGGCCACCGAGTCGTTGTAGGCGCCGACCGCTTCGCCGAGGTTCCTGCCGACGCGGCCCCAGTGCTCGGCCACGGTGGCGATGCGGTCGTAGAGCTCGCGCCCGAGCACGCTGATGCGCTCGGCGTTCTCGGTCAGCGCCTGCTGCGTCCAGCCGTAGGCCACGGCGCGCAACAGGGCGATCAGCGTGGTCGGCGTGGCGAGGATCACCCGCGCGTCGACGCCGGCCTCGATCAGCGAAGGATCGGCTTCCAGCGCCGCCGAGTAGAACATTTCGCCGGGCAAAAACAGCACCACGAAATCCGGCGAAGGCTGGAATTGCTCCCAGTAGGCTTTCTGTCCGAGCTTCCTGAGGTGGTCGCGTACCTGCCGCGCATGGTCGGCCAGCTTGCGCTTCTTTTCTTCCTCGTCGGGCGCTTCGAGCGCTTCGAGGTAAGCCGCCAGCGGCGCCTTGGCATCGACCACGATGTTCTTGCCGCCGGGCAGCTTGACGATCATGTCCGGCCGCAGGCGGCCGTCTTCGGTATTGGTGCTGGCCTGTTCGATGAAGTCGCAGTGATCGAGCATGCCGGCCATCTCGACCACGCGCTTCAATTGCAGTTCGCCCCAGCGTCCGCGCGTCTGCGGTGCGCGCAGGGCCTTGACCAGGTTGCCGGTTTCCTCGCGCAGCGCGCCCTGGGCCTCGGCCATGGCGCGCACCTGTTCGGACAGTGTGGCGTAGGCGTCGATGCGCGCCTTCTCGATGCCCTGGATCTGCTGCTCGAACTTTTCCAGCGAGGTCTTCACCGGCGTCACCAGTTCGCCGATGGCCAGCTGGCGTCTATCGAGGTCGGTCTTCGCCGCGGCCAGCGCCGCGCCCTGCTGTGCCTCCAGGGTGGCGCGGGCGAGTTCGAGGAAGGACTGGTTGTTCTTCGCCAGCGCGTCGGCGGAAATCACCTTGAAGGCATCGGCGAAGCTGTCGCGCGCGGCCTCCAGCGTGGCATGGCGCTCGGCGAACAGCGCGTGGTCCCTTTCCCGCTCGGCCTGCAGCGTGGCGCAGCGTATCGCCAGCGCCGACTCCTGGGTGCGCAAGGCCTCCAGTTCGCCTTCGCGCCGCGCCAGTTCCCCCTGGGCTTCGCGCACGCGCTGGGCATAGACGAAAGCCACCATGCCGCCGCCCAGCAGCAGGCCCACCAGAAGTGCAATGCTCATTTCCATGGCGGCAAGGGTATCACTCGTTGAAGCCGCGGATCAGGCGGCCGGCTTTCTTGGTCGGCCGGCCCTTGAGGCCGGTGCCGGGCATCGGTGCCAGGCGGCGGATTTCCTCCAGTTGCGCGCGTCGCGCTGTGCTTTCGGCGGTTTCCTCGTAGAGCAGGCGGGCTTCCGGCGCCGGCCGGCGCTGGCCGTTGAGCCCGCGCACGATGACGGTCCAGCGCAACTCGCCGGCGGAAATTTCCAGTTCGTCGCCGGGCTTGAGTTCGCGCGCCGGCTTTACCGTCTGCCCGTTCCATCTGACCTTGGAGCCTTCCACCGCATCCGCGGCGAGGCTGCGCGTCTTGAAGAAGCGCGCCGCCCACAGCCACTTGTCGATGCGCTGGCGCGCCCCGTCCTCAGTCATGGAAGACGACGAATTCGTCGAGCGCCGCGCGCTCGGTGCGCAGCGTGTTTTCGATTGCCGCCGGATCGGCCCAGCCCAGCGACATGCCGCACACCAGTTGTTCCTGCTCACCGAAGCCGAGCACCCCGGCGATGATGCGGTGGTAGTCGAGCCAGGCCACCTGCGGGCAGGTGTCGAGGCCGCGGGCACGCGCGGCGAGCATCACGCTTTGCACGAACATGCCGTAATCAAGCCAGCTGCCCTGCTCCATGCGCCGGTCGATAGTGAAAATCAGCCCCACCGGGGCGCCGAAGAATTCGTAGTTGCGCCGCATCTGCGCCTTCATGCGCAGCTTGTCGCCCTTCTCGATGCCGAGCAGGCCGTAGAGGCCCCAGCCGATCTGGCGCCGGCGCGCGAGGTAGGGTTCGAAGAATTCGGCGGGATAGTAGTTGTACTCGGCGCTGTGGCCGCGCTCGTCGCTGTCGTAGGCGGCGCACACGCCATCGACCAGGCGCTGGCGCGCGGCGCCGGTCAGCACATGCACGCGCCAGGGCTGCAGGTTGGTGCCGGAGGGCGCGCGACTGGCGATGGTCAGGATTTCGGCGAGCAGAGCGCGCGGTACCGCGCGCGGCAGGAAGGCGCGCACCGCATGGCGCCCGGCCATGACGGCATCGACCATCGCCGCCGCAGCGATCACCGGCTCGCCCACGGTCACGCCTGGCTGGCGACGGCTTCGCGCCTGGCGCGCGAGGTGACCATCGCCTCGCCATCGATCACCACCTTGCCGCCGACCGTGCACACCGTGTCGAGCACCACGCGGCATTTGCCGGCAATGACCTGTTTGACCGTGGCCTTGGCGCGCACCGTGTCGCCGGGGCGCACCGGGGCGCGAAAACGCAGCGACTGGCGGACGTAGATCACGCCGGGACCGGGCAGTCGATTGCCGAGTACGGCCGAGATCAGGCTGGCAGAAAACATGCCGTGGGCGATGCGGCCGCCGAACTAGGTGCCGGCCGCGAGGTCTTCAACGTCATAACCGTTCTGCGGATTCATGCGGGTTCCTTGCACTGAGCCGAATGCCGGCTGCGGATTTGAAGCCGGCGCGCACCGGAGGGAAATCAGGTCGACGCCTGCAGCTGCGTCTTGAGCTGCAGCAGCAGGTCTTCGATCCGCGACGACAGCCTCAGGTAGGCCGCGATGTCCGGATCGTCCATCGACAGGATCTTGCCGTTGCGGATGCTGTCGGCGATATCCTTCGAACGGCGGTGGAATTCCTCGTGCACCGCCAGCAGTTCCCACGCCGCGGCGACCTGCGCCAGTTCGCCGGCGTTCGCCGCCAGCCAGATGCCGAGGCTGCACTGCGCGGCATCGCCGATCGGCGCGGTGTCGTAGTCCTTGCCCTGGACGCTGCCGAGCGCCAGGTGGAACTTCATTTTCCAGGCCCTGTGCATGGTCAGGGCATTGTCGAAATCGAAGCGCTGCATGGCCGCGTCCCGCATTCAAGAAATGCGCATATTTTACTCCCGGCGGCGCCGGATATCCGTATTGGATGGATTGCGGCGCATCAGCCGCCTGTCATCCGCCGAGCAGCCGCAGACCGCCGAAAATCAGCCGCACCGCACCGGCCAGCAGCAGGGCGACGCCGACCGACAGCGCCACCGAGAACCAGGCATCGCGCCGGCCGACCGTGCGCAGCATGACGGCAAAGGTGGAGATGCAGGGAATGTAGAAGCTGAGGAACACCAGCAGGGTGATCATCTGCAGCGGATCGAGCAGACGGCCGATGTCCTGGGTACCCAGCGCCTGGAAGATCATCAGCAGCGAGAGTTCCTTGCGCAGCACGCCGAACAGCAGGGGCACGCCCAGCGCCGGCGGCAGGCCCAGCCACCAGACCGTGGCAGGCGCCAGCAGCGTATTGACCGCGACGTCGGCGCCAATATGGTTGAGCAGCGCCAGCACCACGCTGCCGCCGACCAGCAGCGGCGTGACGATGGTCAGGATGTCGCTGGTGCGAGCCCAGGTTTCGGCCAGCAGCTCGCGCCAGGTCGGCAGCGCATAGGCGGGAATTTCCTGCACCTGGCCCGGGCCCAGCTCGCGCTTGCCGCGCGACAGCAGGCGGCCCATGACGGCGATCAGCACCAGGGTCAGGGCGAACATGCCGAACACGCCGGCCGCGCCGAGATACTTGCCAGCGATCGCGAGGATGATCGCGGAGCGCGCCGAACAGGGCACGAAGGTGATCAGCACCGAGGCGATCACGCGTTCGCGGCCGCGGGTGGTCTTGGCCACGCCGGAGATCGCCGGCACGTTGCAGCCCAGCCCGAGCAGGAAGGGCACGGCGACGCCGCCGTGGAGGCCGATCTGGTGGAAACCGCGGTCCACGACGAAGGCAATGCGCTGCATCAACCCGGCCTGCTCCAGGCTCACCAGCAGCATCACCAGCGGAATCATGTAGGGCACCACGATGCCGGTGAGGCCGATCAGGCCGTCGAGCACCGCGCGCCCGACCACGCCGCCGGTCGCCTGCGGCTGCCAGTCGGCGAACGCGGCGGCGAGGCGCACCGTGGTCATGGCGTCGATCCAGCCGCTGATCTCGAATACCACGAACAGCACGGCGGCGAACACGGCAAGGCTGCCGATCAGTCCCCACTGCGGATGCAGGAACAGTTCGTCGAGCCAGAAGCGCCAGCCGCGTTCCGCATCCGGCGCCCCCATGCGCTGCGCCGCCTCGACCAGGCTGGCGGCGCGATGGTGGCGATCGGCATGCAGTTCCTCCGCCAGCGGGCGCGGCAGCTGCGCCCCGGCCGCCTCGCGCAAGGCGCGCAATTCGGGCAGGCGCTGCGGAAAGTGCTGCGCCAGCTCGTCCTCGATGAAACCGTCGGCCGCCGCAAACTGCGTCAGCAGCATGGGATGCGGCAGGCGAAACGCGGCATGGATCTCGGGCCGGTTGAGCGCCGCCGACAGCGCCTGCAAACTGTCCGCGATATGTCGGCTGGGCGGCTGCGGCAGCGGACAGGCGGCTTCGCGCGCGGTATTCGCCACGGTAGCGAACAACGCCACGAGCCCCTGCCCCATCAGCGCCACGGTCGGCACCACCGGCACGCCGAGCAGCTGCTCAAGGGCCTTGACGTTGAGGTAGAGGCCCTTCTTCGCCGCCTCGTCCATGCGGTTCAGCGCCAGCACGATGGGTCGGCCGAGCTGGGCAAGTTCCAGCGTCAGTTCGAGATGGCTTTGCAGGTTGCTGGCGTCGGCCACCTGGACGATCAGGTCGGGCGGCGCCAGCGGCGCCGGCGGGCCGGCGCCTTCGTGCGCCGAAACCGCGGGACGCTGGTCGCCCCAGAGCAGATACTTCAGCGCCGTCAGGTCGTCGCCGGCCAAGTGATGCAGGGAATGGATGCTCGGCAGATCAACCACGCTGGCCTCGTCGAAGCCGATCTGCACGCTGCACTCGCGATAGACACGGTGCGTGCCGGCCAGTTCGCCGCGCTGCGGCGCCGTGCTCGACACGGCATCGAACAGCGTCGTCTTGCCGCCGCCGGGCAGGCCGACCAGCGCAATGCGCAAGCGCCGTTCGCCGCGGAACAGCGGCGTGCGCAGCGGGACCGCGACTGCCGTCACAGCCGGTATTCGAGCTGCAGCCGCGACTGCAGGCGCTTGGACTGCTTGAAGGCCTCTTTCAGCACCTGCCGGTCCAGTTCGTTGAGCGAGTCCGGATCGACGCGGTTCTCGGCGCCCGGCGGGGTGCCGGCGCGCTGGTTGCGCAGGCGCAGCTGCTGGATGAAGAAGAAGGCTTCGATCACCGCGTTGATGTCGTCGCCGCCCAGCTTGCCCTGCGCCGCCGCCGCGCGCAGCCGCTCGACGGTGCTGCTGTGCGGGATGCCGTTGGCCAGCGCGATGATGCGCGCGGCGTCGACGAAGGGCCGCGCGCCGAAGGCCTTGAGATCGATCGTGTGCGGAAATTCGGCATGGCCGTCGAACACGAAGTCGCGGATCATGCCCAGCGGCGGCGTCGCCTTGACGGCGTTTTCGGCCATGAAGCGGAGGAACACCCTGGCGTTGCGCGTCATGTCCAGCAACCATTTGCGCAGCGACTTGGCCAGCGCGTCATTGCCGTACAGGGTGCGGAAATCGAAGAAGATCGTGGCATTGAGCAGGGCTTCCGGCTCGGGCGCCCGGATCCACTGCGTGAAGCGGGCCTGCCACTCGTCCTGGGTCAGGCACCAGAGCGGGTTGCCGGCCATGATGTTGCCCTTGCACAGGGGGAAGCCGCAGCGTGCCAGGCCTTCGTTGACCTCGCGCGCAAAATCCAGAAAGCGCAGCTGCAATGCGTCGCGGTCGGCGAAGTCGGGGCAGACAAATATAATGCCATTGTCCTGATCGGTGCTGAAGGTCTGCTCGTCGCGCCCTTCCGAGCCGAACGCCAGCCAGGCCCAGTCGAGGCCGAACAAGTCGTGCCGCTGCAGACTGATCTCGATCACGCGGCGCGTCAGGCTGTCATTGAGGCCGGAGATGAACTGGGTCAGCTTTTCCGCGCTGACGCCCTGGTTCAGCATGTTGAGGCACAGCCGGCGCACGTCGGCGGCGGCCTGGGCCAGGTCCTCGATGGTGTTCGCCGCAGAGATCACCTTGCGCACGTTGCGCAGGCCGATGCGCTGCATGGCGAACAGGTCGCGCTCCGACACCACACCGGCCACCCTGTCCTCGCCATCGACGATCACCAGGTGGCGAATGCCGTGCGTGGCCATGGCCAGCATGGCGTCATAGGCCGTGGCGTGCGCGGAGATGGTCGCCACCGGACTGGTCATCACCTCCTCGACCGGCGCCGTGGCCGGATAGTCGGCGGCGACGACACGCCGTATTGCGTCCGACTGGGTGAAGATGCCCAATGGCCGGTTGTCAGCGTCGGCGATCACGACCGAGCCGACCTTGGCCTGAACCATGGTGTCGATCGTCTGGCGAATCGGTGTCTGCGCCGTGACGCTGATCACGGTCGGCCGCAGGAAGGTCGACAGCTGGGAGTTGAGCGACTGCTGGTCGGCATTGCGCTGGCCGAACTGGAGTTCGATCTGGTGCCGCGCCTGGTCGAGCAGGCCGGCCACGTGGTCGAGGACGAAACGGTTGAATTCGCAGCTGGAGAACAGCAGCTTGGAAAAGTCGGCGCTGGCGAGACGCCAGACCCTGACCGCATCCACCGCGCTATAGATGGCGATCGACGGCCGCTTGGCGGCCACTGCGGCGAGCGGGAAAGCCTGGCCCGGCCCGAGTTCATACAGCGGCTTGTCGAGCAGGCTGAGGTCACCGGCGAGGCGTGCCTGGACCCGGCCCGCGGCGATGATGAACAGGTCGGGCGGCACTTCGCCCGGCGTCAGGATGAACTGGCCGCTGGCTATTTCCAGCGGTGTCAATTTGCCGGCCAGAGCGTTGAGGGCGAAGGCGCCCATGTCCCGGAACGGCGGATGCTGGCGCAGGAAGGCGAGGAGTTCCTCGCGCGATTCGGATGTCGGTTGGTTCATCGCTTCAGGTTTCAATGTGGAATCGGGTTTTCAGTGCTTGTTGCAGCGTACGCGCCTGGCGCAGGGCACCGAGCAGCACACGGCGATCGAATTCATTGAGCCGGTCCGGGTCGAGCTGGTTGCCCGGCGTGCCGCCGGCGAGCACCGCGGCTTGCGCCGCAAAGCGTATCCCCTGCAGGGCATGGAAGGCGTGCACCGCCGCTTCGGCATCGGCAGGGGTCATTATCCCCTCTGCCGCCATCGCACGCAGGCGCGGCGCGGTGGCGGCCTCGGCGCTGCCGGCGCCGAGCGCCAGGATGCGCGCGGCATCGACGAAGATGCGCGAACCGAACTTCTTCAAGTCGATGGTACCGCCGGAATCAGCCTCGGTCACGAAATCGCGCAGGCGTCCCAGCGGCGGCGGCGCCGCCAGCGCATTGACCGTCATCATGCGCAGGAAGATCTCGTTGCCGCGCGTCAGCTCCGCCAGGGAACGACGCAGGCCGGTCGCCAGTTCGGCATCGCCGGCCAGCGCCCGGAAGTCGAAGAAGATCGCGGCGTTAAGCAGGGCTTCGGGTTCGGGCGTGCGCACCCAGGCCGTAAAGCTTTCCAGCCACTCCGACTGCGACAGGCACCAGCGCGGATTGCCGGCCATGACTCCGCCGTCGCAGAGCGGGAAGCCGCAGGCGGCCAGCGCTTCGTTTGCCGCCCGGGCGAAGGGCAGGAACAGCTCGCGCAACCGCTGCGCCTCGTCGTCGTCGCTGGCGGAGAACACCAGCCCGTTGTCCTGGTCGGTGGCCAGGGTCTGCTCCAGGCGGCCTTCGGAACCGAGGCCGAGCCAGCACCAGCGCGCCGGCGGCAGGCGAAAGCGCTGCTGCAGCACGAGCAGCACACGTGCCGCGACCGCATCGTTGAGCCGCGACAGAACGCCGGTCACCAGGGCCGCGCCAGCATCGGCATGGTGCAACGCCACGGCCAGCTGCCGCGCCTCGGCGGCGCAGGCCGCCAGCGCCGCGACATCCGCGGCGCCTTCGATGCGCATGGCGCAAGCGGCAATGGCGGCGGACTGGGGCAGGATATCGCTGTGGCTCATGCTCAGTACTTGATACGGGCGAAGTAGGTCTTCTGCGCCGCGTCCAGCGCCTGGCGCAGCGTGAGGATGCCCATGTCGGCCAGCAGCGGAATCATCTTGAGGAAAACTTCGCCGGTGACGAAGGCGTCGCCGAGCGCCGTGTGGCGGCCGATGACGTTGATGCCGAGGCGTTCGGCGATGCTTTCCAGGCTGTGCGATTCCTGGGTCGGATGGATCACCGCCGACAGCAGCAGGGTATCGAGCACGGGCTGCGTGAAGCGGACGCCGAGGCTGTCCTCCTTGAGCTGGAAGAAACGCAGATCGAAGGCCGCGTTGTGCGCCACCAGCACGGTTTCGGCGCAGAACTCGTGGAAGGCCGGCAGCACCACGTCGAGCCGCGGCTGGCCATTGACCATGGCCTCGGTGATGCCGTGGATCGGAATCCCATCGGGCTTCAGCGGAATGCCGGGATCCACCAGCTGGTCGAAGATTTCCTGGCGCAGCAGGCGGTTGTTGACGATGCGCACGGCGCCCATCTGGATGATCTCGTCGCCCTCGGACGGCAGCAGGCCGGTGGTCTCGGTGTCGAACACCGAATAGACCAGCTCGGTCAGCTTGCGTTCGGGATCGATGCCGGCGCCTTCGGCGTCGCGCGCGGTGAACAGATCGAAATCGTAGTACTCGGGACGGCTGTCGCTGTGCAGGTGCTGTGCTTGGTCGATCGCCGGCGCGTCGGGCATGGCCGCCGCTGGCAACACGATGCGGAAGAAGGCGTTGTGCGCCGCCTTGTCGCGCTGGTACCAGATCTCGGCACCATGCCGGTCGATGACGTCGCGCAGCGTCAGCGGGCTGACTTCGGCGCCGACGTTCATCGGCTCCAGTTCCCAGGTGTAGAGCGTCTCCGAGGAGGCCGGCGTGCCCGACCAGATCAGGTCGACGAACACCATCCTGCCTTCCGCGGCAAGCCGCAGCCGCAATTCGCGTATCGCATAGTGGTCCTGCAGGCGCGAGGCGAGAAAGGTGATGGCCTGAATCAGGGCGAAGCTGTCCACGCGCATCCACAGGCTGGCGTCCTGGTCTTCGTGCTTGATTGGCAGCTTCAGCTTGTCCTCGATGCGCCGCGCGGCCGCGGCGAGGATGTCGATGCCCAGCACGTCTTCCAACGGCCAGCGGGTTTTCAGCGCATCGGCAAAGCGGCCCATGGTGGCTTCGAGCTTGCTGCTCATCGCTCCTGCTTCGTCGGCGATCACGCGCATGAAGCGTTCGCGGTAAGCGGCCTCCATCTCCGGCGAACCGATCAGCGTTTCGACCGCAGCGCGGATGTTGCCCAGCGCCGCGCGATTGCCGTCGGTCAGCATCTGCAGGGCCTGGTCGCGCTCCGCCTCGCGTTCGAAGTTGCGCGTGATGTTTTCGATGGTGAGGACGTAGCCCGTGACCAGAGGTTCGCTGCCGATCGGACTCGCCGCCGTACCCTCCTCCGCCACCGTCTCGGCACGCCCCAGCACCGGCGCCATCTGGCAACGCAACAACGCCCCGCTCCGGGTCGCCGTGATGAAATTCGCGGTCGGCTCGGCGCTGCCGCGGCGCAGGCGCTGCTGGATGTTCTCCAGCGAATGGGTGATCTGGCCGCGCTCGAGGATGGAGAAGATCGAACGGCCAAGGCCGATCAGGGCGCCGCCGCTCATCGAGGTCGGCCCCTGCGCGAGGGCCTTGAACTGCAGCCGGGCGCGGCTGTTGTAGAGCAGGATGCGGCCGTCGAGATTGCAGACCACGACGCCCAGCGCGAGTTCCGACATCAGCGCGGCGAGCCGGTTCTTTTCCTCCTCGACCGTGGTCTTGGCCTGGCGGATCTGCTCTTCGACGTCGTTCAGCAGTTCGTCGCGCTGCTGCGCCAGATCGTTGGCGGCACGCGCCAGTTCGCGCACTTCGGGCGGGCCTTCCGGCGCGACGCGGAAATTGCGGTTGGCACCGAGCATCAGGCGCAGCGTCTCGGCCATATGCAGCAGGCCCAGCACGTAATGCTGGAACAGGCTGCGCAACAGGATCACGCCGGCAATGAAGCCGAGCAGGGTCATCAGCGCGCCCAGCGGCAGGCGTGGCAAGAGGAACTCGGCGAAGGCGGCGCGCTCCGCGTCCCTGGCGTCGGCGAACAGCAGCAGCGCGGTCAGCGCGAACGGCCCGGTCATCAGCAGGCCCAGCACACCGGCCGCGAGGATGAATCTGACCTTCGCCTTCATTCCAGCAGCGACTTGATCTGGACGACGAGGTCCTTGGTCGAAAACGGCTTGGTGATGTAGGTGTTGGCGCCCAGCGCCAGGCCCTTGGTGACTTCCGTCTCGCGGCCCTTGGCGGTCAGCATGATGATCTTGACGCCGGCCAGCGCCGGATCGGCGCGCAGCGATTCGCAGACTTCGAAGCCCGACTTCTTCGGCATCATCACGTCGAGCAGCACCAGGTCGGGGCGGAATTCGGATGCCAGCTTCAATGCGGATTCGCCGTCGGTCGCCACGGCGATCTCGAAGCCTTCCTTCTTCATCAGGTACTCAAGCGATATGACGATGTTCGGCTCGTCGTCGACAATCAGAATGCGATGGCTCACTCAACCCCTCCTGGAATGTTGTCCGCATCATTATCGCCCGCCTGACGCGGCAGGGTGAAGACAAAACGCGCGCCGGCCCCGGGCATACTTTCGACCCACAGCCGGCCATTGAAATACTCGATGATCTGGCGGCTGATCGGCAGGCCAAGGCCGGTGCCCTGCGGTTTGTCGGTGAGCACGTCGGTAGTGCCCGCGCCCTGGCGGAACTTGTCGAAAATCACTTCCTGATCCTCGGCATGGATGCCCGGTCCGTTGTCGCTGACGCTGACGCGGACTTCGCTCGCCGTACCGCCGGCGCCGACTGTCACGCGGCCGCCGTCGGCCGGCACGAATTTGAGGGCATTCGACAGCAGATTGACCATCACCTGCATCAGGCGGTCGCGGTCGGCCAGCACGCTGAGGCCGCTCTCGCAGGCATCGAGATCCAGCGTCACGTGCTTTTCGGCGAACAGCACGGTCAGCGAATCGGCGGCTTCGCGCACCACCTCGCCGACATCGACGGCGGCCACGGTCCACTCGGCGCGGCCGGATTCGAGCTTGGCCAGGTCGAGGATCTGGTTGATCAGCCGCGACAGGCGCACGGTCTCGCTGACGATGATGCCGACGAAGCGCTGGCGCTGCGCCAGGTCTATCTTCGGGTCCTCCTGCAGCATTTCCGAGAAGGCGCGGATCGAGGTCAGCGGCGTACGCAATTCGTGGGTCACGGTCGAAATGAAATCGTCCTTCATGCGATCCAGTTCGCGCAGGCGCTCGTTGGCCTCGCGCAGTTCCGCCGTGGCGCGGGTCAGTTCCAGCGACTTCTGCTCCAGTTCGCGCGTGTAGGCACGCACCTGCGAGGCTTCGTCGAGAATATTCATGACCTCGTTGAGGCCGAGCGGCTCTTCGGTGACCACCGAGGCCACCATGGCGCGTGCCGAAGCCGAACCGATGGCGCCGGCGAGCAGGGTCTCGGCAAAATTCACCAGCCGCGTATCGGCCGGCAGTTCCTGGATGGAACGCAAGCCGCGCTGCTGCGCGTGGCGGGAAAACGCCTCCTCGGCCCGTTCACGGCCGAGAAAGCGGCCGGCCAGCGGCAACAGGTCGGTGACGCCGGCGCTGCCGCGCCAGCCGGAAAGTCCGGCGGCTTCGGCTCCGCCGACGAACAGCGTGGCCTGGCGCGCTTCGCGCACGTTGGGCACCCGCTGCAGGGAAACGCCGATAAAGGCCCCCAGGTTCGCCAGCAGGCTCCACACCAGGCAATGCGTGATCTCGTCGAGACCGCTGAGGCCGAACAGGTGTTGCGGCCGCAATAGCTCGATGCCGAACAGGCCGTGGGCGATGAAACCGTCCGGCAGCCAGCCCGACTTGGCGAAGGACGGCAGCAGCAGGGTGTAGGCCCACACCACGAATCCCGCCGCCAGTCCGGCCAGTGCGCCGTCGCGGGTGCCGCCTTTCCAGAACAGGCCGCCGATCACCACCGGGGCGAACTGCGCCACGGCGGCAAAGGAGATCAGCCCGATCGACACCAGCGCATAGGCCTCGCCGGCGACGCGAAAGTACAGATAGCCGAGCCCCAGAATGATGACGATGGCCCAGCGCCGGATCTCCAGCAGCAGACCCGACAGGTCGGCGCGCGCCGCCAGCCCGAGCACCGGTAGGCGCAGCAGCAGGGGCATCACCAGATCGTTGCAGACCATGGTCGACAGCGCGATGGTCTCGACGATGACCATGCCGGTCGCCGCCGACAAACCGCCGATATACACGAACAGCGCCAGCGCCTCCTGCTGGCGGGCCATCGGCAAGGTCAGCACGAAGGTATCGGCGTCGACGCCCGCGCCCTGGAAATGCAGCATGCCGGCCAGCGCCACGGGCAGCACGAACAGGTTGATCAGGAACAGGTAAAGCGGAAACATCCATACCGCACGGCTCAGATGCTTGACGTCGACGTTCTCCACCACGGCGATCTGGAACTGGCGCGGCAGTAGCAGCGAGGCGAACATGGAAAGGAAGATCAGCGTGCCCCAGGTGCCGTAGGCCGCCGGAGAGTCGGCGCTAGCGAGACGGCGCGCAACGTCGGGCACGGCCTTCGCCTGCGCGAAAATGTCGCCGACGCCGTCGTGCATGCCCCAGACGACGAAAATGCCGACGGCGAGAAAGGCGACCAGCTTGACCATCGACTCGACCGCGATCGCCGCCACCATGCCTTCGTGGCGCTCGGTGGCGTCCAGATGGCGCGTGCCGAAGAGGATGGTGAAGGCAGCCAGGATCATCGCCACATACAGCGCACTGTCCTGGAACAGCGGCACCTCGCCGGCCGTGGCCGGCATGATGATTTGCGGGTAGCTGGTGAGAATCGCGAAACTGTTGGATACCGCCTTGAGCTGCAGCGCGATGTAGGGAATCACGCCGACCACGGCGATCACGGTGACCAGACCGCCGAGCAGCTGGCTCTTGCCGTAGCGCGAGGCGACGAAGTCGGCGATCGAGGTGATGCGATTGACCTTGGCCACCCGGATCATCTTGTGCAGGATGAATCCGGCCAGCGCGAACAACAGCGTCGGACCGAGATAGATCGGCAGGAAACCGATGCCGCTGGCCGCCGCGCGACCGACGCTGCCGTAGAAGGTCCAGGTCGTGCAATACACGCCCAGCGACAGCGCATACACCACCGGATTGGCGATCAGCGAACGCCCCATGTCCGCGCGCCGATCGGCATACCAGGCAATGGCAAACAGGATGCCCAGGTAGGACAGCGAGGCGAGGATGATCACCCAGCCTTGCAGCACCTCAGTCGCCCTTCCTTTCGACGACCCAGGCCATCTGCAGGATCAGCGCCAGCCAGGACCCCATCAGCCAGGCATACAGGGGCGGCATGCCGAAGAAATCACCGCTGCGGTTGAATACCGACAGCAGGGGATAGTTGAAAAAGAAGCAGCCGAGCAGGAACAGAAACGCCAGACGCTGCGCGATGAGTCGGGAGCGAATCATTTCATCACCTCCGTTGAGAGCCGGTTCCAGATGGCATGGTACCCCGCCTCACGCCTATTTCATGCGCCCGATCCCACAAGGGGATACCGTCCTCGCGTTCCGCTCGGGGCCTTGCCCGCCGGGAACTCCGCTGCGCGGGCCGGCGATAAAAAAAGCGCCCGTCTCGCGAGGGGCGCTTTTTCCTATCATGGCTAAGCGTCAGGCATTCTGCTTGAGCTGATCGAGGATGCCGGGGTTCTCAAGAGTCGAAACGTCCTGGGTGATCTCTTCGCCCTTGGCCAGCGAACGCAGCAGGCGGCGCATGATCTTGCCGGAACGCGTCTTCGGCAGGTTCTCGCCGAAGCGGATGTCCTTGGGCTTGGCGATCGGACCGATTTCCTTGCCGACCCAGTTGCGCAGGTCGTTGGCAATCTTTTTCGCCTCTTCCGCGCTGGGACGCGCCTGCTTCAGCACCACGAAGGCGCAGATGGCCTCGCCGGTCAGGTCGTCGGGACGGCCGACCACGGCGGCTTCCGCCACCAGCGGGTTGGAGACCAGCGCCGATTCGATTTCCATGGTGCCCATGCGGTGACCCGAGACGTTCAGCACGTCGTCGATGCGGCCCATGATGGTGAAGTAGCCGGTCTTGGCGTCGCGCATCGCGCCGTCGCCGGCCAGATACAGGTTGCCGCCGAAATCCACCGGGAAGTAGGACTTCTTGTAGCGCTCCGGATCGCCGTAGATGGTGCGGATCATGGCCGGCCAGGGCTTCTTGACCACCAGGAAGCCGCCCTTGCCCCATTCGACGTCGTTGCCGGTCTCGTCGACGATGGCCGCAGCGATGCCGGGGAAGGGCAGCGTGCAGGAACCCGGCACCAGCGGCGTGACGCCCGGCAGCGGGGTGATCATGTGGCCGCCGGTCTCGGTCTGCCAGAAGGTGTCCACGATCGGGCAGCGCGCGCCGCCGACGTTGTTGTAGTACCACATCCAGGCTTCCGGATTGATCGGCTCGCCGACCGAACCGAGGATGCGCAGCGAGGACAGGTCGTAGTTCTTCGGGTGCGTGGTCGGCGCGTTTTCGCCGGCCTTGATCAGCGAGCGAATCGCGGTCGGTGCGGTGTAGAACACGGTGACCTTGTGGCTCTGGATGGTCTTCCAGAAACGCCCGGCGTCCGGGTAGGTCGGCACGCCTTCGAACACGATCTCGGTGGCGCCGCAGGCCAGCGGGCCATAGGTGATGTAGGTGTGGCCGGTAACCCAGCCAATGTCGGCGGTACACCAGAAGACATCGTCGGGCTTGATGTCGAAGGTCCACTTCATGGTCAGGATCGCGTGCAGCAGGTAGCCGCCAGAGCTGTGCTGGACGCCCTTCGGCTTGCCGGTGGAACCCGAGGTGTAGAGCAGGAACAGCGGATGCTCGGCATCCACCCACTCCGGTTCGCAAACATCGGACTGGCCGGCGCAGACGTCGTCCCACCACTTGTCGCGACCGGCCACCATGTTGCAGGGGCCGCCGGTGCGCTTGAAGACGATCACGGTCTTGATCGACTCGCAGCCGCCCATGGCGATGCCGTCGTCGACCGCGGGTTTCAGCGGAATGTTCTTGCCGCCGCGGCACTGCTCGTCGGCGGTAATGACAGCAACCGCGCCGGCATCCTGGATGCGTTCCTGCACGCTCTTGGCGGAGAAGCCGCCGAACACCACCGAGTGGATCGCGCCGATACGGGCGCAGGCCTGCATCGCGACCACGCCTTCGATCGACATCGGCATGTAGATCAGCACGCGGTCGCCCTTCTTGATGCCCTGTCCGCGCAGCGCGTTGGCGAAATGGGCGACGCGGGACAGCAGTTCCTTGTAGGTGACCTTGGTCACCTGGCCACCATCGGCTTCGAAAATGATCGCGACCTTGTCGCCCAGACCGGCCTCGATGTTGCGGTCGAGGCAGTTGTAGGAAACGTTCAGCTTGCCATCGGCAAACCACTGATAGAAGGGGGCGTTGGAGTCATCCAGCGACTTGGTGAACGGCTGCTTCCAGCTGACGTGCTCGCGGGCCAAGCGCGCCCAGTAACCGGCGTAATCCTGCTCCGCCTCCTTGCACAGCGCCTCGTAGGCCGCCATCCCGGAAATCGTGGCCGTCTTGACCACAGCGTCCGACGGGGGAAATACACGAGTTTCCGTGACATTTGATTCGATGCTGGACATTGACACCTCTCCTCTCGCATGAAGCCGGATGGAATCCGGATGACTGATTTTTTCCGCTGGCCCAGGCCGCAGCCGAACGGACAATCTGAATTGCCTGATGGGCAAATACTGCCCCGCGCCGGCCGGCCTGCCGACCGGAATTTTCGATTTTAAGGACTTGTACATTAAAGTAAAAGAGCCTTACATGCGACTTACGCAGCGGCCGGGCATGAATCCACGCCTCCTGGGGTAATATTGCTGCCCCGCACCACTGCCGCCTACCCGCCATGAACAAAATCATCAAGCCAATGGAGTTTTTCATCTTCTGGAGCCGTTGGCTGCAGGCGCCCCTGTATCTCGGACTGATCATCGCCCAGGGCGTCTATGTGTATCAGTTCATGCACGAACTGGCGATCCTGGTGACCAAGGCCGGCAGCCTCAGCGAGAACGAGGTGATGCTGATCGTGCTGGGCCTGATCGACGTGGTGATGATCGCCAACCTGCTGATCATGGTCATCATCGGCGGCTACGAAACCTTCGTTTCCCGGCTCGACCTCGAAGGCCATCCGGACCAGCCGGAATGGCTGTCTCACGTCAATGCCGGCGTGCTCAAGGTCAAGCTGGCGGTGGCGCTGATCAGCATTTCCTCGATCCACCTGCTGCGCACCTTCATCAACGCCGCGCAGACCGACGACCGGGTGATCGTCACGCAGATCGCTATCCACGCCTCCTTCCTGATCTCGGCCATCGCCATCGCCTACACCGACAAGATCATGATGCAGACCCTGGCCGTGAGCCACGCGGCCAAACACTAACGGAGTTCCCATGACCACCATCCGCCAGGACGATTTCGTCCAGTCCATCGCCGACGCCTTCCAGTTCATCAGCTACTACCATCCGCTCGACTACATCACGGCGCTGGGCGCGGCTTACGAACGCGAAGAATCGCCAGCGGCCAAGGATGCCATCGCCCAGATCCTGACCAACAGCCGCATGTCGGCCGAAGGCCACCGCCCGATCTGCCAGGACACCGGCATCGCGCTGGTGTTCCTCAAGGTCGGCATGAACGTGAAATGGGATGCCACGCTGTCGCTGCAGGAGATGGTCAACGAAGGCGTGCGCCGCGCCTACGGCAACCGCGACAACCCGCTGCGCGCATCGGTGCTGGCCGACCCGGCCGGCACGCGCAAGAACACCAGGGACAACACCCCGGCCGTGGTGCATTACGAAATCGTCCCCGGCGACCACGTCGAAGTGATCTGCGCCGCCAAGGGCGGCGGCTCGGAGGCCAAGGCCAAGTTCGTCATGCTGAACCCGTCGGACGACCTGGTCGAGTGGATCCTCAAGACGGTGCCGACCATGGGCGCCGGCTGGTGCCCGCCCGGCATCCTTGGCGTCGGCATCGGCGGCACGCCGGAAAAGGCCATGCTGCTGGCCAAGGAAGCCATCATGGCGCCGGTGGACATCCACGAACTGAAGGCACGCGGAGCGAAAACACGAGCCGAGGAGCTGCGGCTCGAACTGCACGAGAAGATCAATGCGCTTGGCATCGGCGCGCAGGGTCTCGGCGGCCTCACCACGGTGCTCGACGTCAAGGTGCTCGACTACCCGACCCATGCCGCCAACCTGCCGGTGGCGCTGATCCCCAACTGCGCCGCGACCCGGCATTGCCACTTCCACCTGGACGGTTCCGGCCCGGCCAAGCTGCAGCCGCCCAGCCTCGACGACTGGCCCAAGGTGACCTGGCAGGCCGATGCCGCCACCGCCACCCGCGTCGACCTGAACACATTGACCAAGGCCCAGGTCGCAGCCTGGAAGCCCGGCCAGAAGCTGCTCCTCAACGGCAGGATGCTGACCGGCCGCGATGCCGCGCACAAGCGCATCGCCGACATGCTGGCCAAGGGTGAAAAGCTGCCCGTCGACTTCACCAACCGCGTCATCTACTACGTCGGCCCGGTCGATCCGGTCGGCAAGGAAGTGGTGGGCCCGGCCGGCCCCACCACCGCGACGCGGATGGACAAGTTTACCCGCATGATGCTGGAAAAGACCGGACTCATCTCGATGGTCGGCAAGGCCGAACGCGGCCCCGCGGCGATCGAGGCGATCAAGGACAACCAGTCGGCCTACCTGATGGCCGTCGGCGGCGCCGCCTACCTGGTGGCCAAGGCCATCCAGTCGGCGAAAGTGGTCGGCTTCGCCGACCTCGGCATGGAAGCGATTTACGAATTCGATGTCAAGGACATGCCGGTCACCGTCGCCGTCGATTCGCTGGGGACTTCCGTGCACATCACCGGACCAAAGGAATGGCAGGCGAAGATCGGCAAGATTCCGGTCAAGGTCGCCTGATTCCTGCACGAAGTACTGGTCGCCGTGCCGCCAGCGCCGACTCCTGCATCATGATCGGCGTTTTTGACTCCGGCCTCGGCGGCCTCTCGGTACTGGCGGCATTGGTCGAGACCTTGCCGCAGGCCGACTTTGCCTATTACGCCGACACCGCCCACGTCCCCTACGGCAACAAGAGCGAGGCGCAGATTCAGTGCCGCGTACTGGCCATCGGCGACTATCTGGCAGCGCAGGGTTGCGACCTGCTGGTGGTGGCCTGCAACACCGCTACCGCCGCCGCGGTGCAGGCCTTGCGTACCGCCCATCCCGGGATTCCCGTGGTCGGCGTCGAACCCGGCATCAAGCCGGCGGCTGCGGACAGCCGCAGCGGCCGCATCGCCGTGCTGGCGACCGAGGCCACCGCCGGCAGCCAGCGCCTGCAGCACCTGATCCGCGCCCATGGATCGGGGATCGAGGTCTTCGTCGAGCCCTGCCCCGGCTGGGCGACGCATGTGGAAATGCTGCAGCTCGACGATCCGGCGCTGGCACGCGACGTCCGCGCCCGCGTCGAGCCGCTGCTGGACCGCGGGGTCGACCGCATCGTGCTGGGCTGCACGCATTACAGTTTTCTGGCGCCGCTGCTGCGCGACGTCGCCGGCACGCGCGCACAACTGGTCGATGTCGCCGCGGCCGTCGCGCGCCAGACGCAACGCCTGGCCGGCCGCCTGGCCCACGGCTCCGGCCGGCTGCAACTGCATGCCTCGGCGCATCCCGAGCGCCTGCGCGCCGCCCTGCCCCGCCTGCATCTGGGCCGGCTCGCGGCACGCATCGCCTGATCCGGTTCCCTGATGCGCATCGCCGTCCTCTCTGACATCCACGGCAACCTCGGCGCACTGCAGGCGGTGGTGGCTGACTTTGCCGACCGCGCGGTCGACGCGGTGGTCAACCTCGGCGACAGTCTCTCGGGACCGCTGCTGCCACGGGAAACCGCTGGCTTCCTGATGGCGCAAGACTGGGTGCAGTTGCGCGGCAACCATGAGCGGCAGGTGCTGGCAGCGCCCGCACCGGAGGATGACCCCTCCGACGTCTATGCCCGCAGCCGGCTCGGCGCCGCCGAACGGGCGTGGATCGCGGCGCTGCCACATTGCCTCGCCTTCAGCGACGAGATACTGCTCTGCCATGGCACACCAGCGCGGGATGACGAATTCTTCCTCGAAAGCATCGAGCCGGGCCGCCTGCATGCGGCCAGTGCCGCCGAGGTCGCCACCCGCCTTGGTGACGTCGCCGCCGCGGTAGTGGTGTGCGGCCACAGCCACGTGCCGCGCATCATGCGCAGCGCGCGCAGCCAGCTGCTGGTGAACCCGGGCAGCGTCGGCCAACCGGCCTGGGACGACGAGCTACCGGTATTTCATGTAGTGGAAAACGGCGCGCCCGATGCGCGCTATGCCATCATCGAAGGCAATGCAGGGCGTTGGAGCGCGGAACTGATTGCCGTGCCCTACGATCACGAGGCGATGGCCGCGCTGGCGCTTGAGCACGGCCGTCCTGACTGGGCGCACATCCTGCGCCATGGCTATGTGCCTGCGCCGGGATCGGCGCGGTAGTACGCGGCGCTAAGCGCGTCCCCGGTCGCCGAAGGCGACCGCCTGATTCCGCCCGCGCGATTTCGCGTTGTACAGCGCCTGGTCGGCGCAGCGGATCAAGCCTTCGGCCGAGTCGGAATGCTCCGGTGCGGCAGCGATGCCGATCGAGGTCGTGATCGGAATGTGGAGTTCATCGTAGGCGACCGATGTCTCGCGAAACAGCTTGAGCAGCTGCGCCGCGCGCTCCCTTGCGATCGTCAAGGACATTTTGGGCAGGACCAGCAGAAACTCCTCGCCGCCATAGCGGCAGACGATATCCTCGGCGCGCGAATTGTCCTGCAGCACCCGGCTGAAAACCCGCAGCACTTCATCGCCGGCCTGATGTCCATAGCTGTCGTTGACCAGCTTGAAGTGGTCAATGTCGAGCAACAGCATCGACAATGGCGCACCCTCCCGCTTGCAGCGGGCCATTTCGCGCTCGAGCGTACCTTCGAGGTAGCGGCGATTGAACAGGCCGGTCAGCGAATCGCGGTTGGCCTGGTCGCGCAGCATTTCCTGCAGGTCGTGAATCTTGTCGATCTGTTCGTACAAGGCCGCGTTGGCATCCTCGAGCGTCCTTTTCTGGTAATCGACAGCCTCCTGCACTTCCCGCAGCTGCCGCACGTAGGTAAAAAACTCGATGCCCATCAGCGACAGATAGATCGCCAGTCCGATGATCGATGCCAGGGTCACCAAACCGCTGGTATCGGTCGACATGTGGAACGCAATGACCGTGGTGGACACCAGGGTGCCGCTGACGAAGGCCAGCGGGCAGATCAGTACTCCCGATATACCGCGCGAGATGGTGTGATTGAGCAGGTTGGCAAGGAACAGCGCCGTGCTGATCCACAGGGGAAATCCGAGTCCGGCCGCCCAAGCTCCGCACAGCACCGAATCGACAACCAGGTTGTCGAGTTCGGCCCGTGCCGGATTCCCGGCCTGGCTGGTGCGCCACTGCATCAGGTGCGGATAGACCACGAACTGCAGCACAAGCAGGGGCCACATCAGCAGTCCGGGACCGCGCGGCAATATGTGCAGGGCGATCGGTACGCCGACCAGGGCAAAGGCGATGATGCGGACCCGATAGCTGCTGACCACTATCCAGTGATGCGTTCCGCCATGACTGCTCAAAATTGCACCCAGACCCGCCTCCTCCCCCCGTCGCCGGCAACCGACCGGCGCTGCTCAATGCCGCGCGGCGCGAATCACTCCCGGCACCTCGTGCAGCAAGGATAACACTCTCTTGAGCGCCGCCGTGCCCGCCAGTTCGATGACGAAGCTCATGTGCGCGACGCCGCCCCGGCTCTGCGTCCTGACCGCCGTGACGTTGATTTTTTCGCGCGACAGGATGTCGGAAATGTCGCGCAGCAGGCCTTGCCGATCCGCGGCATCGACCACCAGATCGATCGGGTAGACAGCACCGGAATGCTCGCCCCCGCCTTCAGCCCACTGCGCGCTGATTACCCGCTCCGGATTGCGCGCCGCCATGTTGCGGAAATTGATGCAGTCGATGCGATGGATCGAGATGCCCTTGCCGCGCGTGACGAAACCGGTAATCGCGTCGGGCGGCATCGGCTTGCAGCACTTGCCCATCTGCGTCAGCAGCTTGTCCACGCCCACCACCAGGATCCGGCTGTCGCCGGCGCGGCTCTTGCGGGTCTGGATTTCCGGCTCGGGCGGCAGCGGTTCGGCGCCGCCGCGCAAGGCCACGTCGATCGCCCGCATGCCGACTTCGCCGCGTGCCGTGGCGAGGAACAGCGCATCGGCGCTCTTCAGCCCCAGCTTGGCCGCCAGTTCATCGAGATTGGCCTGGCTCTGGCCTTCGCGCTGCAATTCGCGGGTCACCTGGCTGCGTCCCTGCGCCAGCAGTTCGGCTTCGTCCTGCGCCGCAAACCACTGCCTGACCTTGGACCGCGCGCGCGGCGTGGCGAGATAGCCCTGCGTCGGGTTGAGCCAATCGCGCGACGGCCCGCCGCTCTTGACCGCAACGATCTCGACGCGCTGCCCGCTCTGCAGGGCGGTGTTGAGCGGCACCATGTGGCCGTCGATCCTGGCCCCACGGCAACGATGACCGAGATCGGTATGCAGGCGATAGGCGAAATCCAGCGCCGTGGCGCCGCGCGGCAGGTCGATCACCCGGTCCTGCGGCGTCAGCACGTAGATCGTGTCGTCCAGCGCGGCGCGCTTGAACTGCTGCACCCATTCCGCGGAATCGGCAATCTCGTCGCGCCACGACAACAGCTGGCGCAACCAGGAAATCTTGTCCTCGTAGGCGCCGGCGGCCCTGGCCGAACTGCCCGCCTCCTTGTAGCGCCAGTGCGCGGCAACGCCCAGCTCGGCATGGTCGTGCATCTCGCGGGTACGGATCTGCACTTCCAGCGCCCGGCCGTCCTCGGCCTCGACGGCGGTATGCAGCGAGCGGTAGAAGTTGCCCTTGGGATGCGAAATGTAGTCGTCGAACTCGCCATGGATCGGCTGCCACAGGTGGTGCACGATGCCCAGCGCAGTGTAGCAATCCTTGACTTCATCGACGATGATGCGCACCGCCCGCACGTCGTACACCTGGTCGAAATCGATGTCCTTGCCGCGCATCTTGTTCCAGATGCTGTAGATGTGCTTGGGCCGGCCGTAGACTTCCGCGCCCACACCGACCGCGGCCAACTCCGCCTGCAGGCGCGCCACCGCCTGGTCGATGAAACCCGCGCGTTCCGAGCGCTTTTCGTCGATCATGCGCGCGATGCGCTGGTAGGTTTCCGGTTCGAGGTAGCGGAAGGACAGGTCTTCCAACTCCCATTTTAGGTGCCAGATGCCGAGCCGATTGGCCAGCGGCGCGTAGATCAGCAGGCTTTCGCGCGCCATTTCCGCGCACAGCTCACCGGCCTGGCCCTGGAGGAAGCGCAGGGTCTGCACGCGGCTGGCCAGGCGCAGCATGACCACGCGGATGTCGTCAACCATGGCCAGCAGCATCTTGCGCAGGATCTCGGTCTGCGCCCGCATGTCGGCCACGCCTTCGCCGCCGACCCCGGCGGCGGCGCGCGTCAGCGGCCGCAGGCTGCCGAGACGGTGCAGGCCCGCCACCAGCCCGGCCACCGTATCGCCAAAGCCGACTTTCAGGCGCTCGTCGCAATCCTTGACGTGATCGGCGGCGGCGAACAGCAGCGCGGCGATCCGCGCATCGGCGTCGAGATCCAGCGAAGCCACGATCAGGGCCATGCCCAGCGCATGCTGCAGAACGGATTCCCCGGTGCCGAGCCGTTGTTCGCCGTAGGCTTCGCGCGCCAGCGCCAGGGCCTCGCCGGCACGGGCCGCGGCATCTGCGGGAAGACCGAGGCACAGGCGCGAAAATGCCTCGACTTCATCGCTCGACGGCTGGAGGGAATGCACCACGGAGACCATGGCCGGATTATCCCATGCCGTGCATAATCCCCCGGGCCGATGAACAAGCCGACCCTTTCCCCCTGCCTGCTGCTGACCCTGCCAATCCGTTCCGGGCCGGCATCTGGCTCGACGCGCGGCGCGTCGGATGATCCGCAAGCTGCTGGTATGGCGGGGGCAACGCCGGGGCGATCACCTCGAGATCGGCGAATCGTTGTGACAAGAGGTCAAAGCCGGCCTGCCGATCCTGCACCTGGGTCTCGACTGGTATGTCGGCTGGGTCGGCCTCGTGGTCTATCCCGGCGACTTCGTGATCCCGCGCCGGATGATGGACGCGGACGACGAGGTGCATGAGTTCAACGACGACGTCATGGTCGAAGCCTGGTACGGCGACCCGATGCTGATTTCCCGGTTCGAGGATCCCGAAAAGGCGCCGATTGCCGCGCCCCCTGCCTCCGCCTCATCCCGGCACTCCTGGCCGAGTGCGACGAGGACTGAATGGCCGCCAAAACCTATCTCAACATGAAAGACTGATCTCATCATCCCAATGAAATCGCCTGCGAACTTTTACAGAAAAGAAGTTGCACTGCCACAAGAAGGAGTACGACGCGAAGTGCGCGGTTTGCCACGGCCCCACGGGTAAGGGCAACGGTTCCCACCAGGATCTGTTGAAATATCCTGCTCCCGATCTGACCGTGCTGAAGAAGAATAACGGCGGCGTTTTTCCGTTCGATCGCGTCTATGACGTGATCGACGGCAGGGAAGTCGTCAGAAGCCACGGCGACAGTCAGATACCGATCTGGGGCAGGGAGTATCAGGCCGAGAAATCGCGGGTGGCAGATTATTACGTCGACGTTCCCTACGACATAGAGACGTACGTTTGCGGACAGATCCTCGCCCTGATCGACTACCTGAACCGGTTCCAGGCCGAGTAATCCAAGCCTGCTGCCAGCACTGGGCGCGCGCGGCTAGCGCGCCTGCCTGATTTCGTCGAAGATTCCGCGGAGGTCCTTCTCCCAGCGTTCGAAGGTCGGCTTGAGTTCGGGCGCGGGAAAGAAGGCCGCGAGCGAGCGCGGGCGGTTGGTGGCGAGCAGGGTCTGGCCACCCTCGGCGAATATCGCGACGGAGAGCGGCAGGAAGGGAATCAGTTCGGGATGGCGCCCAGCCAGCGCCGCGACCTCGTCGGCCTTGCCGTAGAACACCACGCGGTACTTGTCGGTCTGGTAGCCCCTCGCTTCCAGGCCGACGTCGACGCGCTGCACCCGTGACACCTTGTAGCCGCGGGCCGTGATCGCGTTCTGCAGCGTGCTCATGGTATCCTCGAAATCGCGGCTGGAACGGACGATGATCATCTCGTCGGCCAGCGCGGCGGAAGGCAGCCACGCGATGGCCGCGATCGACAGCAACAAGCACCGCAAAGTCTTCATAGCGTCGCGTCCTCCATGACGGTGTGGTACATGCGGGTCAGTTCGTCGCACATCTTGTTCAGTTCCGAATTATTGAAGAGCCGGGAGAGCCGCTTGGGGTTGGCCGCCATCATGCGCACCTTGCCGCCCTGCTCCACCACGGTGATGCGGCAGGGCAGGAACAGGCCGACGCGCGGATCGGTGCGCAGCGCCTCGCTCAGCAGGCCGAAGTTGCAGAAATAGACGATGTGGCGGCGCGGGTCTTCCTGCCCCGCCGGTACGAGGCCGTCGTCGAGCTTTTGCTCGCGGATGAAGACGAAGTTGCTCGATCCCAGCGCCTGTTTGACGTTGGCCACCGTCGTCTTGAGGTCGTAGGGCGAATCGACGATGATCGCCGGCTCCTCCGCAGCGACCACGGCGGCGCTCTCCGCCGGCGGCTCCTTCTCGAAGCTGCGCACGAAGGCGACGACGTCGTCGATGTCCTTTCCGCTCAAGCCCGCCTTGAGGAAGGACGCCATGGGCGTGTCCTTGATGCCCTGCATCAGGATGGCCCTGACCATGCGGTCGCTCGCCGAGGCGAGGAAGCCCGGGTTGTGCAGGGCGGGCGGCATGATGGGCAGGTCGCGCGACCGCGACAGCGTCACGCCGGTGCCCTTGCCGCCGTCGCCGTTGGCGCCGTGGCAACTGGCGCAATGTTTGGCGAAAAGCTGCCTGCCGCGGCCGATGTCGCCGGCGACGGGAGCCGCCGCGTAGCGCGGCGCCGGGCCGGTGCCCCAGGACTGCACATAACGGACGATGGCATCGACCTCGGCGTCGGACAGCGCGGCGAAGGCCGGCATGACGCGGCCGGGGCGGCCGTGGCGGATAGTCTTGCGCAGATAGTCGTCGGACGCGAGGCGGTGGATGACCGAAGCGAGCGGCACGCCGATGCCGCCGCTGCCTTGGTCGCCATGGCAGGCCGCGCAGTTCTGCGCGAACAGCTTCGCGCCGTCGGCGGCGAACAGCGGCGAGGCCAGCAGCGTCGCAGCAAGAAGGGTCAGAAAATATCGCATCAGCGTTCGTCCGGTTCGAAGAATACCCATAGGGACTCGGGAAATTGCGCCTGCATGCGCGCCTTGACGGCGATCACCATCTTGTCGCCCCAGGCCAGCGTGATCATATTGAGCACCCGCTCGACCTCGGGCTGCACGGCGACGAAGGCCTCGATCGCCGCGCGCTGCGCCGGCGCCACCGACTCGCCTACGATCAGGCTCTAAGGATAGCAAATCCAACGCGACCACGTCGACCGCCCGCCAGCCCGCATGCCGACTTCGCCGCGCGCCGCGGCGGAAAGTCCGTCGCACAGGCGCAACAGCACCTCGGCGGCGTCGTTGGCGGGCTGGAGGGAATGCACTACGGAGACCGCGGGTCAATTATCCCATGCCGGGCATAATGCTCTGGCGATGAAGGCAACACCCCACGTTTCCCCCTACCTGCTGCTGACCCTGGCCAACCTGTTCTGGGCTGGCAACTGGATCGTCAGCCGCGCTTCTCGCGGCGAGCTGCCCCCGGTCGCCCTGTCCTTCTGGCGCTGGGTGGTGGCCCTGCTCTGCCTGCTGCCGCTCTCCTTGCCCCAGGTGCGCCGCGACTGGCCGCAACTGCGCGCCGCCTGGGCCTGGCTGCTGCTGTTCGGCGTGATCAGCATCGTCGCCCACGGCGAATGGCAGCGCCTACGCGAATTCACGCTGAACGTCGGCGACGTCTGGATCCTTGCCTCGGTGCTGGCCTGGTCGGCGTATACCCTGCTGCTGTCGCGGCGCCCGGCGGTCCATCCGCTGTCCTTTCTCACGGCGATCAGCGTCAGCGGCCTGCTCTTCCTGCTGCCCTTCTACCTCTGGGAAATGGCGTCGGGCCGCCATGTAATCCCGACGCCGGGCGCGCTGGCCGGGATTGTCTACACCGGCGTGTTCCCCGCCTTCCTCGGCTACATCCTGTGGAACCGTGGCGTCGCCGAGATCGGTCCGGCGCGCGCCGGGCTGTTCATGCACCTGGTGCCGGCCTTCGGCATACTGCTGTCGATGATCTTCCTCGGCGAGGCACCGGCGCCTTATCACTCGGCCGGCATCGCCCTGATCTTCGCCGGGATCTGGCTCAACACGCGGCGGATCGGATGATCGGCAGGCTGGCGAACTGGTGGCGGCGACGCGAGGCGGATCGCATCGAGATCGGCGCCGCGCTGTGGCAGGAGATCGAAGCCAGCCTGCCCTTCCTCGCCCACCTGAGCCCGGATGAGCGCGTCCGCCTGCGTCAGCTGGCACGCGAGTTCATCGCCGAAAAGCAGTGGAGCGGTGCCAAGGGACTGCAACTGACGCCGCGCATCCAGCTTGCCATCGCGCTGCAAGCCTGCCTGCCGATCCTGCACCTGGGCCTCGACTGGTATGCCGGCTGGGTCGGCATCGTGGTCTATCCCGGCGACTTCCTGATTCCGCGGCAGATCATGGACGAAGACGGCGTGGTGCACGAGTTCGACGACGACGTGATGGGCGAAGCCTGGTACGGCGGCCCGGTGCTGATCTCCTGGTTCGAGGATCCCGAGGAAAGCTATGGCATCAACGTCGTGATCCACGAGTTCGCCCACAAGCTGGACATGCAGAGCGGCGCTGCCGACGGCCTGCCGCCGCTGCACGAAAACATGTCGCGGCGGCGCTGGATCGCGGTCATGAGCGCCGCCTTCGATGACTTCCAGCGGCGTGTCGACAGCGGTGAGGAAACCTTGCTCGATCCCTATGCCGCCGAATTTCCAACCGAGTTTTTCGCGGTCGCCAGCGAGGCGTTTTTCGAGGCGCCGGCAATGCTGCAGGCCGAATATCCGGAAGTCTATGAACAGCTGCGCCTGTTCTACCGGCAGGATCCGGGAAACTATCTCGCGGTACCGCGATAGCGCGGCGCGGCGTAGGGATGGGCGTTGCGGAAGGCCTCGAACAGCTTCCAGCGCACCACCGGAATCCGTGACACCAGCTTCAGCGGCACGGAATAAATCTCGCAGCTGTCCAGCGCCACCAGGATGTCGTCGGCTTCCGTTGCCGCCTCCTGTCCCGAGCCCCGGGATACCGCGGCGAACAGACTGTCTGCTCCCCAAAACTCGCCCTTGCCGAGCACCGGGGCTTTTTCATCCTCGCCCCTGGCCAGCCGCCCCTTGCCGATCAGGTGCAGATGCTGCGGCTCGCCGGTAAAATGCTTGCCGGCATGCAGCCGCGTCATCGTGCAGTTCTTGGCCAGCAAAAACAGCGTGCTGTTGGTCACTGCATCGCTGAACAGGAAGGTACGGCGCAGGCGCTCCTCGACCTTGCGCACCTTGAGCAGCTCGGCACTTGAAAAGAACCGCTCGACGAAGTTGCGGTAGAGGTCGGACGGCAGGCGCAGTGCCTGGACGAAGCCGACCGAGCGGTAGGTTTCCTCGCTTACCTGGTTGTAAATCGCGGCCGACTCGGCCAGCAGCGAACCGCTGAACAGAAAATGCGAACTGCCCGGATCCTGCGTCAGGATCTCGACCTTGCCGGCCAGCAGCAGATAGATCTCCTGGGGAATCGTCCCCGCCGGGGTAATGATGGTTTCCGGGTTGAAGGTGACGATGCGGTTGTTGAGCAGCATGTGCAGGCGCTCCACCGGTACCGTCGGAAAGTAGCTCTTGAGAAACTCGCTGGCGTCACGCAGTAGGAAGTTCTGTTCCCCCGGGATCATCACGTCGAGAGTGCCGAAAGGTGCTCCCGAGCCGATCCGCCGCTCCTCCTGCGTCAGGTCGCGCGAAGTGTGGGCAAGCAACAGCCGCGACGAATTGTCGCCGGCAAAGTCTTCCGCGCAGCCATGGATCATGCCGCCGCCGATGTCGATTTTCTTCAGGTCCGCCGCTTCCAGGTACAAGGACTTGACCGCACTCGCCTGCTCCTGGCTCAGCCCGGGGGACGAAGCGTCGGCGCTGACCATGGCGTCGAGCGTGCGGAACGAGGTGATGTCGGCAAGGTGGGCATAGGTGCGGTAGCCGCCCTCCCAGAGCACGCGAAAATTGAATATCGTGGTTTCCACCGGGTGCGGCGAAATGGCTGGGCGCACTTCGAGTCCCATGATGTCATTCCACTTGCCCTCCTCCAGATCGCAGATGTCGAAGTAGCGGGCAAACTCGCTTTCCGGTATCGACAGCAGCGCGCAGAATTTTCGCGTCACCGACGCCCGCACCAGCGGCGTGGCGAAATACTGCAGCGGACGATCGCACTGGAGCAGCGTCGTCAGGCCGGCGAAGTGGTCGTCATGGCAATGGGTATGGAAGATGCCCGCCACTTCCTTCTTGCCGATGCCCAGTGCGTCGAGGCTGTAGTGAATGTTGGGGCCGGCATCGATCAGATACACCCGACCCTGATGGATGATGACGCTACCCATCGCCGGGCGGTTGAAGTCCCAGCCGTCGCCGTCGCCGGCATGCACCACGGCGAAATAGTGGCGGTCGATGGCCACATGGCTGAGCGGATACGGGCAGGGGTAGGTTGCGTGCTGCCCGAGATTGAGATCCACCTCGACGAAGTCGTCGCCGTAACGGACGTCGAACACATTGTGGGCCAGCCGCGTGATGCTGACGCCGTTGCCGATATCGACGCTGCCGCTGATCACGGGATAACAATCGACAAAGGCCTCGGGGCGCGCAATCTGGCCGAAGGCAAACTTGAGCTTGACCCGCATGAGTTCGTCGGCAGCCGACTCCTCGACGCCGGCCTTCATCATTTCCTCGGCGGAAATCAGGCCGTAGTTGCCGCGGTGGATATACCGGAGCTGCGCCGCCAGTTGCTCGGGGGTGCCGATCAGCTTGGGCTTGATGCCGGTATTGTTGGGGTGGTTCGGGATCAGCATGCCCTGCCGATAGAGCATTTGCAGGATCGGAAACTCGGCCAGGTTGCACAGATGACCGTTCTGGATCATCGAATCCGACAGCAGGATGGCATTGGGGCCGTTCTCGAAGGTCACCCCGTTGCGTTCCGTGGTCTGGATGATGCCCCGCCGCAGCAGATGCTTGACGCTGTCGGCCGGCGCGCCGCACAGCAGATGGACGCCAGCGTCCGGAATCTCGACGTAACTGATGCCGCTGGCAACCACAAGTTTACGTATCGTCATGCTCCGACATCCTATGGTTGGCAATTGACTCCGGCTCGCAGGCGATCATGCGCTGCTGGCACAGCAGACCGGTACCCGAGCCGATTCTAAACTCGGAACGAGGTCGCAGCCAAGCCGCGCAGCAAATCGCGGCTTCAATTCCTGCCTGGATTGATTTCGCGATTGGCCGGGCGCCAAAGTGCCCGCAGCTGATCAACAGCTGCGGGCCGACCGCCGCCGGGAACCGGCGCGAAGCTGGCGCCGGTGCCGCGGATCACTCGGGCCTGAAGTCGAACTTGGCCTTCGCCGCGCGCGTCTGACCACCGCGGACAATTTGCGCGGTGATCCTGTACGGGTAGTTTTCCGGCATGCGGAAATAGTTGCCGTAGCTGGTCGTCTTGTTGAACGAAATCGGATCGAGCTTCTTCATCTGCTCGCCCATCACCGGATCCTCGACGCTGAGGTCAATCTTTGCATCCCTGATTTCAGCGCCGGTCTGCCGATCGAGCAGCGAAATATTGACGTGGTAGTAGCCCTTGCCGCGCGGGATTCCCCCGTGCATCGATTTTTCCAGGTCCTGCGTCGGCTGCATGGCCCGGATCGACTCCGCCGAAACGACCCCGAGATAGACATCCATGCCCGCGATGATCTTGTGATTCCGGTCCTCCCTGCCCGTCTGCGCGACTACCGGCGCGCCGAGATCGGAA
>JAPTVL010000322.1 GCA_028065725.1 Betaproteobacteria bacterium
GGCTTCGGCTTCTTCGACGAGCCTGACGATCTTGCCGAAGGTGGTGTCCGGCCCGACGCGCGTGACCCGGACTTCAACATAGCCCAGTTCGTTGAAGGTCGCGGCGTAGACCTCGTCCCCCGCCTGTTTCTCCGCCGGCACGCTCTCGCCGGTGATGGAGGCTTGGTTGACCGCGCTACGCCCGCTCACCACGACGCCGTCCGCCGGGATCTGTTCGCCAGGACGGATCGCCACCACGTCGCCCGGCTTGAGCGCCTCGACGGCAACCTCGATCTCGCGCCCGTCGAGCTTGATCCGCGCGGTCTTGGGCGACAGCCGGATCAGCTCCTGGATGGCCTTGCGCGATTTACCCGTCGTGAACTCCTCCAGGTAGTGCGCGATGTTCATGAAGAACACGATGAGCATCGCGGCGGTGTACTGGCCGAGGGCAGCGGCGCCGAGGATGCCCACGCTCATCATCATGTCGACGTTGATCTGCCTATGGATCAGCCCGAGGGCTGCGCGCTTGAAGATGGGGTAGCCGCCCAGGGCAATGGTGGCAAGCAACACCGGCATCGGGATGCGTTCCTTAGCCACCTCGAACCAACCGAGGAATTCGCCGCCGATCTCAAGCAGCGCGATCAGCGCCACGACCGCCACGAATGCAAAGCGCACCGTGTCCGGGCTGAACACGCGAGGCGAACTAAGTGTCCGAGCCACCAGTGCCCCGACCGGATGAACCTTGTAACCGAGCGCTGCAATGCTCTGGGCCACTTCCTCGGCGCTCACGCGACGGGGATCGAAGTCCACCTGCACCTTCTCGGCTGCCGTCAGGATGCGGTATTGCCGCACGCCGGGCCGGTGGGCCAGCGCCTTTTCCACCGCGACAGCGCACTCGGTGCAGCACAGGCCATCCACCCGGAGATCGACCGTGGTCTTCTCGACATTGGCTCGGCGGCTGTCCTGCGATGTTCCGGATTCCACCTGCTGATCTCTCATTGAGATGGCGCTCAGGCCAAGCGTTCTTCCAGCAAACGCATTTCACCCTTGAGCGCCGTCAGCAGTCCGGCGACTTGCAGCCGGTAATAGACCATCTTGCCGTCGTTGCGCATGGCCAGCCATCCTTGGTCGCGCAGCAGTTTCAACTGGTGCGAGGTCGCCGCCACGGTAAGCCCGAGCACGTGCGCCACATCGCACACGCACAGCTCGCCCTGGGTGAGCGCCAGCAGAATCTTCAACCGCGTCGTGTTGCCGAGCAGCTTGTACAACTCGGCGAGTTGGGGGAGCAGGTGCTCTTCTTTGGCAAGCTGCGCTTTGATGCGGTCGACCTTCTCCTGCTCGAAGCAGGTGATATTGCACACCGGGCTGGTAATGACTTTTACGGTCGAGTTCACTGGGGAGACCTCTTTCAATTCGACAATTGCGATAATGATAAAACGTAATCTCTTATTGGGTCAATGTCCTGTTCATGAGCCGGTACAGTGCTTCTGAAGCCACGCGCTGTGAGACCAGGAGCCGGTCTGGTACGTCCGCGCTATTACTTGGCGTGGGTCAGCAGACAATCTCTTTTGCCATCCGACTTGACGCCGATCCTGTTTCGAATAATATGAGTGTTGCTTTATATGCGTGCTGTTTTATATACAAGAATGAATTTTCCAGAACACGACCAAGAGCAGATCATCCCGGCACTCAAGGTGCTGGGGGAGCCGAATCGCCTGCGCATACTGTGCGGGTTGGGCCTCGAATGCCGTCCGGTGACGGACATCATCAATGCGACGGGCCTGGGACAAACCAACGTCTCGTTCCACTTGCGCGTGCTGCGCGAGGCGGGATTCGTTCGCGCCGAGCGTCGCGGGCCGTTCATCTATTACTGTCTCGCCGACCCCGAACTGCTGCGCATCCTGCACGACCTCAAGCAGTGGCTGGAGGCGCGCCAGGGATCGGCTTCAAGCGAGGGTCGTCAGAGCCGCGAGCCAGCCAAGCGCCATTCGGCGCTGGCAAGAACCAAGGAGGTGTAGTCATGTGGCCATATGGACCGTGGGGATGGTTTCCCTTGATGTGGATCTTTCCGCTGATCTTTCTGATTGTGCTCCTGGTCTTCCTCTTCCGTGGCGGGGGCGGGGGTGGAGGCGGGGGTTGGCCGATGTGCGGCGGGTGGGGGATGCGTGACCGCGGGATGCGTGACAGAGAGGAGAGCGCAAAAGAGATTCTCGACCGGCGCTACGCCCGTGGGGAAATCAGCCGGGAGGAGTATCAGCAAATGAAGAAGGAACTCGAATGATGATTCAGGAGCGCTTGTTTCCGGCCACGGGGATGCCCGACCGGAACTGGTGGCATGCCTTGTGGCCCGACCCCGATGACGTCGTCAGGGCTCTGCCTATCGAGCCAGGAATGACGGTCGTGGACCTGGGCTGCGGCTACCGTTATTTCACCGCCGCCATTGCCCGGCAGGTCGGGCCGGGGCGAGTCGTCGGATTCGACCTCGATCCGGAGATGCTGGAGCAGGCGCAAGCGGCGTGCGAGGGAATGGCGAACTGCGACTGGCTGCATGGCGACGCCATGGAACTGAGCCGCCTGCTTGGCACGCCGGCGGACTATGTCCTGATCGCCAACACCTTCCACGGCGTACCGGACAAGACGGCGCTGGCCCGTGAGGTCGCTGCCGCCCTAAAGCCGGGCGGTCGCTTTGCTATCGTCAATTGGCATCCCTTGCCGCGGGAAGAGACGACCGTCCTGGGCCAGCCGCGCGGGCCGAGTACCGAACTGCGCATGTCGCCGGAACAGACCCGCGCGGTGGTTGAGCCGGCTGGTTTTAAGCTGGAAACCTTGGTCGAATTGCCTCCCTATCACTACGGGGCAATCTTCATCCGTACCAACTAACAGGAGTGAACCATGGCCCACAATCATGACGAAATCATCGAGCACTACAACCGCTTTCATGCGGCCGTCTACGGCCCGGAGGGCGCATTGGACAGGAAGACCCGCCACCTCATCTGTCTTGGGGTGGCGCTGGGTGCGGGCTGCGAGTTCTGCACGAAATACGCCCTCGGCGTGCTCAAGGAACTCCAGGCGAGCGATGCGGAGATCGACGAGACGATCAGCGTAGCCATGACCGTGGGCGCGAGCAACCCGAGGCTGCTGGCCAAGAAAATCCGGGCTGAAAACCCATAGAGCCCGCAGGATCAACTGAATCATTCACCAGGAGACTCAACATAGAACCGAAAGACCAGGACACCAAGGCAGGCGGCGAATCGCAGCCTGGGCAAAGCGGCGGATTCAATCCGATGGGCATGATGAAAAAGATGATGGAGAAAATGATGTCCGGCATGATGGTGCCGGAGGACATGCCACGCATGATGGAAACCATGATGGACAGCGTCTTCAAGGAAATGAGGACGGAGGATCGAATGGCCTTCATGCAGAACATGATGCCGCGCTGCATGTCCATGATATTCTCCGAGCTGGATGCCGAGACACGCCGGACACTGGCCGAGGCCATGCTTCAGCGCATGATGGAGGAGCTGAAGAGTCAGCGCGACGCCGCCGCTGCTCCGGCTGCTGCGCCTGCCGCCGAGCCCGGCAAGGAGTAATTAGCGGGGCACGCAGGTTGCGATAGCGCCGGACTTTTTCCGGCGTCACCGACAGCCCGCCCGCAGCGTCACGGCCGCTGGTTAATTTCGCAGCAGCCTCAAGCCGTTGCCAACCACCAGCAGGCTGGCGCCCACGTCGGCGAACACCGCCATCCACATGGTGCCCACGCCAATCAGGGTGAGTGCCAGAAACACGGCCTTGATGCCCAATGCCAGGGCGATGTTCTGGACCAACACCGATCGGGTGGCTTGCGACAGGCGAATGAAGGTCGGTATCTTGCGCAAATCGTCGTCCATCAAGGCCACGTCCGCCGTCTCGATCGCCGTGTCGGTGCCCATGGCGCCCATGGCAAACCCGATGTGGGCGCGCGCCAGGGCCGGCGCATCGTTGATGCCGTCGCCGACCATGCCCACCGTGCCTTCGGCCTCCAAAGCCGCGACCGCTTTCAGCTTGTCCTCGGGCAGCAGGTTGCCACGGGCCTGATCGATCCCGACCTGCCCAGCGATGGCCTCGGCGGTATGTGGATTGTCGCCGGTCAGCATCAGGGTCTTGACCCCGAGCCGGTGCAAATCGGCGATGGCGGCGCGACTGCTGTCCTTCACCGTATCGGCCACGGCAAACAAGGCCAGCACTTGCCGATCGTCGCTCAACATGACGACCGTTTTGCCTTGGCGTTCCAGCGCATCAAGGCGCGTTTCCAGATCCGGCGAGCAGAGATTGAGTTCGTGCATCAAGCGGTGGTTGCCCAGCGCATGCGCTTGGCCTTCGATCAGCCCGCGCACGCCGCGGCCGGGCAGCGCCTCGAACATTTCGACGTTCGCCCGCACAATTCCCTCGGCCTCCGCGGCTTTGGCGACGGCTTGCGACACCGGATGATCCGAGCGCGCGGCCAGGCTCGCGGCCAGCAGCCGGCAGCGTCCGGCGTCCACGCCGGCACGCAATTCAAACTCGGTCTGTGCCGGCTTGCCATGGGTGACGGTGCCGGTCTTGTCGAGCGCCAGCCAGGCCAATTTGCGGCCTTCCTCCAGATAGACACCGCCTTTGACCAGTATCCCATGCCGGGCGGCCGCGGCCAGGCCGCTGACTATCGTCACCGGCGTCGAGATCACCAGTGCGCACGGGCAGCCGATCACCAGCAGCACCAAGGCCTTGTAGACCCAGTCGTGCCAGCTCGCCTCCATCAGCAACGGCGGCACAACGGCCACGGCGAGCGCGAGCGCGAACACCATGGGCGTATAGACGCGGGCGAACTGATCGACGAAGCGTTGTGTCGGCGCCCGGGCCCCTTGCGCTTCCTCGACCGCATGGATGATGCGCGCGAGGGTGGTATGGGTCGCCGCTGCCGTGACCCGGTAGTCAAAGGCGCCGGATTCGTTGATGGTTCCCGCGAACACCGCATCGCCCGGGGCCTTTTCCACCGGCAGACTTTCGCCGGTGATCGGCGCCTGGTTCACGGTCGAACGGCCAAGGGCGACGCTGCCATCGAGCGCGATGCGCTCCCCGGGCCTCACCCGGACCACACTGCCCACCGCGACGGACTTGGCTTCCATGGCCCGCCAGGATCCATCCGCCTGCTGCACGGTGGCTCTCTCCGGGGCAAGTTGCATCAGCCCCCGGATCGCGTTGCGCGCACGATCCAGAGACTTGGCTTCGATCAGCTCGGCTACGGTGAACAGCACCATCACCATCGCCGCCTCCGGCCACTGCCCCAGCGCCATGGCACCGGTCACGGCGATATTCATCAATGCGTTGATGTTCAGGTTGCCGTTGCGTAGGGCCACCCAACCTTTCTGGTAGGTGGTCCCGCCGCAGGCGGCAATGGCGAGTATGCCGAGAGCGGCTGCCAGCCAGACTGACCCGCCCAGCCAGCTCACGGCCTCTGAGGCCGCCGCGGCGACGCCCGCCAAGGCCAACGGCCACCAGGGTTTCTTCCGCTCTTCGACAGCGGCAAGCCGCACACTGGTGCCCGGCAGCTCCGGGTGGAAGCCAAGCGAACGTACGGCCCTCAATATCGTCTCAATCGCATCCGCTTCATGCACCACCGTCAGCACGCGCTGCATCAGGTTGAACTCCATATTCCTGACCGACGGTATGCCTCCCAGCTTCTTGCGAAGCAAGGCCTCCTCGGTCGGGCAATCCATCTGCATGATGCGTATGGAAGTTCGGATGCCGTCTGCCACCGCTTCCGGCGCGGCCAGGCCCGCCAAGGCAATCGGGGCCGATACGCAACAGGGGCCGTTGGCAGGGTCATGCCCGTGGCCAGGGTCGTGATCGTCGTGGGAATGGTCGGCATGATCGTGCCCATGCAGGGTCTCGTGATCGTGGCTGTGGCTGCAGCAGTCGGCCATGGTGGATTCAGGGGTAAGTTTGTGGTGTAGTAGACACCTTGTAGTGACTACAAGGTCAAGTCCCGTGCGGGGTCAGCAATGAAAATCGGCGAATTGGCAAATACGGCCAAATGCACGACGGAAACCATCCGCTTCTACGAGAAAGCGGGCCTCCTGCCTGCCACGGGGAGAACAGCCGGCAACTACCGCCGCTACGACCTCACGCATGTGGAGCGCTTGCGCTTTATCCGCAACTGCCGGGCGCTCGACATGACCCACGACGAGATTCGCGCCCTGTTGGCCATGATGGATGCGCCGCCCGAGCACTGCGGCGCCGTCAACGCCCTGCTGGACGAGCACATCGGCCATGTGGACGCGCGGATCGAAGAGCTGTTGCAGCTCAAGCGGCAATTAAGCGCCCTGCAGCAGCAATGCCAAACCAAGCAAGCCCTCGACAGCTGCGGCATCTTGCGCGGCCTGGCGGCGATGGAGACGGAAGCCGGCCGCAAGCGGCATACGCACCTGGGGTAAGTCGTTCGTTTTCTGCGGCTTCTGGGCCGGCCGTGCAGGGAGATCGCCCGGTCGGTCGATGATGTGATTTTCTGCCAAACTCGCGGCAGTCGTCTTCAAGATAGGGGTTTCTGCGGATTTCCTAAACCGCCAACGCCGGGATGACTACGAAATAGGCATTCAGCATGTAGAGGCCGGACAACACCAACAGCAATGCGCCGGCGATCTCGAATATCTTTTGCGAGCGTGCCAGCGGCTTCAGACTTTCCAGCCAGCCCACCGCCCAGGCGCCGAGGATGATCGGCACTGCGCGGCCGAGCGCGAACGCCAGCAGCAGCATTGCGCCGAAGAGGGGCGAGCCGATCCCGGTCGCCACGCCGAGCAGGATTACCAGGGCGGGGGTGCAGAACGGACACACTGCCACGGAAAACGGAATGCCGAGCAGAAACGCCCCCCAGCCGTTGTCGGGACGCTGGGCGCGAAAACGGATGACCGGCAGCGGAAGCTTGATCCAGCCCGGCCACATCAGGCCAAGCAAGATCAGCAAGGGGCCAAGCACCAGACCCCATTCCCGGCCCATCAGCTTCTGCACCCAGTGGCCGCCGAGTCCGGCGGCGAACCCCAGCAGCACATGGGTGACAACCATGCCGGCGATGAACATGGCACCGAACAGCACGGCCCGCTTGGTCTCATGGGCTTTGGTCACGTAGGCGAGCGATACGGGGATGGCCGCCAGGGCCACCGGATTGAAGCTGAAGAGGAACCCCGTCGTGAAGCCCACCCCCAAGGAGGCGAGGCTCGCCTGCTCCAATGTGGTTTGCAGTGCCGTCAGGTCCACGTTTCAAACGCTTGTTCGCCAGATCAGCAAAGCACCGCCCAACAGCAGCAGCGCCGTGATATAGGGGCTGATGGCGGCCGCCTTGCTGAGAAAGGCCCTGTGCCCCGCAGCAAAACCGTGCGTGCTATCCCAAACGGTGGGCAGAGAAAACATCCCCGCGAACGCAAGCCCCGCCAGTATGGCCAACTCTGGCTGCCGGGTCAGGGCGGACATGATGCCCACCACGGCCACCAGCGGCAGGGTGCAGGCGGGCAGGGTCAGGCCCAGCCTGAGTCCTTGCGCCAGTCGGCCATGCCGGGGGATCAGCCGGAAGAACTCGATATGCGGCACGGGCAGGTATATCCAGCGGCTGATCAGGTAGATCGCGGCCATCGCGCTGAGCACCGCAATCGCCGCGCGCGGGGAAAAATCTTTTAGACCCAGCCACGCCGCTATGCCGAAAATCGTCGCCAGCAGGGCTGTCCGCGACAGCAGGAGTTGAGCCAGCGCGGACCACCGCTGCCGGGTGGTATCGCGCCCGGCGCGCACGGCGAAGATTGTATGGGTCGCAATGGTGCAGGGTTCGAAAAAGGCCAAAAACCCGAGTCCCGCCGCCGTGATGAGCAATACCGTATTCACCCTGCGCCCCTTGCCGTTATTTCCTCATCCCAACCGCCTGCCAAGTTCCGCCCGCAACTGGCCGTCGCTGGGCAGGGAGGAAAACACGAGCTGGCCGTCAATCGCGACGGCTGGCGAGGACATGACGCCCAGCTCCACCGCGTAATCTATTTCTGCCAGGATGTTGACCTCGCGCCAGGCCACCTTGTCCGGCCCCAGCTCTTCGGCCACAGCCCTCAGCACCGCCTTGGCCTGCGCGCATTTGCCGCAGCCGGGGGAGGAAAACACTTCCACTTTAAGCATCGCCCTCGCCTTTCATTTGTCTCGCCATGCTGTTGTCCAGCGCCGCCAGGATCGGGCACTCGTCCAGCGGCCTGGCCTCATCGTCGCAGACAGCGATCAGTTCAGTGAGCGCTTGCGACATCGCCTGAAGCGCCCTGATCTTGTGTTCCAACTGCAGCTTCTTGTTGATCGCCACGCCGCGCACATCCTTGCAGCATGCCGCATCGCTGCTTTTCAGCGCCAGCAATTCGCGTATCTCCGCCAGGCTGAAGCCGCACTGCTGAGCCTGCCGGATGAAACGCAGCCGGCGCACCGCGTCCGCGTCGTAGAGGCGATAGCCGGCATCGGTCTTTTTTGCCGGCGCAAGCAGCCCTTCTTTCTCGTAGTACCGCACCGTATCCGCGCTTACTTCGACCCGCAGCGCAAGTTTTCCGATCGTGTACATGCAGCCCTCCGCCTGACGATGATTTGAACTCTAAACCTTGGAGCAAGGACCAAGGTCAAGCGCAAACCCGAAAAAAATGAACGCTTCGTGCGCGACCAGGGAAGTAGCAACCCTCGTCGGGAGATTCATCCCCGGCCTCAGGTCGGGGTATACAAAATACAGTAACCCATGGGGCTGATGCTCCCCTCCACCAACTGACAAGTCCCGCCCGCCATCATCCCGGGCCCCATCATTCCGCCCATCATGCCGCGGCCCGCGACGCCGCCCTGGGGAATAAAGAATTTGCACATGCCGCACATCCTGCCGGCATTCGGACGATCCTGATAATGGACGGATTCCTTTGTTACCTTCTTGGCTTCGGATGCGGGGGCGGCAACGGCAGCCTCCGGCAGTGAGGGCATGGAGGCAGCAGCCGTCATGATGGCGATATGTCTCAACCAGATACGGCGCGATGCCTGGGTTTTGTCCTGAGCCTTGGCGGCTTTTCTCTGACCGTGCCTCAAACGATAAAACAGCGTCTTTCTCATGCTCAACTCCTTGAAACAAAGTGTCCGCGGCCCCGCGCATGTCTGGCGGGGGAACCGCGGACGGGGCGGGGAGATCAGGACTGTTTCTGATCTTTCATCAGGTAGCCATGTGCGCGCCAGCAGTCGTACAGGTTTCTCACGGCGGGTCTTTCCATCAACTGGTCGTGCGCCTTGAAGCAGTTCTGCATTTGCTGCACCGACGGCTCATTGGGCATTGCCTGCGCGTTGCCCATAACGCCCGCCAGAGAAATGGCGGCAATCCCCAGCGCGAAACTCAAGGCCTTCATGATGTGTGCTCCTTTGTTAAGTTGAAGCAAAAAATGTCAGCGATGGCGCGCCAACATGCGTGCGCCTTTCCTCCATCGGGACGGAAGACATTTGGGCGGCGTAATAGAATCGCGTACGCTGCCGAAATTGAAATGGTTGCCTTGAGGACATGTCGGAAATCCTTCGCAGCGAAGCACGAAATCACTGCTCCAGATCCCGCCGCATTCGTTCGTAGGTTTCCCGTTCCAGTTCGCCGCGGGCATAGCGCTCCCTGAGAAGGTCGAGGGCTTTTCCCCGGGGTTTCTCATCCTCGGCGGCCCGTGCGGAAAACCACCGCACCAGGGCCACGATCCCGGCGATGATCAACGCCCACCACAGCACCATCCACAACCAGCCGAACCCGCCCCAATAGCCCATCATGCTCGTCTCCTTGATTCATCACGGTGCACCGGATGCTTCTGCATCCGGCATGCATTTACCGGTCCATCATCTTTACGCCGTGGTTGAGCTGTTCCCTTTGCGCTTGGGTGAGCACGGCATAGGCACTCCGCTGGGCATCCAGCCGGGCATCGTACATCTGCCGCATCAGCTCGGTTTCCTTGCGGAACAGCGCCTTCTGGATGCCGGTGAGCTTGGCGACTTGGGCATCGCTGAGCGCCAAGCCTCCGTAACCCATCATCATCCCCGAGCCGAATACCATTCCCGGGCCGCGCATGCCCATCATGCCGTGCATCATGGGGCACATCTTCATCATCCCCATCATGCCCATGTTGCCGGACATCCACGGGGCGCCTGCCCCAGGCCTGCCCATCATGCCTCCCATCCCCGGGGGAACAGCGGGAGTGCTCTGGGCCTGACTTGGCGCCGCTTCAGGCTGTGCCGCTTGTTGGGCATTGGCGGAGGAGATAATGCCCAGGAATGCCGCGAGGGCCAACGCTGCGGCGAGGGGTTTGAAGTTGGTGTTCATTTGGTGCTTCCTTTCTAGTTGGGTTTGTCAAAAAAATAGCGACACGGCCACCGGTGATTTTCCGCCGAGATAGCAAGGCCTTCCGCCGGCTGCAGCAACTGTTCCGATCATTTCGACGGGGAAATCCTGATAACAACATAGTTGCCAGCCGAAGCTTTCGCGAGGTCGAAATCCACCTCGTCGCCCGCTTTGAGTCCCTTGAGCAGAGCCTTGTCCGCCACGCGGAAGCCCATGGTCATGCCGGGCCAGTTGAGCGCTTTGATGGGCCCGTGCGTGATGTTGACCGTGCCCGCCTCGGCATCGATGCGGTTGATCTTGCCGTGGGCCATGAACGACGAGTCGGCGGGGTCCTGATGAGATTTGCCGCCGGCCTGGTGCGCATCGCCCGTGCCGGACATGTTGTCCATGGTGGCCCGGGCCGGAAGTGCCGCTGACAGCGCGCAGGCCAGGAGAACTGAAGATTGAACGTGTTTCATGCAAGTCCTTTCAGTAACAAACAACAAAAATCCCCGCGATGCCTCCGGCTTGAAGCCATGCACGTCATCGCGGGGCCGAACAACACTGTGCGAGATTCACTGGACGGCTGTCCTCTCTTTTCGGGAGATGGTCGGTCATCGAAGGCCCAGACGCCGCTTCTGCCACAGGGCATACACGGCGGGAATCACCAGCAGGGCGAGCAGGCCGGCCGTGAACATGCCGCCCACCATGGGCGCGGCGATGCGCTTCATCACGTCGGCCCCGGTGCCGTGGCTGAACATGATGGGCAGCAGGCCGCCGATGACAATGGCGAAAGTCATGTTCATGGGGCGCAGGCGCAGCAAAGTCCCTTCAGTGATGGCCAGTTTCAACTCGCGCCAATCGCGCA
>JAPTVL010000199.1 GCA_028065725.1 Betaproteobacteria bacterium
TGCGGCGCAATACTCCCCTAAGTTTGATTTAAGGCACCAGGCGAACACTGCATTCGTCCGCGATGCTTTCGATACCGCGGTGTTCAGCAACCGGGGCCTGGCCCCACTTTCCTGGAGTTGATCATGCACAAATTCTCAGCCCTTCTCGCCATTGCCGGCCTCGCCACTGCCGTGAGCGCTCAGGCCGCCATACCCACCCGGCTGTTTGGCAACACGGTGCCCGATTCCGCAGCCAGCCGCGTCGTCACGATCACCCCGAGTACCGACTCCATCAACGCGAAATGGGGTCACAGCATCGAGTTCAAGGATCACGGCAAAAGCTTCGCCTACGAGTTCGACGGCCCGCGCGCCGACGACGCCCGCGTCAATCTCGAGCGCGTAGCCCCAGCCGGCATGATCAACCATCCCGTGTACGCCTACGTGGGAGGCTTCCCGGTCAATTGAATCAGCGAACCTCGGCGCCGGGCGATGACCGGCGAAGGAGGTCATCGCCATGCGGACCGAATCCGCCACAAGGCGCCATTACGGCCGTCCAATATGGAGAGCCGCCCGGTATCGGACCGGCATGCACGCCAAGTTTGGCCCACTGCATTTCGATACAACCAAGTTGGTAAGCATGGTAAGCAGCGCTCACAGTCAACCCGCCGCTACCCTTCACCAGCAAATTGGCAATGACATGCCCAGCGCCGCGATGCGAATTTCCCGGCGGCGAACTCCGCGCGGCACGGCCTCGGATGGCCGCGCGGGCCATTGGCTACTGCGCTGGTTCCTGCGCCGTGCGCTGGAACACCATCTACTCGGCTAACACAATGATTCAGGTTCGGTTCGGAGTCGCGAGACAGGTCCTTCCGATCCAGCTCATTTCGGACACTCCCGCCGGGGTCACTTCCGTTCATCCAAGCCAGAGGTGGCAGGATCGCGATGCCCTGTCGGCCACGACGATGCGCCCTTGGGCGGCCCGAGCTCGGCATCAGCCGCCCAATGCCCGCTGCAGGCCAGCGCTGCAGCCGCGGCACGGGTTTCCACCCCAAGCTTTTTGAATACATGCTCAAGGTGCTTGTTCACTGTGCGCGGGCTCATGCCAAGGATGTCGCCGATATCGCGGTTGGTCTTGCCCTTGGAGAGCCAGGACAGCACCTCCGTTTCCCGTGGCGTCAGCGCAGCATTCGTCAACCGCGAAGCGGCCATAGCGCTGCGTGTACGCCGTTCGATCAACAGCATGGCTTCGCCCAGACCTGTCTGGCCCATATTGCGCACGGTGTAAAGCTGACTCGTGTCGCCCGGCAGGTTGAACGTCGCCTCAACGGCCCTGCCCTCGCAGACTTGGACCAGCTCGGTAGGCAGGCGCTCGACTCCATGTAGCGCACCGAAAGTCTGCAACCACGCGGTGGCCAGCGGCGAGCGCCATGCGATGCGCCCTTGCCCATCCACCAGCAAGACACCAAGCATGGCGATATCAAGCGCATCGCGCGCCAGTCGTGTGATGCGGGCGTTGCGGGTATGGGTATGCAGGCGGGCAAGAACTTCGGGCGTCCGCACCGGTTTCACCACGTAGTCCACCCCTCCGCTCGCAAAACCTTCGAGCACGAATTCCATGTCGGAAAGCCCGGTCATGAAAATAACCGGCACATGAGCCAGGGCGGGATCCGACTTGATGCGCTTGCATGTCTCGAACCCTGAAAGCCCCGGCATCATGGCATCGAGCAGGATGGCATCCGGCACGACCAAGCTAAGGCGCTGCAATGCCATTTCGCCGTCCGTAGCCACCAGCACCATGTAGCCCGCCTCGTCAAGCATGCCGCAGAGCACGGACAAGCTGCTTGGAGCGTCATCGACAACCAGCACAACGGGCTTCGGCCCAGTCCCGGGAACCTCATTCATGGGCTGACTCCGCCAGCAGAAGCCGCACGCGTTCGAAATCAAACTGCTTCACGAATCTGCTGAGTTCAGCGCAGGTTGGCGCGATCACTGGCTGCTCTCTGGCAATCTCCTCAAACAATGTCAGAAGCCCCTGCGCATGTCCTATCTGCAGCATCTGCAGCGCGCGGGAATGCGCTTCCCCTGGCAGGCGAATGGGCACCTGCCTCAGCGCGTCCGGACCCGACAAAGGACAGCGCGGCGCGCCCGCAGACGTCCATTCGAGACCAAGATGACGTTGCAGGGTGTTCATCAGCTCCGACTCGATGACCGGTTTACCGACAAACGCCTGGCATCCTGCCGCGCGCAGGCGCTCGGCCTTGTTTTCAAACACATTGGCAGAAACCAGAATGATGGTCATGACATGGCCGGCAGCACGGATGCGTCTGGCCGTCTCCCAGCCGTCCATGTCGTCCATGGTGATATCTAGCAGTACGGCATCCGGCCGTTCGGAGTGCAGGATATCCAGACATTCGGTGCCGCTGGCGGCCTCGCTCAGGGCGAACCCCATAGGGGCGAGCATGCCGGCCAGCATTTGCCGCTGAACGGGCTGATCGTCGACGATCAGAAGCTTGCGACGAGGCCCAAGATAACCGGAGATGCGCTGCGGAAATTCCGCCCTCGGTCCTGGGTCCTCCACTTCCCGCAAGTACAGCCGCACACTGAACAAACTCCCTTCTTTCGATGTTCTCGCGAGGGCCAGTTCACCACCCATCAGCGACGCCAAGAGTGCCGTAATGGTCAGGCCCAAACCGGTTCCCGGATCGCCGTGGTGGCGGCCACCGGCACCGCGCTCGAAAGGCAGGAAAATCCGCTGCACGTCTTGGGGTGCGATGCCGATACCCGTATCTTCGACATCGAACCGCAGCACTTCATGCAAGCAATCGACGTGAAGACTCACCGTCCCCTTCACCGTGAAACGCACGGCATTGCTGAGTAAGTTGATCAAAATCTGGCGCAGGTATTTCGCATCGGCTTGAACCCAAACCGGCATACGCCCGCTGTACGAGTAGTGGAAATGCAGGCCCTTGGCACGGACCTGCGGCTGCACCATGTGAACCAGGTCCTCGAGAAAACCTGGAAGCGACAGCGGAGCTGGCTCCAGCCTGAGCCGGCCTGCCTCGATGCGTGCAAGGTCGAGAAGCCCATCGATGAGGGCAAGCATGTGCTCCCCGCTGCGGTGAATGGTACGCAACGCATCGCGCGTCTGCTCCGGCAAGGTCTCGTGCCTCAACAGAATCTGCGAATAGCCCAGAATGCTGTTGAGCGGGGTACGCAACTCGTGCGTCATGCCCGCCACATAGCGCGTCTTGGCCTGATTGGCAGACTCCGCTGCCTCCTTGGCCGCCTGCAGCGCAGCGTCAGTGCGCTGGTGGGCATCGATTTCGCGCATCAGCAGCTGATTCTGCTGGTGCGATTCGTCTTGCGCCATTCGCCGGCTCTCGCTCCCCAGGACGACCCACCAGCTGAGCACGGCGACTACGAGGAATAAGCCAACGAACACCTTGACGAACGTTGCCATCAACAACGCGGCATGGCCTTCGGCGTATGGCATTCCCGTCACATAAACATACACGACGGCAAGTACGCTCAAGAGCAAGACCGACAGAAAGGACAACACTAGAAAATAGTGCGCCACGCGAATGTTCACGAATCTCGATGCACTCGCAGGAAGCAAAGCCTTCAGCAACTGGCCCGCCTGTTCGACCGCACGAGAATCCGTCTTGCACCGATCATGGCAACGAGACTCCAAGGTACAACACAGCGAACAGATCTCGCCGCCGTAGGCCGGACAATGCGCCATATCGTCCACTTCGAAATGGTTTTCGCAGATGCTGCATTGGGCCGACTGCCCCAGTATGCCCGCAGGCTTGGCGACGCGCGCAATGTAGAAGCGCCCGTGTGTCAGCCAGGCGATCGCGGGGGAGGCCGCCAAGGAGATGCCCAGAGCAAGAAATGGTGCGAAAGCTTGTGCCGTTTTTCCCAGAACACCGAAATGTGCGGAAACCGCGGCCATGACCGCCAAAGCCATGGCACCAATGCCAACGGGATTGATATCGTACAGATAGGCGCGCTTGAACTCGATACCGGAGGGACTGAGTTTCAGCGGTTTGTTGATGACGAGGTCGGCCACCAGCGCGCCGATCCAGGCAATCGCCACGCTGCTGTAAAGGCCGAGAACACGCTCAAAGGCCTGGAAAAGACCCATCACCATGAGCAACATGGCAATGACGAGATTGAAAGCAAGCCACACGACCCGCCCCGGATGGCTGTGCGTTACTCTTGCGAAAAAATTCGACCAGGCGAGCGACCCAGCATAGGCATTGGTGACATTGATTTTGACTTGTGAAATCACGACGAAGATCGTGACCACTGCCAGCGTCCAAGTAGGTGAGTTGAAGAGATGGGCGTAGCCAGTCAAATACATCTGCGTAGGCTCGAGGGCTTGATTCGCCGTCGCCCCATGACGCATCGCAAGGAATGTGAGGAAAGCTCCGCCCAGCATCTTGAACATGCCCGGGAGTATCCAACCCGGCCCCGAACTCAGCACAGCCATCCACCACCGCCATCGGTTGCCCGTGTGCGGTTCTGGCAGGAAGCGCAGGAAATCGACCTGTTCTCCGATCTGGACGATCAGAGAAAGCGGAACCGCAGCCGCAGCCCCGAACATCAGCCAGTTGAATCCGCTGCTGCCGGACACCTGACCACTGAAACCGGTGAACTCAGCGAAGCTGTGCGGGCTTTTCCATGCCACGGCAAGGTAGGGCAGTAACAATAGCAAGGCCCACACCGGCTGTGTCCAGAGCTGCAAACGCGAAATTAGCGTGATGCCACGCGCAACCAACGGAATGATCAGAAGCGCGCTCAATAAGTAGCACCACAACAACGGAAACCCAATGTACAGGTTCAAGGCCCAGGCCATGATGGCGGCCTCGATGGCAAAAAAAATAAAGGTGAAGGACGCGTAGATGAGCGACGTGACTGTTGAGCCGAGATAACCGAACCCCGCCCCGCGCGTCAACAAATCCATATCCACGCCATAACGAGCCGCGTAGTAACTGATCGGCAAGCCCGTGAGGAAAATAATCACGCCGACGATAAGAATCGCGCTGAGCGCGTTTGTAAACCCGTAGCTCAGTGCGATAGTGCCGCCAATGGCTTCCAAAGCCAGGAATGAAACAGCACCAAATGCGGTATTCGCCACCCTGAATTCGGACCACTTGCGGAAGCGTCGCGGCGTGTAGCGCAGGGCATAGTCCTCCATCGACTCGTCCGCCACCCAGGCGTTGTAGTCGCGTCGAATCCGAAAAATCTTTTGGGTGGATGTAGGCACTGTGCCAACGCAGCCATGGCTGCGGACGCGAGGTTAAAGATGGAAGAAATTCGATCGTATTGGACTTCGCCCGAGAGCACACAGCGCCGACAGCGGTGCCCACTACACGCCGCTCCGACCATTGACGTTACTTGCGCGGCTGTAACGCTGCGCATAGTTTCCCATGGTTTCATCGACCCCGCACGCGTTGTAGCAGCGCAGGATGCGAAAGATCTTCTGAGTTGCAGCGGTCACTGGAAGAGAGTTGGTCGGGAGTTCGAGGGGACGACTTCAATGTAACCAATGCTATGAACTTCCGTCAGTTTGTTACTCCGTCATTTGACGTACGACACACACCCGATCTCGCGCCAATCAAACAGAAGCTGAATCTCCAGATTCAGCGCCCGGGTGCGGCTGGATCGATCGCGATCACCTCAATATCCATCTGTGCCACCCCCTTGCGTGCCTGGCGGAAGCCCTCCCGGAGATAGCGTGGGTCGTGGCTATCCACATCATGCGGCTGCCCGTCCGTCAGCAGAATGACGGGTCGGTGAAGTCGCGCAGGCGTTGGAACCGCACCTGGGCACGGGTGCTCGACGCAAAGGCCAGCACGGCGCAACGCCCGCCGGCGCGCAGAACCCCCTCCGCCAGTGCGAATGCCAGCCGTATGCGGTCCAGTACCGTCTGTGTACCCTCGCCAGGAAGAAATGTTGGCAGTCGAGGTCGACACGTCCAGCACAATGGGGCGACCGCCTCGCCGCGCGGCGCAGCGTCGTAGGCGACGGTGACCGCCAGACGCCCTCATCGTTTCGCCCGGCGAAGTACAGACGCTGGCCCTTGACCACCCAAGGATGCGGGTCCCGGGCGGACGGATCGGCAAGGCAGCCGCCGCCTCGAAGGCCGCAATCTCGCGCCCGTCTGGTGCGTAGTAGGGCTCGACCGCGATCCGCCAGGATGCCAGCGGATCGGACATCATGCCTCCCGGACTCGACGTATACCTTGGCGTCGCCGATCACTTGTGGCCGACCGATTCTGGGTTGGGAATGCCCGGCACAGGGCATTCCTCGGTACCCACCATCGGGCGGGTCAGGTCCTCGACCATCTTCTGCGTGCCTTCGGGGTCGTTGACCCACTTGGCGTAGAAGTCGTAGGGGCAGGCGGCCACGCCTTTGTCGCCTTCCTGCGAGTTGATCTTGCCGGTGTAGCCGCGATGCAGCAGCTTGAACAAGTGGTTCTCCGACTGGCCGTTCTTGCGCGCGTCGCGGATCAGGCTGGTGCTGAGCGCGGCGTACTGGATGCCGTACTCCTCCTCTCCGCACTCGCCCAGGCTACGCCCGTCGAAACCGACGATGGCCGAATGCCCGAAGTAGGAATACACCCCGTCGAAGCCGGCGGCGTTCGCCACGGCGACGTAGACGTTGTTGGCCCAGGCCATGGCCTTGGCCATGAGCACCTGCTGGTCCTTGGCGGGGTACATATACCCCTGACAGCGCACGATGAGCTCGGCGCCCTTCATCGCGCAGTCGCGCCAGATTTCGGGATAGTTGCCGTCGTCACAGATAATCAGGCTGACCTTCAGGCCCTTCGGGCCCTCGGACACGTAGGTGCAGTTGCCCGGATACCAGCCTTCGATGGGCACCCACGGCATGATCTTGCGGTACTTCTGCACGATCTCGCCCCGATCGTTCATCAGGATGAGGGTGTTGTACGGCGCCTTGTGCGGGTGCTCCTCATGCTGCTCGCCCGTGAGCGAAAACACGCCCCAAACCCTGGCCTTGCGGCAGGCCTCGGCAAAGATCTCGGTCTCGGCGCCCGGCACGGTGGATGCGGTGTCGTACATCTCCTGGGCGTCGTACATGATCCCGTGGGTGCTGTACTCGGGAAAGATCACCAGGTCCAGGCCGGGCAGACCGACCTTCATGCCCTCGATCATCGCGGCGATCTTGCGGGCGTTGTCCAGAACCTCGGCACGGGTGTGCAGGCGCGGCATTTTGTAGTTCACCACGGCCACGCCGACCGTGTCCTTGCTGCTGGAAATATCTCCGTGAAGCATGATGCGTCCTCTTTCTTGAGTTGCTCGGCGCTCAGTGGCTGATCATCCACGGGCGCTTGGTGGGAAAACCTTTGGAGCCGTCGGCCGCGCGCACCGTGGCCTTGGATCCGGTACTGCTGCAGCAGCCGCAACCCGGCGGATGCTTGTAGGCACGGTACTCGCCGCTGGTCATCGGCGCATGGGATGCGCGCTCGTTGGTGGCATGCGCCTTGCGCACGGTTGACGACATTGCGGACAAGGCCGGCGCCGAAGCGATGATCCGGTACGCCTCCCGGCTACAGGCCGGGCAACTGCAGTTGGCGTCGCGCTGCGAGATGGGGCGCAGCTTGTCGAAGGTGCCGCAGGTGTCGCATTGATATTCGTAGGTCGGCATGACGTGCTCCGGCCGGCTGGCACCCGGCCTGGTTGGGCTCAGTCCTCGGACAACGGCACGTCCACCCCGCCGTTGATGTGCTTGACCGGCCCCGCGGCGCTCGGGTTGATGTCGAACTCGAAGATCTCGGTCGGCAGCCACAGGGTGGCACAGGCGTTGGGAATGTCCACCACGCCGCTGATGTGCCCCTGCACCGGCGCGGTGCCAAGGATGGAATAGGCCTGCGCGCCGGAGTAGCCGAACTTCTTCAGGTACTCAATGGCATTCAAACAGGCCTGGCGATAGGCCACGTGCACATCAAGGTAGTGCTGCTGGCCCTGCTCGTCCACCGAGATACCCTCGAAAATCACGTAGTCCTTGTAGGTCGGGGTGATCGGGCTGGGCTTGAAGATGGGGTTCTTGATGCCGTACTTGGCCATGCCGCCCTTGATCAGGTTCACGCGCATGTGCACCCAGCCGGCCATCTCGATGGCGCCGCAGAAGGTGATTTCGCCGTCCCCCTGGCTGAAGTGCAGGTCGCCCACCGACAGGCCGGCACCGTCAACGTAGACGGGGAAGAAGATCTTGGAACCCCGGGACAGATCCTTGATGTCGCAATTGCCGCCATGCTCGCGGGGCGGCACGGTGCGCGCGCCTTCAGCGGCCGCCTTGTCGCGGGCCTCGCCCTTGAGCTTGCCCATGTGCGCCGTTGCTGCGAAGGGCGGATTGGCCAGTGGAGGCACGCGAGTCGGGTTGGTGGCGATAAAGTCCACCTCACGCTGATTCCATGTCTCCAACAGCTTGTGGTCCGGCAGGCAGCCAATGAGGCCCGGATGAATGAGCCCCGCGAAACTCACCCCAGGCACATGCCGGGAATTGGTGAACATGCCATGAAAATCCCAAATTGATTTCTGCGCTTGAGGAAAGTGATCGGTGAGAAAACCGCCACCGTTCTTTTTGCTGAAGAAGCCATTGAAACCCCAGAGACTTTCTGGTTTCGCGCCGATATCTAGCAAATCCACAACCAACAGATCGCCAGGCTCGGCACCATGCACGCCTACCGGACCGGATAGAAAGTGCACAGTACTCAGATCAATGTCGCGCACGTCGTCAGCCTTGTCGTTATTCTTGATAAACCCACCAGTCCAGTCGTAGGTTTCAAGGATAAAATCGTCACCGGGCTTGACCCAGACCGCCATGGGAATATCTGGATGCCAGCGATTATGAATCAACTCGTTGTGATAGGGTGAATCAGCTAAATTCACATTGATAAGGGTCTCAGGCATGGTGATCTCCTATTATGGTTGTGTCACGTCAGCAGGAAACTACTTTGACGGGTATGCCCTTGATCGAAGTTTTGCAGACGTCACCACAGGACGAATCGAGGCTGCAACAGAGAGAGCAAATTGGCCCCTCATGGTGTGGACAACAAGCCATATCTTCAACCTCGTATTCATAACCACATGAAGTACAGGTCACGACATTATGCGAAATTCCTGGCTTGTAATGTGGTTCGCGCGCAATGTAATATCTCCCTTTCGTCACTAGCGCAATAATTGGCGAAGCAACGAAAGCAAGACCGAGAGCGATGAATGTCGAAAACGCCTGGGCATACTCACCGAATGCCCCGAAAAATGCGGCAATAGAAACCGCCGAGGCGATCAACATTGCCCCGAAGCCGACCGGATTGAAATTGTAAAGATGTGCGCGCTTGAATTCGACATACGAGGGCGAGAGCCTCAGAATTGGTTTGTTGATCACCAAATCAGCCACCACAGCTCCAATCCAGGCAATGGCCACATTCGAATAAAAACCAAGAACTTTAAGAAGAAACCCAAAGACATTCAGTTCCATCAGTGTCAGCGAAATGCCAACGTTCAGGAAAATCCAGACGAAACGTCCAGGATGAGAATGCAGCAGGCGCGAGAAGAAATTTGACCAAGACAGCGAACCTGAATAGGCATTGGTGACGTTGATTTTGATTTGTGACAGAATCACAAAAAAGGTTGCTAGACCGAGGGCGGCTGCGGGGTTGGACACAAGCGCATGGAAACCACTGACATACATTTGGATCGGCTCGTTCGCTTTGTCCATCAATGTACCATTGGTCACCGCCACGGTGGTGAAAAACGAGCCCATTAATTGCTTCGCAGCCCCCAGGATGACCCAGCCTGGGCCTGCCAGCACGACGGCAAACCACCAACGGCTTTTATTGCTCTCACTCTTGACTGGCATGAAGCGCAGGTAGTCAACCTGCTCCCCAATCTGCGCAATGAGCGAAAGCGTGACACCTGCTGCGGCTCCAAACAAGAGAGGATCAAAGTGATTGCCACTTGTTGAATGCCCTGCGAAGCTATGCCAATTGGCTAGGGCATTCGGGTCCTTGATCAGGACAGCCAACAATGGAAGCACCGTCAGTGTTAGCCATATCGGCTGGGTCCAGACCTGAAGTTTGGACAGTAACGTCATCCCGAACGCCACCAGCGGGATGATGATCAACGAAGACAAGGCATAACCGATCCACAACGGTATACCAAAGTACAGCTCGAAGGCTTGCGACATAATCGATCCTTCGAGCGCAAAAAAAATAAACGTGAAGGACGCATAAATGACCGATGTCAATGTCGAGCCGAGATAACCGAAGCCAGCACCTCGCGTCAACAGGTCCATATCAATGCCGTATTTCGCCGAATAGTAAGCAATCGGCAGCCCCGTCATGAAGATGATCAAGGCTGAAGCCAAGATGGCCCAGAACGCATTGGTGTAACCATAGCTGATGGTAATAGACCCACCGATAGCCTGATCCGCCAAGTAAGCGATACCCCCAAGCGCTGCCGTAGCCACAGCGTACTCAGACCATTTTCGGAATGATTTAGGAGCGTAGCGCAGCGAGTAATCCTCGATAACGGGATTATTAACAAAGTTATTGAATTTTCTTTTTTTCGGCTTCACGCCAGGAAGGACTGCACTCATATTGACCTCCACGATGCATAAACGATGAATAATCCAGACATACCATTTGAAAATTTAATGTTGTTGGGTACATCATCGAGCAGGCAGTGGCATGCTGCAATACGCCATATAACGTAGAGTCCGTGCGTTACCCTCTTGGCGGCACGAGCCACCTGACAAAGGCGGCGAGTTAGCTCTTGGCAGCCGCCGCGAGATACGCTCGCCAGCCGCCGAATGCCGTAATGTCCTGCGCGCCTTCGGTGCCGATGCCTTCGCAGATGAAGCCGTTCACCACGCCGCCGTCGTCAAGTTGCAGGCTGCCGATGCCCAGCGGCGCGGGAATGCCGGCGACGAAAGAGCCGAAGGTGCCGACGGGCAGTTCCCACACCTCGCAGGCGATGGCCGCGCCGCCGCTGGCCACGCGGATCAGACCCGGGCGCTTGCCGTCAGGCAGCGCATAGAGCTTGTAAATGGGCGCCGTGCGCGTTTCGGCCACCAGGCGACCGCCGCGTGAAGTGAGTTGTCCGTTCAGCGGCAAGCCGCTGAGATGGGCGCCCACCACCGCGACGCGGACCTGGCCGCTGGGCACGGCGGATGCC
>JAPTVL010000543.1 GCA_028065725.1 Betaproteobacteria bacterium
CATCAACGAAGTGCGCGGCATCAATCGGGTCGTGTACGACATCAGCGGAAAGCCGCCGGCGACGATCGAGTGGGAGTGAATTTACGTCCTTCGAGGACTATCGCCAGCTATCGAAAAACTGACGTAATGTGTTGATTTAGAAAGAAATACGTCACAGCAGCTATCGGTGGCTATCGCCGGCCAGCAGAAAAAGTTGACGGTAGAGCTGACGGTAAAAATCGAGGCCGGATTAAGACACTCTCGTTCACTATCCAGACTTTTACCGTCTTTGACGGTAAAAGCCTCCTCGGGAAAGCTTGTTTTATGCGGCTTTCCGGACATCAGCAGGTCTCCAGGTCCCTGACGGTAAAACCTGACGGTAAAGCCGTCACAAGCCGGAGGAAACCTTGATGCTTACTGACGCTGCACTACGAAATCTGAAGCCTAAGTCCAAGATTTATAAGGCTTCTGACCGAGACGGAATGTACGTGACGGTATCGCCTGGCGGCACTGTCACCTTCCGCTACGACTACCGCCTCAACGGCCGCCGCGAGACGCTGACCCTCGGGCGCTACGGCCCTGGGGGCATCTCGCTGGCGATGGCGCGCGAACTGCTCCTGGACGCGCGCAAAGCCGTGCTCAAGGGCACTTCGCCGGCGCTCGAAAAGCAGCGCGAGAAGCGCCGGGTGGTCGCCATCAAGACCTTCGGCGCCGCGATGGAGACCTGGCTAGCCAACGCAAGGTTGGCCGACAGCACGCGCGCCATGCGCAAGCACATCATCGACCGGGACATTCTGCCGGTCTTCAAGAATCGTCTGCTGACCGAGATCCAGGCCGAAGACTTGCGGGCCTTGTGCAACAAGGTCAAGGAGCGCGGGGCGCCCGCCACCGCGGTCCAGATTCGGGACATCGTGAAGCAGGTCTATGTCTACGCCATCGCCCACGGCGAAAAGGTGGACAACCCCGCCAACAGCGTGGGCGCGGCGTCGATCGCCACCTTCGTCCCGAAGGACCGCGCCTTGTCGCCGCTGGAAATCCGACTGTTTGTGCAGCAGATGGAATCGGTGGCGACCTATCCGACCATCAAGCTGGCGCTGCGCTTGATCCTGCTGACGCTGGTGCGAAAGAGCGAACTGATCCAGGCCACTTGGGATGAGGTCGATTTCGAGAGCAAGACCTGGACGATCCCGAAGCAGCGGATGAAGGGCCGCAACCCGCACGTGGTCTATCTGTCCAGCCAGGCGCTCGACATCTTCGTGACGCTGCACGCCTGCGCGGCAGGCTCAAGGTTCGTTTTCCCTTCTCGTTACGATGCAGAGCGGTGCATGTCCAATGCGACCTTGAATCGGGTCACGCAGCTCGTGGCCGAGGCTGCGAAAACCAAAGGGCTGCCGCTGCAACCGTTCACTGTCCATGACCTGCGCCGCACGGGCTCAACGCTGTTGAACGAAATCGGCTTCAACCGCGACTGGATCGAGAAGTGCCTGGCGCACGAGGACGGGCGTTCCTCGCGCTCGGTCTACAACAAGGCCGAGTACGCTGAGCAGCGGCGGCACATGCTGCAAGAGTGGGCCAATCTGGTCGATGCTTGGGGCGACGGGCAAACCTACGTACCGAAGTTGTTGCCGAAAAACGTGGTGGTCCCGACGTTGAGTGCAACGGCCTGATTGGACGAGAGCTGCTGTCCAGCTTCAATCCTCGCTCGAACCCGCCCGAACAGGGCGGGTTTTTCGCAGGTGGACATCCGGCTTCGAGGCGCTGCCGCGACGAGCTTGCTTGCGTTGCTCGATCCACGCTTCCACTTCGGCCAAGTCCCACACGACGCAGCGCGGCGTCAGGTTGAAGCGACGCGGGAACTCGCCGCGGCGCTCCATTTCGTAGATTGTCGTTTCAGCCAGGGGGACGATCAGCCGCAGTTCCTGGCGGCGTATGGTGCGCCGGAAGGGAAGGGGGCTGCGCTTCGGGAACTGCGGCAACTCCTCGTAGGCTTCCGTGCCCGGCAACGGAAGCGCGTCGGATGTTTGTGATAGCTGCTCCACCTCGGACTCCATGAGTACGCTGCATGGAGACATGGTGAAGTTCAGTACCTATCGGGACAACTTGCTGCGGCGTAGAAGGGCGAGTCCGGTGCGGGTTACGCCTTTGGCGCCCCTGTTGGCCGTGAGGCAGTCACTTTCCGGCTGGCGTGCACGGCCAGCACGTTCTGCACGAAGCGTATGCCTGTTGTCCGTGCACTGAATGCGGTAATCAGATACTGGCAAAAGAACACGGCCGCCGAAATCAGAATGCGTATCGCATCAATGCCGATGTAGTACATGGCAACAGGCAGCACAGGCACCAGCAATAGCGACATTGCCGCGATGTCGCGGAACAGCAGATAGTTCTTGTGGCTGTCGGCGACCGAGGGGTCCGAATCGACCTGTCTGTACAAGCCGTACCACTTGGCGTTCTGTTCGCGCGGCTCTACTGGAAACGCTCCGACGTTCTTCTTCAATTTCGTCAGGTCAATGCGGTGATCCGCTGGCGCGTACACGGAGAACGCGCGCGATCCGGGAAGCGGGAACTTGAGGCGCCAGAACACCAACATAGCTTTGTGGTCAGCCGAGATCAGTGACGACAGGATCAAGACCGGAATCGGCAGCAGGACAGTGAGGCTGGTTCGGACGGCCGCGATGGCGGTCGGCGTCAAGTCTTGGATCGCCGTGTGGAAGGCGAGTACCAGGAGGATCAGGACATCGAGGACGAGCGTCGCTACGAGCCACGCAAGATTGCGACCCTTCAACGTCTTGCTGCTGTAGTCTTTGGTGTCTCTCATCCGTTGTTCTCGGTGTAGATGTCGAAGTTGCCAAATTCATCGACGACAAATTGAATCCACCCATCACGCCGCGTCGTCAGTACATGCCGCTGCTTGCCTGTTGTCCTGACCGAAACGCCGTTCGGCCAATGATCGACCACGCGCTGGCGGTACGTCTGCGTCATGCGCTGCGTGTCGTGAACGATCGCCTTGTCGGACATCACGATGGCGCGAGGATGGATGTAGTTAAACAGCGCCTCACAATAGCCGTTTTCGCGTCCGTGATGAGATGCCACGAGCACGGTCGTCCCTGCCAACTCAGCACGAAAGTCAGGTTGCTCCAGCAGCGCGAGCCAGCCGTCCTCCTCAAGATCGCCAGGGAACAGAATCTTGAAGGTGCCGAACTTGAAGAACGCGACCAGGCTTAGATTGTTCGTATCGTAGAAGCGTGGCGTCGAGTTCCAGAATGTCTTTACCGTGATGCCACCCATGCTCTGATCGAATGGGGTATCGACCGGATAGACATAGCTGGCGTGAAGGTCCAAGTATCGCTGGATGTCGTCGGTCAGCTCGCCGCTGACTTCCTTGATGATCTTCATCACTTCTGGCGACACGCTGCGGTTGCGAACGAAGGTGGAGACTGCGATTCCCTCACGCCACAGGTTGTTCAGATCGCTGATGTGATCGAGGTCTGCATTGGTGACGAACAGGTAGTCCAGCACGCTCCGCTTCAAGTAGTGCCGGATATAGGTGCTCGGTTTCCAGCCCGTATCCTGGTTATGACCAGAGTCGATCATGGCGAGCCGGCCTTCGATACCCTGGGCCGAGCGATGCGTGAGCATGGCACATGCGCCATGCTGCACATCCCATATTTTCAGAATCATCTGTCCAGGCACGTCACTTCACCTCGCCCTGCAAGACTTGAAGGTCGTGCTCGCCGACGATGAGCTGGATGGCCGGCAGGCCGTCGTCGGACATCCCTAGCGCCAACTGAATGAGTTGCACCAGATCGTGCCTGCTGGGCGAGGCGGAATGACCGGGAGGATGGCTGTGCCATTCGCCGATGTAGCTGACCATGCCGGCCGTGCGCACGCTGGCATCCTTCACCGCCTCGGCCAGGCCGGCGATGCCGCGCTCGAAGGAATCTCGACTGGCTTTGCTGTCGGGCGGCGCCGGCAGGCCGGCGACGATCACCACGGCTTTGATGTTGAAGTCGTAGTAGCCGAGCAGCACGCCGCCGGTCTCGTTGGGGAAACCCTGGCGGCGCAGCTCCCGTAGTTGTTGTTCGACGCCATCGTCGATGAACACGTCAAAGTCGTCGAGCGAGATGCGTCTCTCCGGCAGAACGGGGACACCATGCACCGTGATGGCGCCGTGCACTGGGTCTCGTTGCCACGCGCGTATGAGGGCGTCCTTGTTGGACGTCGCGGCCAGAACCTGTTCGGCCAAGGTGCTTGCCTGGCCCATGATGCGCGAATATGGCATTACCGCCGAGATGTCGCGGCAACTCGCGCCGCTCCAGAACGTGTTGGCATGACCGCTGAGGTGCGTTCTGCCCCAGTCCTCTTGAATCAGGGCGCGGTAATACTGGGCTTCGAGCGTGCGCAGGCGGTGCGCGCGTTCGGCATCCTCTGCAAGCAGCACTGCCGCGTTGCCGTCGGGCGTGATGAACACCGAGCAATGGCGCGGCAGCGTATCGACCCCGCTTGCCGCACGCGGATATTCGAGCGTTGTCGAGGCGTCGACGACAAGACGTGCGGCGGCGAGCGCGTGCGCGACCGACTCCAGCGAAAGGTCGGTGGCATCTGCGACGATAGGAACGACTTCGGTCGCGCCTTCCGTCGCAGCAGCGTGCAGGCCGGCGACGACCGTCGCTTTCGTCTCGCCGATGTGCTGTGTGTAGGCGGCGTGCCTTGAGAGGTTATGGGGTTTGATGTGATCCTTGTCGATGACCGTCCAGCGCCCCCAACCGCTGCGTCCCCACAGATTGAGCAATGCGCTGCCGAGCGATCCAGCTCCAATCAGGACGGCCTTCGGACCTTCGTCAAAGATGCCCGACTGGCGTCTCGCGGCCGCCGCATCGTTCTGCACCAGCACGTCCATCGGCAAGACGGGCTGGTCTTGCCACGCCGTCGAGGGCTGCTGATTCATCACGTCCTTGAAATAGCGCCCCTGGTGTATCAGCAGCGCGCCGGTGGCGACGCCGAGTTCAAGTGCGCCGATCGGCACGAGGAACGCCCGGTGCGTGATGCCGTCGGGTTCCGCGTCGGCGCTCCTTTTGATCGGGATGTGAAGCAAGATGACCGTGGCCTTGTCGTCGGCCGAAGCGGCAGCACCGGATTCGCCAACGCTGTCTTGCAGCTTTGCTCGCAGCGGCGTGATGAGATCCACATTGCGCTGTGTCAGCAGGTCTACCAACTGCCCGAGGGTAGCGGGATCACGCTCAACGAAGCCGTGCACGATGGGTGGCAGCGTCAACTCGATATGGGCGAAGGTCTTTGCCTGCGGCGCACCTTTCGGGATCGGTTGCAGAAAGCAAGTGAATCCTTGATCGGGACGTTCTTCCTGCCGCAGCACCATGAAGCGCAGCGCCGGGTTCTTGCGCAGTTCGGCCAGATTCCACGGCAGGACCAGTTCGTACTTGCTGGCAAAGAACAAGTGCTCAACCGGCTGGTCCGCCGGGTGCAGTTCGTCACGAGCACTCATTTCCAGCCACCACTGGATGCGGCGCAAAAACGCCGCAGGTGTCCAGGTGCGCAGTACCGCAGCAGGCGGATCGAAGTACAGGCACAGACTGGCCGGCGCACCGTGTACACCCTGATTCTGGTGCATCAGAATCGGAAAGTCCTGACGCAGCGCCAAGACTTCGATCAGCCGCTTGGGATCGTTGGGGACGCATAGCGCCAAGCGTTCCCGGTAGCGGATGCCGACCTGATTTTTCGGTGGTATGCCATCGCACTCGACTTCGACGATCAAGCATTCGAGCGCTGCCGCGCCATCTGCTGGATGTCGCAGAAGCCGGATCAACGAGTAGTCGCGTTGCCGCTGGACGGCATCGAGCAACGCGCACGCACGCGGAATGGTCAGTGCGTCGGCGCTTCCGACCTCTGTGACATTTGCCAGTTCGTGGTACGCATCGGTCATCAGCCAGCTCGCGGGGGCCGCGACGCCAGGATGGCCGGCGCGCCGATGGTTGCCGAACGCTTCCAGGTCACGCCACCGCTGCCGATCTCGAAGATGATCGGCTCGGGCTTGTTGGCGTTCGGCTCCTCCATCGTGACCAAGAACTTGCGCCCGCCGACTTCCTTCAAGTAGCGCTCATACGCCTTGCGGGCCTGGATGTGCGGCGGCTGGACCTGCTCATACGAGTCCTTGACATCCGGGATCGGCTTGCTGCAACTGACGATGTAGGCATCGGATTTGCCCATCAGCAGCAGGTCCTTCACCAGCGGCGTGGGGGCCGTTTCGTCCTTGCCCTTGTCCTCATTCAATGCGCGATAGCTGCAATGATGCGGGATGTTGAACAGGTCCCACGCCAGGCGATCCTCGTTCTTGTGGTAGCGCGTCGTGCTAACGATGTCTTCCAGATCACCGTATTCCGCGTCGCCGACCTCCAGATAGTCGTAGGTAGAGCCGTCGGCATTGAAGCGCACGTTGAACACCAACGCGGCGCTGTTGCGGACGATGTCGCCGTCGTCGCAGTGCTTGATGAACGGGGAGTGGCAGAAGAACTCGACGCCATCCTTCGGCTGCGTGAAGCCGGGCACGATCGTGCCGGCGTCGATAAAGAGGTGGTCGCGCGCGGATGCCGATTCGCCGCGGGCTTTCAGCAACGGCTCCAGCCAATCGGCCAATGCCTGCGGTTTCGAGAAGACGAGGACGTCCTTGCCCTCCAGCAGACGGTGCCGTGCCTCTTGGCGAAGCAGAACGTATTCCTCGGTCTGATGATCGTTGTCCGCTTCTTCAAGCAGCATTGCCGCAGGCACCCACAACTCACGAATCTTGATCCGACCGTCGCCGTGGTACTTCTTCGCGTGCTGCAACTCGAAGAACTCGGTGCTGCCTTGGATGTGATCGAGGTCGGCGTGTGTGAACGCGACGACATCGAAGTAGTCGCGGTTGGCGGCCTTCAAGTCTTCCTTCAGTCGAGCCTTGAGGTCGATTTCCGGGGTGTCGGCGTCTTCCGCCTTATCCCGGTGGCAGAAGTCGAACAGAACGCGACGCCCCTTCGACAGGACGATTTGGGTCGTGTCGCCGTTACCGACCGGATAGAAGATGACCTGATGTACGTCTGCCACAGCACTTCCCCCTTTGATTGGGATGGGTGGCAGGTTGTTGGAATTAGCACTCTGCCGCCGAGAGTGCTAACACTATATCCAGTGTCTAGAGAAGCGTCAACACACTAGATATAGCGTGTTAACTGCCGTTTGTCCTGATATGGTCGCCTGCCGGAGAGCGGCACGTCGAGGGACGTCCCGGCGTTTCGCCGTCGGGCTCGCGGGCTACGCCCCGCGCCTCGTGCCGAGTCGCGGCCATCCGGCTTTGATCCCTGACGCCTTTGCCCCTCGCGGACCTGCGCGCTCCGCTTGCCAAGGGGCAGGGCAGTGGGGCGGTCTTGCTGTTCCCTTCACCGTATCACGGCGTTCTCGCCGTCAAGGGCTGCGCGCCGATGGCGCTGGCGTCCTGGCGGTCGGCTTCGCCCCCTGACTGCTGCGCTGCGCCGTGCTGGCGATGGTTCCGGGCAAGTCCGCCCGCGCAACCGGAGATCGCCATGATCGCACTCATCACCGACGAACAACGCTTCCTGCTGCTGGCCAACGGCCGCGAATCACTCCAGAACCCGGACTTCGATCCGGCACCCGTGGTCAAGTTGTTCACGCCGGACGCCGGCGCGACCTGGCTGCTGACCGAGATCGACCCCGACGATCACGACCACGCCTTCGGTCTGTGCGACTTGGGCATGGGGATGCCCGAACTCGGCTGGGTCAGCTTGCAGGAACTGGCGACCGTGCGCGGGCGACTCGGCCTGCCGATCGAGCGCGATTTGCACTTTCGCGCGCAGAAACGCTTGAGTGCCTACGCGCGCGAAGCGCGGCACGCCGGGCGGATCGTTGTGTGACCTCACAAGCGCGTCGTCCTTCGATGCGACGCGCTTTTTTTTGGAAGGCATGCACCATGCGACTCAGAGGGAGCAGTTGCAGCTCGAACAGCGCGCCTTCGATGCGAAAGGACACTCAGCAACGTGAGCGTCGTCGCTAGACCGGGAATAGTGACTCAAGTCGCATGGACATCCACTCAAATGCTTCCAGAGGCGTTTCATGTGCGGGTGCTGCCGTCTCGGGATCAAGTACCGCTTTCAGCAGATATGTCGCGTTCTCCAGTCCTGCGCTTCTTGATCCAGCCTTAAATTGCTCTGCGGCTTCTCTGAATCGAAGTATGGCTGCGGGGTGCGTATTTCCCCGCCCTAACTCCGATTCATTCAAGAACAACCATGTCAGTGCGACCGCGATCATGAGGATACGGAACTCGCGCCGAAGCCCTTTGCCGGCGCCCTCCAGAATCCACTTTGTGGCGAAGCCATCAGCTAAATATTCCTGCCGAATGCGCAAGCTGTCCGGCACGAATTTCTGGTCTCCGTGGTAAACGTGCGCGACTTCATGGAGCAATATCCAGCTAAGCGCTCCCAAGTAAACATTGTTGATACGCCATTCATTCGAGTCTTCCTTTGGACTCTCAAGCGGCGTCTCCAGATTGCCCGGCCAAGGGCGATCAGCGTGAAAGAGCGATCGCGCGAACGCAATGTATTCGCCGAGATGAAGTGCAGCGCAGTATTCGCCTATGTCCAGGACGGATTGCCTGTCGAAATCGGTAGCACGTTGGCTCCGAGAAGCGATGTCCATAACATGAAAGGCCGTGTAGGCCAAACACCATAAGCTGGCCTGTCCTGCGGCGGTCAGGTAGATGGACTTGTCTTGTGGTACTGCAAAAAAATTCGCAGGTTGTTCGCTCCACGAGATTGTCCATTTCTCGGCCCCAAATATCTCTGAGGCAAGTTCGTCTTGGCGCTCGGGAGCAATATTCATCGGTGCGCGCTGCGCCATCTTGAACAACCATTCCATCGCGGCGCCTGTCGTCGTACTTGCCGTCATGATGCGCTGAATATCTCTGTGGTTGGAAATGCCAGTCTACCTAATAGCTGCTTGCGTCCCGGCGTTCCGCCGTCGGGCTCGCGGGCTGCGCCCCAAGCCTCGTGCCGAGTCGCGGCCATCCGGCTTTGATCCCTGACACCTTCGGCCCTCACGGGCCTGCGCGCTCCGCTTGCCAAGGGGCAGGGTAGTGGAGCGGTCTTGCTGTTCCCTTCACCGTATCACGGCGTTTTCGCCGTCAAGGGCTGCGCGCTTGGCGCGCTTGCGTCCTGGCGGCCGGCTTCGCCCCCTGACTGCTTGCGCTGCGCCGTGCTGGCAACGGTTCCGGGCAATTCCGCCCGTCAACCGGAGCACGATCATGTCGCAACTGTCCTTGTCCTCGTTCGAGTCCGCGCTGCTGGTACGCGATGCGCATGGGCGCTATCTGCCGGCGTCGGCCGACGACATCCTTGAGGCCGCGCGCCAGGTCATCGACCAGAAGATGCAACGTGGCACGCTGTTCGATTCTCCAGTGACGGTGAAGACGTACCTGTGCACGAAGCTCTCCGGTTTCGATCATGAAGTCTTCGCGGTGCTGTTCCTCGATTCCCGCCATCGCTTGATCGACTACATGGAGATGTTCCGCGGCACGATCGATGGCGCTACGGTTCATCCGCGCGAGGTGGTCAAGGAAGCCCTGCGGTGCAACGCGGCGGCACTGATCCTCTCGCACAACCACCCGAGCGGAAGCCCCGAGCCAAGCGCTGCAGACCGCGCGCTGACTGCGAGGCTCAAGCAGGCCCTGGACCTGGTGGACGTGCGCGTGGTCGATCACGTCATCGTCGCCGGCAGCACCACGGCGTCTTTTGCCGAACGCGGTCTGCTTTGAACCAAGGGGGCTTCGGCCCCCTTTTTTGCTGCGTCACTTGCCGATGCCTTCGCGCCTTCGGCGTTGCGCGCTGACGCTTGCACTCCAGGGGAAAGCCCTGCGGCTATCCCCGCCGCGCCGCGCTTGGCACCCCTGCAAGCGCGCCGCCCCGGCGGCGCCGGCGCGGCCTTCGGCCCGGCTCAGCAATCCGGGCCTGCGCGCTTCGCTTGCGTGGGGTCTGCGCCAACGCAGCGGCCGTTGCCTGTCGATCCGCCTTTCCTGACTTCATCACCTTGTCCGCGACTGTAGCCCGCGGCCGGGTGCCGTCAAGGCGCGCAGGGCCGTGTCCTCGGCTGCGCCTGCGGGCCGCACCAACCCTGCGCTTTCCTCCTTGACGGCACCCGGCCGCGCGCTCCTGACCGTCGCGGGCGATGAACTCAGGAAAGACGGTGGCAACGAGGCCGGCCCAGGTCTCCGCGCCGACCCCACCGGAGAAGCCGAAAGGCGGGCTCCGAATCTAGGAATCCGGTGGGGGTTTCGACAGCAAACCTTTTGTCAGGAGAACGACCATGCAACTTGCCTCCCGCTTCGCATCCCGCTCCCCGGTGCTGCGCTCGGAACATCCCTTGTCGGATGACCAAATCCGCGCGGTAGCGCCGTCCATCTTCGCGGACGCCCCGCACGAAAGCCGTTCGCAGCGGTACAGCTACATCCCCACCGCCACCGTGCTGCGCGAGCTTCGCAGCGAAGGCTTCGAGCCTTTCATGGTGACGCAGACCCGCGTGCGGCAGGACGACCGCCGCGACTACACCAAGCACATGATCCGGCTGCGCCACGCCAGCCAGATCAACGGCCGCGAGGCCAACGAAATCATCCTGCTGAACTCCCATGACGGGACGAGCAGCTATCAGATGCTCGCCGGCATGTTCCGGTTCGTTTGCAAGAACGGACTGGTGTGCGGCGACACCGTGGCCGACGTGCGCGTGCCGCACAAGGGCGACGTGGCCGCGCACGTCATCGAAGGCGCATACGAAGTGCTGCACGGCTTCGACCGCGCGCAGCAATCCCGCGATGCCATGCAGGCCGTCACGCTGGACAGCGGCGAGGCCGAAGTGTTCGCGCGTGCCGCGCTGGCGTTGAAGTACGACGCGCCCGACAAGCCCGCACCCGTCACCGAAACGCAGGTGCTCGCGCCGCGCCGTCTCGACGACGACCGCCGCGACCTCTGGAGCGTGTTCAACCGCACTCAGGAAAACCTCTTGCGCGGCGGCTTGCACGGTCGCAGCGCCAACGGTCGCCGCCAGACCACCCGCCCCGTGCAGGGCATCGACCAAGACCTGCGCCTGAACCGCGCCCTGTGGCTGCTGGCCGATGGCCTGCGCCAGTTGAAAGCCTGAACCCCACAGCGGCAGGGGCAGGCAGCAGCCCTTGCCGCTTCTCTCGCTGCTGCATCCCAACCGCTAGGAGTTGTCACCATGAATGCCGTACTCAAAACCGAAGCCCATGCCATCGAAACCGCCGCGCCGCTGGAAGCCGCCGACCCGACCAAGAACCTGATCTTGGTCGCACTCTCGCAGTTGCAGCCGCGCCGCTCCAAGCGCAACGCCCGCACAACGCCGCGTCTGTCCATCCCCGAACTGGCCGCGAGCATTTCCCGCGTCGGCCTGCTGCAAAACCTCATCGTGATTGCCGCCGCCGATGGTGAGCAGTACGAAGTCGTTGCCGGCGACCGCCGCCTGACCGCGATGAAGCGGCTGGCGAAGAAGAAGCGCATCCCCGCCGACTACGAAGTGCCGTGCCTGCTGGTGCCCGATGCCTCGGCACGTACCGTCAGCCTCGCGGAAAATCTGCTGCGCGAGCAGATGCACCCCGCCGACCAGTTCGAGGCGTTCGCCGCGCTGGTGAAGGAAGGCCGCCCCATCGAGGACATTGCCGCCGACTTCGGCGTGTCTCCGCTGGTGGTGCAGCGTCGTTTGAAGCTCGCCAACGTCTCGCCGCGCCTGCTGGCCGACTACCGCGCCGGAGGCGTGACGCTGGAGCAGTTGATGGCCTTGACCATTACCGACGACCACGCCGCACAGGAAGCCGCGTTCTACGCTGCACCGGAATGGCAGCGTGGCGCGTCCGCGCTGCGCGAGCGCCTGACCGAACGCGAAATCAGTGCCAGTCATCCGCTGGTGCGGTTTGTCGGGCTGGTTGCCTATGCCGAGGCAGGCGGCGGCATCCGCCGCGACCTGTTCGCGGAAGGCGATGCCGGAACCTACCTGACCGACGCCGCGCTGCTGGAATCGCTGGTGCGCGGCAAGCTGGACGCACAGACCGATGATGTGCGCGCCGAGGGTTGGGCATGGGTGGAGGCCGTGCCGCACATCAGCCACGCGGACCGGCAGACGTTCCAGAACGCGCCGCGCCAGCGCCGCGAGCCGGGCGCACGCGAAGCCCGCCGCATCGCTTCGTTGCAAGGCCGTCTCGACAAGATCGACACGACGCTGGAAGAAGCCTACGACGCCGAGGACGAGGACAAGGTGGCGACGCTGGAAGAACGGCGCGAGCAGGTGGCCGGTGAACTGCAAGCCATCGAGGACGCCTTGCAGGACTACGCGCCGGACGTGCGCGCCGTGGCCGGTGCCATCGTCACCATCGACCGCGAAGGCGAAACCGCGATCTATCGCGGGCTGCTGCGCGAGGCCGAGGCGAAGGCGCTGCGCACGCTGCACCGACTGCGGCAGGGTTTCGCGGAAGGCGGAGCCACGAACGAGGACGAAGGCGATGCCGACGAAGCGCCCAAGGCCGCGAACGTCTCCGACCGGCTGGCGCAGCGGTTGAGCGCCCACCGCACGGCGGCGCTGCAAATCGAAGTCGCGCAGCATCCGCACGTCGCGCTGGCTGCGCTGGTGCATGGCATGGTGCAGACCGTCTTGCAGCCCAACGCCTACGGCGACGGCCTGCCGCTCGGCGTGCGCCTGACCGTGAAAGACCGGCTGGAAAGCCTTGCCCCGGACGTGCCCGAATCGCCTGCCGCCGTGGCGCTGCGCAGATTGCGGGAAGTCGCGGGCGAGGCGTTGCCGCAGGACAGCGCCGAACTGTTCGCCGTGCTGCTGGCGAAGCCGCAAGACGAACTGGTGCGGCTGCTGGCCGTATGCGCTGCGGCCACGGTGGACGTGGTGACGCCGCGCGCCATGCAACGCCAACCCGGCGCGGAACTGGCGCAGGCCGTGGGGCTGGACATGGCCGCATGGTGGAAGCCGACCGCCGAGGGCTATTTTCAGCACGTACCAAAGGCCGCGATTCTGGAAGCCGTCGGGCAGTTCGCCCCGGAGCATGTCACCCGCCTGTCGAAGCTCAAGAAGGGCGACATTGCCAGCGAAGCCGAACGGCTGGCCGAGGGTAGCGGCTGGATGCCTGCGGTATTCCAGACCGAGCACCACACGGAGCCGGAAGGCGCACCGGAGGCAGCGAGCGATGACGATGCGCTGGAAGTTTCCGCCGCCGAGGCGGAGGTCCACGCGTTGGCCGCGTGACCCGAAGCTGGCCCCGGCGCGCTGCGCCGGGGCTTTTCCCGAACCGAGTGCGGCCAGTCTGCCGCGCCCGGTTTCAACGTTCACAGCAAAATCGCCCCGTCGCCGTCTTCGATCAGGCGGCGACGGGGCGAGCGCGCAAGTGCTTGCGCGCGGCACGGCGATCGGTGCCCGCTGGCACGGGAAGGTTTCGATGGCGCCCCGCCGCAATGGGCGGGGCTTGTGGGACTACGCCCCGGCTTGCTGCGGCAGGTTGTGCCAAAGCGTGCCGTCCTCGACGCTGGCAGTTCGCCGCCTGTACGTCACGAAGGACGGTTCACCGACACGCATCCCGGCCTCGCCTATGGAGCTTCCACGCCACGCCTCAAGCACGTCGCCGCAAGCTGCGGGAAGGGGCGTTCTCGCCTGCCGTTGGGGTGTTGGCCTTGCCCGCGTCAGGGCGCAAGCCGGTGCAGCCTTTGCGCGGAAATGCCGAGTCGGCCATGTCTCCATTCGGGACAGGCGGCCCGTGCGTCCTTGGTTTGTTGTGAATCCTGGCGAGGGCACGGCTTCGCCTTGGGCTTCATGGCCGCAACCTTCCAGCGAAAACAATTTCCCCGCCGCTGCGCGGCTTCCTCGCGGAACAAATTCTTTTCGCTTCCAGGTTCTCCACTGCGTTGCGACCGCAAGCGGTGCTGCCCACCCATCCCCCGCCGGCCGGATCACAACAAGGACGCACTGGCGCGACCTTGTTCAACCCGAAAGGAGAAAACATCATGGCTAACATCGGCACCTTCACCGCAGAGAAAGACGGCTTCGCCGGCACGCTCCGCACCCTGACGCTCAACGTCAAGGTCAAGCTGGTTCCCAACGACAAGGGCGACAACGAGAAAGCCCCCGACTTCCGACTTCAGGCGGCCGGCCACGACATCGGCGGGGCGTGGAAGAAGACCAGCGAGGCCGGGCGGGATTACCTGTCCGTGACCCTCGACGATCCTTCGTTCCCGGCGACGGTCTATGCCCGCCTGATCGAAGGCGAGAACGGCACCCACGACCTGATCTGGTCGCGCAGCAAGCCGCAGACGGCCTGACGGCCACCCACCGCGCCCCGTCCATTGCGACGGGGCGCCGCGCTGCTGGCGCAGCACGTCATGCACGCACCTACGGCGCGTCGTGTTTCTTCAACACCGCATCAAGCTCCTGGCGCACCTGCGCCAGAAGCTGCTCGGCCTTGCGTGTGTTGTCGCCGGCATACGCCAGCGTCAGCAGCGTGAGCGGATGCACTTCCATGACCTCGCACAGCTCGGTCAGCTTGTGCATGGTCGGGTTCTTCTGGTCGCGCTCCAGCGAACTCATATAGGTACGGCTGGACACGTCGGAGAACGCTTCCTGGCTCAAGCCACGCGCTTTCCTGACCGTTCGTATCGCCGTTGCCAATGAGGGCTTTGCCGCCACCGATGGTTTCCCTTGGAAAACCAAGATGACAGCCGATTGCGCCCTATGGGACTACAATCTATAGTGTTCATTTGGCGATGTTGATTTCCGTATTCGTGCCTTTACGGGAGTCTGCATCGGCGGATTCCGACAGAATCGGGGAACCGCATCCGTGTCTTTCCTGACCTGCACAATGCCGCTTTCGCGTTTCCGTGCATGTACGGATTCGACAGCTTGCGGCTTCGTGCTTCCGCACGAAAGCACGCATCCGCTTCGACGCTTCCACGTCTTGGCGGCAAAGCGTGTCTGTGCATCGTCGGCTTCGTGGGGTTCCCCGCCATGACCACGCCGCTTGTCACCGCCGACCAACGCGCGCAACTGCTCGCCGCCGGCGAAGCGCGCGCGGCCGGTCGCAGCATCGACCCACTGCCCGTCGTGCGCCTGTTCACCCCGGACGCCCACGCAACCTGGCTGCTGGCCGCGCTCGATCCCGGCGACGGCGATACCGCTTGGGGACTGATCGACCTCGGCATCGGGATGCCGGAGTTGGGAACGGTCAAGTTATCCGACCTGGCGGGCATCGTCGGGCCGCAACAGCGGCCCATCCTGCGCGACGTGTATTTCCACGCCGCACGGCCGTTATCGGAATACGTGCAGCTTGCGCAGCGCGATGGCTCCATTCCCGACTGAGGGGGGCGAATTGTGTCGTTCTCGATCTGGCGCAAGACAGCGACGGTCTTAATCGACACTCTTGCACCAAGCGGGTGCGAGTCTGACCGAAAGAGGCAGGATGCTCGACGCGACTTGGGGCAGGGTATTCGATGCAGCGCGCCGTCCACATGCCGCGCCGCCGTCGCACTCGGACGACCCTAGCGAGGCTTCGGAGCTAATCGGTCGTGACACCCCTCGTTACAGCTTGAGTTTACGCTTTTGTTGATGGCGATTTGATGTTGCTGATGCGGTAGCTCCCGTGTTCAACGCCCGTGGCGACGTTCCTGTTGGACAGGAGGCCGCGTCATGGCTGATCGAAGCACCGATGCCTGGTATCCCACCGCCGCGTACCTGTACGTGCTGCACCTCGACCGACCCGCGCTGGCCTGGGAGTACCTGCGTCGCCATCCCGACTACCGGTGCGACTGGCTGCGCCGTCGCCACCAGCCGGAAGCCGCGTGCGCTTGGGGTCTGCGCCTGCTGGAAGACCCGGCGCTGGATGCGCGCGACGCGCAGCCGGTCTGGTTTCCCGACCATGACGTTTTGCTCCAGCTTTACCCGGATGCCGACCCACCGCCGGAGGCGGATGCCTTCGAGTTCTGGCGCATTCCCGGCCACAAGCACTTGACCCACGACGGCAAGCGTCTGGTGCTCGTATCGCGCTGGCCCGGCTGCTGCGTCCGGCTCGCACTGGCGCCGGGCCTGGCCGATGGCATGGCCTACCTGTACGCCATCCGTGCGTGCGTCGCGCCTTGCGCGAGCTATCGCACGATCACGGCCGAGCTGGACAAGCTGACAATGGCGGATGCGGCCATTCCGGCGGCAGTGGCCCGCTCGCGACCGACGCCTGCCGCGCTGCTGGAACTGCACACATTGCAGGCACTCGACGCGGCCCTCGCGGGCGCGTCCTTGCGCGAAACGGCTGCCGGACTGTTCGGCGATGAAGCTGTAGCCACGAGCTGGTATGCCGATGGCGGCCTGCGCTCGCGCGTGCGCCGTCTGGTACGACGTGGCCAATCGCTGATGCGCGGCGGCTACCGCCGCCTTGCACAGCTCGATTGAGCTGCACAGGGTCGTTTTGCCTGCGCTGCAAAACGACCCTGTGCGCAACGCATCGCTATCTTGAGACTGCCTCCATCCGGCTGCGCTGGTGCTGCCGGCGCTTCTCACCGATGGAGGTTCACTCGATGCGACCCGCACCTTTGCGGCCTGCTGCCGCTGCCGCCACCACGCCCGCACAACCCCAACGCTACCTCACCAACGACGAAGCCGCCGAATACCTGCGGCTGTCGCCGCGCACGCTCGAAAAGCAGCGCGTGATCGGCGGCGGGCCGAAGTTCCGCAAGTTCGGCCGCCGCGTCATGTACGCGGTAGCCGATCTCGATGCTTGGGCCGACCAGCGCAGTTTCGAGGCAACGTCCGACCCCGAATACGCCGAGCATCACTCGGCCGACAGCCGTGCGCGCTGATCGGTGGCTCGCCGGTGGCCGTCGTCACGTCCAGCCCATCGCGGGAGCGGGAACAGCTCGATCTGTTCCGCGCCTTGCCGGGCGACGGCATGGCACCGCGCGACAGCCAGGACTTGATGGCCTTTCCGTTCTTTTCGCTGGCGAAGTCTCGGCGCACGGCACCGATCGACTTCCGCAGCGGCAAGGTCACGATCCGCGTGGAGGGCACACAAGAGCATGGCATCGCCACGATTTGGGATGCGGACGTGCTGATATGGGCGGCCTCGCAGATCGTGGAAGCGCGCGACGCGGGGCTGCGACCGTCGCGGCTGATGCACGCCACACCCTACGAGATCCTGCGCTTCATCGGGCGTGGTGTGTCGCTGCGCGACTACCAGCGCCTGAAAGCTGCGCTCGACCGGCTGCAATCGACTACCGTGGCGACGTCCATCCGCGAGACGACCGGGCGACGCCTGCATCGCTTCTCGTGGATCAACGAGTGGAAGGAGCTGGCCGACGCCCGCGGCACGCCGCTGGGCATCGAGCTAATCCTGCCGGACTGGTTCTATGCCGGCGTGCTCGACGCCGCCCTGGTGCTGACCATCGACCCGGCGTATTTCCGGCTCACCGGCGGCATCGAGCGGTGGCTGTACCGGCTGGTACGCAAGCACGGCGGCAAGCAGCCCGGTGGCTGGCAATTCGATTTCCGGCACCTCCACCGCAAGTCGGGCAGCACGGCGAAGCCCCACGACTTCGCCTGCGACCTGCGTGCGCTGGTCGCGCGGCAGTCGATGCCCGGCTACGTGCTTGGCATCGAGCGAATGCCGGACACCGGCGTGGAACTGCTGACCTTCCGGCCCGTCGTGTCTTCCACGGCACGGGGACAACTGTGGGACAAGCTGTGAATGGCCTCGTGCTATCAGGCGTGCCCGGACTCGTGCTATCGGGCGTGTCCCTATCGTGCTATCAGGCGTGCGAAATCGACGCAAAGCCAATGACGGCGCGGGTTTCGGCGTCCTCTAACTTTCCTAACTCAAGAAAGCTAACTCTTGGTAAGAGCGCGCCGTTTCGGTGGACAACCACGAAACGGCACGCTCCGGCCGTCTTTCCAGCAGCGAGGGCCGAGCCATGATCGTCGCGCTGCTCAACCAGAAAGGCGGCGTCGGCAAGACCACGCTCGCTACGCACATCGCCGGCGAACTGGCAATGCGCGGGCAGTCGGTCATCCTGCTGGATGCCGACCCGCAAGGCTCGGCATTGGACTGGACGCAGCGCAGAAGCCAGCAGGGCTTGCCACGGCTGTTCAGCGCCGTGGGCCTCGCCCGCGAGACGCTGCACCAGGAAGCGCCGGAGCTGGCCCGTCGCGCCGATCACATCGTCATCGACGGCCCGCCGCGCATCGCCGCCTTGGCGCGCTCCGCGCTGCTGGCGGCCGAGCGCGTGCTGATTCCCGTACAGCCCAGCCCCTACGACTTGTGGGCCTCTGCCGAGATGGTGGCGCTGATCCGCGAAGCGCAGGTGTTCCGGCCTGCGCTGCGCGCGGCCTTCGTCGTCAACCGGCGCGTCAGCACCACCATCATCGGCCGCGAGGCACGTGGCGCGCTGGCCGAGCAACCGCTTCCAGCGCTGCGTGCGGAAGTGCATCAGCGCATCGTGTTCGCCGACAGCGTGGCCGCTGGCCGGCTCGCGCGCGAGACGGCACCCGACAGCGCCGCCGCCCGCGAGATCGCCGCGTTGACCGACGAGCTGCTGCGGTGGCCGACATGAGCCAGCGCAACGGCAAGCGCGTCGGTATCGGCGCACGTCCACCGGCGAACCCGCACGCCGATGCGTGGGTTCGCCAGGGCGACGCCGACGGCATCCAGAAAAGCGACATCTACACCGCGCGCCTGACCCTCGACGTGACGCCCGCGATGCGGGCGCGCATCAAGGTGTCGGCGTTCACTCAAGGCGTGACCGTCGCCGAACTGCTGCGCGCACTGCTGGAACGCGAGTTTCCCGCGAACCGCCCGGAGAACCTGCCATGAACACATCCGCTCTGGCGACCACCGCTGAGCCGCCGCCATCGCTTGCAGTGCTCGCCGGCCACGCCGGCATCGCGCCGCTGACCCGCGTTTCGCTCGCCTACATCGAAAAGCGCATCGACATCTATCTGCGCTTCGGCGAACCGGCGCGCATCATCCACCTTGACCGCTGGCGGCGCGTTGCAGTGTTCCTGCCGGGTGCAATGTTCTGCCGCATCCGCTGGCACGCCAACGACTACGGCACGATCCGCTGGCAGCTCATGGTGATGCAGGCTTGCACGTCGCTGGACGCGGCGCAGCGCATCCCCGGTGTGTTACCGGGTGCGCGCCTGCTGCTTCACGCCGAAGGCGAACCCGCCGTGCGCGCCGTGTTGGCGCAGCTCGACGCCATCGAAGCGCAAGGCATCGCACCGGCCGCCACGTCGCCCGCGTACTGGCGCACGCTCGGCAACCGGCTTGCTGCGCACTTGCCGCTGCCCGCGTACACCGCCGAGCGGCACGCCGCCTGGCTGGCCGGGAGGGCACTGCCATGACGACGATTTCCACGTCTGGCACCGCGCCGCATCCTCGCTCACGCCTGCGCGCTCGCCTCATGCTGGTGGGCCTGTCCGCCTGCGGCCTTGCTGCACTGGCCTGGGCGTCCTTCGTGTCGCCGCTGCCGCGCCTGACCTACAACCCGTCTGACAGCGTGGCGGTCGGTTGGTACCGCATCGACCCGTTCGATCCGCGTACAGCCTCGCTGCCACGTCCGTTGTCCGTGGACAGCATCGTGCTCGTCCCGCTGCCGGCCGAGGCCGCCGCGCTGGCTGCGCAGCGCGGCTACCTGCCGACGCGCGTGCCTCTGCTCAAACGTATCGGCGCGGTTGCGCCGCAGGAGGTGTGCATCGTAGGCCGCATTGTCCGCATTGACGGCGTGCCTTCGGCCGCCGTGCTGCGTGCCGACCGGCTGGGCCGCCCGCTGTCATCCTTGGAGCTTTGTCGCCGCCTCGAACCGGGCGAGCTATTCCTGTTGAGCACGACAAATCCGGCGTCGTTCGACAGCCGCTATTTCGGCCCGGTCAGCACATCCACCGTGATCGGTGTTGCGCATCCGGTCTGGCTGGAGACACGTCGATGATGGCCGCCGATTCGCTGCGCTTCATCGTGCCATCCGGCGTGTTGTCCTGCTGGCCGTCGCCATGTCGTCGCGCGTGTCGTGCGTATGCATCCGCGTCGCACGTCGCGCAACATCCGACGACGCTTTCACCCGTGCAGGCATCTTGCCTTGAACGCGCTCGGCCGATGGCCGTGGCCACGTTCCCCGGCGCGCAGGCTGCGAGCAGCACAGCGTCGCCGGGCCGCCGATGCCCGGAGCGACAGCGAGGGGCACAGGCGGAAGGCAAGATAAAAGTTCGCGGCACATGGCCGCTTGAAAACCTTGTCTGCACATTGGGGGAGCGCGGCACGCGCTCAGGGGCAGCAGCGTGCCGCGAAGGTGCGCAATCCCGTATCGGCATTGGCGAAGCCGCGTGCTTCGTCCGCTGGACTGCGCCGATCTTGGATGGAGCCACACCATGAGCCAGCGCGACGACGACCACTTCCGCGTTCGGCCCAGTGCTCCGAAACAGCGCGGCGACGTCTACATCAACAAGGTGCTGCGACAGGCCAACAAGGCTGGCGCGAAGCTCGGCATGGCGACCGGCAAGGTTGGGCAACGCCCCGGTTCCAGGCTGGGCCGCGGCCACGTCGCCGCGCGCTTCGCAGGGCAAGGATTGGGGCCGACTGCGCGGCGCGTGACGATCAAGGCCCGGCTGGTGAATCTGGCTAAGGCCGGGCCGCGCTCGACTGCCGCACACCTGCGCTACATCGAGCGCGAAGGCGTCGATCGCCAGGGCGGGGCAGGGCGGGCCTACGGGCCGACGACCGACGAGGCGGACACCAAAGCGTTCGAGGAACGCGGGCGCGAGGATCGGCACCAGTTCCGGTTCATCGTCTCGCCGGAGGATGCCGAACAGCTCGACGACCTGCGCACCTACACCCGACACCTGATGGCGCGCATGGAGGCCGATCTGGGAACCCGGCTGGAATGGGTGGCCGTCGATCACTGGAATACCGACAACCCGCACACGCATGTCGTCCTGCGTGGCAAGGACGACACCGGCAAAGATCTCATCATTTCCCGCGACTACATCGCCGAGGGGATGCGACGCCGGGCATCGGAGCTGGCGACCGAATGGCTGGGGCCGCGCACCGAGCTGGAGATGCAACGCGCCATGCAGCGCGAAGTCGATCAGGAACGGTGGACGGGCCTGGATCGCACTTTGCAGCGCGAGGCCGGCGACGATGGCCTGGTGCGCGTTGAACGCTTCGCCGAACCCCGATTGCAACGCCAGCGGCAAGTGCTGATCGGCCGTCTGCAACATTTGCAGCGCATGGGCTTGGCGACCGAGCAGCAGCCCGGCGCGTGGGCCGTCCATGCCGACGCCGAGCCGACATTGCGGACGATGGGCGAACGCGGCGACATCATCCGCACCATGCAGCGCGCCATGAACGGCAGGCAGCGCGAACTGGCCGTGTTTCAACCCGGCGAGGATGGCCGCGCCGTCACCGGTCGCGTCGTCGGCAAAGGCTTGGCCGACGAGCTGTACGACAAGGGCTATCTCATCGTCGATGGCACCGACGGCAAGGCGCACTACGTCGCGCTGCCGCCGCGTGCCGAGCTGGAGCAGTACCCGACCGGGGCCGTGGTGGAGGTGAAAGGCGCGGCCGACGTGCGCTCCGCTGACCGCAACGTCGCCGCGCTGGCCGTTGATGGTGTGTACCGCACCGATCATCACTTGGCCGTGGCCCAAGCCCAGGCCACACCCGACCGTGATCCGCGCGAGGTGGTGGCCGCCCATGTGCGCCGGCTCGAAGCCCTGCGCCGCGCCTGCATCGTGGAGCGCGAGGCCGATGGTGTCTGGCGCATTCCCGGCGACCTGGCCGAACGGGGCCGCCAGTATGACGCGCAGCGCCTCGGCGGCGGCGTGGCGGTGGAGCTGAAATCGCGCCGGCCAATCGAGCGGCAGGCCCGCGTAATCGGCGCCACCTGGCTCGATCAGCAGTTGATCGGCGGCGGCAAGGGGCTGGGCGACCTGGGCTTTGGTAGCGAGGTCAAGGATGCGCTACGCCAGCGTGCCGACTTTCTGGCCGAACAGGGATTGGCCGAGCGTCGCGGGCAGCGCGTCGTCCTTGCACGCAACCTGCTGGCGACGCTGCGCGGGCGCGAGCTGGCGCAGGCCGCCAAGGATATTGCCGCCGAAACCGGCCTTGAGCATCGCCCCGTGGCCGACGGACAGCGCGTAGCTGGCATCTACCGACGCAGTGTCATGCTCGCCAGTGGGCGCTACGCCATGCTCGATGACGGCTTGGGCTTCTCGCTGGTGCCGTGGAAACCGGTGATCGAACAGCGGTTGGGGCAGCAACTGGCCGTCACGGTACGTGGCGGCAGCGTGTCATGGGAACTGGGACGGCAGCGCGGGCGATCGATCGGCTGAACCGAAGAGGATGCCGGGTTGAAAATTTTGCACTATTATGTCTTTCTTCGACAAGACTGCCCACTTTGAGTCTATGCCAATGAATTCCGAAGAAGAGGCCATCCTGACCATCAAGCAGGTCGCCGAGTACCTCAAGGTCACGGAACGGACGATCTACAGGCTTGCGGCCGCGAAGCAAATCCCGGCATTCAAGGTTGGTGGGACGTGGCGGTTCTCGCGTGCTGACATAGATGCGTGGATTGAGCAGCAATCGACAGGGAAGCCCGCGCACGGCACGGGCAACGACGACAAGAAGAAGGGCGCCAAATAATGCTTGGACTGACTCTACGAGAAGAATTCCGGGGCAAGCGCCTCAAGGGCACGGCCATCGAGCTGTCCAACGACCAGCACACGGGCGCGACCCAGATCGCGGCCAAGCAGTTCTTGGAGATCACCTATCCCACGCACGACCTGCTGAAGGGCATCGAGGCCGTCGGCCCGAATCAGGGACGCCCCGTGGTCGTGATCGGCGAACGCGGCCTCGGCAAGTCGCACTTAATGGCCGCGCTCTACCACGCTGTCACCGACCCCGCCTCGACGGGCGCCTGGCTCAATGCGTGGGCGACCACGCTGGCTGAACCCAACGTCGGCAAGATCGCGCTGCGCGACGGTATGCACGTCATCGGCGAAAGCTTGCATCGCCACCGCTACAAGTTCCTGTGGGACGTGCTGTTCGAGAACCATCCGCACGGCAATTTCATCAAGGGCAAGTGGGAAGGCCAAGGCTCGTCCAAGACCGAAATCCCATCCGACAAGCTCATTATCGAGCTGCTGGAGAACAAGCCGACGATGCTGCTGCTGGACGAGTTCCAGACGTGGTACGACGGCCTCACTAACACCAAGCAGTACCCATGGAAGCAGTGGGCGTTCAATTTCATCCAGATCCTGTCGGAGATCGCAAAGGAGCGTCCAGACCTGTTGGTGTTGGTCATCTCCGTGCGCAACGGCGGCAGCGACGCCTATCAGCAGGTGCACCGCGTCAACCCTGTCGCCATCGACTTCAAGGCTGGGGGCAATGCCGAGCGCATTCAGCAGGATCGCCGTCGGATGCTGTTGCACCGCCTGTTCGACAACCGCTTGCAGATCGCCAGCGGCACCATCGAATCGCTGGTCGCACAGCACGTTGCCGAATCCTTCCGCCTGCTGGATGTGCCGCCCGCGGAGCAGGAGCGCAAGCGCCGCGAGTTCACCGAATCGTGGCCCTACGCGCCGCACCTGTTGCGCCTGCTCGAAGAGCAGGTGCTGGTTGCCACCGACGCGCAGGAAACACGCGACCTGATCCGCATCCTCGCCAACATCTACAAGAGCCGTGGCGATTCCGCGCCCGTGCTCACCGCCGCTGACTTCCGGTTGGACGACGACGCCTCCGGCATCGGCGCGCTGCTCGAAGCCGTCGCTAACCAGCACCACCGCACGCTGCGGGAGAAGGCGCAGCAGAACATCATCTCGGTGCGAGAGGCGCGACACGATTACGCCAGCATTGCGCCTCACCTGCAAGAAATCATCGGCGCGCTGTGGCTGCGCTCGATTGCGGTGGGCAACCTTGCCGGTGCTGAACCGCCCACGCTGCAACTGGACATCACCCGCGACAAGCCGGTGGACGACAACGCTTTCCAGGTCGAGCTGGCGACCATCGTCGAGAACAGCTTCAACATTCATCAGGAAGGCACCAAGCTGCTGTTTCGCGAGGAAGAGAATCCGCGCGCCAAGCTCATGGCCTACGCGCGCAACGACAAGCTATTCGCTGACGGTGCCGATCAGGCACAGCTGGCCAAGCAGGTGCGCTACGTCATCGGTGGCACGGATGAAGTCGCCAAGACCTTCCGCGTGATCTCCCTGCCGAAGTCGTGGGTCAACGACCCGTGGTCATCGCTCGATGAGGCCGAGCAGCCCGAAAAATGGGACGACCGTTTACCCATCCTCGTGCTGCCCGACGAGGCCGAAAAGCTCGACGCTACGCTGGGTCGTTGGCTCAAAGACCAGTTGCAGAAGCGCCGCAACACCGTCCGCTTCCTGCTGCCGCGCGCGGGCAGCACCAACGCCTTCATGGATCGTGACCTGCTCATCCTCGCCCGCGCCGAGATGAAGGCGCAGGAATGGAGCAGCCAGAACCCCGAATACCGAAAGCTGCACAAGGAATTCGAGACCACGCTGCGCGACAACCTCAAGAAGCGGTTCGACCGCTTCGCCGTGCTGCAACGCTGGAATTTCGCCGACCCTGCGCAGTGCAAGTTCAGTGTCGAACGCCTCGACAAGCAAGGTTCGCAGATTCCCGAAGCCATCGAGGAGGCGCTGACCGGCGACCTGTTCGTGCCGGAAGACTTCGAGGAACTGGTGCTGGAATACGCAAACAACAACGAATCGGTCGGCAAGCTGCTGCGCGAGCTTCAGGAGCCGCGCCCCGCTGGTCAGGACTGCATTCCGTGGCTGGGCGAAACGGCGATGAAGGAACGCCTGCTGCGCCTGTGCGCCAAGGGCAGGGTCGCCATCAATGTGCGCGGCATGGAGTACCTGCAAACCAATCCGGGCGAGGACGAGGAAACCGCATGGCGGCGTTTGCGCCCCAAGCTCTCGCTCACGGGTCGCCATCTCGACGACGTGTTCGTGATGCTGCCCTCGGCCGTGCCCGCGACGGGTGGTTCCACGCCGCCCGCACCATCACCGGGTGGTATTCCACCAAATGGTGGCGCTGCCCCCGCGCCTGGCGTTTCCGAACCCACGCCGGGCGGTTCTCCTGCTCCAACGCCTGCGTCCACGCCGGGCGGCATTTTCAGTGGCGACACCGCGACCGCCAAGCCGCGCACGCCACTGTCCAACCCGGCCACATCGCCGCTCAACCTGATCGGCAAGATCGAGGGTTGGGGCATTGGCCCGGCCACGAAGGTGGCCGAGGTGTCCATCAAGGTCTCCACCGCCACTGGCGCGCAGCTCAAGGAACTGCTCAAGAAGCTGCCCGAAGGCATGACCTTCGAGCTGAATCTTGAGAAGGAGGACGACTGATGGCACTGACCGCCGGCGCACTGCAATCGCTGACGCAAGGCACGGAAGCCGACGCTTGGCGCGTCATCATCGACCACGCCGTCGGTATCGCCTCCAAGCCGCTGGCCGCAGGCAACGCGCCAAGCGAGGTCGTGAGGCGCGACCGCGAAATCGGCGAACTGGATTTGTTCCTGTCCTCCAGCGGATGGGATTTGTGGCAAGCCTTTGGTGACAGCGTCGAGCGCACTTCGGATCGTTTGGTGCGCTGGTGGGCCGAGCCCTTCAGCGCCAAGGCTGTGCTCATCCTCGATGGGCTGTCCCTGCGCGAACTGCCTTGGCTGTTGCAGGGAGCGAAGGAGCGCGGCTTCACCACGCACGAGGTCAGCGCCAACGCCTCCGAACTGCCTGGCGAAACCGATGAATTCGCCCGCGCGCTCGGCTTCGCCAGCCGCAGCAAGCTCCAGAACAACGGTGGCGGTCTCGCGCACAAGCTGCAAGCGGCCGGCACCGAGACGGTGGATTTGCCGTGGAAGGACTGCGAGAGCCTGATCGGCAGCACGCCGAACCAGATCTTCTGGCACCACTGGCCTGACGCCAAACTGCACGATGGCTCCGGTGCAGGCCAAGGGTTGGAGCCGCTGACAAAAGACGTGGTCGAACAACTGACCAGCGACGACTTCTGGGCTTTCGTCGGGCGCCTGACAACCGGTCGGCGCCTGGTCATCACCTCCGATCACGGCTACGCGGCCACCGGCTACTTTCCCGATGCCGATGGCGAGGTCAGCCAGTTCCTCAAGCAGACGTTTTCCAGCGGCCGCAGCAAGAAGGGCACGGGTGACACCGGCCCCTTTGTGCCGCCCGTGGCATTGCAAGTCAACAACTCGCACGGCGTGCACCTATTGGCCTTGGGCCGCAGGAAGTGGCGCAGCCAGGGCGGCTACCCGACGCTCACGCATGGCGGCTTGTCGCTGTTGGAAGTGCTGTCGCCTTGGGTTGAGATAAGCCGATGAGCACAGCGGAGCACATTTTTCGGAGCATGAGCTAATGGCACAAGCTGATCTATTGGTTGATCTGCTCAAAACCGCGGCCGGCGGGGATCAGCTTGCCTTCCGCAAAGCCGCAGAAGGGTTGATTCAGGAAGAAAAGCAGAAGGGACATCGGCTGCTCGCGGAGCGACTGGCCAAAGCATTGCAACCCAATGCTACTCAAGCCGTTCGCCCACCTGTCGCCAAGATGAGCAGCAACAGCCCACAAAAAGATCTGTTCTACGAGATCACACCAGAGCGCAACCTGGATAGCTTGGTGCTGCCTGAAAAGATCAAGACGCAGATACAAGAGCTTGTCGAGGAGCAGCATCGTTCAGAGTTGTTGCACGCACACAACCTGCGCGCCAGAAACCGCCTCTTGCTCGCAGGCCCGCCTGGCAACGGCAAAACAACGCTGGCCGAAGCGCTGGCATTTGAGCTGATGTATCCCCTCATCGTTATCCGATACGAAACCTTGGTGGGGAGCTATCTCGGTGAAACTTCTAGCCGCCTGAAGAGCGTGCTGGACTACGCCAGAACGCAGCGCTGCGTTCTGTTCTTTGATGAATTTGAGACCTTGGGTAAAGAGCGCGGTGATACCCATGAAACGGGAGAGATCAAGCGTGTTGTCAGCACCATGCTGATGCAGTTGGATGAAATGCCCGACTATGTGGTGGTGGTTGCCGCCAGCAATCACCCTGAGCTTCTGGATAAAGCCGTTTGGCGACGCTTCCAATTGCGCATTGAATTGCCAATCCCTACTCGAGGTCAACTGACGCACTACATCGCCTCCATCGGGCGCAGGTGCGGTGTCAATTTTGGATATGAACCAGCGACATTGGCAAAGCATCTGCTGGGATTGAATTTCGCAGAAGCCGAAGAGTTCTGCCTTGGTGTGGTTCGCCGCGCCGTGCTCGACCTGAAAACGGAAAACGCCCAGCAAGTGACCAAGCTAAAGCTGGAGCAATGGAAAGGCCGTTTGACACCCACTACAGATAAGGGTGCGGTAGTAGGCAAGGGCGCGGCCAAAGAGGAAGGGAATAGCTGATGGCGACATCTCTTCCTCTTCTGGTGTTCCCACAGGCGAAAGCCATCGTGCCGCCCAAAGGAAATGGCTTCCCATCAAGCCAACCCCATGTTCCCGCACATGGAAAGCAAGTGGCGCGCTTGGGCGCACAACTTACTGCGCTACAGCAAGAGTTCGACCGCTACAAAGCCAGTGTCAGTGGCTCTGTGACTGGATTCGAGCCTGAAACGGTTCTGGTAATAGAGATAGCAGGCAGCGTCAACGAATTCCGGCAGGCCGTCGAAGCCATCGGGCTCGAATGGCTGGGCGAGTGGGATGTTGACGACATTCCGCCTGACGAGGATTTTTTCGAGCGCAACACCAAAGGAGAGCGCACGAACAAGGCTGTCAAAGGACGGATGTTCCTATCGCTCGGTAACGAAGCAGGGATGCGGGAGCTTCTCTCGCTGTGGGAGAAGTGGCGGGACAACAAAACGCTACCAACCGGGAAAACCAAATGGCGCGATGTGTTCAACCAGATTGTTCAAATCCGCCGCTGGGGCATTGAAGAAGCACTGCGTGAGACAGGCATGCTGGATCGCTGGCGTGACTTGCTCGATCCCATCAATCCAGCGCAACTAATCCACTGCCAGATCGAGCTGTTCTATCGCAGATCTGAAGACAGACGCAAGCAGGGTGAGCGCAATGTTGTCGCATTGCTGGAAGCGGCTGGTGGCCGCACATTGAGCAGCTTCATCGACATGCCGGAAATTGCCTTTCACGCGGTCAAGGCTAAATTGACCGCAGAAAGCATCCGGCAGCTTTTGAACGATCTGGATTCCGAAGCTCACGATACCGACATCCAGCTCTTCAAGTTTCACGGCGTCATGTATTTCCGCCCCACCGGGCAAAGCCTTGCGGTCACGGAAGAGGGCGAAGGCATTGATACGGAAATAGCAGAAGGGGTGGTTGACCTACCTCCCATCGCGGCCATTCTCGATGGCGTGCCCAATGTGCTGCATCAGGCGCTGAAGGGACGATTGTTGCTGGACGACCCGGACAACCTTTCAGCACAGTATCAGCCGGGTGAAAGGAAGCATGGCACGGCAATGGCGTCACTGGTGGTTCATGGAGAAGTGGCAATCGGCCAAGCCGATCCGTTGCCGCGTCTGGTGTATGTGCTGCCGATCATGCAGCCAGATCCCCAATCCATGAACAGGAGCGAGCACGTTCCCGATGATGTTTTCTTCGAGGATCGCATCGCACGCGCAGTCAGACGAATGTTTGAAGGCGAAGGCGCTGTGCCTGCACAGGCTCCCAGTATTTGCGTCATCAACTTGTCTATTGGTGATCCCGCGCGCCCTTTCATTCATACACCCAGCCCATGGGCAAGGCTGCTGGATTGGTTGTCGTGGAAGTACCGCGTGATTTTTTGCGTAAGCGCCGGAAACTATCCAGATGCCATCGACATTGCTCTGTCGGGACCCGACTATCTGGCCTTGACCGACGCCCAAAAGGTCGAGCATGTACTCAAGTGCATTCGGTCTCAGTTATCCGGGCGGCGAATTCTGTCCCCGGCAGAATCCATCAATTCCATCACGGTCGGCGCAATTCATGCTGACAGCGGTGGAAATTATCACCAAGGGCACCGCACAGATTTGCTGCCTGGCGCATCGTTGTTTAGCCCTGCTGCACGGCTTGGGCATGGCTTTCGCCGCTCCATCAAGCCGGAAATCCTTCTTCCAGGAGGGCGGCAACTGTATCGCACCCCAGTGCTAGACAGCCAAACTGTCTATCAACTGGATGGCGGGCTTGCTGCGCCGGGCCAGCAAGTCGCCTGGGACAGCAATCAGGCTGGTGCTTTGTCGCAAACAGTTCATACACGCGGCACCAGCAACGCCACAGCCCTTGCTACGCGTGGCGCGGCACGCATTTATGACGTGCTGGATGCGCTACGCGCGGGGCAAGGAGAGAACATTCCGCAACAACTGATCTCCGTACTCATCAAGGCGTTGCTGGTGCATGGTGCGAAACAGGATGATGACGCTTGCAAGGCAATCACTGCCGCGCTGAAAACACCTGATAACTCACGCCAGTTCAAAGAGGTGATGGCGCGCTATCTTGGCTATGGCGCGGTTCAAATCGAACGAGTGCTGACGTGTACCGAGCAGCGCGGCACGGTGTTGGGCTGCGGCGAAATCGGTGAGGATGAAATCCACGAATATCGCCTGCCGCTGCCGCCCGATCTGTCTGGCAGTCAGGTATGGCGTCGAATGGTGGTGACCTTGGCGTGGTTCAGTCCGGTCAATCCAAACCATCGAAACTTCCGTGAGGCCAAGCTGGAGCTTTCTCCTGTCGGGGGCTGGGGTGATTTGCCTCTCAAGCTCGCTCGCCAGGATGCAGACCATAACCAGGTGTTGCGCGGAACGGTGCAGCACGAGGTGGTTGAAGGCTCTAAACAGATTGCGGTATTTCAGGACGGCGACAGCATTTTGCTGCACATCGCATGCAGAAAAGATGCAACGGCACACCTCGACGAGGCTATTCCCTACGGCCTCGCCGTCACCCTGGAGGTGGCCGAAGGCATCCAAATCCCAATTTACGAACAAATTCGCACCCGGCTTCAACCGCAAGTCGTGGTCGGTGCCGTCGGAGGCACACCATAAATGGCCACTAAGAAAGAACTACTCCAACAAGAAGTCGCCAAAGCCGTCGGCGCAGGCAAAACGGTCGCGTTGGAAACCGTCGATTTCAACGACCCGAATCGCCCCAAGACCTGCCTGGAGGTGGATTTCCCCATCTTGCCGGTCAATCAGGTGGCGATCATCGAAGGCAACGCGGGCAAGCCCATCTATCAGATGTCCAAATGGTGGGCGCGGCGGCGTTCCAGTGTGTTCCGCTCGATGCTGATCGCGGCGGCGACGAAAGCGCCGGAAGACTCCTCGCACGCAGCCAAACTGGTGTGGGACAACTACTACGCCAACCACCAGAAGAAAGGCGCGTTCAAACACCTGAAGGTGGCGGATATCTTCATGGGCGGCGGTACCACGCTGGTGGAAGGCTCGCGCCTCGGGATGCAGATGGTCGGCAACGACCTCAACCCGGTCGCGTGGTTCGTGGTCAAGCAGGAACTGGCCAATGTCGATCTGGAGCAGGTGAAGAAGCTGCTCGCCGACATCGAGGCCGAGGTCAAGCCGCAGATCATGCCGTACTACTACTGCGACGGCCCCAACGGCGAAAAGGGCAAGTGGACGCATCTGCCCAGCAACAAGGCGATGCCCGCCGGCTTCGATCCGCTGACCATTCCGCGCGAGCAGCGCGGTGACTACCGCTACGAAGGCCCGGAAGTCATCTACACCTTCTGGGCCAAGCACGGGCCGTGTCAGGTGACGGGCTGCGGCCACCGCACACCGATCATGACCAGCCCGGTGATGGCGGTGAAGACGATCAGCGTCAAGCATTGGGAACACACCTGCGGCAAGTGTGGCGAAGCCTTCGATGTCGAGGAAGACGCCGCGCGCATGGCTCCGGATGCACCGCTGTTTGTTGCGCCGACAGAACATCCGTTTTCCGTGCTCGATCCAAAGAAAGGCGTGATCTGCCCGCACTGCGGCCACACGGAAATGGTCAAGCTCGGCAAGGGCAAAAACAAGAAGGTGGAGCTGAGCCTGCTGGTGCATCCGCAGTGGCTGGCGGGTGCGCCGAAGCAGGACGCGAATGGCCAGCCCTACGGCGGCTCGGCGCAGGACGACGTGGCCGCGACCACGCGATGGGATGCGGCCCGCGCCGCGAAGATTCGCCTGCTGGAGGTGCGCGGCACGCTGCCCGATGAAGTGACCGACCCGGAAATGGGCGTCACGTTCGCGCCGGAGAAAGGCACGGTGCCGAAGAAATCTCACTATGCCTGTTCGGCCTGCGGCACGGTGCAGGATGTGCTGACCACCATCAAGGCCACCGGCAAGACCGGGCCGATGGCCGCCTACGCGGTGCAGGGCTACGCGCCCAAGCGCGATGCGGCGGGCAAGCCCTACGGCGGTCGCTTCTTCGCCGCCTACGATGCGGCGCACGCGCGGCAATACGACACCGCGTTCACGGAATGGGAAGCGCGCAAAGACGCCGACCTGAAGGACTACTGGCCGCGCTCCGAGCTTCCATACGGTTTCATGACCCACCATTTGCAAGGTGGCGTGCCGAATCACGGCTTCACGCATTGGTGGACGATGTTCCATCCGCGCCAGTTGCTCGTTCACGCGCAACTGCTCAAGGCCATCGTAAATGTTGGCAGCTACGACTGGATGACTCGTGAGTATGTGCTCGGCGCATTCCAGAACTACTTGCGAAACCAGAGCGTTCTTGCCTTCTGGCACATCAACAAGGATCACTTCGTTCCTGCGATGTCGAACAACAACTTCCACCCGAAATCAACGCTGGTTGAAGTTGGTGTCTTTTCGCCAATGGGCTATGGCCCTTGGAGTTCCTGCGTCCCGGTTCTGATTGAGAGCCGCGATTGGGCCTTGCAGCCCTGGGAGGCAGTAAGCGCAGAGAGCTTGAAGCGCAAGGACGCCGTGCTTGCAGGCGGCATCAGTGGCAAAAGCGAGAAGGTCTTTCCGGGCGATCCGGTAAACGGCGCGGACGTTTTCTGTGGGTCGTCCACGGAGCTGACGAAGGTTGCGGATGCCAGCCTCGATCTGGTCATCACCGATCCGCCCTTTGGCGGCCTGCTGCACTACTCGGAGCTGTCCGATTTCTTCTACGTCTGGCTGCGCCTCGCGCTGAAAGACAGGTACCCGGATTACTTCCGCGCCGAATACACGCCCAAGTCGCTGGAGGCGGTAGCCAACCGCGCCCGCGAGCCGGAAGACCCGGACGGCTTTTACCAGCGCCTGCTCACGCAGTGCTGGCGCGAAGCACATCGCGTGCTCAAGCCCAGCGGCATTCTCGCCTTCACCTTCCACCACAGCGAGGATGAGCCGTGGGTGGCGGTGCTGGAGTCTCTGTTCGATGCGGGCTACTACCTCGAAGCGACGTACCCCATCCGTTCCGACGAAACCAAGGGCGAAGGCGAGTTCGGCTCCAAGACCATCGAGTACGACATCATCCACGTCTGCCGCAAGCGCACCGAGGAACCCAAACCGGTGAGCTGGGGACGGATGCGCCGCGAGGTGATGGCCGACGTGCGCCAGTTGCAGGCCATGCTGGAGAACCACGCGAAGGAAGGTCTGCCCGCCGCCGACATCCAAGTCATCCGGCGCGGCAAGGCGCTGGAATACTTCTCGCGCCACTACGGCAAGGTGTTCGTGGACGAAGACCGCGCGATCTCGGTGAAGGATGCGCTGGTCGGCATCAACCAGCTCATTGACGAAGACGCCGATAAGGGCAAGGAAGCACCGCCCGTCAACGCCGAGCCGATGACGCGCCAGTTCCTGCGTACCTTCGGCGTGGCCGCCGAACTGAAGCGCGACCAGTTGCAGAAATTCCTCAAGGGTTCGATCACCACGCCGGACGAATTCGTGCAACGAGGCTGGTGCGCGGAGAAGAACAAGGTGTTCACCCGCACCGATCCGCTGGATTTCGCGCGTGAGTGGTCGGGCAGGCATCGCCGCAAGCTGACGTCCGATCTGGATCAGGCGCTGGTGCTGGTCGGCGCGTGCTTCGACAACAGCGGCATCAATGCCTCGGATACGCTGAAGAACGAAAACTTCAAGCCGCACGTCGCACTGAAACCGCTGCTGGAATGGCTGCACCGCAACGGCCCAGACCAGGCCACCCGCAACGCGGCGTCGCGTGCGACGACGATCTACAACACATGGGCAGCAAGCCAAGGGCCGCAGCCTTTGCAGGCTTCTCTGTTCGATGATGACGGGGAGTACGGGCAATGAGACAACTGCTCGATACGGTGTGGCAGCGTCGCGGCACCAGTTGGGTGTGGGACGAGGAAGCGCGCAACCAGATCTGCGCGGCCGGCGAGGTGTGGAGCCTGCGTCAGTTCCTGCGTGCGGTCGGAAGCTGGCCGGACGAGCTGCCCAGCAACGGCGGCAGGACGCTGGTGGTCGCCGGGCTGGATGGCAGCCTCGATCTGCTGACGCCCGGCGATGCCGAGATGTGGCTGGGCGATGTGGTCAAGCCCGCCATTCTGAAATTTCAGGACGAGTACCAAGGCGATGCGGCGCTGGTGTTCTGGCTGCCCACTGGCCATAGCCGCCTCAAGGTGCAGGCTTCCACCGACGCAGTGAACTGGCTGTGCGCCGCGCCGCACGGCCAGAGCCAGCTCGACTTCGGTCGCATCCTCTGGGGCGAGGCCAACGAGTACCCGCAGGAAATCCTGCTGCGCGACGGTGGCAAACCCGCCGGCCTGTTCCATTTGCGGATCACTTGAGGACGGCGCGTGGAGGCAGAGATTCAGTTCCAACCCGGCGAGCGCATCACCCACCACGAGTACGGCCAAGGCGTCGTTCTCGATCCGGCGCGTGACGGCTATCTGCGCGCTTTCTTCGGCGTCGGCGAACGCCGGGTGCCTGTCGCCTCACTGCGGCGCGAACTTACGCGTACCGAGCGCATCCTGCGCGCTGTGGATGGCAGCGCGGAGCGCGGACGCAAGGCATGGCTGTCCTACGAGGCGCACGCGCTGCCTGTGATGGAGAGCGCATCGGCGCTGACCTCGGCCAAGATCGACCTGCTGCCGCATCAGGTGGTGCTGACGCATCGCATCGCCACCGCGTCGCCCCGGCGCTACCTGATCGCCGACGAGGTGGGCTTGGGCAAGACCATCGAAACCGCGCTGATCCTGCGCGAGCTGGCCAGCCGAGGGGAATTGAAGCGCGCGCTGATGGTGGTGCCTGCGGGCCTCGTGAACAACTGGCACCGCGAATTGAACGAGGTGTTCAATCTCGACTTCGAGGTATTCGGCTCCGAGGGCGACATCACCGACCGCAAGACCAACGCCTTCGCTAAGCACGACCGGCTGATCGCCAGCATCGACACCTTGAAGCGCCCAGCACGCATCAAGCGCCTGCTGGATGCGCCACGTTGGGATCTGGTGGTGTTCGACGAAGCGCACCACCTGACGGCCTACCGCACCGGCGGCAAGGTGCGCAAGACCGAGAACTACAAGCTGGCCGAGGCGCTGAAGGATCACTCGCGCGACCTCGTGCTGCTGTCGGCCACGCCGCACCAAGGCAATCACTTCCAGTTCTGGATGCTGGCGCAACTGCTGAATCCGACGCTGTTCCGCAGTCCTGAGGAAATGCTGGAAGAACGGCACCGGCTCAACACGGTGATGTTCCGCCGCACCAAGGCCGACGCCTGCCAGCCAGACGGCTCACCGCTGTTCGCGCGCCGCTGGGTTCACACCGAATCCTTCGTTATGAACCAAGCCGAGCGGCTGTTCTACGAAAAACTGCGCGAGTATCTGGAGGATGGGTTCGACCTTGCGCGTCGTCAAGGCAACCAGGGACGGGCGCTGGGCTTCCTGATGGCGATCTTCCAGAAGATCGCGGCATCGAGCCTCGCCGCCGTGCGCCGCACTCTCAAGCGCCGCCTGCTGATGCTGACGCTGCACGAGGCGTTTCTGCGCGACAAGGAACTGGACATCGAAGGCCGCGAGCAGCTGACGGAGGAAGCGCGCGAGCTGATCCACGAAGAATTCGATCTGCCGCGCGACAGCGTCGGGCGCAGCGAGGTGGATCGGGTACTGGCCGATCTGAAATACCGGCTGGTCAAGAAGCTGGATGAGGAGGCGCTGGAAATGGCCTCCGACCCTTACGGCAGCGAGTATTCGGCTACGCACGCGGAAGAAGCCGCCTCGGCGGTGGTGAACCTGCATCTGCCCGAGGAACGGTTGCGCATCGGCGACTTGCTGCGCGTTTTTCCGCCTCAGCGCGAAACCAAGATGCAGAAGCTGCTCGACGGCCTAGGCACGCTGTGGCGGCAGAACCCGAACGAGAAGATCGTCATTTTCGCTACCTATCTCGGCACGGTGGACATGATCTCCCGCGAGATCGAGCAGACCTTCCCCGGTCAAGGCGTGGTAGTGCTGCGCGGTGGTGACCACGGTGCGAAGGTGGCAGCGGAACGGCGCTTCCGCCAGAAGGACGGCCCGCGCGTACTGGTCTGCACGGCGGCAGGACGCGAAGGCATCAACCTCCAGTTCGCGCGCGTCCTGTTCAATTTCGACCTGCCGTGGAATCCGATGGACATGGAACAGCGCATCGGGCGCATCCATCGCTACGGCCAGAGCCACACGGCGCAGGTTTACAACCTCGTTCTGTCAGACACCATCGAAGGCCGCATCTTCCTGCTGTTGGACGAGAAGCTGACCGAGATCGCACGCACAGTCGGCAAGGTCGATGAACAAGGCAACGTGGCTGAAGACCTGCGGGCGCAGATTCTTGGGCAATTGTCCGAACGTTTGAACTACGACCGGCTGTATCAGGAGGCGCTGTCCGACCCGGAACTGAAACGCACGCAGGTGGAACTGGAGGCGGCGCTGTCGAATTCGCGCGAGGCGCGGCAGGTAGTGTTCGACCTGTTCCAAGACCTCGATGGGTTCAGCCTGGACGACTACAAGCCGTTCTCCGATGTGTCTTCCAGCCTCGGGCGGCTGGTGCAATTCTTCTCCGCAGCGGTCGCGGATCGGCAGCAGAAGCTGGTCAAGGTGGACGATGCGACCTACGACCTGGTTACTGCCGAGGGCACACGTCGCGCTCGCTTCACATTGGACCGTGAAGCTGCGACGAGCCAGGAATCTCTGCAACTAATGGGCTTGGATCACCCGCTGGTACAGGAAGAGTTGGGCCGCTGGCGCAGTGTACCGCCGGAGGAAGTCGGCATCGCCGTGTCGGCCGATGTGGACGGGCCGGTGCTGCTGTCGTTGTGGATGGTCGAGGCATCCGTCGGCAACGGCGAGCGTCGCGTGGTAGTGCAACCCATCGCCGTGAAGCAGGACGGCACGCGCGTTCCGGCGGTCGAGCGCCAGTGCGAGCAGTTCCTGCAAGCGCCGTCCGCCGCGCCATTATTCAAGCCAGAGCAGCGCAGCGAACTGTTCGCCCACGTCGTCGAGCCGACCTTGCAGCGTGAACTGAAGCATAAAGGAGCGGCGAGTGGGGATGGCAGCTACTCGGCGGAATTGATCGGCTACGCCGAGATCGTCGGACAGGTTTCTGGATAGGAGAAAGGCCGTGGAGCTTCGTCATCTGCGCTATTTTCTGGCCGTCGCCGAAGAACTCCACTTTGCCCGTGCAGCAGAACGGCTGCACATCGAGCAATCGCCGCTGTCACGGGCAATCAAGGAACTTGAGGAAGACCTGGGGACTCAGCTTTTCGTGCGCACCACGCGCAGCACACGACTGACCCGTGCGGGAAAACTGTTCCTGGAGCACGTCCCGCGTGTCTTCACTGCTTTGCAACAGGCACGCGACAGCGTGCAAGCTGCTGCCAATGGCTATCACAGCCAGTTGCGGGTCGCTTTGTCTGACGGCGTCCCGCCGACTTGCTTTTCCGCTCTCTTGGCGCTCTGCCGACAGGAAGAGCCTGAGATTGAGATTCGCCTGACCGAAATCCCCTTGTCGCAGCAGATCAAGGGCCTGCACGAAGACCTCTACGACGTTGGATTTGCCCAGTCGGATGACGCTGGGGACGGAATCGTTGCAGAATCGATTTGGCACGATCCGTTGATGGTGGTGGTGCCTGCGCGCCACCCATTGCTTGCCTACAAGCGCGTGCCCATCGACGAGATGCTGCGTTATCCCTTGGCACTTTGCGACCCGCAGGCATGCGAAGGTCGTGCTCGGCAGATTGATCGGGCTTTGCGTCAATCCAGTCTGGAGCCATTGATCGCTGAACGAGTGGCGTCGTTCGATCTGATGATAGCTTTGGTGTCGGCAGGCCTTGCGCTGGGGCTGGCCGGCGCGTCGCAGATCGCCGCTAGTGGTGAGTCCAGCGTGGTAGCTCGTCCGCTTGCCGGCCGTTCGCAGAGGCTCACAACTTATCTGTTGCGCGTGGACGAAGAGCCATCGGATGCACTGGCTCGTTTCATGGAACGAGCCTTTGCGATTGATCCGCCAAAAGGGAAAACCTCTGCCGCCCGAGAACGAAACGATCCATCGGAGGAAGTCGAACCATGAAGAAGATCATCCCACTTCCGTTTCTGCTTGCTGCAACGCTGGTGGCATGCGGAAAACCTGATTCAGCCGAGACGAGCAGCAAGCCTGCACCAACCGAAACGGTGGAGGCGCTTGCAGCCAACCCCGAACGGTTGAAGGAATTGCGCGAACAGTGCAAGACGGATCGCGCCAAGCTGGGCGGTGAACTCTGCAATCGTGTGGCCGAGGCGACGAATCGACGCTTCTTCGGAGATGGCAAGACGCCGTACACCCCGCCGAAGGAGCAGCCGAAGTTCTGATGGTTGCCGATTCGCACGAAACTTTGATTGCCTAACTCGATACGCTGGAATGCGCCGCCGCACGCGGCGTTTCTCCAATATTCGCCACTGCGCGAAATCTTGCTTTTTCCGCGACTTTTCTTCCGATAACGGTCTTTGACCGGCCCTCGACCTGACTCCGATCCTCGCGTGTACGGCACGCCTTTGTGCCGCGTGTCGCACAGGAGAAAACGGAGGCCGAGATGCAAGGTCAAGGCGTGCTGTTCGGGCAGATCACCGTGGTATTCGGCATCGTGTTCGCCGGCGTGTGGGCCGCCACACAATGGACAGCCGCAGCCTTGGGCTACCAACTACGCCTTGGCTCGCCCTGGTTCGACTTCTTTCACACGCCGGTCTATCACCCTTGGCGGCTGTTCGAGTGGTGGTTCCTCTACGACGGCTATGCGCGGCACGTCTTCGACGTGGGTGGCGCGATCGCGGGCGGCAGCGGCCTCGTGGCCGTGCTGGTCGCCATCGCCATGTCGGTGTGGCGGTCGCGGCAATCGAAGCTGGTCACGACCTACGGCTCGGCGCGCTGGGCCGAAGTCGCCGACATTCGCAGGGCCGGCCTCGACAAACCCGTTGGCGTTTTTCTCGGCTTGCATCGAGGCCAATACCTGCGGCATGAAGGCCCGGAACACGTCCTGACCTTCGCGCCGACGCGCTCCGGCAAAGGCGTCGGCCTGGTCGTGCCCACATTGTTGAGCTGGCCGGCGTCCGCCGTTATTCACGACATCAAGGGCGAAAACTGGCAGCTCACGGCCGGATGGCGCTCGCGCTTTTCGCACTGCCTGTTGTTCAACCCGACCGATCCGAAGTCGGCTGCGTACAACCCGCTGCTCGAAGTGCGGCGCGGCGCGCATGAAGTGCGCGACGTGCAGAACATCGCGGACATCCTGGTCGATCCCGAAGGCGCACTCGAACGCCGCAACCATTGGGAGAAGACTTCGCACGCGTTGCTGGTCGGCGCGATCCTGCATGTGCTCTACGCGGGCGAGGACAAGACACTGCGCGGCGTCGCCAACTTCCTGTCCGATCCGGCGTGCCCGTTCGAACTGACGCTGCAAAGGATGATGACGACGCGGCACCTCGGTGACGTGCCGCATCCCGTCGTCGCGTCCGCTGCGCGGGAAGTCCTCAACAAGAGCGACAACGAGCGGTCGGGCGTGCTGTCCACGGCCATGTCGTTCCTCGGCCTGTACCGCGATCCCACCGTGGCCGAAGTCACTTCGCGCTGCGACTGGCGCATCGCCGACCTGATCGCATCCGAGCATCCTGTCTCGCTGTACCTCGTCGTGCCTCCTTCGGACATCAGTCGCACGAAGCCGCTGGTGCGCCTGATCCTCAACCAGATCGGCCGGCGCCTGACCGAATCGCTCGACGGCAGCGACGGCATCCCGCGCCGCCACAAGCTGCTGCTGATGCTCGACGAGTTCCCGGCGCTAGGTCGGCTCGACTTCTTCGAGACGGCGCTGGCGTTCATGGCCGGCTACGGCATCCGCAGTTTCCTCATCGCGCAGTCGCTCAACCAGATCGACAAAGCCTACGGCCAGAACCATTCCATCCTCGACAACTGTCATGTGCGCGTGACTTTCGCCACCAACGACGAACGCACTGCCAAGCGCATCTCCGAAACGCTCGGCACCGCGACCGAGCTGCGTGCGCAGCGGAACTACGCCGGTCATCGGCTCGCGCCGTGGCTCGGGCACCTGATGGTGTCGCGCCAGGAAACCGCGCGTCCGCTGCTGACGTCGGGCGAAGTGATGCAGCTCCCGTCCGACGAGGCTGTGGTCATGGTGTCCAGCGTTGCGCCGATCAAGGCCAAGAAGCTGCGCTACTACGCCGACGCAAACTTCAAGCGCCGCGTGCTGCCGCCGCCCGCGATTGCCGCCGGGCGCTACGTCGATGCGCCGCCGCTGCGGCCCGACGACTGGAGCGGACTGGCAATCCCAGCTGTTCCGGCTGCGCCCGAGGCCGCGGTTCTGACCGGCAACGGTGTTGGCACTGCCGATGACGGCGGTCCACGCCGCCAGCCGGAGCTATCCGAAGTCACTGAATACCGACTCGAACAGCAGCCGGCTGACAACGACCTGGCGCTGCTCGATGACGACGACCTGCCGTTGCCGTTGCCCCGCCAACTCGATCCGGCCATGCAGCGCACGGCCCGGCTGGCGTCCCTCGACCAACATGACGGGATTGAACTATGAGCCAGTACCGCCTCAATCTGTTCATCCCGCGCGAGCACGCCAAGCGCCTCGACGAGCTGGCCGCGAAGAAAGGCGTGTCCAAATCTTCCATCGTCGCGGCGGCGCTGGCGTCCTGGTTGTCGCCCGATGCCGGCGACCAGCGCGAGGCCGCCATCGCCAAGCGGCTCGACCGGCTGACGCGCCAATTCGAGAAGCTGGAGCGCGACCAGAACATCGAGATCGAGACGCTGGCGCTGTTCGTCCGCTACTTCCTGACGGTCAGCACGCCGGTTCCCGAAGCACACCAGGAGGCGGCACGCGCGCAGGGCAAAGCGCGCTTCGAGCAGTTCGTCGAACAGCTCGGCCGCCACCTGATGCGCGGGCGCAGCCTCGTGCGCGACGTGGTGGAGGAGCTGAACCCCGACACCGCACGGCTGGACGACGCGGCGGCGCTGGCCGCAGCCCAGGAGCGTACGACATGAGCGCGCAACCGCAATCCTTCGCCGTTACGTCGCTCGACCGGCGCATCCGCATGCTGCGCACGGCGATGGGGCCGCTGATCGCCGCCGCGCTGGAAGACCCGGACGTGGTGGAAATCATGCTCAACCCCGATCGCACGTTATGGGTCGATCGCCTGTCGTCGGGCCGCGCGCCGATGGGCGTGGAGCTGTCCGAGGAAGACGGCGAACGCATCATCCGCCTGGTCGCGGCGCACGTCGGTGCGGAAGTGCATCGCGGCCAACCGCTCTTGACCGCCGAACTGCCGGAAACCGGCGAACGCTTCGAGGGCATCCTGCCGCCGGCCGCACCGGGGCCGGCCTTCGCGCTGCGCAAGCGCGCGATCGGTGTGATTCCGCTGGACCGCTACGTTACCGACGGCATGATGACCGTCGAGCAGGCCGCATTCCTACGCGGCGCGGTGCACGAACGACAGAACATTCTCATCGCCGGCGGCACCAGCACCGGCAAGACCACGCTCGCCAATGCCTTGCTCGCGGAGATCGCCGCTACCGGCGACCGCGTGCTGGTGCTCGAAGACACGGTGGAATTGCAATGCACGGCGCGCGACCACGTGCCGCTGCGCACGCGCGCCGGCATCGTGTCGATGACCGAACTGGTGCGCGCCACGATGCGCCTGCGCCCCGACCGCGTGATCGTCGGCGAGGTACGCGGCGGCGAGGCGCTGGATCTCATCAAGGTGTGGGGCACCGGGCATCCCGGCGGCATCGCCACGATTCACGCCGGTTCTGCACCGGGCGCGTTGCTGCGCCTGGAGCAACTGATTCTCGAAGTGGCGGTGAACCCACCGCGGGCACTCGTCGCCGAAGCGGTCAACGTCGTCATCCACATCGCCGGCCGCGGCCGGCGCCGTCGCATCGAAAGCATCGCCCGCGTCCTCGGCTTCGACGGCGTGGGCTACCGCCTGGCGGATGCGCTGGAGCCACAGCCGCATCCAGAACTGCCGCTCCCTTTCCCGAACCCCAACCACCTTGGAGAACTGCCATGACGCAGATGCACGCCACTGCTTTCCGCTTTTCCGTAAATCCGGTTTCCATCCCCGCGCGCCTGCGCCGCCTGGTGACACCGGCGCACCGCGGCCTGCTGTCGGCCGCCGTCATGCTGATGACGGCTGGCACGGCGCAGGCCGCCGGCTCCTCGATGCCGTGGGAAGGTCCGCTGCAATCCATCCTCGAATCCATCCAGGGGCCGGTCGCGCGCATCGTCGCCGTCATCATCATCATCGCCACCGGCCTTGCGCTGGCCTTCGGCGACACGTCGGGCGGCTTCCGCAAGCTCATCCAGATCGTGTTCGGCCTGTCCATCGCGTTCGCGGCGTCGAGCTTCTTCCTGTCGTTCTTCAGCTTCTCCGGCGGTGCCGTCGTATGAGCACGGCCACCGACCTGCCGGGCTTCGAGGTGCCGCTGCATCGCTCGCTGACCGAGCCGATCCTGCTGGGCGGCGCACCACGCACCGTGGCGATCGCCAACGGCACGCTCGCCGCCGCCGTGGGCTTGGGCCTGCAACTGTGGATTCCCGGCGTCGTGCTCTGGATCGTTGGTCATTCGCTGGCCGTGTGGGGCGCGCGCGTCGATCCGCAGTTCATGCAGGTGTTCGCCAAGCACCTCAAGCACAAGCCGCTGCTGGACGTGTGACGGGAGATTGCTGCGATGCTGAATCTCACCGAATACCGCCAGCGACCGGCCTTGCTTGCCGACTGGCTGCCGTGGGCTGGCCTTGTCGCGCCCGGCGTCGTGCTGAACAAGGATGGTTCGTTCCAGCGCACGGCACGGTTCCGTGGCCCCGACCTCGACAGCGCGACGCAAGGCGAGCTGATCGCCACCACCGCGCGACTGAACAACGCACTGCGCCGGCTGGGCGCCGGCTGGGCGCTGTTCGTCGAAGCCGAGCGCCGGCCGGCAGCCGACTATCCGCGTTCGGATTTCCCAGAGCCGCTGTCGTGGCTGGTGGACGAGGAACGCCGCGCGACCTTCGAGGAATCGGGAAACCACTTCGAGAGCGGTTACCACCTCACGCTGCAATACCTGCCGCCGGAGGAATCCCGCGCCCGCGCGGCCAAGCTGCTGTACGAGAACACGCCGACCGTTGGTGTGGACTGGCGCGAACGCCTCACCGCATTCGTCGCGGAAACCATCCGCATCTTCGACTTGCTCGACGGCGTGATGCCTGAAATCGACTGGCTCGACGACGCCGAAACGCTGACCTACCTGCATGCGACCGTCTCGACGCAACGCTATCGCGTCGGCGTGCCGGCAGTGCCGTTCCATCTCGACGCGCTGCTGGCCGACGTGCCGCTGATCGGTGGGCTCGCGCCAATGCTCGGTGATGCACACCTGCGCGTCGTGACGGTGCGCGGATTCCCGACCTCGACCTGGCCAGGGATTCTGGACGACCTCAATCGGCTCGGTTTCGCGTACCGCTGGAGCACGCGCTTCCTCTGCATGGACAAGGCCGAAGCCGAAAAGGAACTCGGCCGCCTGCGCCGGCAGTGGTTCGCCAAGCGCAAGAACGTCCTCGCACTGCTGCGCGAAACGATCTTCCAGCAAGAAAGCCCATTGGTCGATACCGACGCGAGCAACAAGGCCACCGACGCCGACGCCGCGATGCAGGAGCTGGGCAGCGATCAAGTTGCCTTCGGCTTCGTCACCGCGACGGTGACGGTGCTCGATGCCGATGCCGACACGGCCGACGAGAAGCTGCGCATGGTAGAGCGCGTCATCCAGGGCAGGGGCTTCGTGACCATTCCCGAAACCCTCAATTCGGTGGAGGCGTGGCTGTCGTCGATCCCCGGCAACGCCTACGCCAACGTGCGCCAGCCCATCGTTTCCACGCTGAACCTGGCGCACCTGATGCCGGTGTCGGCGGTGTGGGCCGGGCCGGAGAAGAACGACCACCTCGACGGCCCGCCGCTGATCGTCACCCGCACCGAAGGCGCGACGCCGTTCCGGCTGGTGACGCACATCGGCGACGTGGGCCACACGCTGGTTGCTGGCCCGACCGGCATGGGCAAGTCCGTCCTGCTTGCCACGCTGGCGATGCAGTTCCGGCGCTATTCTGGCTCGCGCATTTTCGCCTTCGACATGGGCCGCTCCATGCGGGCGACGGCGTTGGGCCTCGGCGGCGAGTATTACGACCTCGGCGCCGATGGCGCGATCGCGTTCCAGCCGCTGGCACGCATCGACCACGAGGGTTATCGCACCTGGGCCGCCGAATGGGTCGAAGGCCGCCTGTCGCATGAAGGCATCGCCGTCGGCCCCGACGAGAGGGCGACCATCTGGTCGGCGCTCGGCAGCCTCGCTGGCGCGCCAGTCGAACAACGCACGCTCACGGGCCTGTCGGTGCTGCTGCAATCGAACGCGCTGCGGCAGGTGCTCGCGCCGTATGTGCTCGGCGGCGCACATGGCAAGTTGCTCGACGCCGACCACGACCGCCTTGGTGTGGCCGACGTGCAGTGCTTCGAGATGGAAGAATTGATGCACAGCAAGGCCGCGGTGCTGGCCGTGCTGGGCTATCTGTTCGCTCGCTTCGATGACCGTTTCGACGGTGCGCCGACGCTGCTGATCCTCGACGAGTCCTGGCTGTTCCTCGATGACCCGGTGTTCGCCGCGCGCATCCGCCAGTGGCTCAAGACGCTGCGCAAGAAGAACGTCAGCGTCATCTTCGCCACGCAGTCGCTCGCCGACATCAAGGACTCGACCATCGCGCCGGCGATCATCGAGAGCTGCTCGAGCCGCATCTTCTTGCCGAACCCGCAGGCGACCGAACCGCAGATTCGCGTGATCTACGAAGGCTTCGGCCTCAACAACCGGCAAATCGAGATCGTCGCCACCGCGCAGCCCAAGCGCGACTACTACTACCAATCCCGCGCAGGCAATCGCCTGTTTGACCTCGACCTGGGGCCGGTCGCGCTCGCGTTCGCGGGTGCCTCGACGCCCCAAGACCAGCGCGCCATTGACGGCGTGCTGACCGACGCCGGAGCGCCGGGATTCGCCGGCGCTTGGCTGCGCCGCCGCGGCCTCGATTGGGCGGCCGACTTGCTGCCGTCCGCGCCATCCGCCGCGTCCATCCTCGCTTCCCCACCGCTGGAGAACTCGCCATGACGATCCGCCTTCGCTCCCTCTCGTTCGCCCTCGCTGTCGCCGGGTTGCTAGGCGTCGCATCCACCGCACAGGCGCAGTGGGTCGTCATTGACCCGACCAACCTCGTGCAGAACACGATGACCGCCGCACGCACGCTGGAGCAGATCAATAACCAGATTCGGCAGCTCCAGAACGAAGCGCAGTCGTTGATGAATCAGTCGCGCAACCTGGCGAGCCTGCCGTTCAACGTGGTGGGCCAGTTGCGCACGAACCTGGCGAATACCCAGCAGCTCATCGCGCAGGCACAGGGGTTGGCCTTCCAGGTGCAGGGCATGAACCAACAGTTCGCGCAGTTGTACCCGCAGCAGTACGCCGCGACCGTGAGCGGCAATCAGATGTACCAGGATGCGCACCAGCGCTGGCAGAACACGCTCAACGGCTTGCAGACCACGATGCAGATGCAGGCGCAGGTGTCGCAGAACATTACCGCCGATACAGGCGTCATGTCCGACCTCGTGGGCCAGAGCCAGTCGGCCACCGGCGCCTTGCAGGCCATGCAGGCGACCAACCAGCTTCTGGCCTTGCAGGCGAAGCAGACCAGCGAGTCGCAGCAGCTCCAGCTTACGCAAGGCCGCGCGGCGGCGCTGGAACTGGCGCGGCAAGCCGCCGCCGTCGAACAGGGGCGCGTCATCACGCAGCGCTTCCTCGGCACCGGCACGCCGTACACGCCGCAGTCCGTGAACTTCTACGGCAACTGAGGGAGGCGGTCATGACTCGCGCGCCGGTCCTTGTTGCTGCTCACTTCACTGTCGCCTGCCTGCTGGCCGGGTGCGACCGGCCGCAGGCGCTGTCGGTCAATGCGCTGGCCGCCGATCCAGCGCGGCTGCACCGGCTGCTCGTGCAGTGCCGCCGTGGCGAACACGATGCCGCGTTCTGCGCGCGCGTCGATCAGGCCGACATGCAGCGCTTCATGTCGGGCAAGACCGGGCCGAACGAATACCAGACGCTCGCCGAACTGCCGCCGATCCCGGCCAGTTTCGACGGCCCCGACGTGCCGAGGAAGCTGCGGCCATGAACGACGTCTCGATCATCGACCACTTTCTCAACGTCTTTTCCGCCTACATCGAATCCGGTTTCGGCTTGCTGCGCGGCGAAGTCGGTTTCCTGACTGCCACGCTGGTGGCAATCGACATGACGCTCGCGGGCCTGTATTGGGCGCTCGGCCACGCCACGGGCCAGGGCGAAGACGTGATGGCGAAGCTCATCCGCAAGGTGCTCTACGTCGGCGCCTTCGCCTACATCATCGGCAACTTCAGCATGCTGGCCGGCATCGTGTTCCGCTCGTTCGCCGGCTTGGGCCTGACGGCCACCGGCTCGGCCGTGAGCATGGAGACGTTCCTGCAGCCGGGCCATCTCGCCAAAACCGGTATCGATGCCGGTATGCCGATCCTCGAACAGATCAGCGACATGGCAGGCTTCCCCGAGGTGTTCATCAACATCACGCCCATCGTCGTGATGTTCCTCGCCTGGCTGACCGTCATCGTCTGTTTCTTCGTGCTGGCGGTGCAGCTTTTCATCACGCTGATCGAGTTCAAGCTGACCACGCTGGCAGGCTTCGTGCTGGTGCCGTTCGCGTTGTGGAACAAGACCGCGTTCCTCGCTGAGAAGGTGCTCGGCAACGTTGTGTCGTCTGGCATCAAAGTGCTGGTGCTGGCCGTCATCGTCGGCATCGGTACGGGCCTGTTCGCGGAGTTCCCGACGACGCCAGCCGAGCCGTCCATCGACCACGCGCTGGTCGTGATGCTGGCTTCGCTCGCCATGCTCGCGCTCGGTATCTACGGGCCAGGCATCGCCACGGGCCTCGTGTCCGGTGCTCCGCAGCTCGGCGCGGGCGCGATGGCCGGCGCGGCGCTGGGAGCGACCGGCACCGCCGTCGCCATCGGCGCGGCGGCTACTGGCGTCGGTGGCGCCGTGGCTGCCGGTGCACGTATGGCACCGGCTGCGGCCAGTGCGATCGGTAGCGGCGCACGGGCTGCCGCTTCGACGGCCAGCAGCGCACGGTCGGCATTCCAAGTAGGTTCCGCTGCGGCGGGCGGTGGCTTCAAGGGCGCTGCCGCAGGCGTGGGCAACGTCGCACGGGCGGGCGCGCAAGCCGCAGGACAGAAAGTTGCCGCCGGCGCACGCGCGTTCGGTGAGCGGGTGGCCGGTGCGTTCCGCGGCGAAGGTGGCACGGCTGACGGTGTGTCCACCGAAGCGGGCGCATCCAACGCCGGCCCGTCCTCGACTGCTACCGATCAAACGCAACCCGCTTGGGCCAAGCGCCTGCATCGCCGCCAGCAGATCGCTCATGCAGCGACGACCACCGCGCACACATTGCGCGGCGGGGACGGCGGCGGCTCGGCACAGGGCCCAAGTCTGGGCCAACCAAACGAATGAGCGATCCTTGAGGAGAACCAGCCATGCGATTCAAGCGACCGCAGGTGCGCTACGCCGACACGCCGCAGCCTGCCACTCCGTACCAAGCCGCCGCGCAAGCGTGGGACGAGCGCATCGGCTCGGCCCGCGTGCAGGCGAAGAACTGGCGATTGATGGCCTTCGGCTGCCTCGTGCTCGCGCTGCTGATGGCCGGTGGCCTAGTGTGGCGTTCGGCGCAGTCCATCGTCACGCCCTACGTCGTGGAGGTGGACAACACCGGCCAGGTGCGCGCGGTCGGCGAAGCCACCACGCCGTACAGGCCGGCCGATGCGCAGATCGCCTATCACCTCGCGCACTTCATCACGCTGGTTCGCTCGCTCTCCATCGACCCGATCGTGGTGCGGCAGAACTGGCTCGATGCCTACGACTACACCACCGACAAGGGCGCCGTCGTGCTCAACGACTACGCCAGCAAGAACGATCCGTTCGCACGCGTCGGCAAGGAATCAGTGACAGTGCAGATCACCAGCGTCACGCGCGCCAGCGATTCGTCATTCAACGTGCGCTGGACGGAGCAACGGTTCGTCAACGGCGCACCGGCCGGCATCGAACGCTGGAACGCCGTGGTGTCGATCGTCCTGCAAACCCCGCGCACCGAGCAACGCCTGCGCAAGAACCCGCTCGGCATCTACGTCAACGGCCTGTCGTGGAGCCGCGAGCTGGATGCGTCCGAAGGAGCCAAGCCATGAACCTGTCTTTCCGCTCTTACGCTTTCGTGCTGACCGTGGCGGCCCTGTCGGGCTGCGCCACACAGGGCAAGCCGCCGCCGCGCATTTCGCTCGACGAGCCGGTGCAGGCGCAGGCGCTGCCCGAGCCACCCAAGCCGGTCGAAGTGGTGGAGGTGCCGAAGGTGCTGCCGATGCCGGCGCAGATGAAGCCATTGCCTTCAGACAACGACGCCAAGCCCGCCCTCGAACCCGCCGACGAAACCGTGCGCGTCTCGCGCGCCAACGCCGAGGCACGTATCGCGCCCACGCGGGAGGGCTACGTCAACGCGATCCAGGTCTGGCCTTTCACCGATGGCGCGCTGTATCAGGTCTATGCCGCGCCGGGCCGCGTCACCGTGATTTCGCTCCAGCCCGGCGAGGAACTGGTGACGGTTGCTGCTGGCGATACCGTGCGCTGGATCGTCGGCGACACGTCCAGCGGTGCCGGCGACGCACTGCGCGTCAACATTCTGGTGAAGCCGATCCGTTCGGGCCTCAAGACGAACCTCGTCATCACCACCAGCCGGCGCACCTACCTGATCGAGTTGACCTCGACCGACAAGGCTTGGATGGCGTCGGTGTCGTGGGAGTATCCGAAAGACCAGATGCTTGCCTTGCAGCGCCAGGATCGGGCCGCGCAAGCCGCCACGCCGATCGACGCCGGCCTGTCGCTGGAGAAGATCCGCTTCCGCTACGCGGTCACCGGCAGCAACCCGCCGTGGAAGCCGTTGCGCGCCTTCGACGACGGCGAGAAGGTCTATATCCAGTTCCCGCCCGGCATCGCCCAAGGCGAACTGCCGCCGCTGTTCGTGATCGGCGCGCAGGGTGACGGCCAGCTCGTCAACTACCGCTTCCGCTCGCCGTACTACATCGTGGATCGCCTGTTCGGCGCGGCCGAACTGCGCCTGGGTGGCGACAAGGGTGACGTGGTGCGCATCGAGCGCACGGATGGCACGCGGGGGAACTGACCATGAGCCAGGACGAAATCCCGGACGTGCCCATTCCTGACGCCGCGCCGAAGGTCGCGCCGGAGAACGTTGCGCTGCGCGCGCAGCCGCGCCCGGTGACGCGCCTCAATCGGCGCACGCTGGCGCTGTTGACGGGTGGCCTTGGCGTTGCCGTGTTGGGCGCTACGCTTTGGTCACTGCAACCGAAACACCAGCGCGCCAGCAACGACGCGACCGAGCTTTACAACGTCGATCGCGTGTCGAAGTCCGAAGAACTCAACCGACTTCCCGCCGACTACTCCAAGCTGCCGCCGAAGGTGCCGGAATTGGGGCCGCCGCTGCCGGGCGACCTTGGCCCGGCTATCGTCAAGTCGCAGCCGCCGCTGGTGGCCAGCTACACGCCGCCTGGCCAGGATGCGGCGGCGGCCGAACGCGACGCGTTGCGCAAGGAGGCGGAAGCGGCGGCAGGTTCGTCGGTGTTCTTCCGGTCCAGCAACCAACGCGCCGCTGCCCCTGCACCCGCCGCGCAGACCGCTTCAGTCGCGCCGGCATCCGGCTTAGCGGGCTTCGACCCACAGGCGGCCGGGCCGGCCTCGACGGCGGCGCAGCCCGCCGACCCGACCGCCGTGCAGAACCGGCAGGACCAGAAGGAGGCGTTCCAGAAAGCCGGAACCACGGAAACTCGTAATTCCGGCAACCTGCAACTGCCAACCTCGCCGTATCAGGTCATGGCCGGCACTGTGATCGCGGCGGCGCTGGTGACGGGCATCAAGTCGGATTTGCCGGGCGACGTGATCGGCACGGTGACGGCGCCGGTGTACGACACGGCGACGGGCCGCTATCTGCTGATCCCGCAGGGGTCGCGCATCTTCGGCAAATACAACAGCCAGGTCGCCTACGGGCAGAGCCGCGTGCAAGTAGTGTGGAACCGCATCATCCTGCCGGACACGTCCTCGCTGACGCTTGACAACCTGGCCGGCACCGACCCGGCAGGCTATTCCGGCTTGGAGGATGGCGTCGATTGGCATTGGGACCGCATCTTCGCCGGCGCGGCGCTGACGACGCTTCTCGGTGTCGGCGCCGAGCTGGCCGCGCCGGAGAACCGCAACGGCGATCGCGTCATCATCGCCGGCCGCGACAGCTTGCAGGACAGCGTGAATCAGGTTGGGCAGGAGATGACCCGGCGCAACCTCAACATCCAGCCGACGCTGACCGAGCGCCCCGGTTTGCCGGTGCGCATCATCGTCAACCGCGACCTGGTACTGCGGCCGTTCCAGCCGCTGTTCTTCAACCGGGGGACTTCACGATGAGCACGGCACGCAAGCTGCGACTGGGGCCGCTGCCGAAAACCGAGAGCGTAAAGCTGACCTTCGCGTGCCCAGCCACGCTCAAGGCCGACCTCGACCGCTACGCGGCGATGCACGCGCAGACCTACGGCGAAGCGGTGGATGCGACGACGCTGATCCCGCACATGCTGGATGCGTTCATCGCGGGGGATCGGGGGTTCAGGCGGGGTAGGGGAGAGGGCAGCCCACAGCCTTCCCGTGCGGCTGTGCCGAAGGGGTGAGAGTTTGAATATATTGTCATTGTCGTATCCTGACTACGACTGGAAACGCCATATCAAATTGACTTCTGCTTGGAAAAGCAGTAGAAGTCGTAGTATGGCTACGACTACTCCAAGCAAGTTAAACGCCCTCTACACCCGGCTGGCCCCGGGGACGCCGCTGACCTCGGAGGACTTGGCGGTGCTGGGCATCTCTGCCGATCTGGCCGTCCACTACGTCCGGGCGGGTTGGCTCACGCGCTTGGCGCGCGGGGTTTTCTGCCGCCCCAACGATGCCTTGGCCCTGCATCCCAGCTTGTTGTTGTTGCAGCGCAGATTCGAGGGCCTGCACGTCGGCGGTAAGTCGGCGCTGGACTGGTACGGCGTGCGCCAGTACGTGTCGCAGCAGCCCGTGCTGCACCTGTACGGCTGGACGGCAGCGCGTCTGCCGGAATGGTTCACCGCACGCTTCCCGGCCGAGTACCACCGCAAGCGCCTGTTCGACGAGCAACCGGACGCCTTGCTGCACGTCGGCCCGTTCGAGCAGCGCAACGGAGCGCCGCAGGTCTCGGCGCCGGAGCGGGCCTTGCTGGAACTGTTGAGCGAAGTCGGCGTGCGCCAACCCTTGCAGGAAGCGCGCGAACTCGTCGAGAGCGCGTACAACCTGCGCGCCGACGTGCTGCGCGAGTTGTTGCAGCACTGCACGAACGTCAAGACCGTGCGGCTATGTTTGCAACTTGGCCGCGAAGCGTCATCGCCTTGGGTGGCGAAGCTCGATCCAGCCACGTTGCCGACGGGCAGCGACCGGCCCTGGGTGTCCCGATCAACCGATGGCCTGCTGGTGCTCAAGCCGTGAACCAGACCTATCTCGATACCGCGCGCTTGCTGACGCAAGTGGCGCCGCTGGTGTTCGTGGACGACACGTTCGCACTGAAGGGCGGCACCGCGATCAATCTGTTCGTGCGCGACATGCCGCGCTTGTCGGTCGATCTCGATCTGGTCTTTCCCGATCACGCGTTGCCGCGCGACGAGGCACTGGCGCGCATCAACGAGGCTGTTCGACAGGCCGCCGAACGCTTGAAGAAGCGAGGTTTCCAGACGCACGCGCCAGCGGCTGCCGCAGGGGAGACGAAGTTGCTAGTGCGCCGCGATTCGATTCAAGTGAAGGTCGAAGTCAACTTCGTCATGCGTGGCACGGTGCAGCCGGTGCGTCATGCTTCGCTCACGCCCACCGCGCGCGACGTGCTGATGGCCGATCTGGACATCCCGGTGGTGTCCCTGGAAGACGTGTATGGCGGCAAACTGGTGGCGGCGCTGGATCGGCAGCACCCGCGCGACCTGTTCGACGTCATGCAGCTCTTTGCACACGAGGGCATCACGCCCGGCATCCGGCGCGCATTCGTGGTCTATCTGGCCTGCAGCAACCGGCCGATCCATGAAGTGCTGTTCCCGCCGCTGCGGGACGTCCGGTACGACTACGAGCACAACTTCCAAGGCATGACGGCCGAGCCGGTGCCGCTCGATGCACTGCTCGCTGCGCGGGAACGCATGGTGCGCGAACTTCAGCAGGGGTTGGACGAGCACGAGCGGCGCTTCCTGCTGTCGCTGGCCGCCGGCACGCCGGAGTGGTCGCTGCTCGGCATCGCGCACCTCGAACACCTGCCGGGCATCCGCTGGAAGCTGCACAACCTGGCGCAGTTGCAGAAGGCCGATGCGAAGAGATTTGCCGAGCAAGCCGACTTGCTCGCTACGCGGCTTGCTGCGTTATCCTAGACGCTGATTGATGATGAGCCGATGCCGCGCAAACCCGCGCCAGCAAAGGGCATGTTTTTCTGACGGTAAAAGCGACGGTAAAGGCCCATGTCGATCACAGCCAAACCCTTTAACCATGCGGACTTGCGTGATCCGTTGATGATCGAGTGGGAGTGAATTTACGTCCTTCGAGGACTATCGCCAGCTATCGAAAAACTGACGTAACGTGTTGATTTAGAAATAAATACGTCACGACAGCTATCGGTGG
>JAPTVL010000360.1 GCA_028065725.1 Betaproteobacteria bacterium
TCCATCAGCCCGAACTGCTGCTGCTCGACGAGCCAACGACCGGGGTCGACCCGGTGTCGCGGCGGGAATTCTGGAACATCCTCTACCGGGCGCTCACCGGCGGGACCACCATCGTCGTCTCCACCCCGTACATGGACGAGGCGGAGCGCTGCACCCGCGTCGCGCTGCTGCACGACGGCCGCCTGATCGCCTGCGACGCGCCGGGCCGTCTGCGAGCGGAGATGCCGGGGAGCATGCTGGAAATCGAGGCCCGCCCCCAGCGCCAGGCGCTGGCCATCCTGCAGCAGGCCCTGCCCGAGGCGCGCCCCTATGTCTTCGGCGAACGGATCCATCTGCATTGGCAGCGCGAAGAGGGCGCCGCGGCGGTGCACAGTCTGCTGGAGCAGGGCGGGGCGACGGTGGAGCAGGTGCGCGTGGTCGCCCCCAGCCTGGAAGACGTCTTTGTCACCCGCCTGGCGGAGCGCGTCGAGGCGATTCCCGCGCCGCCACCTGCCGGCCCGGCGGAAAACTCCACCAGACCGGCGGTGGAAGCGGTGGACCTGAGCGTCCGCTTCGGCGCCTTCACTGCCGTGGACCGGGTGAGCTTTGCGGTCCGGCGCGGGGAGATTTTCGGCTTTCTCGGCCCCAACGGCTCCGGCAAGACGACCGTCATCCGCATGTTGTGCGGCCTGCTGGCGCCGACGTCGGGGCGGACCATCGTTGCCGGGCACGAACTGGGAAAAGAAGCGCAGGCGGTCAAGTCCCGCATCGGCTACATGTCCCAGCGCTTCTCCCTCTACGAAGACATGACGGTGGCGGAGAACATCGCCTTCTTTGCCGGCGCCTATGGGGTTCCCCGCGCCGCGCTGCCGCTCCGCCGCGAGTGGGCGCTTCAGCTTTCCGGGTTGCAGGGGCAGGAAGACCGTCTGACGCGCTCGCTGTCGGGCGGAGTCAAGCAGCGCCTGGCGCTGGCGTGCGCCATCCTGCACGGGCCGGAGGTGCTGTTCCTGGACGAGCCCACCGCTGGTGTCGACCCGGTGTCCCGGCGGCGTTTCTGGGAGCTGATCTACCGGCTGTCCGATCAGGGCGTGACCGTGTTCTTGACCACGCATTACATGGACGAGGCGGAGCATTGCCATACCCTGGGGCTGTTGTATTACGGGCGGCTGATCGCCCTGGATACGCCGGAAGCGCTGCGGGTCGGCATGCGCGCCGGCGAAGTGCTGGAACTGGAATGCGACCAGCCGATCCAGGCGCTGGCCCTGTTCCAGGGCGCGGCTGGAATCCAGCCCTCGTTCTTCGGCGACCGCCTGCACCTGCTGGTGGACGACGCGGAGGCCGCCCGGCCGCAGATTCTGCAACGCCTGCAGCGGGAAGGGCACCAGGTGCGCCGGGTTGAACGGGTCCCTCTCACCATCGAGGATGTGTTCATCACCTTCATCCAGATGGAGCAGGCACGCCGCGAGGCGGCGCCGGGAGAAGCGCGATGAAAAGCCTGATCGGTGCCGTGATCGGGAAGGAGGTGCGCGAGATCCGCCGCGACCCGATCACCCTGTGGGTCGCCATCGCCCTGCCCCTGGTGCTGCTCTATCTCTTCGGCGCGGCCCTTTCGCTGGACGTGAAGGATGCCGCCCTGGCCATCTACGATCTGGACAAAAGCGAGCAGAGCCGCACCCTGATCGAGGCGTTCCCACACTCGGGCTATTTCCGCTACGTGCACCAGATCCACGAAGAACGGGAGATCGGACGGCTGCTGGACCGCGGCCAGGCTCGCCTGGTGCTGGTGATCCCGGCGGATTTTTCCGAAAAGCTCGCTCGCGGGCAGACCGCCGCCGTGCAGACCCTTATTGACGGCTCCTTCTCGGCCACCGCCATGGTGGTGGCCGGCTACGCGGCGGCCATCGTGCAGAGTTATGCCATGGAGCACACCCGCGGCGCAGCTCACGCCCCGCCGATCACGGTCGAAACCCGGGTATGGTTCAACGCGCCGATGAAAAGCGTGAACTACATCGTGCCGGGACTGTTCGGGGTCATCCTGATGGCCTTCCCGCCGCTGCTCACCGCACTGGCGGTGGTGCGGGAAAAGGAGTCCGGCTCGGTGCAGCAGATTTTCGTTTCGCCCATCCGGCCTTACCAGTTCATCGCTGGAAAAATGATCCCCTATGCGGTGATTGCCTTCTTCGAGATGGTCATGATTCTGGCGGCCGCACTGCTCTGGTTCCGCATTCCGTTCCAGGGCAGTCTCGCGCTGTTTCTCGGGGCGACCGCGATCTACGTATTCTGCACCGTGGGCCTGGGCCTCCTGATCTCCACCATCACCCGCAGCCAACTGGTGGCCATGCTGCTGGCCTTGCTGCTCACCCTGATGCCCTCCTTTCTGTTCTCGGGCTTCCTGTTTCCGATCTTCACCATGCCCATGATGATGCAGATCTACACCTATCTGTTTCCGGCCCGCTACTTCATCGAGATCACCCGCGGCATCATCATGAAGGGCGTCGGACTGGAGCTGTTGTGGCCGCAGTTCCTGATCCTGCTGGCCTACACGGCGGCGGTGTTCGCCGCCGCCACGGCGCGCTTCCGCAAGAAGGTGGCGTGATGATGGCGTACGTGCGATCCCACGCGGCGGAGGAGGGCGCGATCATGCGGCGGGTAAGGGTCTTTGGCCTGGCCGGGTTGCTGGGTGCCTCTGTGTTCACAACGTCGCTCATCGTTTTGCACCTGACGCGCACCGATGTCGACTGGACGAGGCATTACGTCAGCGATTTCGTGAACGGCCGTCTCGGATGGATCTTCGTCGTCGGCACCCTTGCCCACGGCGCCGGAAACCTCGGCTTGATCCTGGGCCTCCGTCGGTCCCTCGACCCGGGGCCGCTGCGCGCCTGGGCGGTGTTTTTCTTCGGCCTGGCGATCGCGGGAATCGTGGTCGCGGCGCTCTTTCCCATCGAACCGGTCGGGCGACCTCCGACAGCGGTCGGGCGCGTTCATCGCATGGCCGCCACCGCCTCTTTTCCACTGGAGTTCGTCGCGCTGTTCCTGTTCTCGGCGGCGTTCGCAAGACACCCTCGTTGGCGTCGGCGTAAAGCGGTTTCCCTGGTGTTATCGACGGTCGCCGCCGCCGGGATGGCGGGTTTTTTTCTCGCTGTTTTCCTGAGCCGGTTGCCGGGTCTGGCGGAGCGGTTTGCCTTGGCGAGTTTCCTCGCCTGGGAGTTGTGGGCCTCCGTGCAGCTCGCTCGATCGGCCGCGGGCGTTGGGGGGGCGCGATGACGGGGGGTGGACGCAGGGCAGCGCTGTTTCGCAAGGAACTGACCCAGTTCCTGCGCGACCGGATCATGCTGTTCCTGGTGCTGTTCCTGTACACGGTGGAAGTGGTGATGTGCACGGTGGCGCTGTCCTTCGACGTCCGCAACCTCCCCACGGTGCTCGCCGATTTCGACCGTTCCGCCCACAGCCGGCTGCTCACGGAGCGCTTCCGCAGCTCGGGCTATTTCAGGATCGAACACCTCGCCACGCGGGACGACGAACTGGCGGCGCTGCTCGACCGCGGCGAGGCGCTGGCGGCGATCGTCATCCCGCCGGAATTTTCCAGGCGTCTGACCGAAGGCGCACCGGTGACGGTGCAGCTGCTGCTGGATGGCTCCAACGCCAACACCGCAAGCGTCGCCCAGGGGTATGCCCAGCGCATCGTCCAGAATTACGCCATGGAACAGGCGCGCCTGCCCGTCGGCTCCGCTCCGCCCATCGAGTACCGGCCCCGCATCTGGTACAACTCGGAACTCCGCTACAGTTATTTCATGGTGCTGTCCATGATCGCCCTGGCCGGCATGCTGGTCGGCGTGATCACCGCCGCGGCCAGCATCGTTCGCGAGAAGGAGTCGGGCACCATCGAGCAGATGATGGTCACCCCCATCCGGCCCGCCGAAATGATCGCCGTCAAAATGCTGCCCACCCTGCTGGTGGGGCTGCTCGCCCTCTTTCCCAGCCTGCTGATCGCAGCTTGGTTCGGGGTGCCCATGCGCGGAAGTCTCCCGCTGTTTTTCCTGTTTTCCGCCGTGTTCCTGGTGAGCAGCATGGGCATCGGCATCCTCATCGCCACCTTCGCAGAAACGCTTCAGCAGGCGCTGCTGATCTCTTTCTTCGCCCTGTTTCCCATCATGTTCCTGTCCGGAACCCTGGTTCCGGTGGAGAGCATGCCGAAAGGGCTGCAGGTCTTGGCGCAACTGAGTCCGCTGACGCACTACATGGATGCGCTGTTGGGCATTTTTCTGAAAGGGGTGGGACTGGATACCCTGTGGCGCCAGGCCGCAGCCATGACGCTCATTGGCGCCGCGCTGCTCGCGGCGAGCGTTCTGCGCTTCCGCAGGCGCTTCGGCTGAGTCGAACGCACTATTTTGAAAGGAGAACAGGCGATGGAAAAAGATCCGGTATGCGGCATGCTGGTGGACCCGCGGGACGCCGCGGCAAAACGGGTGGTCCAGGGGAAGGACTATTACTTCTGCAGCCCGGCCTGTGCCGAGAAATTCGACCAGGCACCGGAGCGATACACGGCGCCCCAGCCCGTGAAACCGAAAGGCGATGAGTGAAAGAATCCGTCCATGGCTACCTGCAAACCGGCCAGACGACCTGCCACGACGCCGGCGGCGCGGCGGTTCCCTGTGCCGGCAGCGGCCAGGACGGCGAATTCCGCCGGGGCCTTCCCTGGCCCGAACCGCGCTTCGAAGTCCGCGGCGCAATCGTCCTCGATCGGCTCACAGGACTCTTCTGGACGCGGAATGCCACGCCCGGCGAACTCCCCATGACCTGGCGGGAGGCGCGGGCATTCGTCGCCGGCATGAACCGCGAACGGGCGCTGGGGTTTTCCGATTGGCGGCTGCCCAACCGGCGCGAACTGCGCAGCCTGGTGAGCCATCAGACCCGCCGTCCCGCCCTGCCCGAGGGACACCCATTCGTCAGTGTATTCGCCGGCTGGTACTGGAGCGCCACCAGCGCCGCCGGCGCACCTGCCCACGCCTGGTACGTGAACATGGACGGCGGGCGCATGTTCTACGGCGGCAAGGATCAATCCTTTCTGGTCTGGCCGGTACGGGGAGAAAGCCACATGCTGCCGGCCACCGGCCAGACGCTGTGTTACGACGATGGGGGCGCAGTCATTTCGTGTGCGGGAACGGGGCAGGACGGCGAATTCCGCACGGGTCTCGCCTGGCCCGCGCCGCGCTTTTCCGCTCGGGATGAGGCGGCGCTCGACCGGCTCACCGGACTTGATTGGCGGCGGGCTGCGGGCCTTGCGCCGGAGGAGGGTGTGACCTGGCATGAGGCGCTGGCCGCGGTGGCGCGCTTGAATACTGAGAATGACGCGGGCTGGCGGTTGCCCAACATCAACGAGTTGGAATCACTGGTGGACTGCGCCGCCGCAAATCCGGCACTGACGCCAGGTCATCCTTTCACCGAGGTGCGCGACGTGTATTGGTCGTCGACCACCAGCCTATACGAGCCGGACTGGGCCTGGGCGCTCTATCTGGACAAGGGCGCGGTGGGGGTCGGGCAGAAAAATCAGGCGCGCTTTCACGTCTGGCCGGTTCGCGAAAATCATGCATTTTGAAGCTGGCGTTGAGGAGGTGACATGGAAAAGCAGCAACTTTCTACTGATAGCCGCTCTTCGCGCTGTCGTGGAGGACGAATCAGACGGATGCTCGGCAGCGGAGCTGTAGTGTGCTTCATGCTCACCGCCGCCGGCATTTCACTCACTCCGCCGGCATGGCCGCAAGCGGTTGAGCACAAGGCGAGATTTCAATCGCACAGCGCGATGGAGCACGAGATGGACCGCTTCCGCGCGGACCTCGCCGACCTGCACGAGGCGATGATTCGCTTTCGCGAGCTTTGTCGCCGCGAGCGGCAAGCGGCGCTCAGGCCACATCTGGAACGTGTGCGTGACAATATGGATCGGGCACTCGCGATGGAAGAACAGATGCAGCAGGACCTCAACCGTGGCCGGATGGTGAGCGACAGCGATCTGCGGCACCGGATCCGGCTTCTGGGAGAGCAGGTGCGCATGCTGGTCGAGATGAACGCGTTGGCACTCGATGAAGCCGAGCGGCCCGACTGTTCCAATCCATGAAACGGGTGACGCTCGACGGCGGGCGGCGAGTACGCGGTGAGGGTCATGGTCGGCCGGCGCCCATGGTCGTCTCCGAGGACAGGAGGCGCTGCGCGCGAACGAGGTTCGGACTTTAACGGTGAGACTTCATGGAAAAGACACGGCAACAGTTCTCGCTCTGGTACTTCCTGATCGTATTCCTGGCGATCCTAGCGATGCAGAACTTCCTGTTCGGCTCGCACGCCGAGAATCTCGCCTACAACGAATTCAAGGCGCTGCTCCACCCTGAGAAACGACAAGCTAAGGAGGCATGGTGTCAGGCCTGAGAAGACTGTTCCAGATCGGCTTCGCAGTCTACGCTTATCTGCTTTGGTGGCTGCTGGTCCGCCTGCATCTGTGGCGTCCGTCGGTGACGCCGGCGCAGCGGCTGTGCCACACGGTCGAGCGGCTGGGCACGACGTTCGTCAAGCTCGGCCAGGGTTTGAGCCTGCACCGCGACCTGCTGCCGGACGAGTACATCCGCGCGCTGCAGGGCCTGCAGGATCGCGTCGCGCCGTTTCCGGACGCGGTCGCGCGGCGCGAGGTGGAACAGGCGCTGGGAAAACCCATCGCCGAATTGTTCGCCGAATTCGAGGCGCACCCGCTGGCAGCGGCCTCCATCGCGCAAGTGCACCGGGCGCGCCTGCACGACGGACGGCGCGTGGTGGTGAAGATACGCCGGCCTCGCATCAAGGCCCAGATCGACCGCGACATGCGCCTGCTGCGCGGCATGCTGCGCGTGCTGCTCCTGCTGTTGCCATGGCTGCGGCGCTACGAGCCACTCGCCATCGTCGATGAAATCCGCGCCAACCTGCTCAAGGAAACGGACTTCCGCCGCGAGGCGCGCGATACCCTGCGTTTCGCCGAAGCCTTCCGCGGCTCGGCGACCGTGCACATCCCCGCGGCGATCGAAGGGCTGTATACCGAGTCGGTGCTGGTGCAGGAGCTGAGCGGCGGGCGCCGCGTTGACGATCCCGCGGTACGCGCGCACGGAGCGCAACTCGCGCAGGCCCTGGTCGAGGCCTATCTGCAGCAGATATTCGTCATGGGCGTGTTTCACGGCGATCCCCATCCCGGCAACCTGTTCATCATGGAGAGCGGGCGCATCTGTTTCCACGACTTCGGCATCGTCGGTACGCTCGATTCGTCCACGCGCCGCAACCTGGCGGCGTTCCTGCTCGCCTTCGTCCATCGGGACAGCGAGTGGATGCTGGATGCGGCGATCGACCTGGGCCTGCTCGCGGGGGCGCTCGATCGCGCGGAGTTCCGCCAGGGACTGCAGGAGATCATCCAGGACTATGCCGGTCTGCCGCTCAAGGAGTGGTCGCTGGCCGAGGCCTTCGTGCGGGTGGCGCGTCTCGGCCGCGGGCGCAACATCCGCATTCCGCATAACCTGCTCGTCCTGATGCGCATGCTGTATCTGATGGAAAACGCCGTGCGCGACCTCGACCCGGACTTCAATCTGCTGCAGAGCATGCTCGGCAAGGCCGAAGAGGTGATCCGTTCCTCCGCCGGTGCCGGCGCAGAAACGGGACTCGACCGGCTGCAATTCGAGGCCACGGCCGGGGTGCGGGAGCTGCCGGCCGAGCTCGGCGCCTGGATCCACCGGATACGCGCCCAGGGCATCGAGATGCAGGTACAGCACCACGGCATGGAAGAGCTGGAGCAAAGCATCGCTCGCGCCAGCAACCGCGTGGCCCTGGCGCTGGTGACGCTGGGCCTCTACATCGCCGCCTCGCTGCTGATGCAGCATTCAATCGGGCCGCGCCTCGGCGAGATGCCGCTGCTGGCGGCGGCCGGCTACGCGCTGGCGTTGTGGTTCACATGGCGTCTCGCACGGGGAATTTCCCGTTCGGGGAAGCTGTGATGGCGTTGGGGGGAGAGCAAGCGTTTGCCGACTGGGCCAGGACCACATTGTCAGCGCCGAGTAGCCTACACCCAGGGTACATTCAACACGAGGAGGTCTCATCATGAAAACCGTCACCATCGAAGTCGGCAATCTATTGTCGGCATTGAGTGCTCTCGGCGTGGAAAAGCAGCTCATGAAGCTCCCGGGTGTGCATCGGTCCGAGGTCAACTACGTCGCCGGCAGCGCCACCGTTGTGTACGACGAGACGGTGACGGATATCAAGACCATCAAGGCCCGGGTGCACGAGTGCGGCTATCACTGCGCGGGCGAGCGCCTGCCAAAACACATCTGCGTGCCGGAGGATCCCCCGGCTGCTGCCGCCATTGCGCCTGCGGCGCCCGCCAGGCACGTGCATGAACCTGCCCCCCATGCCGGGCGCGCCGCGCCGGCGGGCGCCGCAGGCGCGATGGCGCACGAGATGGGCCACGGCGCCGGCATGGACGCGCAGGCGATGGCGCGCGACATGCGCAAGCGTTTCTTCATCGCGACGGCGTTCACCGTGCCGGTCTTCGTCTATTCGCCCATGGGTGGCATGTTCGCGCCGCCAGTGCCGCCGTTCGGCCTGTCCCTCAACCTATGGCTGTTCCTGCTTGCCAGCATCGCGGTGATCTACCCGGTCTGGCCGTTCGCGGTCGCCGCCTGGCGCGCGCTCCAGAACGGCGTGCTCAACATGGCGGTGCTGGTGGTGCTGTCGGTCGGAACCGGCTATCTGTTCAGCGTGGGTGCGACCTTCTTCTTTCCAGGCGTGCAGTTCTACGAGGCGGTATCGGTGCTGCTGGTGTTCATCCTGCTCGGCCACTGGCTGGAGATGCGCGCGCGTGCCGGCGCCTCGGCGGCGATCCGCGCGCTGCTCGATCTTGCTCCGCCGATGGCCACGGTGATCCGTGAGGGGCGCGAAACGGAACTGCCCACCGCCGAGGTGCTGGCGGGCGATATGGTCATGATTCGTCCCGGCAACAAGATTCCGGTAGACGGTGAAGTGACTGAAGGCGAGTCGCAGGTGGACGAATCCATGCTCACCGGCGAATCCATGCCGGTCGGGAAGAAACCCGGCGACATGGTGATCGGCGCGACCATCAACAAAAGCGGCAGCTTTGTCTACCGTGCCACCAAGGTTGGCACCGACACCGCGCTGGCGCAGATCGTCAAGCTGGTGCAGGAGGCGCAGAACTCCAAGGCGCCGGCGCAATTGCTGGCTGATCGCGCCTCTCAATGGCTGGTACTTATCGCGCTGGTGATTGGCCTCGCGACTTTCGCAGTTTGGTTCTGGTGGATCGGCCAGCCGCTGCTGTTCGCCCTCACGCTGACGATTACGGTGTTCGTCATCGCCTGCCCGGACGCCCTCGGACTCGCCACGCCGATGGCGGTGATGGTCGGCACCGGCCTGGGCGCCATGAACGGCATCCTGTTCAAGAACGCCGCCGCACTCGAGGAAGCGACGCGGCTGGACGTCGTGATCTTCGACAAGACCGGCACGCTCACCCTGGGCCAGCCCGATGTAGTGGACGTGGCGGCTGCGCCGGATATCACTGAAGACGCGGTGCTCGCACTTGCCGCCGCGGTGGAGCAAAGCTCCGAGCATCCCCTGGCGCAGGCGATTCTCAAGCGCGCGGGAAACTTGGCGATGCCGCCGGCAACCGGCTTTAGCAACATCGACGGCATGGGCGCCAAGGGAGAGGTCGAGGGACGCACGGTGCTACTGGGCAATCGCAAACTGATGCAGGCCGAGAAAGTCGACATGGGCGGACTCGTGTCGCGCGCCGACGAGATGCAGGGGGCAGGGCGGACGGTTGTGCATGTTGCGCATGGTGGCAAGCTGGTCGGGCTCATTGCCATTGCCGATGCACCGCGCGCCACCTCGGCGGCGACGGTGCAGAAACTGCGCGAACGTGGTGTGCAGGTGGCCATGCTCACGGGGGACAACCAGGCGACGGCCGAACGCATCGCCGCGGGGCTCGGCATCGATATCGTGCTCGCCGACGTGCTGCCCGGGCAGAAGGCAGACAAGGTGAAGGAACTGCAGGCACAGGGCAAGAAAGTCGGCATGGTTGGGGACGGCATCAACGATGCACCAGCGCTGACGCAGGCGGACGTCGGTTTCGCCATCGGCGCCGGTACCGACGTGGCGATGGAATCCGCCGACGTGGTGCTGATGAAGAGCGACCCGTTCGACGTGGTCGGTGCGATCATGCTGTCGCGCGCCACTCTCACCAAGATGCACCAGAACCTGTGGTGGGCGGTGGCTTACAACGTGGTCGCCTTCCCGGTCGCGGCCGGGATGTTCTATCCCTTTGTCATCAGCCCCGAGGTTGCGGCGCTCGCGATGTCCGGCAGCTCGGCGCTGGTGGCTGTAAACGCTCTGCTGCTTAAGCGCACCCGTCTCGAAGGCATCCATGCGCATGGACCGACGCAGGGCGCAACCATATGAACGTGTCCGAGATCGCCGCCCGGGAGTCCGCCACGAGCCTGGCGCTGCCGCTGGTGGCGGTGTTCGTCGTCTCCATGGGGTTTGGCCTGGTGTTGCCGGTACTGCCATTTGTGCTGGCACTTGCGCTTGGCGAGGCGGTGTCGCGGGAAACGATTTCATGGCACACCGGCCTCTTGACAGGCACGTACATGCTGGCGCTGTTCCTGTTTGCGCCGCTTTGGGGTTACGTCTCTGATCGTGCCGGGCGGAGAACAGTCATTTTGCTTGGGCTCGCCGGATTCATCGGCGCCATGCTGTGGTTTGCGCTGGCGCGCGGCCTGGTATCCGTCTATGCCGCCCGTGCGTTTGCCGGCGTGTTCGCGGCGGCAGTGCTGCCGGTGGTGTTTGCCTGGGTAAGCGATGTGCGGTCACCCCCCACGCTGGCAGGGGCATTCGCCTGGCTGAGCGCGGCGAGTG
>JAPTVL010000502.1 GCA_028065725.1 Betaproteobacteria bacterium
AGCAGCATGTAGGGCGTGATTTTCTGCTGCTTGAAGTCGGACAGCATGCAGCCCACGCCGATGGTGAGCGAATCCTTGTTGGTGTAGAGGAAGCCGGTTCCCATCATGCCTTGGGTGATCTTGCCCGCCATCTCGATCACCACGCCTTCGCCCTCGCCGATGTTGAAGCGGCTCTGGATGGTCTCTTCCGGCATGAAGTGGATTTCCTTCACCGCCAGCGCCACGTCCTTCGGTTCGAGTTCGGCATGGAAGCCGGCCTTCTTCGCCAGCAGCGAATTCACGCCGTCGGCGAGGATCACCACGTCGGCGTAGATCGAGCCGCCCTCGCGGTCGGTCTGCACGCCGATCACGCGGTCGCGGTCCATGATCAGGTTGGTGACGGTGGTCTCGCACACCAGCAGGGCGCCGGCGTCCTGCACCCGTTTCGAGAACCACTTGTCGAACTGGGCGCGGACGATGGTGTAGCGGTTGTACGGCTCCTTGTTGAACTCGGCGGAGCGGTAGGTGGAGCCGACGTAGGATTCGTCGTCCAGCACCCACATCTGCTGCTCGATGACGTGGCGCTCCAGCGGCGCGTCGTCGCGGAAATCGGGGATGATTTCCTCCAGCGCCTTCGAATACAGGATCGCGCCCTGCACGTTCTTCGAGCCGGGGTACTCGCCGCGCTCGATCTGCAAGACCTTCAGTCCGGCCTTGGCCAGGGTGTAGGCGGCGGCATTGCCCGAGGGCCCTGCGCCGACCACGATTGCGTCGAATTTTTCGTCCATGTTTGCTCCTTGGGTCATACCGCGACTTTGGCCGTCGCCAGCTGCTGCCGGAACGCGTCGGTGAGCGCCGGCAGGATCTGCATCGCGTTGCCGACGATGCCGTAGGTGGCGAAATCGAAGATCGGCGCGTTGGGGTCGCTGTTGATGGCGATGATCACGTCCGATCCCTCCATGCCGACGCGGTGCTGGATCGCGCCCGAAATGCCGGCGGCGATGTAGAGCTTGGGGCGCACGGTCTTGCCGGACTGGCCGACCTGGCGTTCGAGATCGACCCAGCCCGCCTGCACCACCGGGCGCGTCGCGCCGACTTCGGCGCCGAGCACCTTGGCCAGATCCCACACCAGCTGGAAATTCTCCGGCCGCTTCATGCCGCGCCCGCCGGACACGATGATGTCGGCGAAGGGCAGCTGCGGCTTGCCCGCGAGGTTGTCGGGGATGTATTCGAGCACCTTGGTGACGATGTCGGTCTCGATCATGCCGAGCGGGTGTTCGGTGATGCTGCCGCTGCGGGTCTCGTCCTTCTTCGGCATGCTCATCACGCGCGGCCGCACCGTGGCCATCTGCGGGCGGTAGTTGAGGGTGACGATGGTGCACAGCAGGCTGCCGCCGAAGGTCGGCCGGGTGGCGGCGAGGCTGCGGTTTTCCATGTCGATGTTGAGCTCGGTGCAGTCGGCGGTCAGCCCGGTCTGCAGCGTGGTGGCGACGCTGCCCGCGAGGTCGCGGCCCAGCGTGGTGGCGCCCAGCAGCAGGATTTCCGGCTCGTAGGCGTTGACCAGATCGGTCAGCCCCTTGGTGAAGGGCTGGTTGCGATAGTCGGAGAGCAGCGGGTCTTCCATCAGGTAGCAGAGGTCGGCGCCGTAGTGGAACGCCTCCTGGCAGAAGCGCCGGGTCGGGATGCCGGCTGCGCCCATCACCACGCCGGCGAGCGGCACGCCGAGCTTGTCGGCGAGCTTGCGGCCTTCGCCCATCAGTTCCCAGGAAACGGGGTGGGCGACGCCGCGCTCGTGCTCGACGAACACCCACACGCCCTTGTAGGACGCCAGGCGCGGGTCCAGTTCGAATTTGCGCCGTCCGGCGGGTTTCTTTTGTTCGGTTGTTTCGCTCATGACTCGGTCCTTAAAGGTGTTGCGTGCTAGGCGCTGGCCTTGCCGACTTCTTCCGCCAGATTCGGATGCCTGGTGAACATCTTCGCCAGCAGGGTGACGGCGAGGTCCTTGGGCTCACGGCTTTCGCAGTCGATGATTTCGGCGCGCACCGACTTTGCCTGGGGCGCGAACACCTTGCTGACGATGGTGGGCGAGCCCTTGAGGCCGATCTTCGTTACGTCCTCGATGCCGGCGGCGTCCTTGTCCCACTGCTTCAACGGGTAGCGCGCGGCGCGGAACATGTTGGACATGGTGGCGAAGCGCATCTCGTTGGTGCCTTCGAGCATGGTGATCAGGCAGGGCAGTTTGGTTTTCAGCACCTGCACGCCGCCTTCGGCGCGGCGGTGCAGGGTGATTTCACGCTTGTCGAGGTCGAGCTCGACGATCTTCGATACGTAGGTCAGCAGTTGCAGATCCATGCGCTTGGCGATGCCGGGGCCGACCTGGGCGGTGTCGCCGTCGATGGTCTGCTTGCCGGCGAACACGATGTCCACCGGCATGTCTTCCTGGATTTTGCGGATGGCCGACGCCAGCGCGAAGCTGGTGGCCAGCGTGTCGGAGCCGGCGAAGGCGCGGTCGGTCACCAGGATGGCATCGTCGGCGCCGAAGGAAATGGCCTTGCGCAGCGCCGCCTCCGCCTGCGGCGGTCCCATGCACAGCACGGTGACGCGGGCGCCGTATTCGTCCTTCAGCCGCAGCGCTTCTTCCAGCGAGAACAGGTCGTAGGGATTGACGATGGCCGGCACGCCCTGGCGCATGATGGTGTTGGTCACCGGGTGCACGCGGATCTGCGCGCTGTCCGGAACCTGCTTGATGCAGACGACGATATGCATGATGGTCTTCTCCTTAGCCGTGGGAGGGCAGCGCCGTGCGCAGGCTGTCGAGCGAGACGTGCTGCTTGCCGTCGGTGTCCTGGAACACCTTGAACACCTTCTCCTGCGCGGGGGTGGATTTCACGAAGTCGCCGTAGGCCTTGGTCAGCAGGTCCTTGCATACGCCGTACAGCGTGGCGTCGTCCATCTCCGCCGTGCCCGGCGTCGCGCGCAGGTACTGGTTGAAGCGCTTCAGGATATGCAGCCGGTTCACGTTGACGACGGGCTGTTCGTAGGCCACCTGGAAATAATCCAGGAACTCTTCGGCCGCCGAGAAGTGGGTCATTTGCTTGAGTAGATCGCTCATGGTTTATTTCCGATGCTCGTTTGACTTCAATGGGTGGTCCGCTTCAGGCTCACCGCGACGTGAGCCGGATCGCAGGTTTCGGTGCAGGTGACGCAATCGTTCGTCGCCGGGCTTTCTTGGGTCTCGGCGGGCACGCCCAGGTGTTTTTCCAGGGCGGCGATGCGGTCGAGCAGGCAGGAAATCGCCTTGCCCACCGGGTCGGGCATCAGGTGGTGGTCGAGGTCGATGCCCTGCTGCGTGATGCGGCGCTGGCTTTCGGGCAGCACCACGCGCCCGGGGATGCCGACCACCGTCATTCTTTCCGGCACGTCCTGGATCACCACCGAATTCGCCCCGACGCGCGCAGCGCGGCCGACCGTGATAGGGCCGAGTATCTTGGCGCCGGCGCCCACCACCACGCCGTCGCACAGGGTGGGGTGGCGCTTGCCCGGGTTCCAGGAGACGCCGCCGAGGGTGACGCCGTGATAGAGCGTGACGTCGTCGCCGACTTCGGCGGTCTCGCCGATGACGACGCCGCAGCCGTGGTCGATGAAGAAGCGGCGGCCGATGGTGGCGCCCGGGTGGATGTCGATCTGGGTGAACATGCGCGCGAAGAAGCTCATGAAGCGCGCGGCATAGCGCCAGCCACGACCCCACAGGAGGTGGCTGAGACGATGCCAGAGCAGGGCATGGATGCCCGGATAGGTGGTGACGACTTCCCAGGTGGTGCGCGCGGCCGGGTCGCGCTGGAACACGCAGGCCACATCCTCGTGCAGCAGGGCGAGGAGACCGGGGGCCGGTGCCGGGGCCAGGGTTTTGTGCTCGATCATGGCGGACATGTTTGATTCCTCCTGGTCAGGACTGCGCGCTCGCGCAGGGCATGGCTTCCAGATAGAAGCGTTCGAGGTCGGCTGAACTCGGGGTCCGCTTGGTGGCGACGGCATGCTGGCGAATGCGCGCGAGCATGGTCTTGGCCTCGAATTCCGAGAGCACGATGCCGATGCCGGCATAGGCCTGCATCACTGCGCTGGAACCCGAGTGTTTGCCGAGCACCAGCGTGTGGGTGCGGCCGACGTCCTCCGGATTCACGCCCTGGTAGTTGAGCGGGTTCTTGATCAGGCCGTCCACGTGGATGCCGGATTCGTGGCTGAACACGGCATCGCCGACGATGCTCTTGTTCGCCGGAACCGGGCGGCCCGATGCGATGGCCACCAGGCGCGAGATTTCCGGGAAGTGGTGGCTGTCGATGCCGGTTTCGAAGTGGTAGAGGTGATGCATCGCGGTGACCGACTCTTCCAGCGCCGCATTGCCGGCGCGCTCGCCCAGCCCGTTCACGGTCGTGTTGATGTGGGTGGCGCCGGCCAGCACGGCAGCCAGCGTGTTCGCCGTCGCCAGCCCCAGATCGTTGTGCGCGTGCATTTCCAGTTCGAGATCGGTCGCTTCGCGCAGTTGGTTGATGCGCCGGAAGGTGGCGAAGGGATCGAGCAGGCCGAGCGTATCGGCGAAGCGGAAACGCCGCGCGCCGGCGCGCTGGGCCGCATCGACCACGCGCAGCAGGAAGTCGATGTCGGCGCGCGAGGCGTCCTCGCCGCCGACGCAGACGTCCAGGCCAAGATCCAGCCCCAGGCCGACGTAGCGGGCGATGGTCTCCAGCACCCATTCGCGGTCGCGCCCCAGCTTGTGGCGGATCTGGATGTCGGAAACGGGGATGGACAGGTTCACGACGTGCACGCCGCAACTGGCGGCGGCGGTGAGGTCGGATTCGCACATGCGCCCCCACACCATCAATTGCGACGGCAGCCCCAGGCTGGCGATGGCGAGTATGCTTTCGCGCTCTTCCGCCCCCATGACCGGGATGCCCACTTCCATTTCCGGCACGCCGGCGGCGGCCAGGGCGCGCGCGATGGCGATGCGTTCCTCGGCGGTGAAGGCCACGCCGGCGGTCTGCTCACCATCGCGCAGGGTCGTGTCGTTTACGACTACAGAGGGGTTCGCCATTGTTTTGCTCCGAGGAGATTCGCTTACAACCAGCGATCAGCAAGGGGCATGCCAGCGGAAATTGTCGCGTCCAATCAGCGTGTTACGGGTTCAAGCGGGTAGGGGGCGCGCAGCCGGGACCGACATTTGTCGGGGATTGTAGGGATTGCGACAGGGGGGGCACTAGACCCAGCCGCCAAGGGCATGATAAATGGCTGACTAGGCCAACATATCTCGATGGGAATAATGTGAGTAGCCAGCCGTCTGACACTTCAAAAGTTGCGCTTCCGGTTCTGCACGATGTCTTGAAGCGCCTCCCGCTGTTCCAGGTAATCGACAAGGCGAAACCCCACAAGATCTTATGGATAAGCGGTCCTCCAGGCGCCGGTAAGACCACACTGATCGCGAGCTACCTTGAGCAGGCAAATCTTCCGGCCATGTGGTACCAGGTGGACGAATGGGACTCGGACCCAGCCACGCTGTTCAATACTCTGGGGCGTGCGGCGCAAGTTGCCTTCCCCAAGCAGACCTTTCCCTTACCCCCGTTCATTCCTGAATATCACGCGGCTTTGCGTGCTTTTGCAGGGCGCTATTTCCGGGCTTTATTTGGCAGTTTGCGCCGCCCTTTTGCGTTGGTATTCGACAACCTTCAGGACGCGGGCAGTGCGGACACGTTCCATGAAATTCTTCAAGAAGCATTGACCCAGGTTCCGGACCATTCACTCGTCGTGCTTGTCAGCCGAAGCGAGCCGTCGGGTGTCTATGCGCGGGGTAGGGCGCAAGCCGGCTGGGCTATGATCGACTGGGAAATGCTGCGTCTTACCAAAGACGAAACCGCCGAAATTGCCCGCCTACACGGGAAAGAAATTCAGGACGGCGCCAGTCTCGCGCGGCTCCATGCCGAAGCGCAAGGATGGGTGAGCGGGCTGGTGCTGATGCTTGAAGGAAACAGATTTGGAAGTCCGTCCTGCGAACAGCCGATTGAATCATCTTTCGAATCCGTGTTCAGGGTGTTCGCCAATGAAATCCTGCGAAAAAACGACGAGGCCAGCCAGCTCATTCTGTTGAAAACGTCCGTCATGCCGGCGTTCTCATCGGAGCAGGCAGCCTTGTTGACAGGGGAGGCCGGGGCGGACTATCTCTTTGTGGGCATGCACCGCAAAAATTATTTCCTGGTCAAAGACAGTTCCCTGACGCTGGAGTATGAATACCACCCCCTGTTCCGTGAGTTCCTGCTGGTCGAGGCTACAAAGAGGTTTTCGCCGGGCGAGCTGGCCACGCTGCGCATCCGCGCCGCGATGCTGCTCGAAAAAGCTGGGAGGTTTGAACACGCGGTGGTCTTGTATGCCGAGGCAGAAGACTGGCAGAACGCGGCGCGCATGGTGCTCGAACATGCCCCCCATATGCTGGCGCAGGGCAGCAACAGGACCGTGGAAAAATGGATAGCGCTTCTGCCCGCGACGACGCTGGGTAGCTCGCCGTGGCTGGTTTACTGGCTGGGTAGTTGCCGAATGGCGTTCAATCCGGTTGAAGGCAGGCATTTGTTCGAAAAAGCCTATCGCCAGTTCGAGGCGTCAGGCATGCGGGATGGATTATTACTGGCCTGGTGCGGCATTGCCGATACCTTCGTGCTCGAATTCAGCGATTTTCGTCCGTTCCAGGAATGGGTCCTGCGCCTGGAATCGCTCCTGGCGGCATCGCCTGAATTTCCCTCCCCCGAGATCGAAATGCGCGTCGCGATCAGTGGCTTCGCGGCGCTTCACTTCAGTCATCCGTTTCATCCGCGGCTCAGACAATGGCAGAGCCAGATCGAGGCGTTCGTGCAGGATCCCATGCCGTCGCCTGCCAAAGGCATGATCAGTGCATTGCTGGTTCATCACCTGATCCTGACCGGCGACTTGCGTAAAGCAGCCATGCAGATGCGGCTGCTCGGCCCCGCGATTCGGGGGCCGGAGTCCTCACCCATGAACAAGATTTTCTGGTCCGTGGTGGAGGGCATTTACTTCTGGCAAGTCGCGGAAATCGACGCGTCCAAGGCCGCCCTCCAGGAGGGCCTCGACGTCGGTGCCGCCACCGGTATCCATATTAACGATGGCATCCTGACTCTCCTCACTATCTATGCAGCGCTGAGCGAAGGCGCTACGGACGTGGCGGGCAGCCTTCTGCAGGGTCTTCCAGCGAAGATAAATCCATTGAGGCGGCTTGACGTGGCGCATGTCCATTTCGTTACCGGCTGGCACGCCTTGATCTGTGGCGATGCGCACGCTGCCCTGGCGCATGTCGAAGCCAGTCGTCAATTGATTGAATCAGCAGGCGCGTATTTTCCAAAAACATTTAACAGAATCGCCTCAGGCCATGTCTATTGCGTCCTCGGTCAGTACGAACGGGTCGAACAGATCCTGGGTGAAATTGGCCGGGACACCGATGCCGCCGGCAGCGACTTCCTGAAATTCGAAGCGCATTTGCTCGCTGCCCGTCTTGCGAGCCTGCGCAGCGACGAGGCGGCTCTGCTGACTTCGCTGCGCGCAGCCTTGTCCTTGGGTCGCTCCCTCGGGATGATGAACCATGTCTGGGCCCAACCCCGCGTCATTTCCCAGCTGTTGGTCAAGGCTCTGGAGTCGGGCATCGAGACCGAGTATGTCAACGAATGGATACGCAAGCACAAGCTGGTGCCGGCATCTCCCCCAATCGACGTGGAACATTGGCGCTGGCGCATCAAGGTCTATACGCTCGGGCGCTTCACCCTGGTGAAAGACGGCGCGACCCTGCGAGCAGGGAGCAAGGCGCAAGGAAAGCCGCTGGAACTGCTCAAAGCGCTCGTAGCGATGGGCGGGCGCGATGTCAGTCTGGCGCTGTTGTCGGAAGCACTATGGCCGGACTCCGAAGGCGACGTGGCCGCCGGCACGCTCGACACGACCCTGCACCGCCTACGCAAGTTGCTGGGTGATCGCGACGCCCTCGCGCTGACGGATGGCAAGTTGTCGATCAACGCCCATCACTGCTGGATCGACGTCTGGGCGTTCGAGCGCCTGCTCGGCACCATCGAATCGCTCTTTAAGCAGGGCGAAGTATCCGATCCCCGGCTGGACGTGGATTCGCTGTTTGCGAATCTTCTCCAGATGTATCAGGGTGAATTCCTGTCGCAGGAAGACGACGTGCCTTGGGCCATCGCGGCCAGAAGTCGCCTGCATACCCGCGTCTTGCGCGTGTTCGCCCAGATCGGACGGCGGCAAGAAGAAAACGGCTGTTGGGAACGGGCGATAGAGTGCTACCGGAAGGGAATTGAAGTCGCTCCTGCGTCCGAGGCGTTTTATCAACGTCTGATGATCTCCCACCATCGGCTCGGTCAACGCGCAGACGCTCTTGCGGTGTATCGGCGTTGCCAGGCTGCGCTGGACGCGCTGTTATCGATTGCGCCGTCCGCCGAAACCGTCTCCCTCCACCAATCCATCATTCGCTCCTGAATCCATCGCGAGTCTTCGCATCGCGGGGACTCGCCTTCTGCATCGATGCCTGGCTGAAGAGACTACGCCCGCCGGAAATCCTTCGGTCGGAACAGCATTTTTGTAAGCCATCTGTAAGTCCCCGGCCCGTAGTCTTGCCCTGAGCGTCGCAATCGCCCGTTCTTCGAAGCGTGGTCGGACTCGACGTTCTCGGGCCCTTATCGGCACATTGAACTGGATTTACCAGACTTAAAGGAGAAGCACCATGTCCAGCGCACAAATAATTCTTTACCTCGCCATGCTTGGTTCCATGAGCCAGGCGGGCGCGGAAACGCCATACCAACACGAATATCTCAATGGCGGGTATTTCGATGGCGTGCCTGATGCCAGGAACGCCGCCGAGCGAGGCGATAACGGCACCGGAGATGGAGGAACCGCGCACGCGAAAAACAACAGCGATGCGGAACCGCACGTCCAGACGAGCAAACAGTCTAGGGGAATTGCGATTTCTGTAGAAAAAACAGCCATGCCAAATTGATATCCCGTATCGCAGGTGCTTAAGCGATGCCGCAGCTTTGTGGGCAGATGATAATCGCGCCATGCGATGTTGCTTGTTCAACTACTGATTGGGAGCGTTAAGATGAAAACGAAATTCAAATGGGCTAGAAGTGGAAGAACTGCATTACCCGCCGCCATCTTGCTGACAGGCGTTTTGACTATGGCAAGCGCGACGGCCGGCATCATTACTGTGCCCGGAACCGCGAATATTTTCGCGGCAGGCCAAGCATCGACCAGCATCATCGGGAGTGATGGTTCGGTTCCGCCTTCTATTTCACTGGAAGCTGGTACAACCGCTATCAAGTTTTCAAGCGTGACCGGCACGGTACACATCGGTAATCCTGGTAACCCAGCGTATGGGCCGGAAAGCGCTACCCTCCAGAGCGCGTTTTTCATCGGTCATCCGAGCCTGCCTGTATCTGATCTGAATATCGATCGCACCGGAACGTCGCTTTGGGGGACGTTTCTCGATGACACGACGCCGACCGGCGCGCATCCAGAAAGCCTTGATTTCACAACTGGGGCCCTTGGCATTAGTTTTGCTAGCCTCAGTCCGACGCTTAGGCAGACGTTTTTCATAGGCGACGGTCTCACGGGCACCGGGAGCGGAAGTTCACAATCCTTCTTCGTCCCCGCTGGGGCAACCCGCCTTGTCCTGGGTGTGCTCGACTCCGTGCTTCCTCTGAATTCGCACCCCGGTGCTGCCTACTACAACAATACCGGTGCGTTTACCGTCGGCTACGATCTGGCCGCCCCGGTTCCCGAGCCAGGAACCTGGACCCTTTTGCTGGCAGGCCTGGGGCTGATTGGGTTGCGTGCGATACGGCGTGTGTGATTGCGGCACGCGGCTGTAAGCATTGAAGCGATTGGGAAATCGCGGCCCGTTCGCCTCTGTCATTTTGAAACCATGTTTATCAGGGGACACAACATGAACGACAAATACGAGAAATCCTTCACGAAACTGCATGATGAACTCGTCGGACTACCCAAAGACGTCCGCGTAGAATTCATCAAACGATTCCAGCGTCATAACTTTTCAGCACGTCTGGACGCTTACCATTCCGTGCGCGATATCTTCGGATTCGGGAATGCCTGTTCACAGACTTATCTTCTTTTCCTTTCGGGGCGGGACAAGACAGATCGTTTGGGCAAGATAACCTTGCCACTGCACCTCTGCGGGGCAGCAACCGAGGGACTGCAAGGCGGATTGGTCATGGTGCGGGAACCCGACTTTGTGGCCACATCACACGGCGCGACCCCGTCATTTTTAACCGTAACTCCACACGCACATCGCCAGGCGCTTGGTGCTCACACCAAACTTCTGGACCGAGCGAACAATCTGCTAATTAGTGAGAGCTTTCTGACAGATGTATCAGTCGACGTTACGTCTTGGCGGCACGACGGATCTCCTGCCGCCGATACCGAATTTTCCTGGATGTGTACTGTTGAAGGCGCGATTGCGCTGTTCATAGAATGAAACACTGAACAAGTCCACGTTTTTCATTCCGGCGCATGGCGGAATCCAGTCGACACAGACACTCGACCCCCGGCTTTCGCTGAGACAACTTGTTCCTCGCATCCATAGGCTGCCAGCACCGTCTGCAACGGCTCCATCGCATACCCCAGATCCGCGGCGACGGCCGGATGGGTGACCTGCCCGCGCAGCACGTTGAGGCCGTCCCGCAGACCGGGATTGCCCAGCAGCGCCCGCGCATGGCCCTTGTCGGCGAGTTCCAGTACGAGCGGCAGCGTGGCCTGCGTCAGCGCCAGCGTAGCGGTGCGCGCGACCGCGCCCGGCATGTTGGTGA
>JAPTVL010000403.1 GCA_028065725.1 Betaproteobacteria bacterium
CCTGCCCGAACAGCCGCCCTTGCCGGCCATCGCGCGCCGCCTGTTCCTTTCGCCGCGCACGCTGCACCGCCGCCTGGAAGACGAAGCCACCAGTTTTCGCGCGATCAAGGACGGACTGCGGCGCGAGCTCGCCATCGACTGGCTGACCAAGACTTCGCGCCCCCTGAGTCGCATCGGCGCCGACCTCGGCTTCGCCGACGCCGCCGCCTTCTATCGCGCCTTCGCTGCCTGGACCGGCAGCGGCCCGCGCGACTACCGCAAACGCTTCAGCGCGGCGCGGCCGGAAGGTTCATCCGGGCCGCGCTGAGCGCCGGGTCAGGCCGCTGCCTGGCGGCGGAACTGCCATTCCTTGACCAGGGCATAGATCGCGGGAATCACGGCCAGCGTCAGGACGGTCGAGGAAATCATGCCCCCGACCATCGGTGCCGCGATGCGGCTCATGACTTCGGACCCCGTACCGCTGCCCCACATGATCGGCAAGAGGCCGGCCATGATCGCCACCACGGTCATCATTTTCGGCCGCACCCGTTCCACTGCCCCTTCCATGACTGCCGCGTACAAGTCGGCGCTGGCGGCACGGCGATTCTCCGCCGCGCAGCGCACCTGTGCCGCCGCCCAGGCATGGTCGAGGTAGATCAGCATCACCACCCCGGTCTCGGCCGCGACGCCGGCCAGCGCGATGAAGCCGACCGCCACCGCCACCGACAGGTTGTAGCCGAGCAGCCACATCAGCCAGACGCCGCCGACCAGGGCGAAGGGCACCGAAAGCATGACGATCAGGGTTTCGGTCAGGCGCCGGAAGTTCAGGTAGAGCAGCAGGAAGATGATCAGTAGGGTCAGCGGAATCACCACTTTCATCTTCGCGATGGCGCGCTCCATGTACTCGAACTGGCCGCTCCAGGTCACGTAATAGCCGGGCGGAAACTTGATCTTTTTCGCCACCGCCTGCTTCGCGTCGGCGACATAGCCGCCAATGTCGCGCTCGCGGATGTCGACATAGATGTAAGCCGAGAGCAGTGCATTCTCGGTACGAATGCCGGGAGTGCCCTTGGCGACCTCGACCTTCGCCAGCTGGCCGAGCGGAATCATCGCCCCTTCCATGGTCGGCACCAGGACTTCGCGCGCGATCTGCTGCGGATCGGCGCGCAGTTCGCGCGGATAGCGAACGGTGACGCCGAAACGCTCGCGGCCCTCGACCGTGGTGGTCACCATCTCGCCGCCCAGCGCGCTGCCGATCACGTCCTGCAGGTCGCCCACGGCCAGACCATAGCGGGCGAGCTGCTCGCGGTCCGGCGTGATGTCGAGGTAGAAGCCGCCGGTGATGCGTTCGGCGAAAGCGCTGGTGGTGCCGGGCACGGTCTTGACCACGGCCTCGATCTCCTTGGCCAGCTTCTCCATCTCGTTCAGGTCCTTGCCGAAGACCTTGATGCCGATCGGCGTGCGGATGCCGGTCGACAGCATGTCGATGCGAGCCTTGATCGGCATGGTCCACGAGTTGGCGACGCCAGGGAACTGCAGCGCCTTGTCGAGTTCGGCGATCAGCTTGTCGGTCGTCATGCCGGGCCGCCATTCGGACTCGGGCTTCAGGTTGATCACGGTCTCGAACATTTCCGTCGGCGCCGGGTCGGTCGCCGTGTTGGCGCGGCCGGCCTTGCCGTACACCGAAGCGACCTCGGGGAAGCTCTTGATGATCTTGTTCTGCGTCTGTAGCAGCTCGGCGGCCTTGGTGATCGACATGCCGGGCAGGGAGGTCGGCATATAGAACAGCGTGCCTTCGTTGAGCGTCGGCATGAATTCGGAACCCAGCCGCGATGCCGGATAGATCGAGATGGCCATGGCCAGCACGGCGAGCAGGATGGTCGTCTTCTTCCAGCGCATCACGCCGGCAATGATCGGCCGATAGACCCAGATCAGGAAGCGATTCACCGGGTTCTTCGCTTCCGGCATGATCCTGCCACGGATGAACAGCATCATCAGCACCGGCACCAGAGTGATCGACAGCAGCGCCGCGCCGGCCATGGCGAAGGTCTTGGTCCAGGCCAGCGGCGAGAACAACCGGCCTTCCTGCGCTTCGAGCGTGAACACCGGCAGGAAGGAAACGGTGATGATCAAGAGCGAGAAGAACAGCGCCGGCCCCACCTCCTTGCAGGCGGCGATCATGGCCTCGGCGCGATCGCTGCCCGAATGCTCCGCCGGCAGGCGCTCCAGGTGCTTGTGCGCGTTCTCGATCATGACGATCGCGGCGTCGATCATGGCACCGATGGCGATCGCGATGCCGCCCAGGCTCATCAGGTTGGAATTCATGCCCAAGAGGCGCATGGCGATGAAGGCGATCAGGATGCCGACCGGCAGCATCAGGATCGCCACCAGCGCGCTCCTCACGTGCAGCAGGAAGACGATGCAGACCAGCGCGACGATCAGCGATTCCTCGGCCAGGGTGCGCTTCAGGGTGTCTATCGCGCGGTGGATCAGCTCGGCGCGGTCATACACCGTCTCGATGGTGACGCCCGCCGGCAGGCCGGCGGAGACCTCGGCTATCTTTTCCTTGACGTTGTGGATCACTTCCAGCGCGTTCTGGCCGTAGCGCGCCATGACGATGCCCGACACCACCTCGCCTTCGCCGTCGAGTTCGGTCAGGCCGCGCCGTTCGTCGGGCGCCAGTTCGACGCGGGCGATGTCGCGGATCAGCACCGGCGTGCCCTTCTCGCTTTTCACCACCAGCAGTTCGAGATCGCCGATGCCGCGCAGATAACCCTTGCCGCGCACCATGTACTCGGTCTCGGCCATCTCGACCACGCGGCCGCCGACGTCGCGGTTGGAGTCGCGGATCACCTGCGCCACCTTCATCAGCGGGATGCCGTAGGCGCGCAGCTTGACCGGATCGACGGTGACCTGGTAGGTCTGCACGAAGCCGCCGATCGAGGCGACTTCCGCCACGCCCTGCGCCTTGGTCAGCTGGTAGCGCAGATACCAGTCCTGGATGCTGCGCAGCTCGGCCAGGGTCTTGTCCTTGGCCAGCAGCGCGTACTGGTAGACCCAGCCGACGCCCGTGGCGTCGGGGCCGATCTGCGGCGTGATGCCCTTCGGCATACGCCCGGCGGCGAAGTTGAGGTATTCGAGGACGCGCGAACGCGCCCAGTAGATGTCGGTGCCGTCCTCGAAAATGATGTAGACGAAGGAGGCGCCGAAGAAGGAAAAGCCGCGCACCACTTTCGACTTCGGCACCGAGAGCATGGCCGTGGTCAGCGGATAGGTGACTTGGTCCTCGACCACCTGCGGCGCCTGGCCGGGGTATTCCGTGTAGACGATGACCTGCACGTCGGAGAGGTCGGGCAGGGCGTCGATCGGCGTGCGCAGTACGGCGTAGATGCCGGCCAGGGTGACGAACAGCGTGGCCAGCAGGACCAGGAAGGTGTTGCGCGCCGACCAGTCGATGAGTTTGTTCAGCATGGCATTTCCCGCTTCAGTGGCCTCATTTGCCTCAATGGCCTTGATGGACCGAGGGACGCGAAGCGCCGGTGCCTTCGAGCTTGACGATGACCCACACGCCGGGCTTGCGCTCGACGAAGCTGAGCGCAACCGTCGCGCCCGGCTTCAGCGTGCCCAGCAGCGCCGCATTGGCCAGCGTGAAATCCATGGTCATCGCCGGCCACTTCAGGCTGGCCACCGGACCATGGGTGATGGTCACCGTGCCGCTCTTGGCGTCGACCGCATCGAGCTTGCCCTCGGCCTGGTGGCTGGCGGCCTTGGGCGCGGCACTCGCCGCGGGCGATGTGCCGGCGCTCAAGCCGCCCAGCGCCGCCTTGAGGTTGCTTTCGGCATCGATCAGGAAATTCGCGGCGACCACCACCGGCTCGCCGTCCTTGAGTCCTTCGCGGATTTCCACGTAGTCGTCGCTGCGCGCGCCGAGCCTGACTTCGCGCGGCTCGAAGCGGCCCCGGCCCTTGTCGACCAGCACCACCTGCCGCGTGCCGCTGTCGATCACCGCCGAAACCGGCACCGTCAGCAGCTTGTCGCGGCCGCCGGTCGCCAGCTCGACGCTGGCATACATGGCCGGCTTCAGCAGCCCGCCGGGATTGGCCAGTTCGATGCGTACCGGTATCGTCCGCGTCTCGGCCTTCAATGTCGGGTAGATGTAGGCGACGGTGCCGGTGAAGTTCTTGTCCGGATAGGCGTTGATCACGAGCCTGACCTTCTGCCCGGGCTTGACCAGCGCGATGTCGCGCTCGAACACGTCGGCCAGCACCCAGACCGAGGACAGGTCGGCGATCTGGTAGAGCATCTCGCCGGGCATGAAACGCATGCCGGCCACGGCCTTCTTTTCCAGCACCACGCCGCCCGCGGGCGAGCGAAAAGTGAGCGTGCGTTTCGCTTCGCCACCCGCGGCCAGCGCCTTGATCTGCTCCTCGGAAATGTCCCAGTTGCGCAACCGGATCAGACTCGCCTCGGCCAGCTGGCGCATGCCGGACTGCATTTCGGCACTGGCATCCTTCAGCGCGGCGACGCCCCCGGCCGCGACCATGTATTCGCGCTGCGCCGAGACCAGCTCCGGGCTGTACACCTCGAACAGCGGCTGCCCCCTGCCCACCGGCTGGCCCGTGGCATTGACGTGCAGGCGTTCGACCCAGCCCTCGAATTTCGGCGCCACGTTATGCAAACGGCGTTCGTCGATTTCGACCCGGCCCGCGGCCCGCACCTGGCGCGCGAGTTCGCGCAGCGCGGCCGGCTCGGTCTTGACCCCGAGCTTCTGCACCTTCTCGGTGCTGATCTTCACTTCGCCGGGCGCCACCCCCTCGTCCTCGCCTTCATAGACCGCGATGTAGTCCATGCCCATCGAGTCCTTCTTCGGCACCGGCGAGGTATCCGGCAGGCCCATCGGGTTGCGGTAGTAGAGCAGCTTGCGCGGCTTCTGCGCACCGGGTTCCTCCGCTGGTGCCGAGGCGGGCTTCGCGGAGATGGTCGCCGTGTCGCCAGCGACGACTCTTGCCTTGCCCAGCCAATAGCCGCCGCCGACGGCCAGCAGCAGGGCCGCCAGCACGGCCGGTAGTTGGTATTTCATAGGTCTTCTCCCACCATCTTTTCGATTTCGGCCAGGCGTATCTGCTGGTCGCCGCGCGCCTTGACCAGCTCGCCGCGGGCGCGGCGCAGCTGGCGGTGCGCATCGAGCACCGCGGCGAATTCGGCGCGGCCGGTTTCGTAGGCGGCCAGCGCCGCGTTGAGGTTCAGTTCGGCCTGCGGCAGCAGGCCGCTCGTCACTAGCGATTCCAGCCGCCGCGCGACCTCGAGGCCGGCCAGGCTTTCGCCGAGTTCGGCCAGGGCCTGGTTGAGCGTGCCCTGGCGGCGCAGGCGCGCCGCTTCCAGATTCAGCTCGGCCTCGCGTTCCTGGGCGCGGCGGCTGCCCTGCTGCAGCGGAATGTTGATCTCGAACATCAGCTCCCACTCGCTGACGCGATTGCGCGTCTGGGTCGGGGAAATGCCGAGCGTCAGGTCGGGATAGCGGTTGCGCGCGACCAGCTCGCGGCCCTGTTCGGCGCCGCTGATGCGTGCGTCATCGGCCGCCAGTTGCGGATTGTTGGCGCGCAGCCTTGCCTCCAGCGCGGCCATGTCCAGCTTTGCCGCCGGCGGCAGCAGGCGCAGCTTTTCCGGCGGGAGCAGCTTGACGTTGTCGGGCCGTCCCAGCAGCGCGCGCATGCGCGCGCTGGCCTGGGCGCTTTCGCCTTCGAGCATGACCAGGTCGGTCTCCATGGCGATGATCTCGGATTGCGCGCGCAGGGCATCCTGCTGACCGCCGAAGCCGCTGGCATAGCGCGTGCGCGCGATCTCGGCGACGCGCCGCATCAGGTCGAGGTTTTCCTGCGCATAGCGGATGCCGATCAGATGCACGTGGTGCTGGGCATAGGTCAGCTTGATCTTCGTCGCCAGCTCGATCCAGCCGGCGCGGGCGCGCGCCTGCGCTTCGTCGGCGGCGGCGCCGGCCACGCCGCGACGCAACTCGCGCTTGCCGAACCAGGGCAATGACTGGCTGAAGGTATAGCGCGCGCCGCCGATGCGCGGCGGCAGCAGATTGGCGCTGGCATCCATGCCCTCGTTGGTGACGTCGCGCAACTCGGTGCGCAGCATCGGGTCGGGCAGGGCGCCGGCCGGCTCGATGCGCGCCGTCGCGGCCTCGGCCTCGGCGCGCAGCGCGGCAAACTCGGGATGGCGGCCGCGGGCGAATTCGAGCAGGCTCTCGACCTGGCCGCCGATCAGTTGCTCGGCTTCCGCGGCACGGGCAGGCCCGGCCGCGAGCAGCAGCATCGCCATCAGGAGGGGGCCGCGGCGCATGGCGCTACTTCGCCGGCGCAACGCGGACGACGACGTACTGGCCGTCCTTTTCCTCGGCGCGGAAGCGCACCTTGTCGCCTTCCTTGACCGATGCCGGCACCACTCCCTTCTTGAAGCTGAAAGTCATGGTCATCGCCCCCATGCCCAGGTTATCGATCGGGCCGTGAGTGATCGTGATGCTGCCCGCCGCCCGGTCCAGCCTCCTGACCTTGCCTTCGGACAATGGCTGGCTCGCGGTCGTGGACTTCGCCGCCGGGGCGGCATGCGCGGAATGATCCATGGCGACGACCGGCTGCAGGAACGCTGCGAAAGCAAGCGCCACCGCGGCGCGCAAGACAAAGTGCTTCATGGCAATCTCTCCTGTGACAACAAGCATTCGAAAACGGGCCCCTGCACCACCTTGGCGCCGATCATGCCATCCGCAACTCGAAGCACACGCCCTCGCCCCCCGAGCTGACGGAAATCTCCCCGCCGTGGGCGCGAATGATCGAACGCGTGATGGCCAGGCCAAGTCCGGCACCTTCTCCGCCGCCGTGGCGCGACGCATCGCCGCGATAGAAGCGGTCGAAGATGCGCGGCATCTGTTCCTGCGGAATCGGCGCGCCGGAATTCTCCACGGTGAGCCGGGTGCCCTCGCCGCAGGCCTCGATACCGACCCGGATACGGCCATGTGCCGGCGTGTGCCGGATGGCGTTGGAGATCAGGTTGGCCAGCGCCCGGCGCAGCATGAGCTTGTCGCCGGATACCTGGCCGCTGCCCGTCAGCGTGAGCTGCAGGCCCTTTTCCTCGGCCAGCGCATCGAAGAAGTCGAACAGTTCCCGCACCTGCAGCGCCAGATCGACCGGCTCGCGCCGGGGCACCACCAGCCCGTGGTCGGCCTGCGCCAGGAACAGCATGTCGCCGATCATGCGCGCCAGGCGTTCGTATTCTTCTTCATTCGAGGCCAGCACTTCGCGATACTCGTCCGCGCTGCGCGCCCGCGTCAGCGCCACCTGGGTCTGCGTCATCAGGTTGCTGATCGGCGTGCGCAGTTCGTGGGCCAGATCGGACGAAAAGTCCTGCAGTCGCCGGAAGGAATCTTCCAGCCGGGCCAGCATCTGGTTCAGGGTTTCGGCCAGTTCGGCAAGCTCGACCGGCACCGCATCCAGACTCAATCGGGTGTCGAGGCGGTTCGCCGTGACGCTGGCCGCGTCGCGCCGCATGGCCTGCAGGGGGGCCAGTCCGCGCCGCACCACGACCCAGCCGAGGAAGCCCACCAGGATCGCGGCAATGGCGACAAACAGCCACAGCGTCTGGCGGAAAGATTCCATGAAGTGCTCGTGATGGGAAATATCCACGGCCACCGCGACCAGCATCGGCGACAACTCGCGCTTGCCGGTCGGCAGCAGCGTGGCAATGCCGCGCCAGGGTTGCCCGGCCTGCGTCCAGGACCGGGGCTTGCTGCCGGCACCCGCCGGTTCCAGCATGGCGCCCGGAAATGCCTCATTGGCGGTCGCAAACACGCGCTTCCCGGCGGAATCCATGACCACCACGGCCAGACCGTGGTGGCCCACCAGGGAATTATCGAGCTGCCCCGGCAGCGCATCGAAATCGGCCGGCGAGCGGACCTGCTCCAGCAAGTGGGCGGCCAGGTCCGTCTTGCCGCCCAGCACCTCCATGTCCTGTTCGACGAAGTGCTGTTCGACCGCATCGCCGATCAGCAGGCCCAGCGCCAGCAGTACCGCCGTCGCCGCGACGGCGAACAGCAGCGTCAGGCGCGCAGTGATCGACGTGCCGCGCCTCATGCCGCATCCACCTCGAGCACATAGCCCATGCCGCGCACGGTGCGGATCAGCTTCGGCTCGAAACCGTCGTCGATCTTGGCGCGCAGCCGGCGCATCGCCACTTCGATGACATTGGTGTCGCTGTCGAAATTCATGTCCCACACCTGCGAGGCGATCAGGGACCGCGGCAGGACTTCGCCCTGGCGGCGCAGCAGGAGTTCCAGCAGCGCGAACTCCTTGGCGGTGAGGTCGATGTGGCGGCCGCCGCGCGAGGCGCGACGCCGCAGCAGATCCAGCTCCAGGTCTGCCGCGCGCAGCTGCTGCGGCTCCTGGTTGCGGCTGCCGCGCCGCAACAGGGTGCGCACGCGGGCCAGCAGCTCGGCGAAGGCGAAAGGCTTGACCAGGTAATCGTCGGCACCAAGCTCCAGCCCCTTGACGCGGTCCTCGACCTGGTCGCGGGCGGTAAGAAACAGCACCGGCATCCCGCGCCCGGCGCGGCGCAGGCCGGCCAGCACCTGCCAGCCATCCAGCTTCGGCAGCATGACGTCGAGAATCGCCAGGTCGTAATCGCCGGTTTCGCCCAGATGCAGGCCATCCACCCCGTCGCGCGCCAGGTCGACGACGAAGCCGGCCTCGACCAGCCCCTGTCTGAGGTAGTCGCCGGTTTTCGGTTCGTCTTCCACGACCAGAAGCTTCATTACCCTTTCCCACCCGTTGCGATGCCGCGATTGTGCGCCCGCAGCATCGGCGCCCGGCCGAGATTACAGAAATGTAATCCGCGCGTCAGCTTCCCGTGGGGTTCCCCTACGCAGAATGCGTGACACGTCAAACAATGGGTGGCTTGGGCATGGCAACAGGAATTCGCGGGCTTGTGGGCAGGGCGCTGGTCTGCGTCGTGGCGCTGGCGCTGGGTCAGGCGGCGCTGGCGGCGGATGCCGGCCAGCCGCCGAGCGGGCTGGCATCTGCGCTGGAACAGGCCTGGCGGCTGCATCCGCAGGCGGCCGCGCTGGATGCGCGCGATGCCGAGGCGCAGGCGGCGCGGGAGATTGCCGGCGGGCTGACGCCGGAACCGGGCGCCATTTCCATCGGCAGCCGCAACGACCGCTGGAATCGCGACCGGGGACAGCAGGAATACGAAGTCGAGCTGGCGACGCCATTGTGGCTGCCGGGACAAAAGGCGGCGCGCGAGGACGCGGCGATGAGCCAGATCGATGAAGTGGCCGCGAAACGCATCGCCTTGCGCTGGGAGCTGGCCGGCGAGCTGCGCGAGGCGTGGTGGGCGCTGGCGACGGCGCGCAACGCGCGGGCGCTGGCGGCCCGTCGCGCGGAGACGGCGCGCGCACTGGAATCCGACGTGCGGCGCCGCTACCGCGCCGGCGACCTGTCGCGCATCGACGGCAACCTGGCGCAGTCGGAAGTGCTCGCCGCCGAGGCGGAACTGATCGAGGCCGAGGCCAGCCGGCTGCAGGCGGAACAGCTCCTGCGCACGCTGACCGGCGCCGGCACGCCGGTCGACACCGGCGAGGAAGCGCCGGCGCAGATGGCGGTGCAGCCCGCCGACGCTGCCGCGACGCATCCGTTGCTGGCCGCCGCCGCCGCGGCCGCGCGCAGCGCGCGGGCACGCACCACGGTCGCCGCGGAATCCCGGCGCGCCGCCCCGGAACTGGCATTGCGCGTGGTCCGCGAGCGCGGCGACTTCGCCGAGCCCTACAGCAACAGCATCGGCGTGCGGCTCAAGATTCCATTTTCCTCGGGCGCGCTGCTTCGCCGCGATACCGCCGCGGCACAGGCCGAGGCCAGCCAGGCCGAGGCCGAAATGCTGCGTGCGCGGACCCGCGTCGAACTTGAGACGGAACGCGCCGGCCGCGCACTCGCCGCGGCCGGACAACAGCTCGCCATGGCCGAGGAGCGCCGTGCGCTGGCCGCCGACAATCTGCGCCTGGCCGAAAAGGCGTTCGCGCTGGGCGAATCCGATCTGTCGGCGCTGCTGCGCATCCGCGCCGCCGCGTTCGACGCCGAATCCTTTTACGACCGTCAGCGCGTGGCCCGCGCCGCGGCGATATCGCGCCTGAACCAGGCGCTGGGAGCATTGCCATGATGCAAGCAGGAGCACTTTTTCTGGCGACAGTCATCGCCTTTCCCACATGGGCCGGCGGCGACGCCAGCGACGGGCATACCCACGCGGAATCGACACCGGCGCCGGTCCCGGTCACGACCAGCGCGCCGCGTGCGGTAGCCGCCACCGAGGATTTCGAAGTGGTCGCCGTGCTCGAAGGCAAGCATCTGGTGGTCTATGTCGATCGATTCGCCAGCAACGAGCCGGTCGCCAAGGCCAAGGTGGAAGTCGAGGGAGCCGGACTGAAGGGGTTCGCCGGCGAGGCCGCGCCCGGCACCTACGTGATGGACCTTGCGGCAGCCCTGGCGCCGGCCAAACATGCCCTGACCATCAGCATCGAAGCCAGCGATAGCGCCGACCTGCTCAGCGCGACGCTGGATACTACCCCGCCGGCAGCGGGAAGCGAGCATACCCATGGCTGGGGCGAGCGGGTGGTCTGGATCCTTGCCAGCCTGGTGTTAGTGGCTGCCGGCGCCTTGCTGATGGTCCGTCGCAACAGAAGCAAAGCCAAAGGAATTCATAAATGAAAACCACGACGCTCGGGCTGCTCGCCGCTGCAGCATCGCTCGCGTTCATCGCCGGCGGCGCACTGGCCCACGGTGACGAAGATCACAGCCAGGATGCCAAGAAGGCCTCGTCCGCGCCGGCCGGCGGTGCGCCGGATGCTCCGGCCGCGCTGCAGCGCCTGGCCGATGGCAGCCTGTTCGTGCCCAAGCCGGTGCAGCGCCAGCTCGGCATTCGTACCCAAGCGGCACGCATCGGCGATCTCGCGGCGACGGTCGAACTCAATGGCAAGGTGATTGCCGACCCGAACACCGGCGGCCGCGTCCAGGCGCCGTTTCCCGGCAGCGTGATGCCCGGCCCCAAGGGCATGCCGACGCCGGGGCGCAAGGTGGTCAAGGGCGAAGTGCTGGCCTGGCTGCGCCCGGTGGCCGGCGCCATCGAACGCGGCAACCAGAAGGCGCAACTGGCCGAGCTGGAAGCCCAGCTGGCGATTGCCGACGGGCGCGTGAAACGTTTCGAGCAGCTCGAGGGCGCCGTGCCGCAAAAGGAAATCGACGCGGCACGGATCGAGCACGGGGCGCTGCAGAAGCGCCGCGCCTTCGTCGCCGCCAGCATCGATAGCGCCGAACCGTTGCTGGCACCGGGAGCGGGCGTGATCAGCGCCTCGCACCATCTGGTCGCCGGCCAGGTGGTCGACGCCAGGGAGGTGCTGTTCGAGATCGTCGATCCCGAGCACCTTGCGGTCGAAGCCCTGGCCTACGATCCGGGCATCGGCGCCAGCCTGATCTCGGCCAGTGCGCTGGCGGAGCAAACCGCGTTGGAACTTAAATACGTCGGCGGCGGCCGTCAGTTGCGCGAACAGGCGCTGCCGCTCCTGTTCCGCATCGTTTCCGCCAACTCGATGGTGGCCGTCGGCCAGCCGGTCAAGGTGATGGTGCGCACCGCGCACGAGATCAAGGGCGCGGCGGTGCCGCGCTCGGCGCTGACGAAAGTCGGCGCCGGCGAGACGGCGCTGTGGGTGCATGCGGAAGCGGAGCGCTTCGTCGTGCGCCGGGTGCGCCATCAGGCACTGGACGCCGCCAATGTCGCGATTGTCGACGGACTGCGCGAGGGCGACCGCGTGGTCGTCGAAGGCGCCGGCCTGCTGTCGCAAGTCCGCTAAATCATGTTCGACTTCATCATCCACACCGCGCTCAGGCAGCGCCTGATCGTCCTCGGCGTCTCGCTGCTGCTGATCATTTACGGCGCGCTCATGCTGCGCCAGATGCCGGTCGACGTTTTTCCCGACCTCAACAAGCCGACCGTGACGCTGATGACCGAGGCCGGCGGCATGGCGCCGGAGGAGGTCGAGCAACTGGTGAGCTTTCCGATCGAGTCGAGCATGAACGGCATGCCCGGCGTGACGCGCGTGCGCTCGGTGTCGGGCATCGGCCTGTCGATCGTCTATGTCGAGTTTGAATGGGGCAGCGACATCTACCGCAACCGGCAGCAGATCGCCGAGCGCCTGAACCTGGTGCGCGAACAGCTGCCGCCGGGCATCGTGCCGCAACTGGGGCCGATCTCCTCGATCATGGGCGAGATCCTGCTGATCGCGATCCCGGCGGACCCGGACAAGGTCAGCCCGATGGCGGTGCGCGAGTATGCCGACTGGGTCATGCGGCCGCGCCTGCTGACGATTCCCGGCGTCGCCCAGGTGATTCCGATCGGCGGCGAAGTGCGCCAGTACCGCGTCGAGATCAAGCCCGCGCAGCTGCAGGCGCTGGACATCGAGCGCGAAAGGCTGGAAGCCGCGCTACGCGATTTCGGCGCCAACACCAGCGGCGGCTTCCTCGAAGCCCAGGGCCGCGAATGGCTGATCCGCCAGATCGGCCGCAGCTCGCGCATCGAGGATTTGCAGAATCTGGTGGTGGCGGTCAAGAACGGCCAGCCGATCCTGCTCAGGCAGCTCGCCGACGTGAAACTGGCGCCGGCCATCAAGCGCGGCGACGGCAGCTACATGGGCAAGCCGGCGGTGATCCTGTCGGTGCAAAAGCAACCGGCCGCCGACAGCGTGACCCTGACCCGCGAGGTGGAAAAGGCCGTCGCCGAACTGGGCAGGAATCTGCCGCAGGGCATCGATGCACCATCCTTCCTGTTCAAGCAGGCCGACTTCATCGAGCACTCGGTGAACAACGTCGAGGAAGCCTTGCGCGACGGCGCGATCCTGGTCGCGGTGATCCTCTTCCTGTTCCTGCTCAATGTGCGCACCACGATCATTTCACTGATGGCGATTCCGGTGTCGCTGCTGGCCACGGCGCTGGTGTTCCATTACTTCGGGCTGTCGATCAACACCATGACCCTGGGCGGACTGGCGATTGCCATCGGCGAGCTGGTGGATGACGCCGTGGTCGGCGTCGAGAACGTCTTGCGCCGCCTCAAGCTGAATCGCGCGGCGGCGACCCCGCGTCCGGTGGCCGAGGTGATCGCCGCCGCCACCCTGGAAGTGCGCTCGGCCATCGTCTATGCGACGGCGATCATCGTGCTGGTGTTCGTCCCGCTGTTCGTGCTGCCGGGCATCGAGGGCCGGCTGTTCACGCCGCTCGGCGTGGCCTACATCGTGTCCATTCTCGCCAGCATGGTCGTCTCGGTGACGCTGACGCCGGTGATGGCCTACTACCTGCTGCCGCGCATGAAACAACTGCACGCCGGCGACAGCCCGCTGGTGACCTGGCTCAAGCGCTGGGACGCGAAGCTGCTGCACTGGTCCTTCAATCACGCGCGCGGCCTGCTGGCCGGTGCGCTGGCGCTGGTGGCGATCGTCGCGGCCAGCGTGCCCTTCTTTCCACGCTCTTTCCTGCCACCCTTCAACGAGGGCACGCTGACGGTGAATGTGCTGCTCAACCCCGGCACCTCGCTGGCCGAATCCAACCGCATCGGCACCCTGGCCGAGCAAGTCGTCGCCCAGGTGCCCGAGGTGACCAAGGTCGGCCGCCGCACCGGCCGCGCCGAACTCGACGAGCATGCCGAGGGCGTGCATTACACCGAGATGGACGTCGACCTCAAGGCCTCCGACCGCAGCCGCGAGCAGATCATCGCCGACATCCGGCAGCGCCTGGCCAGCCTGCCGGCGGCTTCCAACGTCGGCCAGCCGATCTCGCATCGGCTCGACCACCTGTTGTCCGGCGTGCGCGCCCAGATCGCGCTGAAAATCTATGGCGACGACCTCGATACGCTGCGCGGCCTGGCCGCCGAGCTGCGCGGGCGGCTGGCGAAGATTCCCGGCGTGACCGATTTGCAGATCGAGAAGCAGGTGCTGATCCCGCAGGTCAAGATCCGCCTCGACTACGAGCAGGCGGCGCGCTACGGCGTCGCCCCCGGCAACCTGCTGCGCAGCCTGGAGCAGATGATCGAGGGCGAACGCATCACCCAGGTCATCGAAGGCAACCGGCGCTTCGACCTGCTGGTGCGCCTGCCGGAAAGCGCGCGCAGCCCGCAGGCGCTGGCCGATCTGCTGATCGAAACGCCGGGCGGCCACGTGCCCCTGTCGCGCGTCGCCAGCGTGGAGGAAAGCGACGGACCGAATCAGGTCAACCGCGAGAACTCGCGCCGCCGCATCGCGCTCTCGGCCAATACCGACGGCCGCGACATGTCCAGGGTGATCGCCGACATCCGCGCCGAACTGGCCTCAAGGCCGCTGCCGGAAGGCTATTTCACCGCGCTGGAGGGCCAGTTCCAGGCACAGGAGCAGGCCGCAAGACTGATCACGCTGCTCGCCGCCGTGTCGCTGAGCATGATCTTCATGGTGCTCTACAGCCGCTATCGTTCGACGGCGCTGACCTTGATCATCATGGGCAACATCCCGCTGGCCCTGGTCGGCAGCGTGATCGCGCTGTGGATTTCCGGGCAGCCGCTGTCGGTCGCGGCGCTGGTCGGCTTCATCACCCTGACCGGCATCGCCACCCGCAACGGCATCCTCAAGATCAGTCATTACATCAACCTGTGCGCCTTCGAAGGCGAGACATTCGGCCAGCACATGATCGTGCGCGGTTCGCTGGAACGCCTGACGCCGGTGCTGATGACGGCGCTGGTCGCCGCCTTCGCGCTGCTGCCATTGCTGCTGTCGGCCGACGCCCCGGGCAAGGAAGTCCTGCATCCGGTGGCAGTGGTGATCTTCGGCGGCCTGATCAGTTCGACGCTGCTCGATTCCCTGCTCACCCCGCTGATGTTCTGGCTCTGGGGCAAACCGGCGCTGGAACGACTGCTGGCCGACCAATCGAAAGAAAGCTTCTAATCCCGATTACCCAAGGAGACCACCAATGAAAACCCTGAACGCCCTGATCTTCACTGCCGCCATGCTGACCGGAGCCACGGCGCTGGCGCATAGCGACGAAGCACTCGACACCCAGAAGGCCCCCAACGGCGGCCAGTTGCGCATGGCCGGCAGCTATCACTTCGAACTGGTCGTCGCCAGGGACAGCAAGGAGGCCAGAGACAATCCCGTCGTCGTGTATGTCACCGACCATGCCGGATCCAAGGTGTCGACAGTCGGCGCCGGCGGCACGGCGACCATCCTCGCCGGCAAGCAGAAAGCCAGCATCAAGCTGGTGCCCGACGGCGACAACCGCCTCAAGGGAGTCGGCACATATGCCTCGACGCCGGACATGAAGGCCGTGGTGTCGGTCACCGTGGCCGGCAAGCCGGCCGAGCAGGCGCGGTTTACGCCGCTGGCGCCGGTTGCCGCGGCGAAGGACGGGCATATGGACCACAAGCACTGACCGAGCGGACAGGGTAGCGGCCATCCCGTCCGTCCGCGTGCCCGGCCGTTTCCTCGCCGTGGCGCGACGGCCGGCATCGTGCCGGTACTTTAGCGGTCCTTGCGCACGTGATAATTGATCACGCCATTCTTTTCCGTCATCGACAGCAAGTTCAAAGCCAGTTAAGAAGAAAGCGCCGGCCCGACGACAGGGGCCTCGGCTGCCAGTTCCTTCCACTCCGCGTCGCTAAATACCCGCGAGCGGGTGTGGAAGGCCTTGCCTTCCGGCCCTTCCAGCGAGAAAGTGCCGCCAGTACCCTCGATCACGTCGATGATCAGTTGGGTGTGCTTCCAGTAGTCGTACTGGGCCTTGCCGATGTAGAACGGGCAACCGCCGATGTCGCCGAGGTAGGCATCGCCGGTGCCGATGGTGAGTTCGCCAGGCAGGTAGCAGTTGGCGGCGCTGTTGTCGCAGCAGCCGCCGGACTGGTGGAAGAACACCGGGCCGTGTTTGCACTTGAGCAACTCAATCAGCTCCAGCGCGGCATCCGTGGCAATGACTTTGTCGACCATGTTCGTCTCCCAGAAAAGCGGGGGCGACCCGGTGGGAACCGGGCGCCCCTCAAGCTCAATGCAACATCGAGCGGAGGAATCAAAGAATCAGAAGAAACCCAGTTTCTGCTCGGCGTAGCTGACCAGCAGGTTCTTGGTCTGCTGGTAGTGGTCGAGCATGACCTTGTGCGTCTCGCGACCGATGCCGGATTCCTTGTAGCCGCCGAAGGCGGCGTGGGCCGGGTAGGCGTGGTAGCAGTTGGTCCACACCCGGCCGGCCTTGATGGCGCGTCCCATGCGGTAGGCGACATTGCCGTTGCGGCTCCAGACGCCGGCGCCCAGGCCGTACAAGGTATCGTTGGCGATGGCCAGGGCCTCGGCCTCGTCCTTGAAGGTGGTCACGGCCAGCACCGGGCCGAAGATTTCTTCCTGGAAGATGCGCATCTTGTTGTGGCCCTTGAACAGGGTGGGCTGCACGTAATAGCCGCCATCGAGATCGCCGCCGACGCTCGCCTGCGCGCCGCCGGTCAGCACTTCTGCGCCTTCCTGCCTGCCGAGGTCGAGGTAGGAGAGAATCTTGGTCAGCTGTTCCTTGGAAGCCTGGGCGCCGATCATGGTGTCGGTGTCGAGCGGGTTGCCCTGCTTGATGGCCTTGACGCGGGCCAGGCAGCGCGCCATGAACTTGTCGTAGATCGATTCATGGATCAGCGCGCGTGACGGGCAGGTGCACACCTCGCCCTGGTTGAAGGCGAACAGCACCAGACCTTCGATGGCCTTGTCGAGGAAGCCGTCGTCCTTGTCCATCACGTCGGCAAAGAAGATGTTGGGCGACTTGCCGCCGAGTTCCAGCGTGGCCGGGATCAGGTTGTTGGCGGCGGCCTGGGCGATGACGCGGCCGGTGGAGGTGGAACCGGTGAAGGCGATCTTGGCGATGCGCTTGCTGGTGGCGAGCGGCATGCCGGCTTCGCGGCCGTAGCCATTGACGACGTTGAGCACGCCGGGGGGCAGCAGGTCGGCGATCAGGTCGACCAGGATCAGGATGCTGATCGGAGTCGATTCGGCGGGCTTCAGCACCACGCAGTTGCCGGCACCGAGTGCGGGGGCCAGTTTCCAGGCCGCCATCAGGATCGGGAAGTTCCAGGGGATGATCTGGCCGACCACGCCAAGCGGCTCGTGGAAGTGGTAGGCCACGGTATTTTCGTCAAGATCGCTCAAGGCGCCTTCCTGGGCGCGCACGCAGCCGGCGAAGTAGCGGAAGTGGTCGCTTGACAACGGGATGTCGGCGGCCAGGGTTTCGCGGATCGGCTTGCCGTTGTCCACCGTCTCGGCGTAGGCCAGCAGTTCGAGGTTGGCGTCGATGCGGTCGGCGATCTTGAGCAGGATGTTGGCGCGCTCGGCCGGGGCGGTCTTGCCCCACTTGTCGGCGGCGGCATGGGCTGCATCGAGGGCGAGTTCGATGTCTTCGGCGCCGGAACGCGCCGCCTGCGTGTAAACCTTGCCGTTGATCGGGGTGATCACGTCGAAGTACTGGCCCTTGACCGGGGCGACCCATTTGCCGCCGATGAAGTTGTCGTATCGGGTCTTGTACTGGATTTTGGCGCCGGCGGCGCCGGGTGCGGCGTAGATCATGTTGTCTCCTCAAGTGATGGTTGTCATGTCCCGCAGGGGAACGCAACCCCCATTGCAGCCAGCGTGCCAGATTTCGAAAATCCAGTCGCAGCAAGGGATGGCGTGGATTTTGATCACGTCTGACAGAAGTGTTAGGCTTAAAATGACTGTCTCGAAATGTGACACTTTCCCTGAAATGACACAGCCCCCGAACATGCGCGGATAATGATTTCCAGCGGCACTAGACCGCTGGCTGCCCCGGAGGCAAGCCCATTTGGAGGAGTTGCAATGATCCTGTTGGCGCACAACGAAGCACTGGCTATTGCCCGACGGCATTTGCTCGATTCGGGGCAGGTGCCCGCGGGTTACATCAGCCCCGTTCTGGCCGATTCCTGGCAACGCTCGCTGGCTTCGGGCCTGGATTCACTGACGCCCGCCATGGATGCGCCCCATGCCTCGGCGCCGGAACTGGTGCGCGCCCGCGAACGCCAGTGCGAGTTGATCGATCATGCCCTGCCGGCGATGAATTACCTGCACGGGCAAACCCGCGACAGCGGCAGCGTCATCGTGCTGTCCAACGCGGAAGGTTTGTTGCTGCAATCCTGCGGTGATGCCGAATTTCTCGACCGCGCATCGCAGGTGCTGCTGTCACCCGGGGCGTCATGGCATGAAGACCATCGGGGCACCAATGCCGTCGGCACCGCCCTGGCGTTGCGCACCCCTACGGTCATCACCGGGGCCGAGCACTACCTGGCGTGCAATGGGTTTCTGACCTGCGCGGCGGCGCCGATCTCGGATTCCCGCGGCGAATTGCTCGGCGTGCTCGATATTTCGGGCGATTACCGCAGTTGCCATCCGCATACCTTCAGCCTGGTTCGGGCGGCGGCGCAAATGATCGAGAACCGGATGTTCCTGTCACGCCATGGCGGCGATGTGCGCCTGCGCTTCCACCCGCTGGCCGAAGGGATCGGAACCCTGGCCGAGGGGGTGGTCGCCATCAGCCACGATGGCTGGGTCGTCGGCGCCAATCCGGCGGGTCTGGCCTTGCTGTCTCTGGTCCCGGCCGATCTCGGCCGGGTTCGCATCGACCAGCTGCTGGCAACCCGGCTCGAAGCCCTGATCGATTGGGCCAGCCGCCGCGCCGAGGCGCCCTGCTTCCTGCCGCGCCGCACCCGGGCCGGATTGTTCGTGCGGGTGGAAATGTCGCAAAGCCCCGTCTCCGTATCCGCCCCACGCCAGGCGTCAGTTCCCGTGGGGCCGGATGCGCTGAGTCAGCTGGACACCGGGGACGAGCAGATGGCTACCGCCATTCATCGTGCCCGCCGCATCATGGGCAAGGACATTCCGGTACTGATTCAGGGGGAATCGGGAGTCGGCAAGGAATTGTTCGCCAATGCCATCCACCAGTCCGGACCGCGCCGGAACCGGGCTTTTGTCGCCGTTAATTGCGCCGCGCTACCGGAAAACCTGATCGAGGCCGAACTCTTCGGCTATGTGGGCGGTGCCTATACCGGAGCCCGTCGCGAAGGGGTGCCGGGGCGTATCCGTGAGGCCAATGGCGGCACCTTGTTCCTCGACGAAATCGGCGACATGCCGCTGGCACTCCAGGGCCGCCTGCTGCGCGTGCTGCAGGAGCGTGTGGTTCAGCCCTTGGGAGGCGGCCCCGCGGTGCCGGTTGATTTTGTATTGATCTGCGCCACGCATTGCCAATTGAAGGATGCGGTGGACGCCTCCCGCTTCCGTGCCGACCTGTATTACCGCATCAATGGACTGACGCTGATGTTGCCCCCGCTGCGCGAACGGCGGGATTTCAACCGCCTGGTGGCATCGCTGCTCGACGAGTTCGAGCCGGCGCGCAAGGCCATTCTGGCGCCTTCCGTGGCCAAGGCGTTTTCCAGCTATCACTGGCCGGGCAATCTGCGTCAGCTGGCGAATGCCCTGCGTACCGCCTGTGCCATGCTGGGCGATCGCGAAACCCGCATCGATTGGGAACACCTGCCGGACGACCTGGTCGCCGACCTCAAGCAGCGTCTGGCGGGCATCACCTCGACCGCGCAAACCGACAACCTGCACTCGCAAGCCGACCAGACCATCCTGCGCACAGTCGAGGCCGTGCAGGGGAATATTGCCGAGGCCGCGCGACGGCTGGGCATCAGCCGCAACACGCTCTATCGGCGATTGCAGCGGATGGGTCGGTAGGGCATGTCGGTCGCTTGGCGCTGCCGGTATTCATCTGCAACATGGGCAGATGTTTGTGGGACAGCGGCCGCTAACGAAAAAGTCGGCGCTGGCGGGACGGTACGTTGATCAGGAGGCCGCTCAGGCTGCCCGGATAGGTACCGATTGCCCGATAGCCGCAACTTGTCCGAACGAGGAGGACGGCATTCGCCCTTCGTCGCCGTGCAGACAGCCAACGCCGTACCACCGGCGCCGACTCCTGCATCGCCTTTCCCGGAAGATTACAAAAATGTCATCCGCGCGTCAGCTTGCCGTCGAAGTCGGAAGCAGATACTGGCCTTATCCACTCTTGGGAGTCGCAAATGAAAACCTCCATCCGCATCGCCCTTGTCCTCTCGCTGCTGGCACCCATGGCCTGGGCGGCGGCGCCCCTGCCAACCGTGACGGTGTACAAGAGCCCGAGCTGCGGCTGTTGCGGCAAATGGGTCGAGCACATGAAGGCCAGCGGTTTCCCCGTGGTGACGCATGACACGGAAAACCTTGCCACGCACAAGGCCCGCCTCGGCGTGCCGGAGGCCATGGGCTCCTGCCATACCGCGGAAGTCGGCGGCTATCTGGTCGAAGGCCATGTCCCTGCCGCCGACGTGAAGCGCCTGCTGGCCGAAAAGCCGCGCGCCAGGGGTCTCGTCTCGCCGGGAATGCCGGCCAGCGCGCCCGGCATGGACGACCCGCGCAAGATTCCCTATGAAATCCTGCTGGTCGGCAAGGATGGCCGCACAGCCACCTACGCGCGCCATTGATGTTCATATCGGCGATATCCGCGGATTCGATATGTCATTGAAGAACGACGTCAAACCGAGACAAGGAGAAACGCCATGAAACTGCACGCCACCTTTGCGGTCCTGCTGCTGGCCGTCTCGTTGATTTCATCCAGTGCCTACGCCGCGGCGGATGCCGACACGGCCAAGCTACGGGCCGACGCCCCGGCGGTTACCAAGGGCAAGCCGCATTCGCATATGGAAGAGAAGATGGGCATGATGCCGCAAAAATCTGCCGCAGCCGCCCCGGAGTCCGACACGGTGAAAGCCGCGAAAGCGAAGACCGGCAAGGATCGGCACCTGCATCCGCGCGACGCCAAGTAAATCTTGCAGGCCGCCGGTCACACCAGACGCCGTATCGCCGGCGCCGACTTCTGTCGGCGCCGAAGACAGGATTAGTCGTCCTCGTCCTTCAGCTTGAAGCTGGCCGCCAGTTTCTGCTGCACCTGCGGCGGCACCTGCGCATGGCGCGCGAACTCGATGCTGTAGGCGCCCTGGCCGCCGGTCATCGATTTCAGGCGCGAGGCGTAGTCGGTGATCTCGGCCAGCGGTACTTCGCCGGTGATCGAGGCGGTGCTGCCGGGACGCGGGCTGGTGCCGGTGATGTGCCCGCGCCGGCCCGACAGGTCGCCGGTCAGGTCGCCGATCGCCGCCTCGGGCGCGACGATCTCGATGTTGACGATGGGTTCCAGCACGATCGGGTTGGCGGCACGGATGGCTTCGACGGTGGCTTTGCGCCCGGCGGTAACGAAAGCGACCTCCTTGCCGTCAACCGGGTGCGTCTTGCCGTCATAGACGATGACCCGCAGGTCCTCGACCGGAAAGCCGGCGGTGACGCCGAGCGCCAGCGCCTGGCGCACGCCTTTCTCGACGGCCGGCATGAACACGCCGGGGATCACGCCGCCCTTGACGTGATCCACGAATTCGAAGCCGGCGCCGCGCGCCAGCGGCTCGATCTTCAGATACACCTCGCCGAACTGGCCGGCACCGCCCGACTGCTTCTTGTGCCGGCAATGGCCCTCGGCGTTGGCGGTGACGGTCTCGCGATAGGGAATCAGCGGCGGCCTGGTGTCTAGTTCGAGCTTGAACTGGGTCGCCATCTTTTCCAGCTTGTAGCGCAGGTGCATCTCGCCGAGGCCGCGGATCACGGTCTCGTGGGTGGTCGGGTGACGCTCGACCTCGAAGCAGGGGTCTTCCAGTTCCAGCTTGTGCAGGATGTCGAACAGGCGCTGCTCGTCGTTCTTGCGCTTGGTCTCGACCGCCAGGCCCTGCATCGGCTTGGGGAACTCCAGCGGCTTGAGGTGGATGTGGTCCTCGTCGTGCGAATCGTGCAGCACCGCGTCGAAGTCGATTTCCTCGACCTTGGCGATGGCGCCGATGTCGCCCGGCAGCAGGCTGTCGACCTCGACGTAGTCCTTGCCCTGCAGCTGGTAGAGATGGCCGGCCTTGAACGGCTTCTTGCCGTCGCCGACGAAGAGCTGGCTGTCCTTGCGGATCGTGCCCTGATGCACGCGAAAAATGCCGACCTTGCCCATGTAGGGATCGGCGATGATCTTGAACACGTGGGCCAGCACGTGCTTATTGGCATCGGGTACTGCGGCAAAGGATTCTGCCGTGCGGCCTCGCTCACCGCGGTAGAAGGGCGGCGGATTGCCTTCAGCCGGGTTTGGCGCCAGGCTGGCCAGCACATGCAGCAGTTCGGCTATGCCGGCGCCGGTGCGCGCCGAGGTGAACAGGATGGGAATCAGGTGGCCTTCACGCAGCGCCTTCTCGAAAGGCGCATGCAGTTCCTTCGCGTCGGGATCCTTGCCTTCTTCCAGGTAGCGGGCCAGCAGCGACTCGTCCTCTTCCACCAGCTGGTCGATCAGCTCGCGGTGGGCATGGGCAATGGAATCGAAATCAGCATCCCCGGCATCGTGCTCCAGCACTTCGACCACGTCGCGGCGACCATGCGCGGGCAGGTCGAGCAGCAGGCATTCCTTGCCGAAGCGCTCGCGGATCTGGCCCACCAGCCCGGGCAGATCGACGTTGTCGGCATCGATCTTGTTGATCACGATCATGCGTGCCAGACCGCGCGCCTGCGCCGCGCGCATCATGCGCTCGGTGGCGAGTTCGATGCCAGTCTGGGCGTTGATCACCACGATCGCGGTGTCGACGCCGGCCAGCGCGGCGACCGCCTGCCCGGCGAAATCGGGATAGCCCGGGGTGTCGATCAGGTGGATGTGCACACCTTCGGCGGCGAAATTCACCATCGCCGAATTGAGCGAATGGCCGGCGGTCTTTTCCTGCGGGTCGAAGTCGCAGACGGCGCTGCCCTTCTCGACGCTGCCCCTGGCCGCGATCGCGCCGGCCTTGAACAGCAGGGCTTCGGCCAGCGTGGTCTTGCCAGCGCCGCCGTGGCCGACGAGGGCGACAGCGCGAATGGATTCGGTCGTGTACGTGGCCATGATGCGAACTCCCTGTTTATCTGTATTGGCTCAAATTTTACCCCCGTCGCGCGGCCGGTCGCGCGACGGGATGCGCCACAGCCAGATTGCGGTGGATAGGCCGATGAAGGCCAGCAGACCCTGCAGCCATGGTTTGCCGGCAAAGCTCCAGATCGAGACGCAGATGGTCAGGCTCATCAGCGTGATCGCCAGCCACTTGACGCGCCAGGGGATGCTGCGGTGATGGCGCCACTCGGCGATCAGCGGGCCGAAGGTCGGGTTGCGCAGCAGCCAGCGATAGACGCGCTCCGAGGCACGCGCGTAGCAGGCGGCGGCGACCAGGATGAAGGGCGTGGTCGGCAGCCCGGGCAGGAAGATGCCGATGATCCCGAGCAAAAGCGCGATGCTTCCGATCGCCAGCAGCACCATGCGCACCAGCAGCGAGGGATGCAGCTCGGCATCCGGTATATGCCAAGGCTTGTCCTGTTCGCTCATCCGCGCACGGCCCGCTCTATGAAGTGCCGCGGTACGGTAGTACGCGGCACACGCTGCGCGAACCAGCCCCGCACGTCCTGCTCGAGGCCGAGGCCGTGCATGAAGTTGTAGAGCGCCTTGTTCAGTGCGATGCCCAGCGCATCGTGGTCGACGCCGCTCGGATCGATGAAGCCGACGTCGTTCCTGGCGAACGTGACCTTCGGCAGCGGCTTGAGCCTGACGCCGAACTGTTCGGGATGCAGGCCGACCGGCGCATGCACGGTGCAGGCAAAGCGGTGGAAGAAGCCGGACTGGATGCAACCGGCGGCGAACAGCTGGCGCACGTATTCGAGCGCATCGACCGTGTCCTGCACGGTCTGCGTCGGAAAGCCGTACATCAGGTAGGCATGGACCAGGATGCCGGCCTCGGTGAAATCACGCGTGACGCGCGCCACCTGTTCGACCGAGACGCCCTTCTGCATCAGTTTCAGCAGCCGGTCGGAGGCGACTTCGAGGCCGCCCGAGACTGCGATGCAGCCGCTGTCGGCGAGTTCGGCGCAAAGTTCCGGGGTGAAGGATTTCTCGAAGCGGATGTTGCCCCACCAGGAAATCGCGCGGTTGCGCTTGTGCAATTCGGCGGCGAGCGCCTTGAGCGCCTTGGGCGGCGCCGCCTCGTCGACGAAATGGAAACCGGTCTGCCCGGTCTCGGCGATGATGGCCTCGATGCGATCGACCAGGGTGGTGGCCGCGACTGCCTCATAACGCGAGATGTAGTCGAGCGAGACGTCGCAGAAGCTGCACTTCTTCCAGTAGCAGCCGTGGGCCACGGTCAGCTTGTTCCAGCGCGCGTCGGACCACAGCCGGTGCATGGGATTGAGCATGTCGAGCAGCGACAGGTAACGATCCAGCGGCAAGCCGTCCCAGGTCGGCGTGCCGGCCTCGGCGAAGGGAATGTCGGGCTCTCTGGCGTCGACGTAGCGCACGCCTTCCGCAGCGCGCAGGAAGGTCCGTACCAGCTTTTCCTGTGGACGCTCGCCGCGCAAGTGCTCGAGCAGCGCCAGCAGTGGGCGCTCGCCATCGTCGAGCGTAACGTAATCGAAATGATCGAAGACGCGCGGCTCGGCCAGTTCGCGCAACTCGGTATTGACGAAGCCGCCGCCGAGCACGGTGACGATGGCCGGATCCTGTGCCTTGATCGCCTGGGCGATGCGGAAGGCGCCATAAACGTTGCCGGGGAAAGGCGCCGAGACCAGCACCACGTCCGGTGCATGCCGTCGCACCGCCTCCAACGTCAGTTCGCGCAGCGTGCGATCGACCAGGTTTTCCGGCACGGCCAGCGCCTGCGCCAGCGGCTCGAACGTGGCCTGGCTCTGCGCCAGCGATTCGGCATAGCGCACGAACTCGAAGCGCGCGTCGACCGCCTCGCGCAGCACGTCGGCGAGGTCGTCGAGGTAGAGCGTGGCGAAGTGGCGCGCGCGGTCCGTCACGCCCAGCGCGCCGAAGGCCCAGGCCAGCGGGTCACCACCCTCCTCATCGACATAGGCGTCGAGCGGCGCGAAGCGCGGTCCTTCGGGCAGGAAATTGCGCCCGGCGATGCGATGCGCGACGGACGGATCGCGCCCCTGCAGAAAAGCGATGGTCGGCTCGATGGTGGCGAGATAAAGATCGAAACTCCGCTCGAAGGCCCGTACCCGCGGCGTGCGCTGCTTTGCCGGCATGGCCCGGATGCACTCGCGCAGCGCGCGCAATCCAGCGGGTGAGAACAGGCGCAGCACCAGCGCCAGGGCGAGATCCTCCTGCTCCGCCATGACGCCGCGCGAACGCAGGAAGCCGGTCAGGTAGGCGGTCGACGGATAGGGCGTGTTCAACTGCGTCATCGGCGGGATGACGGAGAGGACTTTCACTGGACTGGCTGGCATGGCAGGCGCGGCAAGGGCATGCGGCAATGATAGAGCCTTTGCCATCCGCCGCCCTCGTCCGGCAGCAAGTCCTATTCGTGGAGGAACAGCGAGCGGCTGCCGAACAGGGGGAAGTCGTGGGTATCGGAATCGCGACCTTCGACGTAATCCCGGTGGTAGCGCTGAATCAGCTCGACTTCGCTTTTCGAACCGAAAATGAAGGCGCTGCGCTGTTGCAGATCAGTCGGCTCGACGTCGAGGATGCGGCGACGCCCGGTCGTGGCGCCGCCGCCGGCCTGTTCCATGATAAAGGCAATCGGGTTGGCCTCGTGCAACAAGCCGAGGCGGCCGCCCGTATCGCGGGTACGGGCATCGACCGGATAGAGAAAGACGCCGCCCCTGACCAGCACGCGATAGGCTTCGGCGATCAGCGAGGCGACCCAGCGCATGCCGAAATCGCGCCCGCGCGGCCCGGTCTTGCCGGCCAGGCATTCCTTGACGTAGCGCCGCACCGGCGGCTCCCAGAAACGTTCGTTGGATGCGTTGATGGCAAAGGTGGCGGCATTGTCGGGCAGCGCCACTTTCGGATGGGTGAGCACGAACTCGCCGATCTCGCGATCAAGCATGAAGACATCGACGCCATTGCCAGTGGTCAGCACCAGCCGCGTCGAGGCACCGTAGAGCATGAAGCCGGACGCCACCATCTGGTTTCCCGGCTGCAGAAAATCACCGGCGGCAATCTGGTTTTTTCCCGCCGGCGCGCGCAGCACCGAAAAGATCGTGCCGGACATGAAATTGATGTCGAGGTTGCCGGAGCCGTTGAGCGGATCGAAGACCAGCAGATAGTTGCCATGCGGATATTTGGCGGGGATCGGCGTAACGCCGTCGGCGGTCTTGGAACTCACCCCCGCCAGACGCCCGGTACGCAGGGTCGATTCGATGATCGAGTCGCTCGCGGCGCGCTCCAGATACACCCGCAGATCCTCGTCAGCGGCGCCGAGTCCGCCGCGCGAAACGCGGTGGCTGATGGTCTTGCAGGCGGTGACGATGTCGTTGAGCAGCACCGAAAAGTCGCCGCGGGCATCCTTGACGCGGCGCTGTTCCTCGATGATGAACTGGGTCAGGGTTATGCGTTCCTTGAGCATGGCACACCTCCGCGATTTCAGGTCCGGCGCAGCAGCAGTGCGCCATTGTCTCAGATCGGCGAGGCGATCGGGATATGCCTGCGCCGCTCGCTCAGTCGGCGAACACCGGCAGCTTGCCGGCGAGGCGCAGCAGATCCACGATGCGTGCGGTGCTGATGCGTCGATAGGCGCCGACATCCGTGGCCGACCAGTCATGGAAGCCCTTGCCGTCGCGCAGGCCGTTGCGCCCTTCGCGCATGTAGCGCCCGACGATTTCGGGGCTTGCATAGCGCTGATCGTCGAGCGCCTCGCTCAGATAGCGGCTGGCGTAGTAGAGGATGTCGTTGCCGCCGACATCGATGAACTCGACCACGCCCATCGCGGCATAGCGCACGCCGAAGCCGAAACGCGTGGCGCGATCGATGTCCTCCGCGGTCGCCACGCCTTCCTCGATCATGCGCGCCGCCTCGTTCATCAGCACCACCTGCAGGCGCGGCACGATGTAGCCGGGAAACGGGCCGCAGAGCACCGTGACCTTGCCGATCCGCTCCAGCGTCTCCTGCAGCGAGCGCGTGACCTCGGCGGCCGTGCCGGGATGGGGTGAAAGTTCGACCAGCGGAATCAGGTGCGCGGGATTAAGCCAGTGGGCATTCAGAAAACGCTGCGGCCCGCTCACCATGCCCGCCAGCGCGGTCGGCAGGAAGGTCGATGAGGTCGAGGCGACCACCGCCTGCCCAGGCAGGAAGCGGCAGGCGAACGCCAGCGCTTGCGCCTTCGCCTCCATGATTTCGGGGACTCCCTCGAACAGGAGTTCCATCCGCGGCAGGCAGTCGGCCGCGGCGGCACGCGGCACGATCTCGATGCGGGCGACGATCCGGGGTTTGGCCGCGTCGGCCAGCAGGCCGAGGTCGACCAGCGCGCCGAGTTGTTCGCCGATGTCGCGCATGGCCGCATCCCGCAGTTTCTCGAAGTCGGCCTGGCTGCGTTGTTTGGCATCGATCAGGATGATGCCTTGTCCGGCGCAGGCGAAGGCCAGCGCGATGCCGCGCCCCATGCGTCCGGCGCCGAGCGCGGCAACCCTGGCCGCGGTCATGCGCCTTCGCCCCGCGCCAGCAGCGTCGCCATCTCGGCGCGGGAAAGCCCGGCCAGGCCAAGCGCCTCCAGCGTGCGGCGGCCCTGACGCAGATTCTTGCCGCAGACGGCGGATGCGATTGCCAGCAGACCCGTCGCCACCGGCGCCGGCACCCTGGCCCAGTCGGCGACCGAGACCAGGAAGGCCAGCCCGTAGTGGATGTCTTCCGTCATGTAGCGATGCTCGGTCAGCACGATGTGCTCGCGCCAGTCGCCGCTGTCGACCAGCCGGTTGTGCGCGTCGCCGTACATCCAGCGGTCGTTGCTGTAGTGATCGCTGAGCGGAAAATGCTCGCCGGTGTAACCCAGACCCTGCCTGACGGCGATGCGTTCGGCATCGAGCGCGTCGGTCACGCGCCGGATCGAGGGCTGCGTGCCTTCGTTGTGGATGTCCCATTTCTCGAAGTGCTCGAGCGGGCCGGCATTCATCAGGATCAGCGGCGGATGGATGATCGGCCCGGCGTTCATCAATGCCCCGGCCAGCGCATCCTCGATCGGCTCCACCGACGGGAACGCCGCCTGAAGGATGGCGAAGGCCTGCGCTGCGTTGCGGGCGGGGAACATGCCGGTCGGCAGGCGCGTGGCGCGCATGGTGATGGCGACCTCGGCGGGGCCATGCTTGCGCGCAAGCCAGGGCAGGGTTCCGGTTTCGGCGATGGAAATGTCGGCCGTGCATCCGGCGCGCCGCAGGGTGCGCAGCATGACCACGCTGCCGAAGGTGCCCGGCGGCAGAAAGATCACCTGGCCGTCGACCAGATGCGGCGCCAGCGCCGCCGCGATGTCCTCCTGGGCGAAGGCCGGGGTCGGCACCAGGATCAGTTCGGCGCCGCGCACCGCAGCGCCGATGTCGTCGGTAACGCCGGCGAGTTCGACCTCGCGGCGCCCGGAATAATCCTTCACGACCAGCCGGCGCGTCGCCATGAGCGGCTGCAATAGCTGCCGGTCGCGGCGCCACAGGCACACTTCGTGGCCCAGGCCGGCGAGATCGGCGGCCGCCGCATAGGAACCGTTGCCGCCGCCGAGTACCGTTATGCGCATGCGGCCTCCTGGGCGAAACGAAATATCACCGTGCCGCCAGCGCCGACTCTCATCCCAGCATCGCCTGCGGCAGGTAAAGCACCGTCACCGGGAAAATCCACATCAGCAGAATGCACAGCATGAAGGAAACCAGGAAGTAGGCGACGCCGCGGAAGATGGTGTGGATCGGTATCTCCGGCGCCAGGCCATGCACGATGAAGACATTGACCCCCACCGGCGGCGTCACCGCACCCATGGTGGTGACGATGGTCAGGATCACGGTGTACCAGACCGGGTCGTAACCCAGCGCAACGCCGAGCGGAAAGAAAATCGGAATCGTCACGACGAGGAAACCCAGCGCATCCATCAGCATGCCGCCGACGATGTAGATCCCCAGCACCACCAGCAGGATCACAAACGGCGCCACCGGCAGAGCCGCGGCCCAGTCGGCAAGTTCGAAGGGCAGCCGCGAGACCGTGAGGAAGCGGCCGAACAGCACGGCGCCGGTAATCAGCAGTACCACCATGGCCGAGATGCGCACACTCTCGACGATCGACTGGACGATGCCCTTGAAGTCCAGGCTGCGCCTCACCACGCCGATCGCCAGTGCGCCGAAGGCGCCCGCGGCGCCGGCCTCGGTCGGCGTGAACCAGCCCAGGTACAGCCCGCCGATCACCAGGCTGAAGAGCAGCAGCGCCTCGGCGACACCCGTCAGGCCGACCAGCTTTTCGCGGAATGTAGTCGTCGGCCCCAGCGGCCCGAGCTTCGGATTGCGCATGCACATGAAAACGATGGTGAGCAGAAACAGTGCGGTCAGGATCAGGCCAGGAATCACTGCCGCAAGAAACAGGCGCAGCAGCGACTGCTCGGTTTGCACCGCGATCACGATCAGCACCACGCTGGGCGGAATCACCACGCCGAGGGTGCCGCCGACGGCGATGGCGCCGGAACTCAGCGCCGGATCGTAACCATAGCGGCGCATTTCCGGCATGGCGATGGTGCCCATGGTCGCGGTGGTCGCCGAATTCGAACCGCAGATCGCGGAAAAGCCAGCGCTGGCAGCGACCGTGGTACAGGCCAGGCCGCCGGGCATGCGCCCGACCCACTTGTAGGCGGCGTCGTAAAGCCGCTCGGTAGTGCCGGCGCGATAGGCGAACTGTCCCATCAGCACGAATAGCGGGATCACCGACAGACCGTAGGAGGAAAACTGCTCCCAGACATTGGTCGCCGCGAGGTGGGTGGCGGCAGGTACCGACAGCAGGTAGGCATTGCCCAGCAGGCCGGCGGCGAGCATGGTGAAGGCGATGGGCATGCCGAGCAACATCAGTACCGACATCAGCACCAGGCCGATCACGGCCACGATCAGGGGATCCATGTTTCCTTTCTCCCTGTCAGCCGCGCAGTGTGGCGAACAGAGTCGCGAGCGAGCGCAGGCAGTCCACCAGCAGGGCCAGCGTCAGTCCGGCGCAGCCCAGGCCGACCACATAGACCCAGGGATAGACGATGACGCGCAGCGTTTCAGACAGCGAGCCGGTCTCGTGCAGCACGCGGCCGTAGCGCACCACGTAAAACGCCACCACCGCGAACAGCGCCAGCGAAATCAGCGCCATCAGCGCCTCGACCAGCGCTCGGCTGCGCCGGCCCAGCTTGACTACCACGAGTTCCATCGCCACATGGCCCTTGTGGCGTTGCACCGTGCCCAGTGCCAGCGCCATCGCGACCGCCGAGAGCCAGCCGATCACCTCGTAGGAGCCGGCGATCGTGACACCGAAGCCGCGCATCACCATGTCGGCCACCGAAAACAGCATCATGGCGCCCAGCAGCGCCGCCGCCGTCCAGGCCAGGCCCTCGTTGAGGACGCGGCTGGCCCGGTCGAGCAGGCTGGTCACACCGCCGGATGCGGCATCCGCACCCGGCTGAACGGCGGAACTCATTACTTCCTGGCGAACTGGTCGCGCAATTCACGCATGCGCTTCAGATAGGCCGCTGCCGGCAGGCCCTTGGCGGACATTTCCTTGACCCATTCGTCCTCCATGGGCTTGAGCTTGGCATCCCAACGTCCGCGCTCGTCGGCGGCCAGCGCCACCACCTGCAGCTTGTGGTCCTTCTGCGCCCAGGCCATGGCGGCGCCGACGTTCTCGTTGTCGTGGTAGTTGCCGGTCCAGCCGGGCATTTCCTCGGCGAGTTCCTCGATCACCTTCTTCACGTCGGCCGGCAGCTTGTCCCACTTCTTCTGATCCATTACCGCAGCGAAGGCCACCACCACGGTCGGGTAGTCGGTGACGAACTTCAGCGACTCGGCCAGCTTGAAATCCTGCAGCACTTCGCGCGAGGTCATGGTGCCGTTGATCACGCCGGTCTGCACCGACTGCGGCACTTCCGGCATCGGCATGCCGATCGGCGCCGCGCCCAGGGCTTTCAGTACCGGCACGCCGGTGCCGGCGGCGCGCAGCTTCATGCCGGCGAGGTCGGCGGCATTCCTCACTGCGGTCTTGGTCTGGATGAAGCCGGGCTCGGTGGTGAACATCGCGATCACCTTGAAGCCCTCGTATTCCTTGGGCTTGAATTCCTTGGTCAGGGCCCACAGCGTGCGGCTGGCCTGGGTGGCACTTGTGAAGCCGACCGGCAGTGCCACGCCCGAGGTCAGCGGAAAGCGTCCCGGATCGTAGGAGGGTGACCCGAGGCCGATGTCGGCCACGCCCTTGGTGACACCGTCATACATGTCCTTGGCGCCGAGCAAGGTGCCGCCCGGAAAGGTCTTGACGTCGACCCTGCCGTTGGTGCGCTTGGCGAGCTGTTCCGCCCAGTGCGTCATCTGCCGCGCCGGGAAAGTCTTGGCGGGAGCGAAGAAAGCGTAGGTCAAGGTGATTTCCGCAGCCTGCGCGGCAACCGGGACGGAAATTCCGAACAGGCCGGCGGCCAGGGCGGCGAACAATCCGGAAAAGGTTTTGCGACGGTTCATGCTGTCTCCTCCTGTTGTCTGCGCGTGCGACCGGCCGCGCGGCGGTGTTGCCTATCTGATCTCCGGCACCTCGATGTCGAGTCCGTCGAGGCTGGCGTCCCTGACCTTGGCCCGGTTGAAGTTCGGCGTATGCGGAAAGGGGCGTGTCGCGTCGAAACCAACCTTGTTGCCCAGGTAATCGGGAAAAGTGGGATTGAGGCCGTGGCCGAAAACGTTTTCGATGACCATGATGCCGCGCTTCGGATCGAGGCGCGTGGCCATCGCCCATTCGACGTCGCCCGGGTCGCGGATGTCGACGTCATCATCGACGACCGTCACCATCTTCAGTGGCGGAAACGCGGCGAAGGCCGCCATCAGGGCCTGCTTGGCCCAGCCCGCGCGCTTCTGCGCGATCTGCACCACGGCATGATAGAAACCGCAGCCGCCGTGGGAAAAATAGACGTCCTTGACGCCCGGCACCTGTTTCTGCAACAAGGCCAGCACGTTGGCCTCGCCGAGCAGGCCGACAGAGTTGAACACCTCGCCGCCGGAGATGATGGTCTGGAACACCGGTGCGCGGCGATGGTGGATCCGTCTCACGCGCACCAGCGGACGTGGCGCCACCGTGGCGTAGTAGCCGGTCACCTCGGCGAAGGGCCCTTCCGCATGGACCTCGCCGGGCATCATTTCGCATTCGAGGGCGAACATGGCATCGGCCACCATCTCGACATGGGTGATCGAGCTGGCGACCAGTTCCAGCGGCCGGCCGTGGAAGCGGCTGGCGATGCCCAGTTCGTCGGTGCCGAAGGGTGCCGCCTCGGCCGGCGTCGCCGCGGCGAAGTGCAGGCCCGGTCCGACACCGATGTTGAGCGTGAACGGCAGCGTCTGGTTGCGCGCCGCCGCCTTGGCGAGGCACAGTTCCAGATGGCGGCCGGCATCGATGTTGATCGCCAGCCGGTCCTTGCCGACCACCTGGAAGCGCTGGATCGAGGTGTTGCGGATGCCGGTCTCGGGGTCCTTTGCAATCACCACGCCGGCGTCGAAGTAGGGTCCGCCGTCGAGTTCGGCGTGGGTCGGCACCGGCAGCACGGAGAGGTCGACTGTCTCCTCGGTGACTTCCCGCACCGGACCGGACCTGACCACCACCGGCGACACCGGCGTCTGCTGCCAGTCGCGGATGCACTCGGAGACGTACTGCGGCAGGCTCAGCACCGGACGGTCGAAAAGTTCGCCGAGCAGCTCGCGCGACCAGTAAAGGCCGGTGAACACCGGGTAGGCGCTGCCCTTGAGCTTCTCGAACAGCACGGCACGCGGACCGCCCTCGAACCTGGCCGCGATGCCGGCGAGCTGGTGGGCCGGGTCGACTTCAGAGCGCACGCGAATCAGCCGTCCCTTGCGGTCGAGCCAATCGATGATCGCGCCAAGATCAGCGACCACAGGTACGCCGGATCGTTTCCCGGTCATGCCCCCTCCTCCAATGTCGCTCCGCTTTTTGATTTCCTGAGTGCGCTGATCGTGGAGCGAACGCCAGCGTCCGTGCTGCCAGTCCGGCTCAGTATACTGGATACATTGCCGTCGCAACAAGTGCTTCGAAAAAATTCCGGCCGGACAGTTCAGGGGCAGGGCAACACCAGCGGCCGGATGGCAAAAAAACGCCGGCACAAGGCCGGCGAGCATGCATCTACATCAGCGGGAGGAAGTACGAAGCTTTATATATTCTGCAACGCCTGCCGTACCGAACCGGAATTCTTCGCCGGTGCCAGGCGCAGGTTCCAGCCATCGACAGCCTGATCCTGGCCTGCGGAAATCGGGCCGAGCAGTCCACAATTACTGCAAGAAGCCACCCACGCATCAACGCCCAGTTCGAGCACGCTGACAGACTGCGATGCGCACGATGGACATGCCGAAATCGGGCCGGGAATCGAGGTCAGGCAGTTTGGATTCGTCATGCGAAAAAATGATACGCGCCTATGCGCAGCATGTAAATCCAGCGAAAGTAATAGGCCGCGCAGCCGACCGGCTGCGCCGGTTAGCCTGCACTGCAAACCGCGGGCCGAACCGGGTGAACGCATCACTCCACAGTTACGCTCTTCGCCAGATTGCGCGGTTTGTCCACATCCGTGCCCTTGACCAGGGCGACGTGGTAGGACAACAGCTGCAAGGGCACGACGTGCAGCACCGGCGACAGCAGGCCGTAGTGCTCCGGCAGGCGCAGGACGTGCACGCCATCGTCCGCATCCACCGCCGAATCGGCATCGGCGAAAACGTAAAGTTCGCCGCCGCGCGCGGCGACTTCCTTGAGGTTGGACTTGAGCTTTTCCAGCAGGGCGTCGTTGGGCGCGATGCTGACCACCGGCATGTCTTCGTCCACCAGCGCCAGCGGGCCGTGCTTGAGCTCGCCGGCGGGATAGCCCTCGGCATGAATGTAGGAAATTTCCTTGAGTTTCAGCGCGCCTTCCAGCGCGATCGGGTAGTGATGGCCGCGGCCGAGGAACAGCGCGTGATGCTTGTCGGCGAAATGCCCGGCCCAGGCCTTGATCTCCGGTTCGAGGGCCAGCACCTTCTGCACGGCTACCGGCAGGTGGCGCAAGGCCTTCAGGTGCACGGCTTCCTGGGAACCCAAGCGCCCGGCCTGCTTGGCCAGGGTTACCGCGAGCAGGAACAGCGCCGCCAGCTGGGTGGTGAAGGCCTTGGTCGAGGCGACGCCGATCTCCGGTCCGGCGCGGGTCAGGAAGCGCAGCGCGCATTCGCGCACGATAGCGGATTCGGCGACGTTGCAGATGGCCAGCGTGCGGCTCATGCCCAGCGCCCGGGCATGCTTGACCGAGGCCAGCGTGTCGGCGGTTTCGCCGGATTGGGAAATCGCCACCACCAGCTGTTCGGGATTCGGCACCGAGACGCGGTAGCGGTACTCGCTGGCGATTTCGACGCTGCAGGGAATGCCGGCCAGCTGCTCGATCCAGTAGCGCGCGACGAGACCGGAATGGTAGCTGGTGCCGCAGGCCAGGATCAGCACCGAGCGCACACCGTCCAGCATTTCCGGCGCGGCGACGCCGAACAGGTTGGGGCTCAGGGTCTGCGCGCCACCGATCATCTCCAGCGTGGCCGCCAGCGCCTGCGGCTGCTCGAAGATTTCCTTCTGCATGTAGTGCCGGTAGTCGCCCAGTTCGACGTCGTCGGCCGAGAGCGTGCTTTCATGCACCGGCCGATCCGCCGGCACATTCAGCGCCGTACCGCCAGCGCCGACTATTCGAACCATGTCGCGCCTTAGTTCGGCGACGTCGCCGTCCTCCAGATAAATCATGCGCCGCGTCACCTGCAGCAGCGCCGATGCATCGGATGCCGCGTAGTTGCCATCCTCGCCCAGGCCCAGCAGCAGCGGCGCGCCATGGCGGGCGACGACGATGCGGTCGTCCTTTTCCTGCAGCACGGCAATCGCATAGGCGCCGATCAGGCGTGCGGTTGCCAGGCGCACCGCGTCGAACAGATCGGTTGATGACTGCAGCGTGTGCTGGATCAGGTGGGCGATGACTTCGGTATCGGTATCCGAATTGAAGACGTAGCCGGCGGCGAGCAGCTCCTGCTTGAGCTCGGCGTAGTTTTCGATGATGCCGTTATGCACCACCGCCAGACCGGCGGAGACATGCGGATGCGCGTTGCGCTCGGAAGGCACGCCATGCGTGGCCCAGCGCGTATGGGCGATGCCGTGGTGGGCGACCTGGCCTGCCGCCTGCGCCGCCAGTTCGGCGACGCGGCCGACGCTGCGCAGGCGCGTCAGGGTCGGATTGAGCAGTGCCAGGCCGGCCGAATCGTAGCCGCGATATTCCAGCCTGGTCAGGCCTTCGATCAGTACCGGAACGATGTTGCGCACGGCAACGGCTGCGACGATGCCGCACATGGTTCAGTCCTTTTTCTTTTTCACGGGGCGCTTCCAGCCGGCAATCGAAACCTGTTTGGCGCGTGAAACCGTCAACTGGTCCGGCGGTGCATCGCGCGTCAGCGTGGTGCCGGCACCGAGCGTGGCGCCGCGGCCGACAATGACCGGCGCCACCAGTTGCGTATCGGAGCCGATGAAGACGTCGTCCTCGATCACGGTGCGGAACTTGTTGGCGCCGTCGTAATTGCAGGTGATGGTACCGGCGCCGACATTGACGCGGCTGCCGATGGTGGCATCGCCAAGATAGGCCAGGTGATTGGCCTTGGAACGATCGGCGATGCTGGAATTCTTCACTTCGACGAAATTGCCGATATGCACGTCGCGGCCGAGTTCGGTGCCGGGGCGCAGGCGCGCGAAGGGGCCTAGCACGCTGCCGGCGCCGACCACGGCATCCTCGAGCACGCAATTCGCCTTGATGCGCACCCCGTCGCCAAGCACCACGCGGCCTTCGAACACGCAATTGACATCGATACTGACGTCGCGGCCGCAAACCAGCTCGCCGCGCACATCGATGCGTTCCGGATCGGCCAGCGTGACACCGGCCTCCATCAGGGCGTTCGCCACATTCCGCTGATGCACGCGCTCCAGCGCCGCGAGCTGAACCTTGCTGTTGACGCCTTCGGTTTCCCAGGCGGCATCCGGATGGGCCGTGACCACCGGCATGCCTTCGGCCACCGCCAGGGCGACGATGTCGGTCAGGTAGTACTCGCCCTGCGCATTGCGATTGCCCAGGGTCGGCAGCCAGCGCGCCAGCGCCGCGGTCGGCGCCACCAGGATGCCGGTGTTGATTTCGCAGATCGCACGCTCGGCATCGTCGGCATCCTTTTCCTCGACGATGCGCGCGACCTTGCCCTCAGTTAAGTTAATGGCGCGCACGATGCGGCCATAGCCGTGCGGATCATCGACATGCGCGGTGAGCAAGGCCAGGGCGCCCTCGCCCGCCGCTTCGATCAGGCGCTTGAGCGTAGCCACGCGCGTCAGCGGTACGTCACCATATAGAACAAGAGTCGGCGCTGACGCCACGGTGACCGGCATGGCCTGCAGCACCGCATGGCCGGTGCCAAGCTGGGGTTCCTGCCTGGCCCAGCTCAGGTCGGGCGCATCCAGCGCCGTACGCACCTGCTCGCCGCCATGACCGTATACCACGCAGATTCGCTCGGCGCCGAGCTCGCGCGCCGTGTCGATGACATGTCCGAGCAAGGCCTTGCCCGCCAGCGGATGCAATACCTTGGGCAGGTCGGAACGCATCCGCTTGCCCTGCCCGGCGGCGAGAATGACGACGTTCAAGATGCGCTCAACGCGGCAAAGTGGTGGAACCCATCAGGAACTGGTCGACCGTGCGTGCGCACTGGCGGCCTTCGCGTATCGCCCAGACCACCAGCGACTGGCCGCGCCGCATGTCGCCGGCGGCGAACACGCCCGGCACATTGGTGGCATAGGCCTGCTGGCCTTCGGTCGCCGCACTGGCATTGCCGCGCGCGTCCCTGGCGACGCCAAAGGCGTCAAGTATGCCGGCCACGGGATTGACGAAACCCATGGCAAGAAAGGCGAAGTCGGCCGGAATCTCGAATTCGGAACCGGGCACTTCGCTCATCTGGCTGCCTTCCCATGCCAGGCGCACGGCCTTGATGGCCTTGAGACGGCCATTCTCGCCGACGAATGCCTTGGTGCCGATGGCCCAGTCGCGGTCGCAGCCTTCGTCGTGCGAGGACGAGGTGCGCATGCGCAGCGGCCAGTAGGGCCAGGTCAGCGGGCCGTTCTCCTGCTCGGGCGGACGCGGCAGCAGTTCGATCTGGGTGATGCTGGCGGCGCCGTGGCGGTTCGAGGTGCCGACGCAGTCCGAGCCGGTATCGCCGCCGCCGATGACGACCACATGCTTGCCGTGGACGTTGATAGGATTCCTGCTGCCGCCGGAGACTTCCTTGTTCTGCGGAATCAGGAACTCCAGCGCGAAATACACGCCCTCGAACTCGCGCCCGGGAACCGGCAGGTCGCGCGGATGCTCGGCGCCGCCGGCGAGCACCACGGCGTCGAATTCCTTCTGCAACTGCGCGGGACTGACGGTCTTCTTCGCGTCGGTGACCACACCCTTGGGCAGGGCCGCGGCAGTAACCATGGTGCCGGTGACGAACTTGACACCCTCCGCCTTCATCTGCGCCATGCGCCAGTCGATCAGACGCTTGTCGAGCTTGAAGTCGGGGATGCCGTAGCGCAGCAGGCCGCCGATGCGGTCGTTCTTCTCAAACACCGTCACGTCGTGACCGACGCGCGCCAGCTGCTGTGCCGCGGCCAGTCCGGCCGGACCGGAGCCGACGACAGCGATCTTCTTGCCGGTCTTTTGCGCCGCCGGTTTGGGCACCACCCAGCCGTTCTCGCCGGCCTTGTCGATGATGGCGCGCTCGATCGACTTGATGCCGACCGGCGTCTGCGGAATATTCAGCGTGCAGGCCGCCTCGCAGGGCGCGGGGCAGATGCGGCTGGTGAATTCCGGAAAGTTGTTGGTCGAATGCAGGGTCTCGATCGCCTCGCGCCAGCGGCCCTTGTAGACCAGGTCGTTCCAGTCCGGGATCAGGTTATTGACCGGGCAGCCGTTGTTGCAGAAGGGAATGCCGCAGTCCATGCAGCGTGCGCCCTGCACCTTGGCCTGCTCGTCGCTCAGATGCGGGATGAACTCGCGATAGTGATGGACACGCGTTGCCGCCTTCTCGTAGCTTTCCGAGATGCGCTGAAATTCGAGGAATCCGGTGGGCTTGCCCATTACGCTGCTTCCTTCAGTTGCGCTGCCGCGAGCTCTTTCATGGCGCGGCGATATTCATGCGGGAACACTTTGACGAACTTGCCGCGTGCCCTGGTCCAATCGGCCAGCAGCGCCTTGGCGCGTTCGCTGCCGGTCAGGCGGGCGTGCTGCTCGATCATCTGCCTGAGTTGCGCCTCGTCGGTCTGCTGGCGATGGCGCATGCCGTCGTCGGGCTGTTCCGCCGCCGGCAGCAGCTTGTCCAGGGAGACCATGGACAGGTTGCAACGCTGGGCGAACATGCCGTCTTCGTCAAACACGTAAGCAATGCCGCCCGACATGCCGGCAGCGAAGTTGCGGCCGGTGAGGCCGAGCACGGCCACCGTGCCGCCGGTCATGTATTCGCAGCCATGATCGCCGGTGCCTTCGACCACCGCCGAGGCGCCCGAATTGCGCACGGCGAAGCGTTCGCCGGCCACGCCGCGGAAGAATACCTCGCCTTCGGTGGCGCCATAGAGCACCGTGTTGCCGACGATGATGTTCTCGTTCGGCGCGCCGCGGAAACCCGCGGGCGGACGCACGACGATGCGACCGCCGGAGAGGCCCTTGCCGACGTAGTCGTTGGCCTCGCCGGTCAGGTCGAGCGTGATTCCGCGCGCAAGGAAGGCGCCGAAGCTCTGCCCGGCCGTGCCGGTCAGCTTGATCGTGATGGTGTCGTCGGCGAGTCCGGCGTGGCCATGGCGCTTGGCCACCTCGTGCGACAGCAGGGTGCCGACGGTGCGGTTCTGGTTGCGGATCTGCGACTCGAACGCGACTTTCTCGCCGCGTTCGAGGGCCGGCGCCGCCATGGCAATCAGACCATGGTCGAGCGCGCGCGACAGGCCGTGATCCTGGCTCTCGCAGTGGCTCTGGGCAACGCCGGCCACTTCGTCACGACGATGGAAAATGCGCGAGAAGTCGAGGCCGCGCGCCTTCCAGTGGTCGACGCCCTTCTTCATGTCGAGCAGGTCGGAGCGGCCGACCAGGTCGTCGAACTTGCGGATGCCCATTTGCGCCATCAGCTCGCGCACTTCCTCGGCGACAAAGAAGAAGTAATTGACGACATGCTCGGGCTGGCCCGAAAAGCGCGCGCGCAGCAACGGATCCTGGGTGGCGACGCCGACCGGGCAGGTATTCAGATGGCATTTGCGCATCATGATGCAGCCTTCGACCACCAGCGGCGCCGTGGCGAAACCGAACTCGTCGGCGCCGAGCAGGGCGCCGATCAGCACGTCGCGGCCGGTCTTCATCTGGCCGTCGGCCTGGACCCGGACGCGACCGCGCAGGCGGTTCAGCACCAGGGTCTGCTGCGTCTCTGCCAGGCCCAGTTCCCACGGCGTGCCGGCATGCTTGATCGAGGAAATCGGCGAAGCGCCGGTACCGCCGTCATGGCCGGCGATCACCACGTGGTCGGCCTTGGCCTTGACCACGCCGGCAGCCACCGTGCCGACCCCGATTTCCGAGACCAGTTTGACCGACACGCTGGCCTCTGGATTGGAATTCTTCAGGTCGTGAATCAGTTGCGCCAGATCCTCGATCGAGTAGATGTCATGGTGCGGCGGCGGCGAAATCAGCTGCACGCCGGGCACCGAGTGACGCAGGAAGCCGATGTATTCGGAAACCTTGTGGCCCGGCAACTGCCCCCCCTCCCCCGGCTTGGCGCCCTGCGCCATCTTGATCTGGAGCTGGTCGGAATTGGCCAGGTACTCCGCGGTAACGCCGAAGCGGCCGGAGGCCACCTGCTTGATCGCCGAGCGCAGGGAATCCCCTTCCTTGAGCGGAATGTCGCGCGCAATGCGGCTCTTGCCGATCACGCTGGCCAACGTGCTGCCGGCGGCGACGGGCTTGTAGCGCATGCGGTCCTCGCCGCCCTCGCCGGTATTCGACTTGCCGCCGATGCGGTTCATGGCGATCGCCAGCGTGGTGTGGGCTTCGGTCGAGATGCTGCCCAGCGACATGGCGCCGGTGGCGAAGCGCTTGACGATTTCCTTCGCCGGTTCGACCTCATCGAGCGGTACCGGTGCTGCGGCTGGACTGATCTCGAACAGGCCGCGCAGCGTCATGTGGCGCTTGCCCTGGTCGTTGATCAGCTTGGCATATTCCTTGTAGGTTTCGTACTTGCCCGAGCGCGTCGCATGCTGCAGTTTTGCGATCGAATCCGGCGTCCACATGTGTTCCTCGCCACGAATGCGGAAGGCATACTCGCCACCGGTGTCGAGCATGCCGGCCAGCACCGGGTCGTTGCCGAATGCGGCGGCATGCGTGTTGAGTGCTTCCAGCGCCACTTCCTTGAGTCCGATGCCCTCGATCTTGGTCGACGTGCCGACAAAGTAGCGGGCGACGAAATCGGAGGAAAGGCCGATCGCCTCGAATATCTGCGCGCCGCAGTAGGACTGGTAGGTCGAGATGCCCATCTTGGACATCACCTTCATCAGTCCCTTGCCGATGGCCTTGATGAAGTTCTTCTGCGCGTCATAGGCGCTCGGCTTGCCCGGCAACTGGTCGGCGATCGCCGCCAGGCTCTCGAAGGCCAGCCACGGATGAATCGCCTCGGCGCCATAGCCGGCCAGCGTGGCGAAATGATGCACTTCGCGCGCCGCGCCGGTTTCCACCACCAGGCTGATCGAGGTGCGCAGACCGACCTTGACCATGTGCTGATGCACCGCGGAACAGGCCAGCAGCGCCGGGATCGGCGCGCGCGTCGCGTCCACCGCGCGGTCGGAAATGATGATGACGTTGTAGCCCTCGCCCACCGCGCGCTCGACGCGCGCGCAGGCCTGGTAGAGGGACTGGCTGAGGCCGGCCGGTCCGTCGGCGGCGGGAGTCGTGATGTCCACCACGATGGAGCGGAAAACGCCCTTGGTCAGCTTGTCGATCTGCTTCAGTTTGGCAATTTCGGCCGGCGCGAGAATCGGCTGGCGCACTTCCAGGCGCGGCATCGGCTCGGTTTCGTCGATGCCGAGCAGGTTGGGATTGGGGCTGACCAGGGAAATCAGCGACATGACGATTTCTTCGCGGATCGGATCGATCGGCGGATTGGTCACCTGGGCGAACAACTGCTTGAAGTAGTTGAACAGCGGCTTGTTCTTGGAGGACAGCACCGGCAATGGACTGTCGTTGCCCATCGCACCCGTGGCCTCTTCGCCGTTGATCGCCATCGGCTCGAGGATGAACTTGAAGTCCTCCTGCGTGTAACCGAAGGCCTGCTGGATGTCGAGCAGCGGCGCAGGCAGGGTTTCCCTTGACTTGACGTCCGGCAGGTCGTCCACGAAATAGCGCGACTCCTTGATCCAGCGCCGGTAGGGCTTGGCCGTGGCGAGTTGATGCTTGACCTCGTCGTCGCTGATGATGCGGCCCTGCTCCAGGTCGATCAACAGCATCTTGCCCGGCTGCAGGCGCCATTTCTTGACGATGCGTTCCTGTGCGATCGGCAGCACGCCGGTTTCGGAGGCCATGACGACCAGGTCGTCGTCGGTCACCAGGTAGCGAGCGGGCCGCAATCCATTGCGGTCGAGCGTGGCGCCGATCTGGCGGCCATCGGTGAAGGCCACCGCGGCGGGGCCGTCCCACGGCTCCATCAGCGCCATGTGGAATTCGTAAAACGCGCGGCGCTCCTCGTCCATCAGCGGATTGCCGGCCCAAGCTTCGGGGATCAGCATCATCATGGCGTGGGCCAAGCTGTAGCCGCCCATCACCAGCAGTTCCAGCGCGTTGTCGAAGGACGCGGAATCCGACTGGCCGTCGTAGATCAGCGGCCAGATCTTTTCCAGGTCTTCGCCGAACAGGGGCGAGGAAATACCGTGCTCACGGGCGCGAATCCAGTTCACGTTGCCGCGCAAGGTGTTGATTTCGCCATTGTGGGCGATCATGCGGAAGGGATGCGCGAGATCCCAGGTGGGGAAGGTGTTGGTGGAAAAACGCTGGTGCACCAGCGCCAGCGCGGTAACCACGCCCTCGTCGCGCAAATCATGGAAGTACTCGCCGACCTGGTCGGCCAGCAGCATGCCTTTATAGACCACGGTGCGGGTCGACATCGAGGGCACGTAGAACATCTTGCCGTCGGGCAGTTTGAGCGCCTGCACGCGGTGGCCGGCTTCCTTGCGGATCACATACAGCTTGCGCTCCAGCGCGTCGATATCCTTGATGCCATCGCCGGCGCCGATGAATACCTGGCGGATCACCGGTTCGATGTCGCGCGCGGCCTGGGCCAGGCCGAAGTTGTCGCAGGGAACATCGCGCCAGCCCAGCAGCACCTGGCCTTCGTAGCGCACCGTGCGCTCGATTGCCGCCTCGCAGGCGCGGCGGCTTTCGGCATTGCGCGGCAGAAAAACCATGCCGACGCCGTAGGCGCCGGCAGGCGGCAGGGCCACGTTCTGGCGCGCCATTTCCTCGCGCAGGAACTGGTCGGGAATCTGGATCAGGATGCCAGCACCGTCACCGAGCAGCGGATCGTAGCCGGTGGCGCCGCGATGCTCGAGATTTTTGAGGATCTGCAAGCCCTGCGCGACAATGGCATGGCTTTTCTGGTTCTTGATGTGAGCAACGAAGCCAACGCCACAGGCGTCATGTTCATTGGCCGGATCATAGAGACCCTGGCGCTGGGGGAGGACCATCTTGTCTTTCCTCGGAAATGCAGCCGGCAAAAAAGCCGGGGTGATGCCGCTCCCCGGCCTTGGATGGTCCGCCGGTCAAGGCGGACGACGGGCAAATATACCGCCAAAAGCCGGTAAATTCAATACGCTGCGACGCAACAACGCAAGCCCTGCCAACTGAATCTATGCTCCGGGAACTGGCACGGCGGAGGCTGTCGCGCGACAGCAAACGACCCGCTGGCTGACGATATCCGCCCGCAACTGGTAGCCGACAGCCAGATCCAGCACCCGCAGGGCTGTGGCGAAGCGCGCATCGTCCGGCAGCAGGTCCGCCAGGCGATTGGGTTGAGTCCGCAAGAATTCTGCGTTGAGAAAGCATCCCGGGCGTTCCGGATGCAGCGCCACATAGAAAATCCCCGTTTCAACCAGATCCTGGAAAAAATGTGAGCCGAAGGACAACTCCGGCTGCAATCCGCCGGCGGAAAATGCTACTTCGCCGATCGCGGTCATGGCGTTGATCTCGGCGAAACGCACCGGAACACCGAGGCGCAGGGTCGAGGTACCCCAGCGTCCGGGCCCCAGCAACAGGGTCGGTATGGCATCCCGCGCCACAAGCTCGCGGTTGAGGCGACCGACGATGCGTGCCAGTTCGTACTTGTCGGACAGGCTCATGCCCATGAAGGCTTCGGGATCGACGGCGATCACCCGCCCGATCGGTTGCACGATGCTGCCGCCCATGAAATTTCCGCTGCTGCTGAACAGCGTGTCGGCCGGACTCGGCAGTTCTATCTCGACGCGCTTGGCCTGGATGCCCCGCGTTTGCAAGGGGCGGCATTGGATCAGGTTTATGTGGAGCCGGCCATCGCCGGTGTAGGTTCCGGTAAACTCGACATCGACCGGGTATTCGTACGCCTGTTCGAGATTCTGCAGCAAGCGTCGCATGGTGGCGGCAAAGCCGGTCTCGGTCAGAAGCCGGTCGAAAGTCACCAGCCAGCCGGCCGGATCCCGCTCGGCGAAGAGTTCCAGCGGCAGTGTGGCTTCCGTCTGGAGAGCCGCCAGCGGCACCGTCCGCCAGGAGTTCTGCGCCAGATCGAGCACATCGACGTCGTGCTGGGTGAAGCGGCGCCGGTTTTCCGGATCGTTGAGGGGAACCACCAGCGGCTGGTCGAGGGAAACGATGCGCGGATAGTCACCCTCGACACGGTCGACGGCGCGCGTGCCGAGGCCGACCACCAGGCGCAGCATCCCGGCGTCCGGATTGATGTCGTGACGCCAGACGAAGGTGTTGTAGGAGATGCCGACGCCGGCAAAGGCCGGGAAAAAATGATCTCCATGGTAGGCACCCGATACGCGCTGCACCAGCAAGGCCATCTGCTCCTCCTGCCGCGCCAGGCCGCGCTGCAGGCGGTAGGCCAGCGCCTCCTCGCTCAGGGTGCTGGCGTACACCATCCGCACCGCTTCGAGGAACTGCTCCAGCCTCTCCTCCGGCGAGCCCTGATTGACGCGGAAAAAGCTGTCGTACTTGCCGGCAAAGGCATTGCCGAATCCATCCTCGAGCAGACTGGATGACCGCACGATGATCGGATACTGGCCGAAATGCTCCAGCATTTTCTGGAACTCGCGCAGGATTTCGACGGGGAAGCCGCCGTGCCGCAGCGCTTCCCGCAAGGGTGCAGCCCCGCTTGAATAGCCGGCTTCACTGCGCTGCCACATGAAAGCCTGCCACCAGCCGTTGCTGACGATGTAGGAGTGGAAAAGATCGGAGCCGATGAAGAACGAGTCATGGAGTTCGAGGATATCGCCCCAGCCGGATTCCGCATCCGCCTCGAGGATCGCCCGCGCCAGCAGCATGCCCACAGCCTTGCCGCCGATGAAACCGGTACCGATCAGTCGCCCCTTGATGGCGAGCAGATCACCCAGCGTGAAATGCCGGCGCGCCAGCGCCAGCACCCTCTCGTCGCGCCCGATCAGCAGCCTGCAAAGCTGCTCCACCATGGCTTGCCGCCGCGATTCATTCGCCGCGGAAGCCTCGAGTTCGGCAGCGCGGATGAACAGGCGTTCCCATGAATCAAGATGGCGCCCGGCGTCGTCGGCAGTCCGGCTGGCAAGCCGGTCGAACAGGCCGGTCGCCTCGCAACTGGTCGTGAGCGGAACGAACTGCCCGTGTTCGTGGCGGTGCGGCAGGAACATGGTCGGCGAGTAGCGCTGCCATACCTTGAGCGGGTGCAGATAGAGGGCGCCGCCCTCGTCGTAGAGGTCGATCAGCAGCTGGGTGGTGGCGCGTATCGCATCGACAGTGGCCATGGAATGAGCGCTTCGGCGCAACGCGAAATGCGCCACGGTATCGAGTTCGAACAGGTAGGGACAGGTGACGCGAAAGAAATTGCCGATCATGCCGTCGGTCGCCCAGGCATCGAGCAGGTCCGACAGGCAGTCGAAGACGTAGAAGACGTCCCGCCCTTCGGTGGCGAGGATGGTATGCAGGCGCACGGTGAAGGACTCGAAGCCGCGCAGGGCGTCGAGGTCGTAGACCGCGGCGACCTCGCTTGCTGACAGCACCGGCGCGTGGGAGCCGAAGCGGACATAGACCACACGACGCCCGGCGGCTGTCGCCGCAACGACGAAGGTTGCGACGAAGGTCCGGTAGTCATCGACGCTATCCACCCGCCAGACCACGTTATCGCCCAGACGCAGTCCGCCGAGAATCGCGTCGAGGCCCGGCAGGCCGCTACTGACGAAACGACGCGGATCGATCTCGGGAGGCGTTTCGCGGGTCATGTCGTATCAGACTTCAGGAAACCCGGAGATGTACGGCTGGGGAATTCTGGCAACAAAAGCGCACACGGCGGAGCCCCTTGCAGGGTTCCGCCGTGTCGTATTCGGGGTTCATCCGGAAAATCCGGCGTTGAGCACCGATCAGATCAGGCCATGCGCCACCATGGCCCGGGCGACCTTGATGAAGCCGCCGATGTTGGCGCCGAGAACATAGTTGCCCGAAGCACCGAACTCCTCGGCCGTTTCAAAGGCCGTGGCATGAATGCCGGTCATGATCTCGTCGAGTTTCTTCTCCGTGAACTCGAAGGTCCAGGAGTCGCGACTGGCGTTCTGCTGCATTTCCAGCGCCGAGGTCGCGACACCGCCAGCGTTGGCAGCCTTGCCGGGGCCGTAGGCAATCTTCGACTCGAGGAAAATCTTCACGCCCTCGGGGGTCGTCGGCATGTTCGCCCCTTCGCCGACCGCGATGCAGCCGTTCTTGATCAGGGTCTTGGCATCCTTGCCGTTGATCTCGTTCTGGGTTGCCGAAGGAAACGCAATCTCGCAGGGAACTTCCCAGATGCTGCCGCCGGCGATGTACTTCGCGTCCTTGTGATAGCCGGCGTAATCGGAAATGCGCCGCCGCTCGACTTCCTTGAGCGTTTTCACCAGGGCCAGGTCGATGCCCTTTTCATGCACGATGATGCCGTTCGAATCGGAGCAGGCAATCACCTTGGCGCCGAGCTGGTTCAGCTTTTCGATGGTGTAGATCGCGACGTTGCCGGAACCGGAAACGATGCAGGTCTTGCCTTCGAGCGAGTTCTTGCGCGCCTTGAGCATCTCGCGCACGAAAAACACCGTACCGTAGCCGGTGGCCTCGGTGCGCACCAGCGAGCCGCCCCAGCCGATGCCCTTGCCGGTCAATACGCCCGATTCGTAGCGGTTGGTGATGCGTTTGTACTGGCCGAACATATAGCCGATTTCGCGGCCGCCGACTCCGATGTCGCCAGCCGGTACGTCGGTATGCTCGCCGAGGTGTCGCGCCAGTTCGGTCATGAAGCTCTGGCAGAAACGCATGATTTCACTGTTCGACTTGCCCTTCGGATCGAAATCGGAACCGCCCTTGCCGCCACCGATCGGCATGCCGGTCAGTGCGTTCTTGAAAATCTGCTCGAAACCGAGGAACTTGATGATGCCGAGGTAGACCGAAGGGTGAAAGCGGATGCCGCCCTTGTAAGGGCCGAGGGCGCTGTTGAATTCGACGCGGAAACCGCGATTGATCTGCACCTGGCCCTTGTCGTCCTGCCATGGCACACGGAAAATGATTTGGCGCTCAGGTTCGCAGATGCGCTCGATGATGCGCTGCTCGGCAAACTCCGGGTACTTGACCAGAACCGGTCCCAGCGATTCCAGCACTTCCTTGACCGCCTGATGGAACTCTTCCTCCCCCGGATTTCTGGCCTTCACCTGTTGATAGATGGCCTCGATTTTTTCTCCCAGTACCGCCATGACTGCTCCTCTTGACTAAAAACTATTTACCGCAGGGGCGATCGCGAATTTCGACCCGGCGCCCCAAATTGGTGCAATCCTACTATCAACGGCTAGGAATTGGTTGTCGAACATCAAGTATCTGCAATCGAAGCGCGGCGTCTCGGATCGGGTACCGAGAATCCGGAACGCGAGTGGGAGTGCAGTTCCGGACGAGGCTACCGATGATCCGGCAGCACTGTTCACCATGCTCGCTGACAGCGGTGGCCGCAGGCAGCCGGGTTTCGAATCCGACTACGGTTCGCCGACGGAGAACAGTCGGCGATGTTCCTTCACCGAATAGCGGTCGGTCATGCCGGCAATGTAGTCCGCGGTGACGCGCGCGATACCCTCGGTCTCGGCCAGTTGCTGATACTGGGGTGGCAGCAGGCGCGGATCGGCGACGAAGGCGCCGAACAAGTCATGGATGATGCGGCGCGCCTTGACCGTCATGCGCAGCACCTGGAAGTGCTGGTAGAGATGCTTGTGCAGAAAACCCTTGAGCTCCCGGTTTTCGGCCTGCATCGACTCGGTGAAGGCGATCAGCGGCGGCGCGGCGCGCACCTCCGCCAGGGTTCGCGGCGCGGCGGTGGCGATGCGCCGCGCCGACTCGGCCAGCAGGTCGGTCACCAACGCACCGATCATGCGCCGTATGGTTTCGTGCACCCGGCGCCGGCCTGAAATCCGAGGAAATTCGGCATCCGCTTCGGCGGCATGACGCGCGAACAGGCTCACTCCTTCAAGTTGTTCGAGGGTGAGGAGTCCTGAACGCAGGCCGTCATCGACGTCGTGATTGTTGTAGGCGATCTCGTCGGCCAGATTGCAGATCTGGGCTTCCAGCGAAGGCCGATGGCCATCGAGGAAGCGCTGGCCGAGTTCGCCCAGTTCGCGCGCTTTCGCCGGCGGACAATGCTTGAGGATGCCCTCGCGCGTCTCGAACATCAGGTTGAGGCCGTCAAAGGCGCCGTAGCGCTCTTCGAGGCGATCGACGATGCGCAGGCTTTGCAGGTTGTGCTCGAAACCGCCGTGGGCCTGCATGCATTCATTCAGCGCGTCCTGCCCGGCATGGCCGAAGGGAGTATGGCCAAGGTCGTGTGCCAGCGCGATGGCTTCGGTCAGGTCGTCGTTGACGCCCAGGGCGCGCGCGATCGAACGCGCAATCTGGGCGACCTCGATGCTGTGCGTCAGGCGGGTGCGGAACAGATCGCCTTCATGATTGACGAATACCTGCGTCTTGTATTCGAGACGACGAAAGGCGGTGGAATGCACGATGCGGTCGCGATCGCGCTGAAATTCGCTGCGCGCCCTGGGCCGCGGTTCAGCGACAGCGCGACCGCGACTGCTGCTGTCGTCTACCGCATACGGCGCCAGATCACTCACGGCAGCAGGATGCGATGGCCGCGACAATTTCCTGCTGCGACACGTCGGCCGACGTCACCGCATCGCCCAGCGCCTTGAGCAGGATCAGGCGCAGACTGCCGGCGATGACCTTCTTGTCGTGGGACATCAGTTCAAGATAGCGCGCCGCCCCCAGGTCGGGTCCCGTCACCGGCAATCCTGCGCGCCGCAGCAGGGTGCGGACCCGGCCGACGTCGGCCGCGGACAACCAGCCCAGTCGATGCGAGAGTTCCACCGCCATCATGGTGCCTGCGGCAACGCCTTCCCCATGCAGCCATTTGCCGTAGCCCATGCCGGTTTCGATGGCGTGACCGAAGGTATGGCCCAGATTCAGCAACGCCCGGCCGCCGTCCTTTGCCGTTTCGAATTCGTCGGCCGCCACGACCTCGGCCTTGTTGGCGCATGATCGTTCTATGGCATGCGCCAGCAATTCGCCATCGCGCGCCATCAGGCCGTCCATGTTGGCTTCCAGCCATTCTAGAAACGGCAGGTCGCGGATCAGGCCGTACTTGATGACTTCCGCCATGCCGGCCGACAACTCGCGGTCAGGCAGGGTGCGCAGCGTATCGGTATCGGCCAGCACCAGCTTCGGCTGCCAGAAGGCGCCGACCATGTTCTTGCCGCGCGGATGATTGATTCCGGTCTTGCCGCCGACCGAAGAATCCACCTGCGACAGCAGGGTGGTCGGGATCTGTATGAAGGGCACGCCACGCTGATAGGTCGCCGCGGCGAAACCCGCAAGATCGCCGATGACCCCGCCCCCCAGGGCGACGATCGTGGTACCGCGATCGCAGCGCGCGGCAAGCAGTGCGTCGTAGATCTGGTTGAGCGATTCCCAGGTCTTGTACGCTTCGCCGTCGGGCAGAATGATCGGCGTGACACCAACGCCGACTTGCTCCAGGCCCTTGACGAAATTCTCCAGATACAAAGGTGCGACCGTGGTGTTGCTGACCAGAGCGAGGCGCGGCGCCGGCAGATGCGGCAAGATTTCTTCCGCCCGGGACAGCAGCCCGCCGCCGATCAGGATCGGATAGCTGCGCGCAGCCAGTGCAACGTTCAGGCGGCGCATCGTTGATGCAGCTCCCTTTCAACCTGCTTGACCAGATGATTGATGCTGCCGCCCAGACTGTTGATGACGAGGTCGGCCACTTCGCGGTATAGCGGATCGCGCTGCGCGAACAGTTCCTCGATCTTCTGCATCGGGTCGGCGACCTGCAACAGGGGCCGGTTGGGGTCGAGGCGGGTCCGTTCGAAGAGCAGGCGTGGCGTGGCGCGAAGATACACGACCGTGCCGCCCTGCTTCAATGCGACCCGATTCTCCGGGCGCAGCACGGCTCCGCCGCCGGTGGCTACTATCAGGTTTGATTCGTTCGCAAGTTCGGCAATAACCCTGGCCTCGCGGTCGCGAAAGCCCTGCTCGCCCTCGATGTCGAAAATCAGCGGAATCCTGACGCCGGTGCGCGCCTCGATCTCGTGATCCGCATCGACGAAGGCACGCTGCAGGCGCCTTGCCAGTTGCCGGCCGACCGTGGTTTTTCCCGCGCCGGGCATGCCTACCAGGAAAATGTTGTTCTTCGTACTCACAAGCGGATTGTAGCAGTGCAACCCCTGGTGGATAGCGGCCCCGGCGGGCCGCCGGGGCCGTAAAAGACCGGGGCCGGCATGGCCGGCCCCGCTAAGTACGGAGGAAACGCGCCGAATCTATCGCAGCGTCAGCGCCTCGGTGACGATGCGCGGCGTAATGAATACCAGCAACTCGCTGCGCGCCTGATTCTTGGTCGTAGTCTTGAACAGGAAACCGACATAGGGCAGATCGCCAAGGAAAGGCACTCGATCCTGGGTCTGGATCTCGGACTCCCGCGCGAAGCCGCCGATCACCACGGTACCGCCGTTCTCGACAATTACGCTGGTGGTGATCGTGTTGGTGTCGAGGCTGCCGGTCGTCGCATTGGTAATGGTGCTTTTCGCGATATTCAACTCGAGACTGATTCGGTTGTCCGGATTGACCGAGGGGGTCACCCCCAGCGTGAGCGGAGCGGAGAAGGTCTGGTAGATCGGCAAGCCCGTGGTCGCATTGACGCCCGTGAGAATGGTCACCTGCTGGGTGCTGTTGATGGTGGCCGCCTTGCGATTGAGCGTAACGATTCTCGGCGCCGAGACGGTCCTGTTGCGCGAGTCGGTTTCAGCCGCCTGCAGCTCCAGGGACACCATCTTGGTTGCCGCCGCATTGAACAGCATCAAACCGAAATTCGCCGCCCCGGCAAGCGCATAACCCGGCTGAAACACGTTGGTGCTGGGAGAAAGCGATGGCGTGATGGGACCGCCGTAGATATTGACGTTGTTGCCCACGTTCTCCGGACCCGTCGTAAATACACCGCGGGTGGTATTGGTTCCGGGAATCTTGTAGCCCTCCTGCTGATAGCTGAATACCCTGACCCGCATGCCGAGCGAATTGGTGAAGCCGGTGGACGCCTCGACGATGCGCGCTTCGATCAATACCTGCTTGGGCGGAACATCGACCGTGCGAATCACTTCACGGATGGCTTCCACTACCGCCGCGGTATCCCGGACAAATACCTGGTTGGTGGCGGCATGGATGGATATGCCGCCGCGTGCGGTCAACATCCCCTTGGGACGACTGGGCGCGGCGGCGCCCGCCGCGGGTGCCGCCGCGGCGGCG
>JAPTVL010000120.1 GCA_028065725.1 Betaproteobacteria bacterium
ACAGACGGGCAATGTGCCGTACGTCAGTGTCGGCGCTGGCTGTCAACACCTGCGGCGTCATTAACTGTTCAACCCGCGCGTCGCGTGTATGCGGGACCTGTTGTTGGTAACTTTCGGACAAGCCGGCCAGGTAACGCAATATGTCGCGATCCGAAATGATGCCCACCAGCCTGCCGGCTGAGGTGACAACCGGAATATGGCGAAATGCGTTTTTCTGAAATTGACTCAATGCCTCCGTAATGCTCGCTTCTGGCGTCAAGATCACGACCGGCGAAGTCATCACCTGTTCAGCCAACAAAACAGAAGGATTTTTCGCCAATTGTTCGATAGCGCGATAAGCCTGTCCGGCCAGGTTTTGCCGATCATGCTGTTCTGATACATCGGGATGGTCCATATCCCCAATGGGGTGCGCGGCAGCAATGGCTGCTGTTTTTTCAACCCCAGGCCTTTTAAATACCCGTTCCAATGGCATGAGTTCAGTAGCATTCAGGGAATACATCGTAAAGGATGTCATTTATTTGCCTTTTCTTGCTGCACGTAACGTTCACTGCAAAAGACTGCCATCCGGATAGCAGACAGTATCCTTGTGGACGGCTACTCCACCGTCAGCAGCACGACAATCTGGCGGTGGAGGTTTTGTTTTGGATGACGCTCGTTTTTTCTCGTCTCAACTTCCTCGATTCTTCCTGTCACGCCCGTCACTCGCGTAACGCATCAGACCGTACGATCAGCCGGGAACGCCGGCTAAACGATATATCGGTCCCAGCCCGCATAAGACTCCTTGATCTTCCCGCGCGGGATCGCCAGGACGATCAGCAGCACCCCGCAGATCACCCCGTTCCAGATCGCCAGCGGCGAGACGATGCCGTCGAGCAGCCACGGTGCCGCAATCAGCCAGGCACCGAAAGGGATGTTGATGAAGCGAATGGCGCGGCCGACCTCGGCCAGGGCAATGATCGAAAACGTCACCACCAGTAGACCCACCATGTGATCGCTGTTGGTCATGGCGCCAGAGCTGTCGAAGGCGAGTCGCGTGAAGGTAAGCCAGACGCCGATCGCGATGCTGAGCAACAGCGTCCAGGGATAGGTCACGCCGCGCGTGGCCTGGGCCCACTGCTCGCGGGGGCTGGCGGCGAGCCCTTTGTCCGTGTCGTCGCTGCCGCCGTCCATGGCATCACCCTCCCAGAAAGTGCGCCAGAACGGTTTGCCCTGCTTGCGCGACCAAGCCAGGAATTGACCCATCGCCACGAATTCGTTCAGTGCGTAGGGGATCATCACCGCCATCGCCAGCGCGGCGATCAGGCACAGCGTGCACCAGGTGCCGATCGCGATCGGCTGGATGATGACGAAATAGATGCTGACAACACCGAGCGGCAGAATCAGGATGGCCAGCGCGAGCACCATCCACGGCATGGTGCGCCAGCGGGTTTTTGTCCCCATCCAGACCATCACCAGCTCGAGCATATAGACGATGCCGCCCAGGGCGCCATCGGCAATCGGCCAGGCCTTGGACATGTTCGAGGTGATGATGGTCTCGGTGCCGTTCATCACGCCCTTCATGTCGCCACTGCCGGCGAAAAATGGTTCCCAGACCGTATCGATATGGCCGAGTTGATAGGCACCAAGGATGCGGGCGATCAAAAACCCGATCAGCGCGAGCACCGCGATCGGCATGCGCTGCAACCAGCTTGCCGGCGTATAGGCCCAGCCCGGCGGCACATCCGGCTTGCCCATCATGCCGGCCATGCTCATGCCCGGCATCATCGGAATCAACACCGCCAGCGCGATCACCAGCCCACCGACCAGCGTCCCATTGGCATAGGCCTCCGGCAACGGTGTCCAGAACACCAGCGGGGCGAACATCAACCACAGCCCGACGAAGGCGTTGGCCCACTGCGCCCAGGGATTGCGGCGCCACGTATCCGCCGACAGAACGCTGAAGACGATCACCAGAATGCCGCTGACGACATCGCTCCAGGTCATCAGCAGGTTACGCAGCTCGAACGAAGGCAGCCCGCGCTCGGCCATGACCCGCAACTGGTTGGCGTCGGGGGCGAAGTCGCTCATGTAGCCGAGCGTGAACGGGCTGGTCAGCAGCCAGAAGCCCAGCATCATGCTGAGATAATAGGGCCAGAGCATATTGCGATGGCTTTCGACCATCATGTCGAGCTGTTCACCGCCACCGCGCGACTTCGACTCGCCGCGCGGCACCAGCACCATCCCGCACTTGGGGCAATTACCCGGTTCGCTGCGTACGATTTCCGAGTGCATCGGACAGGTGTACTCAACCGCATGCCCGGCGTGCATCTTGTCGCCATGACCAGCATGCGCTTTGGCCGGAGTGGTGCGCGGCTCCAGTGTCATGCCGCACTTGGGGCACTTGCCCGGTTCACTTGCCACCACCTCGGGGTGCATCGGGCAGGTGTACTCGACTGCCTGCGACGTCGGCGGCGCAACGGGCTCCAGGGCCGTGTCGCACCGCGGACAGTTGCCTGGCGAAGACTGGCAGACTTCCGGGTGCATCGGGCAGACATGCATCTTGCTGTCATGCGCGGGAGGTGCTTCGGCGGACAACGTGGCGGAATGAGTGTCCCCAGCATGCGCGTGCTCGGGCTGCTCGGGTGCCCCCGTCACAGCGTGCCCCGCCTTCTCCTTTAAAGACGCGGGCGCCTCCAGGCCGTGCTCTCGGTACCAACCGAACGGGTCGGCCTGCAATGCCGCCACCATCTTCGGCAGGGTCTCGCGCAGCGAATGACGGGGTTCCCAATCGAGCAAGGTGCGGGCACGCGTGATATCGAGGGCGTAATGATCGTTGGCCCGGTCGATCATCCACGGCTTGATGAACGGATCCTGGCCGGGAATGTGGTCCTGAATCCATGCGCCGGCCTTCGCGATCGGCCCGGGAACATTGTGCGTCTCCCACGACTCGTCGCGTATCAGCCGCGAAAACGTATGCTGCAGCTCGTCGTAGCTCAACGTCTCCGGCTCGCCGATGAGGATCGCCGTCTCCGGCGGCAGCTTGGCGCGATGCTCGATTGCGCGCTCGATCGAGTCCACTACGTCGTCCAGATGGATAAAGGCCTGTCCATGCGAGGTCTCTCCGGAATACAGGTGACCGGCGAGCTGCTGCTCATTGATGCGCTGGATCTGGTTCGCCAGCGGCGGCGAGTGGCAGACATCATCGTAGACGCCGGCGAAGCGAAGCATGACAACGGGAATCTCGCCGCGCTCCGCCCGGATCACTTCCTCGGTGCGGACCTTCGACTCAGGGTAGGCCCAGGTTGGGCCCAGCGGCGAGTCCTCGGTGAGGAATATGCCCGGCTCGCCCGGCCGGTGCACGAGCATGGTGCTGGCGAAAATGAACTGCTCGACCGCGAAGCCCTCGCGCAGCCCGCGCAACATGCGTCCCGTGCCCTCGCGCAACCCGCGCAGCAAACGCCGCGTACCCTCGACCGTGATCTCGTCGTATTTCGGACTCGGCTTGCCGAGGAAATCGTAATAGGCCGCCAAATGGACCACGGCGGCGATGTGGGTCCCATGGTGTCCCCGCAGGACACGCAGTCCCTCGCGCACGCTGTCATCAGAAGTAATATCGACCGGTATGTGCGTGCAGCCGGGCGGTGGTGGCGCGGGCGCCTTGCGGTCGAAGCCCACGACATCGCTGAAACTTCCGGTCAGCCGCTGCATCACCGCGTCGCCGATGCGTCCGTTGGAGCCGGTGACCAGGACGATATTTCTTTTTGGTTTCATGGCGATTCCACCCCTATTTAATACAAGGCTGACGATAGAGATCGCGCCGCGTGAGCGGAACCGGGTTGGAAAAGGGTTCGCGCCTGGAAGCCAGAATTTGGTATATCCCGGTATTGCCTTCTTCAAACTGCATGGCGCAAGCGGCCATATACAGCCGCCAGATACGATAAACGGGCTCGGTCACATACTTCAGCGCTTCTTCGTGGCGCTCATCCAGGCGTCTTACCCACTCGCGTAGCGTCAGCGCATAGTGCTGCCTTAATCCCTCAACGTCATGGACTTCGAAGCCGGCGTCTTCCATGATTTTTTGAACCGTGCTGACGGTTTCGAGTTGTCCGTCAGGGAAGATATAGCGATTGATGAATTCGGTCGAAACGGTTTTCTTCCAACCGCCTTCATCACTGGTGATGCCGTGGTTGAGGAATAATCCGCCGGGTTTCAGCAGGCGATTGGCCATTGCAAAGTAAGTGGGCAAATTTTTCAAGCCCACATGCTCGAACATGCCCACGCTCACCAGTTTGTCAAACTTGGCCTCGCCTTTTAGATCGCGGTAATCGAGCAGTTCGACTGAAACATTTCGTTCGAGACCGCGCTGCTTGATCGTTCGTTGAGCATGGTCATATTGATTTTGGCTTAGCGTAATGCCATGTGCACTCACACCATAATATTCCGCAGCCCGGCAGATCAAGGCGCCCCAGCCGCAGCCGATGTCGAGCAGTCGATCGCCGGGTTTGAGCCGCAATTTGCGGCAAATGTGGTCGAGCTTGTCACGTTGCGCTTGTTCAAGGCTCTGACTGGCATCCTCGTAATAAGCACAGGAATAGACCATCTGTTCGTCCAGCCACAATGCATAGAAATCGTTGGAAACGTCATAGTGAAAAGAAATGGCATGGCGATTCAGATCTTTGCTGGGCTCCAGCCCAATTTTTTGCCCAAAGGTTTTTCCCCACTTGGGTATGTAGCTGCCAGTCGATGCGGTTTTTTCTGGCTTGATCCTAAATGCTTTGGCCGCGAGTTCGGCCTTCTCCATCAGGGACAGTTGCAATGAAGTCAGATGGTGACGCAGCTTGAGTGCACTATAGAGGTCACCGTCAATGTCGATGAGTCCCTGAAAATAGGATTCCGCGAGACGCAATGGATCGCGCGACAGGATGAGATCCTGAAAAGCTTTTGTGGAGCGGAAGGACAGCGAAAACGCCGGGTGGTCGCGGCCCAGATGCACTTCGGAACCGTCCCACAGGCAGATGCGGAGACATCCGTCGAAATCCCGGAACAGGCGATACAGGATATGTTTGGCCAGTTTTATTCCGGGTATTGTCGGCGGCAACGCCATTTCCGTGGAGGTAGTCATTTTACTGAACTCCTTTATCTTATTAGGGTTGCTCTGATCGACTTTTCTCGGGTTGGCGGAAAGCCGCCAACCCTGCCAGTACTCAACTTAGGTTAGAGCTTGCCCTTAGCCAGCAACTGATCGATTTCCGCTTCTGCGGCCAGCCAATTTTCCAAATCACAACCTCCGTTGAACCCACCTCTTTCAGCGATGTAATAAGCTGCGTCCTCAACATATTGACGCCGTTGCTCTTCGGATAGTTTCGTTTCGGCCTTGGCTCCGCTGTTCTCGATATTGATGCTCATGGTTTATCTCCTTCGTATAAGAAATAACGGTTCACCCTTTCACTTGGCGCAGTTAAATTTCAGCCATGGATTAGCCCTTTGGTGGGCTGAACATGCATCGCAAAACTGCCGTTTCTGGTAAGCGTCCTAGTAACGGTTTGCGATCCTTCTCCTTGCATTGTTGTTACATCGCCCACGATAAAAGCTGTGTGTAGCACATAGGTCAATCTTCCATGGCTATCGCTTCAATCAAGTGGCACACGGCTTTTCCATCCGGCATGCCGTCGGGCATATTTGTCCATAGTGCTGTTGCACGCTCCATGCGCATCTGCAATTTTTTCAAATCCCGCAATTTGTGCCTGGCCTCCTGGAGGCGCTGCGCCATGAGATTGCGCACCCGCGGACAAGGAGAGTGCCCATGGCTGCTGTCTTTTAAAATGTCGCTGATATCCCCCAGACTGAACCCCAGTAGCCGTGCCTTGCGGATAAACACCAAGCGCGTAAGGTCATCGTTGCTATAAAAGTTATAGCCGTTTCTTTCATCGCGTCTTGGGACAAGCAGGCCGCTATGGGTATAGTGCCGCACCGTGTCCGCAGTAACCCCTGCACGCCTGGCGAGTTCCGAAACTGTCATATCCTCCCCTTATGATCCAACCACTATTCGATACACCGGCCAATCAGCACGGGTACGGTTTTTATCCTTGGCTCGCACTGACTCACCAATAACTTTCCAGCGTAATGTGACCGGGATCGCGCCGCCGGTTTTTCTTCAAGCCGCGCGTGAGCAACGCTTCGGTCGTATCGCGCACCATGTCAGGGTTGCCGCACAGCATCACCTGCGCGTTTTCCGGCGCAAGCGCAACACCGGCCCTGGCTTCAAGCCGGCCATCGGCAATGGCTTCCGGGATGCGTGCCCGCAACGCGAAATCCATCTCGGCGCGGCTGACGAAAGGCACGAAACGGAACTGTTCGCCATGCTGTTGCGCGAAGCCGCGGATGGTTTCGTCGTAGGCCAGTTCCTCGGCCTGGCGCACCGCATGCACCAGCACGACGCGACCGAATCGCTGCCACGGTTGTTCGGTTTTGAGGATGGATAGGAATGGCCCGATACCGGTGCCGGTCGAGATCAGCCAAAGATGCTTTGCATCGGGTATTTCGGAGAGTGTGAGAAATCCGGCAGCGTGCGGCGAAACCCAAACGGCATCGCCCTCTTCGAGCGCGGCTAGGCGTGGGGAGAGCGGCCCTGCCGGCACCAGAATGAAATAGAATTCCAGGGGTTTTTCACCTGGCGCGTTGATGAAGGAATAGGGACGTCCGACTATTTCGCCGTTGATGTCGAGCGCGAGCTTGGCGAACTGTCCGGCGTGGAACGGCGCCACTTCGGCGGCCACCCGCAGCGAGCACAACCGCTCAGTCCAGCGCCGCTTGCCTACCACCGTGCCTGCTACAAATTTACCCATCGTATTTTCCATTTCACCGTCAGGGTTGGCTACCGCAGACTTTCCCGGTTCCGGCCATGCGATGATCGCCGTGACGACACCACACGCAGGTGCAATCGACGTGGTCGCAGCTTTCGTCCCGGCGCTGTGATTTGTACCGCTGTCGTGCCCAGGGCAGGAGCAGGCGCTTGATCGGCCAAGGCTGATAGAGCCCGTGGAAGACGCGATGCACATCCCATCCCCGCCCCCGGTTTTTCTGAAGTATCCAGCGGTAACCGCGGTTGCCCAACATGGAAAAAATTACCCGATTGACCATGGAATTCCACATCGGTGGCCACAATTCGCGCCGCCAAAACAGGTCGTAGTCCTTACCTTCCAGCAGGCAGCGCGCCGCCAGCACCCCGGAGACGATGGCGTAACGCATGCCAAAGCCCCATAAAAAATCCTGGAAACCGGCTTCCTCTCCCACCACCGGATGCACGCCGGCGACGGCGCGCGCCGGGATATGGAAATTCCCCGCGCCACCGTTGGAAATGGGATTCACCATGTCCAGCCCCACCAAGCGTTGGAATGCAGCGACGGTGCGCTGGACATAAGCTTGCTCCTGCTTGAAGCCGGAAAACATGCAGCTTTTGACTGTGCCGCGCCCGTTCATGACCAACAAATAGGCATAGCCCTGCGGTGCAAGTTCATCGTCGAGAATCACCCAGAAACCGTCCTCCATGACGGTCTCGAAGTGGTAGCCAACGGCGATGGCGTCTGCCGCCTTGGGACCGGCGGCAAGAACCCCGGGGCCATCCAGGGAGCCGAGACGGCTATTGAAACGCACCTCGACCCCTAGCTCTCGTGCCTGCCCCAGCATTGCGGTGTCCAGTGTCCCCGGACCCGGCCCCCGTTCCACCATGTAAAAAAGCGTCTTACTGCCCGCCACCTCGTAGCGCTCGCCCCATGCATCAAAGGCATAGCCGCGACTGCAGGGCAACACAGCGAACTCCGTGGTTATGCCAATTTCCCGTAGCAGATCGAGTGCGTCCTGCTGCGTGCTCCAGTTCTCCAGCCCCTGAAAATCGCCGTCGAACCGATGTCCGACTTCGCCCTGCGTCTCGTGAACCAGCACGCGGCGGCCGGCCCTGGCCAAGGTGATGGCAGCCGCAAGCCCAGCAGGCCCCGCGCCGCCGATCTGGATAAGCTCATTCTTCATCGTGCCGCTCATTTGCCGATGCCATCCCTGCCCATCCGCTACTTATGCCCACCGCAGCAAGAGTGGTCGGCCGGTGCAGTACCGCTTGTGTACTTCTCCGGGTCGGCGACAAATGTCTTGTGGCAGGTATCGGAACAGAAGTAGTACACCTGCCCGGCATGTTCCGCTTTGGCCGGTGCCTTCTCCGGTTCCACGTCCATCTTGCATACTGGATCGGTCGCCATGTTTCACCTCCTCATCATGTCTATGGTTGCCACGTTGGTTGGTACCGCCGGTTCCGGGAGCAACCCATCCGGAATCGGCACACACGTTTCCTCAGTAAAGCCGCGCATTCACCGGCCACCGTTCGGCTAGGGCTGGCCGTCACCCCAGCGCCGCTTGAGAAAGTTGTAGATCGGCACGTACACCAGTCCGGCATACACGCCATACAGGAAACTCTCGGCCAGCCCGAGCAGAAAGCCCCACCAGGTGAGCCACTTGAACGCCGGCAGCACCTGCTCGAGAAAAGCATGCATGTGCAGGCTTTCCGGCGTGACTAGGCCGTAGATCACACACACGACGAAAGTGACCGCAGTCCACAATCCGAGCGTCCAGGAAACGAGCTTGATGTTCAGCATGGCGGTTCTCCTTAATGTTGATGGCCTTGCGGTTTGTCCTTGCCCGGTTGTTCTCCGCCCCCGGGTTGCTTCTCGTCTCTGCCGCCACCACAACCGCCGTGGCCACCGTGACCTCCATGCCCACCGTGGCCGAACAGATGCATGCCGATAAACAGGACGGAAATCACAACCCATACCCAGTTCTGCGCTAACCAGTCCATGATCTATCTCCTCGATTGCGGCTATCGAAAATCATCCATGAGATGCATGTCGCAGCCAGGCCGAATCTCGTGTTCTCATTCGCCCCGCCCGGGATTTGGCACTCATGTATTTGAACATCGCCTCAATGGCCGTGCCCATGATGCGGATGCACTTCCAGATTACCCACTTCGATCACTTCGATGGAATGTACAAAGCCGCGACGCAATCGCTCCGCCCAGTCTTTGCCTAGCTTTGCGCCCACCTCCTCCATCTTGGCTTCGAGTTGCTCCGCCGTCGCCTGGATGAGGTCGTAGGTGATGATCACCGTGTTGTCGTCCAGAATCGCTACTGCCTTCACCCCCATCATGGCGCTCAACTCATCGATTAAAATCACGGCGCCTTGCGAGGCAAGTGGGGTGTCGAGTTGAAATCGCCTGCGCTTGAGCAGTTCCTCGCCCTTCTGCCTGGGGGCCTTCTCTCCGGGTACCCCGATATAGAGATGAGGGCTGGTGGCGAAGCGCTGTTGGCATTGCTCCGAGCAGAAGGCGTAGTGAAGTCCCTCGAATATCGTTTCGAACTGCGTCGGGTCGGCATCCATCCCGCAGACCGGATCCTTGACTGTGGCACTCATCGATTCTCCTTGGCGACCGCCGTTCGCCTCATCCCAATAAACCCTGGTAACGCACTCCGGTATTCAGATTCAGGTCCGCCCGGATCTGCTTCGAAGGTTGCACAGCCAGGCGCTTGCTGATCTCGCTGTCGGGGTCTTTCAGATCCCCGAACAGGATGGCCTGGTGCCCCGCCCGCAGGCAGGCCTCGGCGCAGGCAGTGATGCCGTCGCCGCGATCCACCTTGTGCACGCACAGCGTGCAGGACTCGACCGTGCCGACGCCGCGCGGGACGTCGGCTTTCTGATTGTGGGTCTCCTCGTGAATAAACGAACGCGCCTTGTAGGGACAGGCCATCATGCAGTAGCGGCAGCCGATGCAGGTGTGCTTGTTCACGAGCACGATGCCGTCTGCGCGCCGGAAGGAAGCCCCGGTCGGACAAACGTCCACGCAGGGTGGAAACTCGCAGTGCTGGCACATGACCGGGAAGGCTTGCGTGTGCCCGGTCTGCTCATCCGTGACGGACACCTTGCGGATCCACTGCGCATCGGTTCTCGGCCGTCCGTGGCCCCAGACGCCGTTTTCGGTGAAGCAGGCGTCGACACAGGCGGTGCAGCCGTCAGCGCACTGGTTTGCATCAATCAACAGCCCCCAGCGTTGCAGGCTGGAGGCCGCTTCCTCTGGGGAGCGCGCCCGGGCAAGTTCGATTAAACGCAAACCGGACCCCAAGGTGGCAACTGCGGCTGCGACGCCGGCCATACTCAGAAAATTACGTCGGTTCAGGCTCATGGTGTTAACTCCGCGACGGCATTTCTCATTGCCGGTAACAGAAGCTTTCTGAGCCTATACAGGCTTGAATTTGATACTAGTGCTTAAATACAGTCATTAAGATGACGCCACGATTACAACTCTGTAAGCAAGTTGGCTGCTGGCGCACCCTGTTTGTTTGAAAAATGTCTCAACCCTGTTGTGCCATGACCGTGTCTGCCACGGGCCATACTCGGAAGTGACGTCCGCTTTTCTGCCCCACCCCGATCGCCCCCTTGTCCAGGTAAAGTGCCCACGCCCAATCGGGCTCGAACATGCTGGTGGTAGAGGACCAATAAGCCTCACTGAGGTTGGTGAACGGGTGTCCCAATGACAGCGCAGGACTGTGGCGGGCGCAATCAACCAGCGATTCCAGTTCGTTGATATTGGGAAGGCGCCACTCAACCCCATCTGACGCAGCACACCGCAACGCTTTTACCGCCGCCAGGGCGTCTGGCCAAGATACGGCACAGCCGGTCAAATCGGCTTTTCGATGCCAACGCAAGCGGGTGAGTTGATCGCCAATACTTTCGGCATCGTGCAAGAACCGGGAATCCGGCCACGGTACACCCGCCTGGAACGCTGCG
>JAPTVL010000144.1 GCA_028065725.1 Betaproteobacteria bacterium
ATGAGCAGTCGCCAGCGGCGGTCAAGGAGTGACCGCGCTGGCCAACAAACCCGAGCGCGTCAAAACCTTCTTCCAGGACCCGTTCGTCAAGTACGCCGCATGACACTGTTTGAGGGCCGGATCAATAGGCCAGGGCCGTTGCGAGCCAAGCCGATGGTCCTCGGCCGCATACAACATGGCTCCTTCGTCCGTCACATGCGCGCCTTCTTGCATTGCGTGTGAGTGCCCTAGCCCCAGAGTCCTTCAGACCAGGAAGGGGCACAAATCAGGGCGGCACCAGAGCGGCGCTCGCACAACGACGTTCGTACAATAGGACGATGGATGAACATGTCGTCACGACCGCTGACACCGGCACGGGAACGAACAAGCGCGCGACCTCGGTGGACGTTCGCCACGGCGACGCGTTCGACCTCTTTGATACGCTGCCGAAGGCATCCATCGATCTAGTCATCACGAGTCCACCCTACTGGGGTCACCGGGACTACGGCTTGCCTCACAACTGGGAGTTTTTCAACGATATCCCATCGGTGAGGAAGATCGGCGCAGAGAGCCCGGGTTACGCTTGGTACCGCGATTGCGGCGGCCTTCTTGGATTGGAACCATACCCCGAGTGGTATGTGCAGCATCTTGCCGAAGTCCTCGACAAGGCAAAGGCCAGGCTGAAGGGAAGCGGCTCGATGTGGATCAACATCGGCGACACCTACTTTGCTCGATGGGCAAGCATCCGCGAACGAGGTCGCCAGGGCCTCGGAGCTGAGGAACGATACCGCCGCAAAACACCGCTCGGAGGGATTCGCCAAGAGAAGAATCTCTTGCTGATCCCCGCGCGGTTCGCAATCGCAATGCAAGAGCGCGGGTGGATCCTCCGCAACGATGTGATCTGGCACAAACCAAATGCCGTTCCCCGTCCTGAAGGGGACAGATTGCGCAGCGTACACGAGCACTTCTTTCATTTCGTGAAAAAACCCCCGAACGGGCGGCCTACGTACTACTACGACATCGACCATGCGGAATCGAGCGCTGGTGACGTTGTAACGGTCAACGTCGCTCCAGGCGAAGGTGGCCACAGCGCCACCTTCCCCCACGACCTGATCGAGCCTCGTATCCTTACATCCTGCCCTCCTGGCGGAGTTGTCCTTGATCCATTTTCCGGCACGGGACGCGCACTTGAGGTGGCGCTGGAGCACGGCAGGAGCGCAATCGGGTTCGATGCGCAGAGTGCTTTTATAGAACTCCAACAGTCCAAGTTCAATGGCAACAAACGCCCGCGGCGGCAACTTCGTCAGTGAGTGGTACGGCCAGCGCATCTACCCTGAAGTGAGGCTTCAGGTGTCCGCGGTGTCTGGCCGTGCTGCTGGGAGATGCCCCTTCCTCAGCGACGTTCTTCATCGCAGTACAGATTGCGTGAAGAATGAAAATTCCAGCGGCGTGTGTTCAATCAGCAGCAGCAGCAATGGGCCTCGTCAAGACTGGCTCGTCTGCCCATACCGCGTTATTAATTCGACGATCGTAAGGCGCAGCTGTCAGTTAATTTTCCAGCTAGACCGTGCGGTTGAGCCGGTGCCCGTATCGATCCTCCGCGACGAAGCAGAACTGGCGCGCCTGACCAGTACCATCGCAGCAGACGGAGTGGGCTACGTTTTCTTTCAAGACAAACTCGGGGGTGAGATTTCCGTTATTGGGACACGTAGATCCCCCGAGATGGCCTTTGATGTCACAGTAGCTGAGATTAAGTCCAATGGCAACGGTGGCTATGCCGTGTCTCGATATGGAATACTCGAACTGCAAACAATGGATTACCACGGCACCTATCGACACGCCGTGAGAAACCTTCGCGACGGATTGCGACTACATTCACAGGAGTTCGCACAAATCCTGACGGCAAACCTGACGCACTGGTCTGGGGAAGGCGTTGAAGGTCCGAACATTGCAAACGTATTTAAGCGAACCTTCTACCAGATGCTGCTTAAATTCCGCCTTGCGGGTAATGGCTCAGCGGCTGCAGGCACAGTCCTGGCAATCCCGCAGTCGGTATGGGATAGCTGGCAACCTTTTCTCGGAGCACCAGAACTCGAGGAGGAAGCCCCTGGAATCAAGCGCCTCAGGGCAGCGTCCGGCGTTCCCGAGGAACCGCCACTCAATGCGTATATTTGCGTATTCGACTTGGACGCCACGAGTCCACAGGCAGTGTCGCCAGTGGTTATCCGCGAGTTCATTCGCATTTCACCGGAGCGGATGACGCATCATGCGTTTACAGAAGTGCCAGCGCATATTTTGCAGTCAATTCAGACTGAGTCTTCAGTGCTGGCAACAATCAAATCACGTCTCGGCGAGTGGTGGCCGGCGTTTCAGGAACAAGGCGCCCGCCCCCGGCGGCGGCGACGACCAGGGACCTAGCTACGGCACGACTTCATCGAACTCACAAAGCGCGAAGCTGAGTCCCTTCTTAGGGGACTGCTACTCCAGTGCCTCGTCCGGCCCTGCATGGCTGTGACGAATTCAGGGACCTGGCCTTGACCAGGTCTTTTTTCTTCCTGACGGCGGTCAAACGTCGTTCGAGTCACAACCCACAGGGAATTACTCTAATGGAAGGCGTGAATGCCGAGCCAAGATGACCGCCTCCTTCGGTTCGTTGACATAGCCCTGCACCATCCACTGGACGATCTGCTCGTACACACAGCCGCTCTCGTCCTCGAGCCGCTTGACGCCACCGATTCGCTGGACCGCAGCTGCGATCCAGTTGATTCTTGGAATTTCGATGATCGGATCAATCGGACGAGCTTACACGGTATAAGGAAGGCATTCTTGAGAGTTCAATCAGGGAGTTGAGCCGGGCAAGCCCAGGCCACTACGGGTTTTTCAGTGACTCCCGATTGATAAGTGGAGGAGGAATCGATCTTGAAAGGCTTCGGAGCATGAAAAGAAGCGGTGCGCCTGCAGGCACGGGGGACCAACCTTCGCCGAGGGCAGAGATGCTGGCGGAGGTCCGGGCGCTCCATGGTGCGGATCGATCCGCACGACTGGCGATCAGGCACGGCAAGCCCGGCCATATCGATGACGAGGTGGTCGTGACCCTGGCCCTCGCGGCTCGGCGCGTCGGCGACGTGCCGGCTGAGAACGAGTTTGCTAGCGCCATGTTGCAGCGCATCGCTATCCAGGTGAAGGCCCACGTAGGCAAGAACGTGAGCTGGCAGAGGCTTGGCGGTGGCAAGGAGGCGGCGGTCGCGGATTTCACGCAAGCGATTGCGCTGCTAATCCTGGCGGACCCCAACCAGCCTTGCCATGCCGAGGTCGCATTTGGCGACTACGTCTACAAGAAGTCGCTGGACCAGGCGGCGAAGCTGTTCGCAAAAAAGCATAGCGCGGGCCAGACTCTCGACGACGACGCCGAGGCTGATGCTCAAGAAGGTGACCTTGATGTCGCGCCCGCGGGCTACCTGTCACCCGAGGAGTTTCTGCAAACCCTTCAAGAGGAACAGCAGGACGAGGACCTGCTCTGCCATATCCGAGAAATCGTCCAAAGTGACGAGTTGCCCGAGAAGGCCAACCTAGCCTTCACGCTTCGGTACTACGGCCAGCTGCCGATCGATTCGAAGAAGGACGAGGTGGTCACCATCGCCAAGCTGATGGGTGTCACGGAGAAGACGGTCACGAAATACATCAATGAGGCAATCGCCCTCATTCGCAAAGGGCTGGAGCAATGAACAGGAACCACAGTGAAGGCCTGGACCAAGTCCTGGCCAGCTATGCCGAAGCATCGGAGAAGTTCGACGCGCGGGTGCTGCACGACTACATCCAGCGCTACCCGAAGTTCGCTGATGCGCTGAATCGCTATGCGCAAGTCCAGCTGTCGTCGGTTCGCGCGACCGCTGAAGAGATCGCCAAGACCGACCTGAGCGACGACGAGCTGTTGCCTATGCAAAGCAAGCTACTTCAGCGGCTGCAGCAGCTTCGCTCGCCTATGGCTGCCGGCGAAGATGATGCCAAGGAAGCGGCGAAGAAGCTAGCCGTGATCAAAGGGGCGAAGGCGACCGAAGCGGCCGCAATGGCTGTCTTCGGCGGCATTGGCTGTGGTCAGGATGATCTCCTCTTGCTGGTCACTGAGCCCACGCCTGGCATCAGCGACGTTCCTGACTGGGTGTACTCGGGCCTCGGCGGACATCTTGGCGTTTCATTGGCAGGCGTACGCGCCAGCATCGCCAGTAGACTCGGTGCTCAGCGCTTCAGCGCGTCCAACAAGCCGATCAACGCCAACCCGCTCACGTGGGAGGAAGCAGTGGAACAGTCAATCACGGATGAAGCCACGAAGCAGGCAATTCTGCGGAGGTCCTGAGTTCTGATTCAATCTTCCAGAGTCGATCGTCCACCGGTATGAATCCCTTCGACGCCGCACGCTCCGAGGCAGCAAAGCTGCGCGGCGAGTTGCGCGCTGCGGGCATCGGTCTCGATCAACCATCATTTGACTTGGTGGTCGCTGCCTGTCGGCACCTGGACGTCACGCTCAAGAAGGCAAAGCCGACGTTCCCTCTGTTGAAGGGTGCCGACGCCACGATCAACGTCGCCCGCCTGTGGCTCTATGTCCGTGACGACGTGCCGGACGAGGTCAAGGCCTTCCTTATTGCCCACGAACTCGGGCACCTGCGCCTGCATCCGCTGGATGTGGGTGTCGTGGAAGTCACGGAGGAAGCGCTGACTGCCGAGACCAGTTCTACCGGCGCCAGGGACGTGGAGGGCTATGGGGCGCGCGAGCGCCAGGAGCTGCAGGCAAACGTGTTTTCCCGGGAGTTCCTGCTGCCCCGCGCGGACGCCCGGGCGCTCTTCATCGACAGCGGCAGGAGCGCTTCCAACATCGCTGGCGACAAGAAGCTGCCTTTGGAACTCGTACGGCTGCAGCTGTACGATGGGGTACTGTTGCCGGAGCTTGCGAAGAGCAGCAAGACCTACTCGTTGCCTGCCGGGCCAACCGAGGCCCAGCGCCCGGCGGTCGAAAGCAAGGCCCGGGTCAGCCTGGTGCAGGCGGGGCCCGGTACGGGCAAGACCACCGCACTGCTGCTGCGGCTGAGGAATCTCATCGAGCAAGGTGTCGCGCCAGAGAGCATCGTCATCCTGACTTTCTCCAACAAAGCAGCTCGCGAGTTGGTGGAGCGTGCCCGCGCCGGCAACATCCCGAACGCTGACCGAGTCTGGATCGGGACCTTTCACGCCTTCGGGCTGGAGTTCCTGCGCAAGTTCGGCCACCTGCACGGCCTGGAGGCGCGCTTTCCCGTCCTCGACAAGCTCGCCACTCTGGCGATGCTGGAAGCCGACCTGCCTAATCTTGAGCTTTCAGCCTTCGATCCGTACTCCAACCCCTTCCCGTGGCTGGAGGACGTCGTGGACACCATCCGGCGCGCCAAGGACGAAGTCCTCGATGCTGCCGGCTTCGAGCGCAAAGTGGCGGACTCGCCAGCGGCCGATGCCGCGCTGACCGCCAAGCGCCGCGACGTGGCGACCATCTTCCAGCGCTATGAGCTGCTGCTCGCGCGGCGCAAGACGATCGACCTGACCGACCTTCTTTGCGTCGCGATCAGGCTTCTCCAATCCAATGACGAAGCGGTCGCCGCGTTCAAGGCCGGGATCAAGCATGTCCTCGTCGACGAGTACCAGGACGTCAACCGCGCGAGTGCGCTGCTGGTGCGCGAGCTGGCGCATATGGAAGACAAAGTGCTGTGGGTGGTCGGTGACGCCAACCAGGCGATCTACGCCTTCATGGGGGCCTCGGCGACCAACCTCGACAAGTTCGCCGAGGACTTCCCCGATGCGAAGCCGATTCCACTCCTGGCGAACCACCGCAGCTCGCAGGAGATCGTCGATGCCTTCACCGCCGTGGCGGAGAAGAATCCCGAAGGGCGGGCAGTCATCAAGCTGCAGGCGGAAATGGGACCGGTCGGGCACGGCCCCAATTTGGCGGGCGTGGCGAATGCCTGCGAGAAAATCGCCGCGCTGGCATGGCGAATCCGCGAACTGGAGCGCAAGGAGGTTCCCCTCGCCGAGCAGGCTGTCATCGCGTACAAGAACGCGACGGCCGCTGCCGTAGCGGCCGGTCTCGAGGCGGCGGGCATACCCGTGCTCTTCCTCGGCAACATCTTTGAGCGCCCCGAGGTCAAGGACCTCCTGTGCATGCTGCAGCTGGCTGTGGATCCTCTTGGCGTCAACCTCGTGCGGCGCTGGTACTCACCCCTGCTGGCGCTTAGCCGCGAGGGCGCCGATCGCATCTTCAGCCATGCGCCCGCCGAAGAGCGACACTGGATGGAGACTGCCGACGTCGAACTGTCGGAGGCGGACCGGCAAGCCCGCGACACGCTCGTTCGCATGTGTCGCTACGTCGAGCAAAACGACTCACCGTGGGATGCGCTGGCCAAGCTGCTGCTCGAGGACGGGGAGTGGCTGCGCGATCTCGCGAAGCGGCAGGACCAGGCGGGCGTGAATTCCAGGATGGCGATCTGGCAGTTCGTGCACTTCTGCCGGGCGCCAGACGGCACCGGCCGCTGGTCGACGGTGAAGAACCTGCCGCAGCGCATTCGGGACCGCGTGCGCATGAACGAAGACCGTAGCATGCGCGCCGTGCCGCCCGAGGCGGAGAGGCTGAATGCGGTTCGCATCCTCACTGCCCACGGCAGCAAGGGTCTGGAGTTCGACGCGGTCCATTTCGTCGAGGCTGCGAAGGACATCTTCGAGCCGGCGCGGGCGGATACGAACCACCTGATGCCCGAGTCCGTCTTGAGCAAGGAGGCGGCCTTCGAGACGCAGCGAAACGAGCGCCACAACCTGCTCTATGTCGCGATCTCCAGGCCGAGGCTATACCTGACCGTCTACTTGCAAGCAGACGAGGAGATCCCAAGCGCGCTGGACGGCCAGCTGGCTGGTCTGTTCCCTGGCTGGCCGGCTCCCGGCGCGCCGCAGACGTCCAGCGTCGCCACAGCAGCCGGCGGCACTGCCGTCGAACTGGCGCCGTACCTCGAATTCGTCAAATGCCCTCGTCGTCACGAAATGCGCACCCGGGCCGGGGGTGCCATGCGCGACGAGCTCAAGATGTACCGCGCCGTCGGGGTGGCCGCCGAGCGCACCCTGCGCGCCCTGATGGCCGACAGCTCCTTGCTCGCAGATCCAGGCTGGAAGCAAGCGGCGCAGGAAAGCGTGCGTAACCTGAAGAATCCGGCGTTCACCGAATCCGCTGGATTGCAGCAGCGGGTCTTCCAGTGGGTGGGGCGTGGGCGCGATCTCCTGATGCAGGGCGGCCAGTCGGGCGTTGTCGTGCCCATGAAGCTCGGCCCCTTGACGGTGAACTTGCGGCCCGAGCAGATCTTCGATGAGGGCGGCACGCGACGGCTGCGCTTCATTCGCACCGCGGTCAGCAACGTCGATTCGATGAAGCAGCCGCTGGCCGCCTTGCTGGACTTCAATAAGCAGGCCAACGGGCCCCGGACGGCGATGGAGATCGCCACCTTGCAGGACGGTGCCCTGACCAAGGTCAATCCAATCCGGGCAACCACGCGTCCTGCCTACGAGAAGATCGCCGATTCGATGTGTGCCGAGGACTTCCCGGCGCAACCCAAGGGCGGCGACCGGATCTGCCACTTCTGTCCCTACATGTTCCCCTGTGATCGGCGGGCGACGGACTGAAGCGGGCGGCCAGTACGGTTTTTTCTCGGAGCCCCGATTGATCTAGTGAGGCGGACAGTTTTCCGCCGAAGAAAGGTCAATCATGTCCAAGCGCATCATCGTCCAGTCCGCGTTCGCACGCGACGGACTTGTGGTCAAGGTCGCCGAGCACGCTTCGGAAGCCGACATCAAGGCGGCAATCCTGGCCGCCATCCCGCCGGAACACGCGGCACCGGACCTCGAGGTGTTTGACGAGGCGGACCCTGACGGCGCCTCCCCCGACTCCGCTGACAAGGCACAGCTGGAACGCGGCCGCGTCTTCCACGTCGGCCGCTGCAAGCAGGTGCAGGCCACTGTGCGATATGCAGGTCGCGTGGTCGAGCGCCGCTTCCTGCCGGTCACGCACATCGGCCGCATCCTGCACTGGGCAACCAAGGAACTGGGCATCAGCTGCGCCGACGCCAACGAGCTCGTGCTGCAAGTGGCGGGCTCCACCACCCAGCCAACCAAGGATCAGCACGTCGGTTCCTTCGTCGAGGCTGGCACCTGCGGTGCTGTCTTCGACCTGGTGCGGTCCTACACGGTCAACGGCGACGCGACGCTGCCCCCCGAGCATGTCGCGCTGCTCGCGCATCTGGAGGAGGCACCTTTCCTCATGGGCGCAATGAATGGACGCTGGCAGCTGCGTTCCATTGCCTGGCCGATCGCATTCTTCGACGTCCGCGCGCGTAATGGCCGGGACTACACGTTGCGCCTCGACTGCACCGGCTACCCGCAGGCACCCACGGGCGCGTTCTGGGACGTCCCGGCGTCGACCTGGCTGCCGGGGCCGCGGTGGCCGCGGGCCGGCTCCCGCTTCGGCTCGGCCCTACGTAGCGACTGGCAGGGCGGCACGGCGCTGTACGTGCCGTGTGACCGCGGAAGCCTGCCCGGGCACGAGCAGTGGCTGCAGCTGCATCCGGCCTGGGCATGGGACCCCAAGATCGGCATCAGCCGCTACCTCAACGTGGTGTCGACCATGCTCAATGGCGAGGACTATCTTGCGCCCTCTGCTTAAGCTGCCGCTCGCCCTCTACGGCGACCTCGTCGCTGATCTGGCACGTTCGGGCGCGGGCGTCGCCGAATCCGGTGCGTTCTTGCTGGGGACCCTTGACGGAGATGATCGCCAAGTAGCTGGCTATCTGCCGTACGAAGCTGTTGCCGCGCAAAGCCGGCGCCGCCACGCCTATGTCGCCTTCACGGCAGAGGAGATGGCTCGGGCCTGGGATTACTGCTACCGGAACAAGGTGCAAGTGGTCGCGGACGTCCACACACACCCCGGGGCTCCGATGCAGAGCCTGTCGGATCGCGCGCATCCGATCGTGTCGCTGGCGGGCCATGTCGCGCTGATCGTTCCGCACTTCGCGCTGCGCAATCCGCAGCCGTCCGATTTGGGTGTGCATCAGTTTCTCGGCAGCGGGCGCTGGCGCTCGCTGTTCGGTGCCGACGCAGCTCGCGCGCTGCAACTGACGAGGATCCAACATGGAACTGGCTGAGGCTTTGAATAGAACGATGAAGCTGGCGATGGACGAGGGCAAGGCTGCGTCCTACGCCGACGCCGAGCGCCTGTTTCGCATGTTCAGGTTGCGGATCGCAGTTGGCCGCGACTTCTCCGCGACCCCCGCCGCCGAGGCGGCGGTGCTCACGTTGCTCAACGCGGCCCGCAGGACCTTCCTGGGGGGCGTCGAACTGGTGGGCCACCACCAGGAGCGCTGCACCATGGCCTGGTTCCGAGGGCAGACACTGGCCGAGGTTGCAAGCGGCTTCGGTGTCCTGTGTGGGGAGGTTGGGATGGGCAGCGACACTCCGACCATCATAGTTGGCGCAGAGCCGTCTGGCGCGCCGTTCGATCTGGGCTTGCGACTCGACGCCGGCGGCTTCACGCTTGATCCGGAAGGCGGCTCCGGATGGACGCTGGACGCGCCGGTGCCTGTCGGGGTGGCAGCAGCCGGCGCCGCGATCAACGAGGCATTTCAGCGTGTCTATCGCTGCCGCCGGCTCGCCGGTGCCCGCCGCGTCCGCTTCGACCTGCCTGGCGCGACCCGCCGCAACGAACGCGGAGCGTGGCTTATCGGACTGGGTCATCTCGGCCAGGCCTACCTCTGGACCATGGCCTTGCAGGCATCACCGGGTGAACGCATGCTCCTCAGGCTCACCGACTATGACGAGGTGACGCTCTCCAGCCTGAGCACGTGCCTGCTCGTCGACATGGCGGACATCGGGCGTAAGAAGGTCGATACCGTTGCGGAGAAACTGGAGCAGATCGGTTTCGGCGTGGTCCGGGACAAGGCCAAGGTTGTGCTGGACGAGGGTGCGGTCGTGTCCGACTACCCGATGGTGCTGGTTGCCGTCGACAACATTGGCTTGCGTCGTGGCCTCGATCGACTTCACGCCGCGCGAATCCTTGAGTGCGGTATCGGCGATGGCGCGGAGGGGTTCACGCGAATGCAGATGCACGCTTTTCCGGGCCGACGCCTTGCGCGAGACGTATGGCAGGGCGAGGACCCCAAGGCGAGCCGGGCGGTCGATATCTCCAGGCCAGCGTATCAAGCGATGCTGCGGGAATCGGGTGATGAGTGCGGCACCACCCTAGTTGCCAGCCGCTCGGTTGCAACCCCATTCGTGGGTGCATTTGCCGGCGCGCTGCTGGCCCACGTGTCCATGCAAGAGGGCGCCGGTGACGCATGGAACTTAGACCTGAACAGCCTCTAACCTCGCACTCTTGGTCTTTGACCGAAAGAAGCGAGTCGGGCTCTAAGGCGCGCCGGATCCTCTGAGAGTAAGACACGCACGGTCAGTTGTGCTTGGGCGCGTCTGGCCGGCAGCTTTGGGACAGCGAACTCTGGACAGCGGATGTCTCTTTAGGGTCGAGAGCGGCAGTTCGCCGGCGCTGGAAGCGGCCGCTCAGGGTACCGGTGATCTCGGCGACCGCTTCACGCACCATTGCGGCCGCCGGCACCGGCTGCGCCCAACGCCCGGCCGAGAAAGGGACTCCCGTTAGCCTCCAACAACGAGAAACACCCCGACGCACAAGGCGTCAGGGTGGATCGGTTCTCACTTGCGGACTCCTGCTGGAGCCGCATCGTTCACCTCTAACAAGACTGCCCAGGGTGCCACCC
>JAPTVL010000211.1 GCA_028065725.1 Betaproteobacteria bacterium
CCGCCTGCAGGAAATACACGCCGCCGCCCATGGCCCACCAGCGGTCTCCGGCGGGTTCCATGAAGCGCATCCGCCGCAGCCAGTTTTCGCGGTTGATCGGTGGACGGTAGCAGCACATGCTGCCGGCCGCCACCTCGAGTCCCAGCAAGGCCATCCAGTCCTTCACCCGCGAAATGTTCAGAAAATTACCATTCCAGGGATAGCCGCGCTCACCGCCCTGCAGTTTGTGCGCCAGCCCCCACAGGCTGCGCGGATTGAATCCGGCCAGCACCAGACGGCCTTCAGGACGCAATACGCGCTCGGCCTCGCGCAGCACCTGGTGCGGGTTGGCGCTGAATTCAAGCACGTGCGGAAGCAGCAGCAGGTCGAGCGACTGGCTCTCGAACGGCAGGAACATGGGGTCGGCCCGCACCCTGGCCGGCGCTTCGACCGCGCAGGTCACGCGCAGCGGGATGCGGCTGTTGCGCAGGAAATCGATCTTCGGCAGCCCAACCTGTACCGCGTTGAAGCCAAACACATCCGATACCGCATTGTCGAAATAGCGCTGCTCGCGAAACAGAAGATGCTGTCCCAGCGGGGTTTCAAACCATTCCGTATTCAGCTTGGATAACATAGCTACTCCTCCTGTACGGCAGCTTTCTTATGTTGACACTCACTTCCCTGCCCGCGTTCGAAGACAACTACATCTGGGTGTGGCACGACGGCCATCACGCGGTCGCGGTCGACCCCGGCGATCCCGCGCCGCTGATCGCTTTTCTCGACGCACACCGGCTTCGCCTGACCGCCGTGCTCATCACCCACCATCACCGTGACCATACAGGTGGCAACACACTGCTGCGTCAACGTTACGGCTGTGCCATCTATGCGCCGGACAACCCGCGCATTCCTGCCGTCACCCACGTCCTGAGCGGCGGTGATTCATTAGACCTCACCAAGCCGGATTTGCACCTCGCAGTGCTGGCCACGCCGGGCCACACGCTCGACCACATCAGCTATGTCGGCCACGGCACCCTGTTTTGCGGCGATACCGTATTCGGCTGCGGCTGCGGGAAATTGTTCGAAGGTGACGCCGCGATGATGGCCGCCAGCCTCGACGCCATTCTAGCGCTGCCCGATACTACCCGGGTCTGCTGCGCGCACGAATACACCTTGAGCAATATTGACTTTGCCAAAACCATTGACGGCGCCAACCCGGCGCTGCTTGAGCGCGAGCGCGCCGACCGCGCCCTGCGCGCGCACGGTCAGCCCACCCTGCCCTCGACGCTGGGGCTGGAAAAAGCCACCAATCCCTTCCTGCGTTTTCACGACGCCGACATGACGGCCTTTGCCGCCCGTTATCTGAATCGCCCACATCCCGGCCCGGCCGAGGTGTTCGGCGCGATTCGCGCCGCCAAGGATGCCTGGGATGGTTGACCATCTCCCTCCGGGCACCTAGGATGGAGTCTTGTTGAGTACGGGAGACCGACTTGCCCGGAATCAAATCCGCCGCCATCAAATGGGCCGGCACCCAGCTAAACCTGCTCAGCCTTGCCCTGCTGGCGGTGTCCTTCAATCATCCAGCGCTTGCCGAAGAGTCCGCCCCCACCATCCAGACCCAGGCATGGAGCAGCGACAGCCTCGAGACCGAGGCCGCAGCGGGAGCCGACCACCTCGACGTCTGGCACCGCATTCGTGACGGCTTTCGCATCGATGACGCGGCTGCGCAGAACCCGTTGGTGGCGGTTCACGAGTCCTGGTTTGCCGCCCGTCCGGACAGTGTGCGCCGCCTGGCCGAGCGCTCGCGTCCTTACCTCTACCACATCGTCGAGGAGCTCGACCGCCGCGCCATGCCGATGGAAATTGCCCTGCTGCCGATGATCGAGAGTGCGTTCAACCCCACGGCACTGTCGCCTTCGGCGGCCTCCGGCATCTGGCAGTTCATTCCCTCTACCGGACGCCACTACGGACTCAAGCAGGACAGCTGGTACGACGGCCGACGCGACTTCACCGCCGCCACGAATGCCGCGCTCGACTACCTGGGCAAGCTCTATCTGGATTTCGGCGACTGGCAGCTGGCACTGGCGGCCTACAATTGCGGGGAGGGCTGCGTTGCACGCGCCATCCAGAACAATGTCCAGCAAGGCTTGCCCACCGACTACGCCAGCCTCTCCCTGCCGAACGAAACCCGGCATTACGTCCCCAAACTGCTGGCGCTCAAAAACCTGATCTACGCCCCTGAAAACTACGGCATTGCCATCGAGCAGTTGCCCAATCGGCCCTACTTCAACCAGGTCACCGTCCATGCCAGCATGGACCTCCATTCCGCTGCACGTCTGGCAAACATGAGCAGCGACGAGTTCGCCGCATTGAACGCCGCCTTCCCGCGCAAGCTGATCCGCTCCGACACGCCGGTCAATCTGCTGGTTCCCGTCGACAAGGCGGATAAATTCCAGCGCAACCTTAAAACCGGCGACTGGGATACCTGGCAACCCTACGCGGCAAAAAAAGGCGAGCGCGCTGCGACCATCGCCAAGCGCTTCGACGTCAGCCTGGCCCGCCTTGAAGAACACAACCAGCTGCAATTGAAAAAAGGCAAGCTGGCGCGCGCGCAGACCATTCTCGTTCCGGTCAAGAACCGCGGCATCGCTGCGACAAGGAGCGACGCGGCTGCACCCGCACCGGAACTGCATGAGGTGCAGCGCGGCGACACGCTTTTCGGCATCGCCCGCCGCTACGGCCTGACTGTGGACGGGCTTGCACAGGCCAATCCCGATCTCCATGACCGTCTCAGGGCGGGCCAGCTCATTCGTCTGCCGGCGAGTGATTCAGCCGTTCGCACGAGCGATTTCATCCAGCCGGTCAGTCTCAAGGCCAGCAACCCGAAATCCGACCAGCCCCTTCGCTACACGATCATGCGGGGAGACACCCTGAGCACCATCGCCGAGCGTTTCGAGGTCAGCCTGGCAGACATCACGGCGTGGAATCCGGCTTTCAGGAAAACCCGCACGATCCGCACGGGGCAGTCGATCATCGTCGGAAAGCCCTGATTCAAGGGCGACTATTCAATCGGGTGAAGGCGGCTCACCCGATTTGTCCGACATCACCAGCGCCATGCCCACGGCGGCCAGCACCATCCACAGCACCGCCGCCCAGATGCCCAGCGCGTCCGACAGCGGGCCCATGAAAAACAGCGTCAGCATCGCCACGGCCAGCACGCCGTTGCCGATCCAGAAATTGCGACCGTGTTTGCCGGTATTCAATCAACACTCCTTGCAGAAAATCCGTTCCCCGCCACCCAGTGGCAGCGCACCCAGTGCCCGCTTCCGAGGTCAGTCCGGTCGGGGTAGGTTTGCCGGCACACCGCGCTCGCATGCGGACAGCGCGGATGAAAGTGGCAGCCCGCCGGCGGGTTCAGCGGCGAAGGCTGGTCGCCCGCCAGCCGGATGATGCCTTCGCCGGCATGCGGTTCGATGCGCGGCACCGCGCTTACCAGCGCCTGGGTGTAGGGGTGGCGCGGCGCACGCAGCACCTCGGCCGCCGCGCCGTATTCGACGATGCGTCCGAGATACATCACCGCCACCTCGTGCGCGAGATACTCGACCACCGCGAGGTTGTGGGTGATGAAGAGATAGGCCAGACCCAGATCATTCTGCAGGTCCTTCAGCAGGTTGAGAATCTGCGCCTGCACCGACACGTCGAGCGCGCTGGTCGGCTCGTCGCAGATCACCAGCCGGGGCGACACCGCGAGCGCCCGCGCAATCGCGATGCGCTGCCGCTGGCCGCCGGAAAACGCATGCGGATAGCGGCTGCCGGCATCATCCGGCAGTCCCACCTGGCGCAGCAGCCGCGCCACGGCGTCGTGGCGGTCACCGGCCGCACCGACGCGCAGCGCGTCCATGCCCTCGAGCAGGATGTCCGCCACCCGCATGCGCGGGTTGAGCGAGCTGTACGGATCCTGGAACACCATCTGGGCCTGTCGCCGCAAGGTGGAGGCATTCCTTGCGGTGATGACTTCGCCGCCCAGCGCGATGCTTCCCGCCGTCGGCTCGATCAGCCGCAGCAGCGCCTTGCCCACCGTCGTCTTGCCGCAGCCCGATTCGCCGACCAGCGCCAGCGTGCGGCCCGCCTGGATGTCGAGCGAGACGCCGTCGACCGCGCGCACGTGACCGACCGTGCGCTGGATGAAGCCGCGGCGGATCGGAAAGTGGACCTTGAGGCCGTCCACCTGCAGCAAGGCGTGTGATGCCGGCACCGCCGCCCGCGCGGCGACCCCGCGCACGCTGCTTGCCGGCAGCGTGCCGGCCAGATGGCAACGCACCCGCTGGTCGTTGATCACTTGCCAGCCGGGCGATTCGTCATGACAGCGCGCGATGGCATGCGGACAGCGCGGCGCAAAGCGGCAGCCGTCGAGCACGCCGTCGAGCGGCGGAACCTGCCCGGGAATCATGGTCAGCCGCCCGCCGTCGCCGGGGCGCGGCAGCGCCTCGAACAGCATGCGGCTGTAGGGGTGCTGAGGCGCGGCGAAAAACGCATCGCGCGCGCCCTCCTCCACCAGTTCACCGGCATACATCACCCCCACGCGGTCGGCATTCTCCGCCACCACGCCGAGGTCGTGCGTGATCAGCAACATGCCCATCTGCCGCTCGGCCTTGAGCCTGCGCAGCACGTCGAGCACCTGCGCCTGTATGGTCACGTCGAGCGCCGTGGTCGGCTCGTCGGCGATCAGCAACCGGGGTTCGCCCGCCAGCGCCATCGCGATCATCACCCGCTGGCGCAGCCCTCCAGACAATTCGAACGGATAGCTGTCGAGCCGGCGCGCCGCATCCGGCACCCCCACCGCGTCGAGCAGCGCGCGCGCGGCATCGCTCGCAGCCTGCCCGGCCAGATTTCGGTGCAGCGCCAGCGCCTCACCGATCTGCTCGCCTACCTTGATGACCGGATTCAGCGCCAGCATCGGCTCCTGGAAAATCATCGCCATTTGCCCGCCGCGCACGCGCCGCATCTCCCGCTCGGGCAAAGCCAGCACGTCGGTTTCTCCCAGTCGCACGCTGCCCGAAGCGACCCGCCCACCGTCTGGCAGCAGCCGCATCAGCGACAGCGCGGTGATCGACTTGCCGCAGCCGGATTCACCCAGCAGCGCATAGGTCTCGCCCGCCGCGACCTGGAACGATACGCCGTCGACCACGCGCACCGCGCCGAAGCCGGTGACGAGATCGCGCACCTCGAGCAGGGGCTTCATCGCCGGCCTCCCATGCGCGGATCGAAGGCATCGCGCACGCCGTCGGCAAACAGGTTGGCTGCCAGCACCAGGGCAAACATGAAGGCGAATGCCGCACCGAGCTGCCACCATACGACGGGCTCGCGCGCGAGCTCCAGGCGCGCACCGTTGATCATGTTGCCCCAGCTGTACATCGAGGGATCGACGCCGACGCCGACGTAGGACAGCACCGCTTCGGCCAGCACCAGGCCGGAAAAGTCGAGCACGATGGCGATCAGCACCAGGTGGAACACGTTGGGGAAGATGTGACGGCCGATGATGCGGCTGTGCGAGACGCCGAAGGCGCGCGCCGCCTCGACGTAGTCCAGCGTGCGCAGTTTCAGCGATTCGCCGCGCAGCAGGCGCGCAAGCCCCGTCCAGCTGGTGACCCCCATGATGAGGCAGAGCGCAAGCAGACGGATATCGGCGCGTGCCGCCGCGGTGTCGAACAGCTCAGGACGGGATTCGATATACACCTGCACGATCAGCACCGCCGCTGCGATCAGCAGCACGCCCGGGATCGAGTTCAGCACGGTGTAGACATACTGGATGACATCATCCACCCAGCCGCGGAAGTAGCCGGCTGCAATGCCGAAGCAGATCGCCAGCGGCAGCGTGACCAGGGTGGTGAGCGTGCCGATCACCAGACCCGTGCGGATGCTTTTGAGCGTGATGTAGAGCACGTCCTGGCCGACCTTGTCGGTACCGAACACGTGGTAGCCGGACGCGAGTTGCACGATCACGCCGGCCAGCATCAGTATCAGGGCCACCACGAGGACGACCGTCCGGCCCGGCCAGCCGAGATGGCCCGTTCCCCAGGCCGTCAGCCAGTCCCCCATGCCCGCTTGCGTGCGGCGTGCCTGCCATGCAGCCAGCAGGCCGAACAGCAGCAGGCTCACCGCCAGGCCCTGTGCCAGTCCGAGCAGCGTGCGCCGGGTGATGTCAGGCCCATGTTCGTCAGCCTGCTTCAGATGCACCCCGCCATATTGCAGGCGCGGATAATCGCGCACCGTCTCGCCGTTGCGCTCGATGAACTCCTTGGCATACAGCTGCATGGCCAGCGGCGCCGAATAGGTTTTTTCCTGGCGCGTGCGCAGATCGCTCACCAGCGCGTCGAACACGGACAGCACCTCGACCGAATACTGCGGCGCATCGGCCGGGCTGTCAGTCAGCCGCTCGCGATAATGCAGCGAATCGAGCAGGCCAATCACCACGAACACGCCAAGCACCAGCGCCGCCCCCATCGCCATCGGGCGCCGTGCCACGGCTCGCCACGGTGCCAGCAGATGCTCCTGCCGCCGGATGAACCACACCAGCGCCAGCACAGCGGCCAGCAGTGCGAAAATCAGCCAATCGGTCCACAGGGGATCGGGAATGAAGTTCATTGCAGCCTCACCCGCGGATCGACCCACGAATAGGAAATATCGGTGAGGATGAGGCCGGCGATGTAGAGAAAGGAGCCGAGGAAGACCATCGCGCGCACCACCGCGAAATCCTGCGCCTGGATCGCATCGATGGTGTAGCTGCCCAGCCCCGGAATGCCGAAGAAGGATTCGGTGATCAGGCTGCCCATGAACAGCAGCGGCAGCACTACCACCACGCCGGTGAGGATGGGGATCATGCCGTTCTTCAGCACATGGCGGAACAGAACACGTATCTCGGAAAGGCCCTTGGCGCGCGCGGTGCGCACATAGTCCTTGCCGATTTCCTCGAGGAAGATGGTGCGGTACCAGCGCGCACCGCTGCCGATGCCCGCCACCACGCTGACCAAGGCCGGCAACAGAATGAAGCGGAGGCCGTCGATGCCGCCGGCGAAGCCTGAGATCGGCAGCAGGTTCCACAGCTTGGCGATGAAATACTGGCCGGCAATGATGTAGAACAGGCCCGAGATCGACATCAGCACCACGCACAGCACGACGCCCCACAGGTCGAGGTAGGTGGCACGGAAAAACACCATCAGCAGAGCGAAGGTGATGTTGACCAGCAGGCCGATCACCAGCACCGGCAGCGCGATCGCCAGGCTCGGTCCCATGCGGGTGCGGATTTCGTTGCCGATATCGCGGCCGTCGTCGCCCTTGCCGAATTCGAAGGCGAACATCGCCGCCGAATGCTTGAAAAAGATGGTATCGGTGAACTGCGCCGCCCCCTTCGCCCCGGCGTTCAACAGCAGCGGCTTGTCGTAGCCGTGCTCGGCCTTCCAGCGCTCGATCGCCTCCGGCGTCACGTGCTTGGCGCCAAGCTGCAGCCGCGCCATGTCGTCCGGCGTATTGACGACGAAAAACAGCGCGAAGGTCAGCAGGTTCACCCCGATCAGGATCGGGATCGCATACAACAGGCGGCGCAGGATGTAGGCGGCCATCAGGCGGTTTTCCTTTCATGCCGCCGCCATGCGATCACCGCCGGCGCGATGACGGCGACCAGCGCGGCGACCAGCAGCACGATCGGCCACAACACCGGCTGGTTCCATTCGTCGCGCCGGGCCTCGCGCAGGGCGGGATCGATGCGCCGGTACTTCAGCGTGTTGTTGGCCATCAGGTTGGGCTTGACGTTGTGTACCCAGCCATGGCGCAAGCCGAAAGACTTGGGGTAATAGGCGAAGATCCACGGCGCATCGCGGCGCACGATCTCGAGCATTTCATCGATCACCTGCTGGCGCGCGGGCCCGTTGTCCATGTCCTTCATGCGCTCGAACAGACGGTCGAATTCCGGATTGTCGTAGTTGGCCGCATTCTCCCCGCCGCTGGCCACTTTCTTGTGCGGACCGTACAGCAGGAAGAAGAAGTTTTCCGGGTCGGGGTAGTCGGCGTTCCAGCCCCACTCGAACAGCTGCGCGTTGCCCTTGCGGATCTTGTCCTGGAAGCGGTTGTAGTCGGTGCCGCGCACCACCAGCTGCACATTGAGCTTGTCGAGCTGCTTCTTCATCCAGTCGAGCCGCGACTTGGCGTCGGGCCCGCTCGCCATGGTGTCGAAATACAGCACCAGAGGCTCGCCGGTCTTCGCGTTGCGCCCGTTCGGGTAGCCCGCCTCGGCCAGCAGCCTTTTCGCGGTTTCGATCGGGTGGCGCTCGATCCTGCCGTTGTGCGCCTCGTACACGTAGGGGTTCAGCCCAGCCACGCCTTCGACGTAGCCGAACAAGCCGGGCGGGATCGGCCCCTGTGCGGGGATGCCGCGGCCATTCAGGAAAATCGAAATGAACTCGTCGTAATCGAACGCGATGGAAAGCGCCTGGCGCAGTTTCTGGCGGTCTTCGCTCAAGCCCCCCACCACCGGGTCGAGCATGTTGAAACCCACATACCAGATCGAGGCCGCCACCGCGGTGATGAGGTGGATGTCCTGGTCGCGCATGCTGTCGGTGAGCTGCGGGTCGCCACCTGACGTGAACTGCACGGCCTGGTCGAAGCTGTCGGAGTTGATGCCCGAGCTGTCGTAGTAGCCCTGCAGGAACTTGCTCCAGTAGGGAATGGTTTCCTTTTCCAGGCTGAACACGGCTTCGTCCACCAACGGCAGCGGCTTGCCGGCGTCCACCAGCAGACCGGCCTGGCGGTCCTCGTCGTTGCCTTCCGCGGGATAGACCTCTCCATGAAAGTAGGGATTTTTCTTCAGCACCATGCGACGGTTGGGATCATTCTCCGCCAGATAGTAGGGGCCTGTGCCAATCGGCTGCCAGTCAAGCGTGAGGTTTCTGTCCGCCATGCCAGGCTGTGCATAGAAGACATCGGCCTCCCATGGGATCGGAGCGAAGAACGGCATCGCCAGCCAGTAGATGAACTGCGGGTATTTGCCCTTGATGCGGATGCGGTATAGGTGACGATCCACCACTTCCGCGCCGGCCAGCGGGAAATCGTCGAGATTCAGCGCCCTGCCGGGGTTTTCCCTGGTCGCCTGTTCCAGCGCCGCACCCAGCGCCTTGAGGCCGACGATATGCTCGCTCATCAGGCCAAAAATCGGCGAGCTGAGCCTGGGGTTGGCCAACCGTTTGATCTGGTACACGTAGTCGGCGGCCACCAGGTCGCGGGTGCCGCTGTATTCAAAATCGCGAATCTGGGTTTTTCCGGCGACATCCGCGGCAGTCATAGCGTGATAGCGATAGCGTCCCGCCTCGTCGCGCGCAAAAGCCGGATGCGGCTGATAGCGTATGCCGGGGCGAATGCTGATTTCATAAATGCTTTCTGCGATGGCCGTAGCCGGCGCATCGTCCGGCAACGTGTTGCCCGCCCCGTCAACATAGCGCGGCTTGGGGACTGCTTCGGCAGTCAACGGAATCAGCGTGTAGGGGCGCTTGAGGAAGTGATACTGCAGCGGCGGCTCGTAGATCTGGCCGGTGAACTCGACTTCGTTCGAACTGTAGGAGCGCGCCGGATCGAGATGTTTGGGCCGCTCGGAAAATGCACTGTAAAGCACCGTGGCATTCACATCGCTGCCAGGATAAGGGGTGTTCCAGTTGTCGGAGCAGCCCGCAATCAGGCTCAGGCCGATTGCAAGCAACCCCATCCTCGATAAAATCGCCCCGATGCGCGCCATGCCGCAAGTGTACCCAAGCGCGCCGCCAACGTCAGCCGTTATAATTCGCCCACCTCAACTCTTCGAGACCAACATGGGATTTCTTGCAGGAAAACGCTTGCTGATCACCGGCGTCATCTCCAACCGCTCCATCGCCTACGGCATCGCCGCGGCATGCAAGCGCGAGGGCGCCGAACTCGCCTTCACCTACCAGGGCGAGCGCATCAAGGATCGCGTCACCGAATTTGCCCAGGAGTTCGGGTCCAACCTGGTGTTCCCCTGCGATGTCAGCAGCGACGAGCAAATCGATGCCCTGTTTGCCGAACTCGGCAAACACTGGGACGGCCTGGATGGTCTGGTGCACTCGATTGCGTTTGCCCCGAAAGAGGCCCTTGCCGGCGATTTCCTTTCCGCGGTCACCCGCGAAAACTTCCGCATCGCGCACGACATCAGTTCCTACAGTTTTGCTGCGCTGGCCAAGGCCGCGTTGCCGATGATGGAAGGCCGCAAGGCTGCGCTGCTGACGTTGTCGTATCTTGGCGCAATTCGCTCCGTCCCCAACTACAACGTGATGGGCCTGGCCAAGGCCAGCCTCGAATCCGGCGTGTACTACATGGCGCAAAGCCTCGGCCCCAAGGGCATCCGCGTCAACGCGGTGTCGGCGGGTCCGATCAAGACGCTGGCTGCCAGCGGCATCGCCAACTTCGGCGAGAAGCTCGACCTCGTCGCCAAGAACGCACCGCTGCGTCGCAACGTGACCATCGAGGAAGTCGGCAACGCCGCCGCCTTCCTGCTCTCCGATCTGGCCTCCGGCATCACCGGCGAGATCACCTACGTCGACGCTGGCTTCAACTCCACCGCAGGCGCTGAATGATCTAATCCCAGCAACCAACAAAAACGCGCCTTGACGGCGCGTTTTTGTTGGTTGGACACAGTCCTGCGGCTTATCTGCCTTCGATTGCATTCGGCTGGATTTTCACCTTCTGCCCCGCTGTGATCAGCGCAATCATCGCCTTCATATCCGCACGCTG
>JAPTVL010000264.1 GCA_028065725.1 Betaproteobacteria bacterium
AAACTACGCTCTAGCCGCTTAATTGACGGTTAGACTCTGCACCGGTTGGTCTCTGGGCCGGCTTGAAGCCGCAAGGTGGAAAGAGCAGAGTCATTCACAGAGACTCGTGTCGGTCCGGGTTGCTTGGGCCGATCCTAAACTTAAGGCAACTAGCGTGAATTCAGCCTGTTCGGTTGGCGTAATTCGGGCGAAATCAAATAATCGGACTAAGTATGTAGAACTGCCTGTAGAGGGCTTGCGGACGGGGGTTCGATTCCCCCCGCCTCCACCAATATTGAAACCCCAACCGTTCTCGGTTGGGGTTTTTTCTTGCCTGATCGCGCCTGCTCCCGCGTACTCGTGCAGGTTCATGCGAACGCCTGCGGACTTCGCCAGCCACCCGGATTGGCCGTTCCGGGCCACATTCCACTCTCTCCTGGCCATTCCTCGCTCGGGCCTCGCTCTCTGAAATAGGCCCGAAGTCCGCAAAGTCCGCGACAATCCCAATTAAAGATCAATTGGTTACGCGCGGACGAATCAAGCGGTTGGATGGCAGCATCGGATAGCAATGGAAACCGTTGCCGTTGTGTTTTGTAGGTAGATATTGACAACTACCGACGCAATGCAACATCATGGCGGCATGGAAAGTTCGCATCAGACCATTCTGGATCTCGCCGCCCAGCGCGGCCTCATACGCCCGCGCGATCTCAATGCGCTGGGTCTGCCCAGTGTCGCCCTCACGCGGCTGGTTCGGCAGGGCCTGCTCACCCGCGTGGGTCGGGGTCTGTATGCCCGTCCCGATCGCAGCGTATCCGAGCATGGCACGCTGGCCGAGGTGGCACGCAAACACCCGCAAGCCATCGTCTGCCTACTGTCGGCACTGCGGGTGCACAACCTCACCACGCAGTCACCGTTCGAGGTCTGGCTCGCCATTCCCAATAAAGCTCGTGCGCCGAAGATGGATTACCCGCCGCTGCGCATCGTGCGCTTCTCGGGCGACGCGCTGGCCGATGGGATTGAAGAGCACCAGATTGATGGCGTAACCGTGCGCGTGACCAACGTCGCCCGCACCGTGGCCGACTGCTTCAAGTTTCGTAACAAGATCGGCCTCGATGTGGCGATGGAGGCGCTGCAGGAGGCGTGGCGTGCCAAGCGCGTGAGCATGGACGAACTCTGGCGCTATGCCACGCTGTGCCGCGTGGCCAATGTGATGCGCCCCTACATGGAAAGCCTGTCATGAATGAACGAAACGTGGCGGCATCAGTACGTGCCCGTCTGCTCAACCGCGCCCGCGAGACCAAGCAGGATTTCAACCTTGTCCTCACGCGCTATGCGATTGAACGGCTGCTGTACCGAATCAGCATCTCGAAGCACGCAGATCAATTTCTTCTGAAAGGCGCACTGCTTTTTGACCTGTGGTTCGACATCCCTCATCGCCCAACCAGGGACGCTGATTTCCTGGGATTCGGCTCGGCGGAACTGCCGCACATCGAAGCCGTTTTCAGGGAAATCTGCACGATCGAAACGCACGACGGCGTAACGTTTCAACCCGACACCGTGCATGCCGCCGAGATTCGCAAAGAGGCGAACTATGCTGGTGTGCGCGTCATGTTGCTCGGCGTGATCGATGGTGCGCGCTGCCAGATCCAGATCGATATTGGATTCGGCGACGCCGTCACGCCTGGTCCGGAGGATGTCGAATACCCCGTTATGCTGTCGGAGTTCGCGGCACCAAAGCTGCGCGTCTATCCGCGCTACACAGTGGTGGCCGAGAAATTGGAGGCGCTGTCATCCCTTGGCATCGCCAACAGTCGCATGAAGGATTATTTCGATCTTTGGATATTGGCCCAGCACACCGACTTCGATGGTGACACCCTTCGCCAAGCCGTGCATGCAACCTTCGATCGACGTAAGACCGCTCTGACTGGGGAGGCCCCATTCGGCCTTTCCGATGCGTTTGCGCAAGATATGCAGAAACAGGCGCAGTGGCAGGCCTTCCTAAGAAAGAACCGACTGGAAGTGCTGGCGCTGAATGACGTCATTGCAGCACTGGTCACCTTCATGCTTCCAGTCATCAAGGCGGCCAATGCCAACGCGGTGTTTTCAGCTCGCTGGCAGGCCGGTGGTCCGTGGTCGCCTGCAGACGCGGGGTGATTTCAGTATGGAAGCCCGGCTCGCTCCCGCTGCTCATCCCACAGCGCTGGCGGATCAACCGCCAGGTCGAACAACGTGACGTGGTTCGGCAGTGCGTCGTCGAGGATGGCGGCCACGATGTCGGGCGCCAGCGTGGTCAGGTTGACCATGCGGCTCACGTAGCTGTTGTCGATCCCCTCATGCGTGGCGATCTCCTTCAAGGACTTCGCTTCCCCTGATTCCAGCATCGCCAGCCAGCGGTGGCCCCTGGCCAACGCCAGTTGGATGGAGGTCGGTGCCACGTCCCACGGTCTGACCGGCGCGGTTTCGCCATTTGGCAAGGTGACCAGCTTGCGGCCGCTGCGGCGTTTGATCTGGATCGGCACGGACAGGGTCAGCCTACCGTCGCTGGTCTGCAGGATGTTCGGCTCCCCGGTCTTCTGGATGCGGATGTCGCTCATGCCAGTGCTACCTCTTGTTGCTCGACCGGTTCTGGGCGCAGCTCCAGCTCCAGGCGTTCGATGCCGTTGGCGCGCAGCCGCACTTCGAGGTCGTTGGGTGACACGATGACTTTCTCGACCAGCAATTTCACGATCCGGGTCTGCTCCGCTGGGAACAGTTGATCCCAAATCGCGTCGAGCCGGGTCATGGCCACGGTGATTTTGGCCTCGTCCAGTGTCGGGTCGAGTTTGATCGCTTGCGGCAACATCTCGCCCAGGAAATTCGGAGCGCGCAGGATTGCCCGCAGTTGATCAAGCACCGCCGACTCCAGTTCTGCGGCGGGCAACCGCGGCAGAACTGAGGCCCCCGCGTGTTCCTTGGCGTCGCGCTGAGGCACGTAATACCGGTAGCGACGGCCATTCTTCTTGGTCGTGTGCCACGGCGACAGTGCTCGACCATCGTTGCCGAACACGATGCCCTTGAGCAGATACGCCACGGTTGCCCGCGTTGCGTTGCCGCGCACCCGGCCATTGGTGGCCAGGATCGCGTGGACGCTATCCCACAGTTCGCGGCTGATGATGGGTGGATGTTCGGCCTGGTACCACTGATCCTTGTGCCGCAACTCACCAAGGTAGGTCCGGTTGCTGAGGAGCTTGTAGATGTGGCCCTTGTCGATCAATCTGCCCTCGCGGGTCTTGCCGTCTTGCGTGGTCCAGGCCTTCGACGTCACGCCATCCAGTTTCAGCTCCTTGACCAGAGCCGTACTGGAGCCGAGTTCGACGAAGCGCTGGAAGATGTGCCGGATCAGTTTGGCCTCGCGTTCGTTGGGTATCAACCGCCGGTTCTCAACGTCGTAACCGAGGGGCGGCACACCGCCCATCCACATGCCTTTGCGCTTGCTAGCGGCAATCTTGTCACGGATACGCTCTCCAGTGACCTCGCGCTCGAACTGCGCGAAGGACAGGAGGATGTTCAGCATCAGCCTGCCCATGGAGGTGGTGGTGTTGAACTGCTGCGTGACCGATACGAACGACACGCCGTAGCGCTCGAACACATCGACCATCTTGGAGAAGTCCGCCAGGCTGCGTGTCAGGCGGTCAATCTTGTAGATGATGACCACATCGATCTTGCCAGCTTCGATGTCCGCCATCATGTGCTTGAGTGCCGGGCGCTCCATGTTGCCGCCAGAGAAGGCGGGATCGTCGTAGTCGTCGGCCACCGGAATCCAGCCCTCAGCGCGTTGGCTGGCAATATAGGCATGCCCGGCGTCGCGCTGAGCATCGATGGAGTTGTATTCTTGATCCAGGCCTTCTTCGCTGGATTTGCGCGTGTAGACCGCGCAGCGCATGCGGCGCTTCAAAACTTCGCTCATCGCCCACCTCTTTTCTTGGTGGACGACTTGGTCTTGGCATTGGATGGTGGCCTGAGCCCGAAGAACAGCGGACCGGACCAGCGCATGCCAGTGATCTCGCGGGCGATCATCAAGAGGCTCGGGTAGCCGAGGCGAGCCTGTTTCCGTTGCCGGTTATACCTTGCGGATGATGGATGAGCCGCCGCGCTCGCGAAACGAATCATTGGCTTCGCTGATGCGCCGCATGAATATTTACGAGGAACGGGGCAGCGGCATCGACAAGGTGATTTCCCAAGTCGAGCTATTCCAGTTACCAGCGCCTGCCTTCATCCTGAAGGACCATGCGATGGTGGTCACGCTGTTCGCCCATCAGTTGTTGAAAGACATGAACAAGGACGACCGCATCCGCGCTTGCTACCAGCATGCTTGCCTGAAGCACGTTTCCAACGAGGCAATGACCAATACCAGCCTGCGGGAGCGCTTCAGCATTGCTGAAAACAACTCGGCCCAAGCCTCGCGCATTATTGCCGAAACTGTCGAGGCGGGGTTTATCAAGCAGAGCGACCCGGAGAACAAGTCGCGCAAGTTGATGAAATACGTGCCGTTCTGGGCCTGAACCCTATTTGATGGCTATTTGATTGACACCGTAGGCGATTACGAAGCAACACGAACAATAACGATGTAACGACATGTTTTTTAAACAGATTGTTTATTTGATGGCTATTTGATTGGATTTCTTGAAAGCGCTGTTATGTAAGGGAAACCTATTTTCCTTACATAGTAGCTTCGGCAACGTAAGTTTGAGGCCTCTTCTTCTGGAAGCGGCAAACCAGCCCAGGAGACGCAGTGCACAAAGAAATCGATTTTGAAAACGACATCGAGCAGGCGCTGACCAGCACCGGCGGGTACGAAAAGGGCGATCCGGACGCCTACGATCCCGAAGCCGCGCTGTTCCCGGCGGATGTCGTGGCCTTTGTGCAGAAGACCCAACCGAAAATCTGGGCGCGGCTGACGCAACTTGATGCCGGCAAGGCTGCTGGCATGTTGCTCGACAGTCTGGTCAAGGAATTGGCGGCCAAGGGTTCGCTGGCGGTGATTCGCGAGGGCTTCAAATGCGTCGGCAAGACGGTGCGCCTGGCCTACTTCGCGCCGAATACCGGGCTTGACCCCTCGGCGACCGGGCGTTACGCGGACAACCGTCTGGCCGTGGTGCGGCAGGTCAAGACCAAGAGCGGCGCCATCCCCGATGTGGTGCTGGCAGTGAACGGCCTGCCGGTCGCCACGCTGGAGCTGAAGAACCCCATGTCGGCCACGCGCTGGAACGTAGAGAACGCCAAGTACCAGTACCGCTTCGAGCGCGACCCCAAGGAGCTGCTGTTCGCCTTTAAGCAGCGCTGTCTGGTGCATTTCGCGGTGGATACCGAGCTGGTGTTCATGACTACCAAGCTGGAAAGCAAGGACACGTTTTTCCTGCCGTTCAATCTCGGTCACAACCACGGCGCGGGCAATCCGCCGGGGGACGGTGATGTACGCACGGCTTACCTGTGGCGCCAGGTGCTGACGCGGGACAGCCTGATGGACATCCTGGCGCGTTTCATTCATCTGGACGTGGAAGAAAAAACCGTCGTCACCGACAAGGGCATCAAGCGGCATCGCAAGGAATCGATGATCTTCCCGCGCTATCACCAGTTGGACGCGGTGCGTGCGCTGACCGGCCATGCTCAGGCGCATGGCTCGGGCCACAACTATTTGATTCAGCATTCGGCCGGTTCCGGCAAGTCGAATTCAATTGCCTGGCTGGCGCACCGCTTGTCCAGCCTGCACGATGCCAACGACGAGAAGATTTTTCATTCGGTGGTGGTGATCACCGACCGGCGCGTGCTTGACCAGCAATTGCAGGACACCATTTTCCAGTTCGAGCACAAGCTCGGCGTGGTGCAGAAAATCGACGAGAACACCCAGCAGCTCGCCAAGGCGTTGTCCGACGGTGTGCCGATCATCATTTCGACCATCCAGAAGTTTCCATTTATCACGCAGGCCATCCGCACCATGGAGGCGAACGGCAAGTCGGTGGCGATTTCGACCGCCGGCAAGCGCTTCGCCGTGATTGTCGATGAGGCGCACAGCTCGCAAAGCGGCGAAACGGCGATGGAGCTGCGCAAGATTCTGAACAGGGACGGGATCGAATCTGCCATCGCCGAGCAGTTGCTCGATTTGGACGATGAGGCGCTGAGTGAGGAAGCCAAGAAGGCGCTGCTGCGCGAGCAGCTCAAGCGGGCCAAGCAGCCTAACTTGAGTTTCTTTGCCTTTACGGCAACGCCAAAATTCAAGACCCTGTGCGTTTTCAATGAGCCGGGGCCAGATAGCAAGGCCCCCTTCCACCACTACAGCATGAGGCAAGCCATCGAGGAGGGTTTCATCCACGACGTGCTGGCGCACTACACCTGCTACAAGCGCTATTACAAGCTCATCCAGAAAGTCGAGGACGACCCGGAGGTGCCGCGTCGCAAGACTGCCCGTGCGCTGGCGAGATTCGTGGAGTTCCACGACTACGAGATCGCCCAGAAGGTGGAAGTGATCGTCGAACACTTCCGCACCCATACCCGCCACAAGATCGGCGGCCGCGCCAAGGCCATGGTGGTGACCGGTTCGCGCGAACACGCGGTGCGCTACAAGCTGGGCTTCGACAAGTACATCAAGGACAAGGGCTATACCGATGTGAAATCCCTGGTCGCCTTTTCCGGTGAAATCACGCTCAAGGAATTTGGCGACAAGAAATTCACCGAGGTGGGCATGAACAACGGCATCAAGGAAACCGAGCTGCCGGAGAAGTTCAACACCGAGGAATACCAGGTATTGCTGGTGGCCGAGAAGTACCAGACGGGCTTTGACCAGCCGCTATTGCACAGCATGTATGTGGACAAGCGTCTGGCAACAAGGGCGGAGCGGATCAAAGGCGATTCTACAAACGCCTGATCGCTATCGCTGATGCGCGTTTTGACCAACATCTGGCCGCGTTGAAAGAAACAGAAAAGGAGCACAAACATGGCAAAAAACCTTGATCAGATCATGGCCGCGCTGCCCGCCGAACGTCGGGCGGGAGTCGAGGCACGCGCCGCTGAATTGGCAACACTCAAAGACCTGCGCCAGGCCGTAGCGCAGACCCAGGACGAACTGGCCACAGCCTTGGGCGTTGGCCAGGATACGATTTCACGCTTGGAAAAACGTAGCGACATGCTGCTTTCCACGCTGCGCCGCTATGTCGAGGCCATGGGCGGCAAGCTGGAACTGGTTGCAAAATTCCCTGATCGTCCGCCTCTGGTAATCGACCACCTGGCTGGCGAAGCTTCGTCCCGCCAGCCCGCACATAAAGCGCGCAGATCGACACCCGCCAAGGCGCATGCAGACGACTGAAGCGGTGGACGCGGGCACCGGCGACGTATTCCACGATCTGGGCTACGTCGATGCGGCGGAACGCAAGCTGCGCGTACAGCTTGCTTGCCATGCGCGTGAATGAGATCATCAAGGACAAACGCCTGACGCAGGCTGCCACATCAGCACTGTTCGGCATCCCCCAGCCCCATATTTCGGAACTCAAGCACTACAAGCTCATTCGCTTTTCCTCGGAACGGCTGCTGCATTTCATGACGCAACTCGACCGCAGTTTGAGTCCAGCAGCATCCAGCTAAAGCCGGACAATCTGGGGGTATTGCTGGGGGTATTTACTGAAATCGCACCTTAAACATTAGGCTGTCTTCGAGTAATGGCATTGCTTGACGGGTCGCGGGTTCGATTCCCCCCGCCCCACCAAGATCCAGCGCCCAACTGTTCTCAGTTGGGCGTTTTCGTTTGTGCTTCCCGCATGACACGCGGGGTTCCCGGTCATTCTGCGTGTGCGGCCAGGGTCCTATAGCCTGGCGGACATAGCCCTTGGCCTGTTCGGCGGCATCGCCCGGACTCACCGAAAACACCTTCGCCTCGATGACAGCCATCGAGCTGCCATGGCGGTCGCACAGCACATAGTCGGCGCGCGTTCCGTCATCGACGGACACTTCATAGCGGACGCTGTTATGGTCTTGGGTGTTCCAGCCTTGGCCTGCAAGCTGGGTGTCGATGAGAACGCGAGAGTAGGCTTCGTTGGTTTTTGTCATGATGGGCGCCGCCCGGTTTATCTGCCTCGGCAACTCTCATTCTATGGGACCCACCTCTTTTCGACAATTTTCTCCGCCCAGAACAGGCCGATGATGGTTTTCACGTCGCTGATGCGCCCGTCGCGCACCCATTCCATGGCCGTCTCCAGCGGCAGCCTGACGTTCTCCAGGAACTCGTCCTCGTCGCGCCGGTGGCCGTGCTCGCTCAAGTCCTGCGCCAGATAGATCAATATCCTTTCGTCCGAATAGCCGATGCAGGGGTGTATCGTCGTCAGGAACCGCCAGGCTTGCGCGGCAAAGCCGGTTTCCTCCAGCAATTCGCGCTGTCCGCATGCAAGCACATCCTCGTCCGCATCGATCTTGCCCGCCGGCAATTCGAAGAAATCGCGCTGCAAGGGATAGCGAAACTGGCGCACCATCAGCACATCGCCATTCTCCAGCAGCGGCACGACGACAACCGCACCGGGATGGACGATATATTCGCGTGTGGCGGTATTGCCATTGGGCAGCAAAACCTGGTCCTCCTTGACATGCAACAGGCGACCGTCGTAGATGCTGGTGCTGGACAACTGTTTTTCGGTCAGATCTGGCGCATCCATAAAACCTCCCGATATATGATGTTTTGCATGTACCGATATTTTTCGTGTTGTGGCCGGGTAAGGCATAGCATGCCCAGGATGCCCGGTTTTGCGCAATACAAGCCGATTCCGGAGCAAAAAAAGAATAGGGGAGAACGCTGCGAATGCTGTGGTCGGGGATGCCTTGCTTCAGGGAAGACGCGGATACCGAACAGGCTAACTGCCTTTTAAACGGCCTTCATCCGTGCTCAGGCGCCCTGTCTCCGCCACAGATAGCGGTAAACAAAGCCGGGGAATGCAAACACCAGGAACAGGCACACAGTCGTGGCATAGAACTCCCAATGCTGCTGCTGCACCGGCCCCAGGTTCTTCTCCACCAGATAAGCCAGGCCGCCGACGATAAAATACAGCAGCACCATTTCCAGCAGTCGCCAACCTACGCCTTTAGCCCTACCTGAAGAGGGCAGGATGAACAGTCTGCGCTCGAGCAGAAAAGGGGTATTTGCCGCCAGAAACATCAACACCAGCAGAACCGACGCTTGGGTCATAACAACGAATGCTGAATGCTATAGGCGCACAGCGCCATCAAAGGCTGCGGCAGGACACCGAGTGCCAGCACCGCCATTCCATTCACGCTCAATAGCATGCTGATGTCGGACTGGGCGGCAATCGGCGTTTGATCCTTGGGCGCATCGAAATACATCACTTTTACGATGCGCAGATAATAGAAGGCACCTATCACGGACATCAACACTGCAAACACAACTACCCAGAGGAAACCTGCCTGCAGCGCTGCCTGCAGTACGGACAGCTTGGCATAAAACCCTACCGTAGGCGGTACGCCGGCCATGGAGAACATGAGCAGCAGCATCAGGAATGCATACCAGGGCTTGCGCTGATTCAGCCCCTTGAAATCATCAATATTCTCCGCCTCGAAGCCCTGGCGCGACAGCAGCAGTATCATGCCGAAACTGCCGAGATTCATCAGCACGTAGACCAGCACATAGAACATGGAAGCGCTGTAGCCGTTCAGACTGCCGGAAATGAAGCCCAGCAGCAGAAAGCCCATATGGGAGATGGTGGAGTAGGCCAGCATGCGCTTGATGTTGGTTTGCGCAATAGCGGTAATGTTGCCGATCGCCATCGACAGCACCGCCATGATGATCAGCATTCCCTGCCAGTCATGCATCATCCCCTGCAATCCTTCGACCAGGAGGCGCAGGATGAAGGCAAAGGCAGCAATTTTTGGTGCAGAGCCTATAAACAGCGTCACTGCAGTCGGCGAACCTTGATAGACATCGGGCACCCACATGTGGAAAGGCACTGCGCCGAGCTTGAATGCCAGGCCGGCAACGATGAAAACCAGCCCGAATATCAGGACAGTTCTGCTTCCCGTGCCCTGCTGAATTGCAGCAGCGATATTGCCGAGGTCGAGACTGCCGGTTGCGCCGTAAATCATGGACATGCCATAGAGCAACAGACCTGAAGCCAGCGCGCCCAGAATAAAATACTTCATCGCTGCCTCGGTCGCCGCGGAGGAATCGCGCTGTAGCGCCACCAGCGAGTACAGGGCCAGGGAAAGGAGTTCCAGGCCAAGATACAGGGTGACGAAATGGCTGGCCGAAATCATTACCATCATGCCCAGCATGGCGAACAGCAGCAGCACGAAAAATTCGCCCTGGAACAGGTTGCGCAACTGAAGATAGCTGCGGCTATAAACCAGCATCACCGACACGGTAATGTAGGTCATCATTTTCAACACGTCCGCCATGACGTCATCCACGAACATACCGCTGAAGGTGTGCGTCACTTCCAGGCTGCTGGTGCTGACAGTTATCCAGGCGGCGCCGAGCAGGGTAAGCTGAGTCAAGGCGTAGCTGATAAAGCGGTTTTTACCGGACAGGAAAAGATCGACCACCAGAATAAGCGATGCCATGGTCAGCACGAAGATTTCCGGCAGTGCAGGCATTAAATTGGGCACAGCGATCGTCATTTCTCTTCTCTCTCAGGGGCTGTCCATGAATAACTTGGACAATTATGGGTGTGCTGGCGGGATGCGATGCAAGGCGCCGGTCGCGCCGCATGGCCATT
>JAPTVL010000492.1 GCA_028065725.1 Betaproteobacteria bacterium
CTCTTCGTGGTCAAGCAACGTCTTTGCCAGATTGTCTCGATCTGGATTCCAGGCGCGGATGTTAGAAGTGTCGAGCTTAAAGACGCGGAAGCCGGTGTCGCCAGCAAACATCGGGTTGTCGGCTTTGACCTTGGCCGCTGCACGGCGCAGGCGCTCCTTGGTCAACTCAGCAATGGTGTGTGTCTTGCCAAGTTGATTGCAAAAATGAATGGCTGACAGATCTTCTTTATTGTCTTCACTCAACGGTTCTGGAAGCTGTACTGCAATGAAACGTCGCTTCGCACCGTCAACAACGTTTTGCTCCCATACCGCCTGTCCAGTCGTTCCACTACCGGCAAAGAAATCTACAACGATGTCATCATCGGTTGATCCTACTTGGACAACACGCTGAAGCAATCGAGAGGGCTTGGGGTTTGGAAATGGCGTGCGCGTGCTACCAAACAACTCAGCCAGTTGTTTGGTACCTTCATCTGTATGGCCCACTTGCTCGAATGTCCAAATTGTTTGTGGCGGGATTGCATCCCGAACTTCGGAGCGAAACCGCTTAAGTCGAGGCTTACTATTTCCCGTCTCGCCAAACCAGATGCGGTTATCAACAATGAGTTCTGCCATTCGCTCTTTGTTAAATCGCCAGCTACTTCCCTCGGGTGGCCAGTGCTCATGCCCATTCGGAGCCATTACCCCGAAGATCGCATATTCTCGAACTTCAGTACGCAAGAGATTATCGGAGGCCCAGGGACCGCGTGGATCATTGTCAGTGTTCTTGTACGTGGCTTCTTGTGCATCGCTGCGCGCCAATCCACGAATTTGAGCCTCATCCGATTTCCGATAGCAGATTAAGAAGTCGTGTGATTCTGAAAAGTCTTTTGAATCTGCTTTCGTACTGTATTTCTTTTGCCAAATGACATTCGCAACGAAATTCTCCGCCCCAAATAGATCATCAAGTACGGCGCGTAGGTTCGTTACCTCGTTGTCGTCAATACTGGCAAAAATGAATCCATCATCACGCAACAAATTCCTCGCCAGCTTTATTCTCGGATACATCATATTCAGCCAGTCGGTATGAAATCGTCCGCTGGCCTCGGTGTTGCTGCTGATTCTCTGCCCGCCTTCAACCTGTCCGGTCAACTCCAGATAGTTCTTGATGCTGTCCTGGAAATTGTCCGGGTACACGAAGTCCTTGCCGGTGTTGTAGGGCGGGTCGATGTAGATGAGCTTGACCTTGCCCGCGTAGCTCTTCTGCAGGAGCTTCAGCACCTCCAGGTTGTCGCCCTCGATCATCAGGTTTTGGGTGCTGTCCCAGTCCACGCTCTCGTCCGGACAGGGGCGCAAGGTTCCTGTCGTGGGCGTGAGCGCCAGTTGCCGCGCACGACGTTTGCCGTGCCAGTTGAGGCCGTATTTCTCGTCGGCGTCGATCACGGTTTTGTCGCCCACCAGCGCCTTGAGCACATCCACGTTCACCGCAATTCCGTTCGGGCCTTCGGTAATGAGTTCCGGGAACAGCGCTTTGAGCTGTTCGATGTTGCCGGCAAGGAGATCGGCGGATTGGGCTTCGGGCGAGACGGCTTCGATTTTTTGCATGGTTCGAGGATTCCGATCGGGATCAGTCTTTCAGGTGCGTGAGCAAGGATACGAGCTGCTGCACGTTTGTATAGGGCTCTTCGCCGTCGTAGGCCGTGGTGGCCGTTGTACGGGCCTCGGCTCGGGCAGCGGCCTGTTCGAGCCGGTCTCGGGTGGCTGCCCAGTAACCGCTCTGGCCTTTGTCGTAGCCCGGCAGGTATAGCTTGAGGCGGTCGTAGACTTCGTTTCGGTGAAGGGGGGCGAGAACGTCTTCGAAGTGCAGCAACAACCACAGTTCAAAACAAGGCACGGAGGCGATTGCCTCGAAAGGGATACGTTCGCCTGAATCGTTTTTGAGTTTGCCGTCCAGGGCATCGGTTTTTGCCAGCGCCTGGTGATAGGTGGCGTGGTCGTCGCGGTCGAAGACGGCGCACACGTGGTCGAAGGCCCCTGGCAGGATACTTTTGCAACGATCGCCCTCCCGTAACAGTTGCTCGGCGTATTCGACCACCTGAATGGGCTGGGTACCGAGCGCGCTCGGCGACACCTGCACGTTGGCTGTGGTCAGCCGGTGTTCGCGACGAATTTCCTCGAAATAATACGGTTCGGTCTTTTCGCCTTCACACACGATGAGCACGCGCTTGTATGGCGCGCGCTGCGCAGCGTGTCGCTTGAGGTCGCGCGATTTTTGGCGGTGCTTTGGCTGGTTCTGCTTTCCCATGCGGCTTGTCCTGATGCGCTGAATCAGGCCGTGGCCGGGTCGGCTTGCTTGGAATCAGGATTACCGCGCCGGGCAAGTGTGTGCTTCAGGATGTCCGGCAATTCGCTAAAAAATGGCACCGCGCCGTAGCGGCCCGTTAGATAACCGCGTTCCCACGCCTCGCGCTTGCGCGGGCTGAAATCGGTGAGCGGATAAATCCGGGTGGCCTGATCGCTGTCCTTTTCAGTGAACCAAATCTGGTCGCGGCGGAACAGGGTGTGATCCAGTAGTGACGTATCGTGGGTGCTGAATATGAGTTGTGCACCTGCCTTGTTCAAGGACGGATCATGGAACATGGAGATGAGGCGCCGCACCAACAGGGGGTGCAGACTGCTGTCGAGTTCATCGACGACCAGGATGCGCCCATGCTTGAGCACGTCGATAACCGGCGCGGCCAGTCCGTAGAGGCGCTGCGTGCCATCGGATTCTTCGTGCAGTTCGAACTTGGCGCTGCCCTTGGGTGTCGTGTGCTGAAAAACCGGAACCAGCATTTCACGTTCTTCCGGGCTGCCTGGCGCCATGCCGCCCGCATGGAAAACGAAGTGTTGGTGAAGGCCTTTGCGCGCAACGGCTTGCACGTCGGCAATGCTGATGTCCGCTGCGGCGAGAAAATCGCGAATGGCGGCGCGGCCTTCGTCCGTGGTGAGCAAGGAAGTGGTGATGTCTGGGTCAAAGGCCGAACCTGCGGGCAGGTAAGCGATGCTGTTCACGATCGTGCGGAACACCGGGCTGAGCAGTTCGCTATTGAGCTGCGCGGCGGTGGAAAGAAAAAGCGCATTGGGTCGCGTGCTGTCCTGCCAAACTTTGCGGGGGCCTGTGAGGTAGGCGCTGAACTCGTACTCGTAAGTCTCGCCGTCATCCATCAGACGCCGGCTAAACCACTGGGTAGGCTTGGCGGTGCGATACACCACCAGGGATTCGCTGACGATGCGCTGCGGCGTCATTTCGAAGGCGTATTGATGCCGCACGCCGTCGAGCAGAAAGGTCAGCTCGAATGCGGTGGGCGCTTTAGCAAAGGCTTCGTCCAGCTTGAAAGCCTGGACGTTGTAGGTTTGCCCCGGCTGGATGACGGTCGCGGACTCTGCAACCACGGCGCGCATGTAGTTGAGCGCGAATAACAAGGTCGACTTGCCGCTGGCGTTGGGGCCGTACACCACGGCGCTGCGCACAGCGCTTGGCAGCGACTTCAATCCTGTGGGGACAAGATGGGTGTCGGACAGCTCACCATCACTTGACGCGACGAGACTCAACACCTGCTCATCGCGGATGGAGCGGTAATTACGCACGCGAAATTCAAGTAGCATGGCGGCCTCCGAATTAAATATTATTTGCATTATCGGATAAATAGTGCAAAAAATTAACCAATATTATCATTCCGGTGGTTATTCGTGCCGGCTTTTAGCACGCAATATCTGCATGCGCGCATCAAGATCGCGACGACAGGCCTGCATTTCGGTATTGAGTGTAACGCGCCGTGCAAGCTGCTTTTCACGCTGGGCCTGGGCACGCAAGGCGACAATCCTTGTTTCAAGCATTTGGCAATCGCGCAGGGCCTGGCGGCATAGCTCGGCGCGCTGCGGGCTTGCCTCGGCTTCAAAGCACCCAGTTAGTCGTGCCACCTGCCAAGCGGTAAGGGTATCGATCCAACCCTGGTAGAGCGCGAACAGATGCGCGCGCGGCTGGCGTGCAAGGGCAAGGGCCGCGAGTGAGGCATTTGCAAGCGTGCTATTTTCGACAGGCAGATACGCCTGGATAAGCGGGCCATCGAGCATCACCTTTCCCGCCTCGTTCTGTGTCCAGCGCTTGTGTGCAAGCGAGATGCTCGGCCCCTGGTCCGCTACCTCTATCAATACGAGCGGATAAGGAATGGCGCGATGGATGAGCTCAATCAGCCGTCCTGCCCCCGCCTTGGCGCGCAATGCGACGCTCAACACGGCAATTTCCAGATATTCCCGTGCGTCGTCGCGGTATTCCGGTACGCCAATCGTGGTGGGCTTGAGCGCGGCCAGCCAATGAACATCCTCGATGCCTTCGTTGATGTGGCGTTTGTCGGCGGTAGTGGGCGCACCGTTTTCCACCAGCATTATTTTTGGCACACGTTGATCTACACGGCTGCCAGCGGGCAGGTCGAGGGCAGCAATTAGCTGACCCATCCCTGGTGCCTGATTCACGTAAGCGGGCCCCCAAAAGCTTTGGCGGTCTCTTCACTGTCCCGGCCGGACATGATCTTGCCGGTTGCGCCTTCGATTAGCCCCAGCAGCGCTGAGGCCCTGAGGCGGATGAAACTGTCGAAGTCATCCCCGCGGAGTTCAGCGATGGGGATGACATGCGAAACCAGGAACTGGTCGAGGTTCTCGCTGCTCACCTGCTTGTTCTTCTGGATTCGAGACAAATACACGCTGGGGGCATCACCGCTGATGAAGCGATTGGTGCCAGCGGCCAGTGGTGCCTTGTTGACAACGCTGTTCCACTTTTCCCTTGGCAGTTTGTTGGACTCGCACCATGCCCGCGGGAAGATGTGGTGAATATCGATGGCGTTGTTGAAATAGGTGTTGAGGTCGATGGGGGTGCCGCTGACGAAGTCCCTGCTGCCATGCTTCATCAACAATGCGGCAAGCCCTTTGTACGCAGCTGCCAGCCGGGATTGCAGGGACAGCAGACGGGTTGGGGCGAAGCTGGCATCCCTGACCGTGCGCGGCTCGTTGCCCCCGTTTACCCATTGGATCACGTCAGGAAGGTCCATGCCGAACCGGGTTTCGTTGGCGCCACCATAGAGTTCACCAAACACGCCACACCAATACCACCTGAGCAACTTCTGTTTAACGCCGTGCTGACTGATTTTGTCTGCGAGCTGGGCGCAAATGCTGGCGAGTGGGATCAGTTGTGTGGCGTATGGAACGCTCCTTGAATCAAAGATTTTTTCTTCGGCTAGCAGCTCTGCTGCCTTTTTGAAACCGGCCTCGATGCGGGTTTGAAGCTGTTTGAAAACGGGTAGTTCGAGACGCAGAACATCCGCTCTCTTGCAGGAAACGGGCGTCTCGCTTTTCAGATGTCGCTCGTAGCTGGCGAGCAGGGTGACGGCCGTGAGAAATGTGGTTCCATCAACCGCGTTGAGGACGTCGTGTTTGGCGGTGAGACGCTCTTGCCGTGCATCCCAGTCCTCTCTCAAGTTAAATTCGTTGGCAGCGAACGTTGCCGTCATCAGCTCGAAAACGGTTAGCGTGACACCACCCGTATTGACCTTTTCAAACACCTGGCAGACCGCCTCGCGTGGCGTGTCCTGGGTGAGTTCGATGGCGGGCACCTTGAACTGCTGAAAGCGCAGCCAGATTTCCTGCTCGAAGCGCATCAGGAACATCATGGCGTCGGCGGCGTTGCCATGGTGTTCCGCATAGCCCATCTTCCACTGCATGAAGCCCTGCGTATCGAACATCAACGTAATAGGGAACATGCGCTGTCCATATTGCAGCGCAGGTGTGCTGAGGTCGAGTTCAATCTTTCGACCGAAGTCAGTCGTCACCTGGAGTGTTTCCGGAACTGAGATTACTGCTTCTTCACGATCCTCGTTGGGATCAAGACATTTGGCCATGTCCAGGAAATAAAACCGATGTATCTCCGCCCCTTTTTCGGTCCGCGTCTTGACGGGCAGCCCGCTTCGAAGCGAAAGATACATTGAGGTGAGGCGTTGCTGGCCGTCGAGAACGAGCGTCTTGGGCTTGGGTGCCGGTTCCAGCGAAACGCCTTCAAAGAGCCGGGGCTTGAAGGGAACGCCACCCGCTTCAAGAAACATCACTGCGCCGATCGGGTATGACAAAGACAGGCTGGCGATCAGCGATTTGATGTGCATGTCATCCCAGACCCAGCCCCGCTGGAAATCAGGCAACTGGGTGTCGCCTCTTGCGATGGCGTCCAACACGTCCTTTAAGGCTGGCTCTGCGGTTCTAAAACTCATGGTCCAACACTTCCTTCAGTTGACTTCAGGTAAAACCACAAGGAACGCCACGACCTCGAAGTCGTTGCTGCCGGCAAATTCGCCCTGCATGGCATGGGTGCCGCCGGGTGAAAACAAGCTGGCCACAGCACGCTCTTCATTCTTGCCGACGACCGAGGCGACGGCAGCAGACAGTAATTTCTGGGTGTGCCGCATGTCTTCGCCCTGCTTGGTGGCTTTGTCGAAATGGGCGCAGGCGCCGGCATCGGGCAATTCACGTCCAAGCGCCAGGCGCTTGAGGCGGTCAAGTATGCGTTTGGCCTGGGGGTAGGGCAGCAGCACGCTGCCGTCGTCCCCTACATGCACCAGGTAATGGGGCGAAAGCGGATAGCCGGGGTCTGCGGCTTTATGCGCCGCAGCACCTTCAGCGCGCAGGCAGAAGATGATTCCGGCTGGAATGTCTGCGTCGATGCTGGTTGTGACCGCGCAGGCGCCAAGCGGCAGCGTTTCGAGCTTGCCTGGATGGGCCTTGAGGTACTGGGCAAGGTCGATGCGGAAGTCGGTAAGGGTAAGGTCGGTGATGGACACACCAGAGGACAGGTCTTCCAGGTCGATTACGGTGTCTTGCAGCTTGAGGAGTTGCTTGCGGCGGTACTCCAGGTCGTTCATCGGGTTGCCCGATTGCTGTTCGATGAGGTTTTCTTCGCCGGTGGCGGACACGTCCAGCAGCACCATGCGGCCACTGACGCGCTGCTCCAGGTTGATGTATTCCTCCAACTCCATGTTGGGCCAGAAGTTGACGAGCTGGATCTGTTTGTTGGGCGAACCGATGCGGTCGATTCGGCCAAAGCGCTGAATGATGCGTACCGGGTTCCAGTGGATGTCGTAGTTGATGAGCCAGTCGCAATCCTGCAGGTTCTGGCCTTCGGAAATGCAGTCGGTGGCGATCAGCAAATCCAGATTGCCTTCATGCGCCAGCTCCGCCGGACGCTCTTTGGAGCGAGGCGAGAAGGCGGTGAGGATAGAGGCCAAATCCTTGCGCAAGCCCGGCAGGGTGGTCTGATTGCGGCCGGAGCCTGTCATGAGCGCCGACTCGATGCCGAGCGTGGCTTTGGCCCAGGGCGCCAGTTGTTCGTATAGGTATTGAGCGGTGTCGGCGAAGGCGGTGAACACGATGATCTTGCGGTTGCCGTGATTGATGGGATCGCGGCATTTGCGCTCCACCATCGCGCGCAGCTCGGCCAACTTGGCATCACGGCCGGGATCGACCTGCCTGGCGGCAGCGAGCAGGGTGGCTAGGCGGTTGCGGTCTTCGGTGAGGTCTTGTTTCCAGCGAATAAGGTCTACATCGCCCAACAGAACTCTGACCTTGCGGCCAACCAATAGCGTCTCGAAAGCGGGGTCTTCGATGTCGACGTCAGCGATGTCGATTTCTTCAATGCCGTCGTCATGGGCTTCAATATGGGCCAGCGTGGCTTCAACGTCGTGCAGTTGCCGCTGCACCGTCAGGGCGAAGGAGGACACGGCACTTTCCATGCGCTTGAGTATGTTGACGCGAAGGAGGTGAATCAGGCTTTCCTCGCGGTCAACCTGACGGAAGAAACTCTCGCCCCCACGAATCTGTGTGCTGTATTTGGCGTCGTAGGCAGCCTGCTTGTGGGGCAGAACGTAGCGCAATGGCGCATAGCTGGCCAGATTAAGGCGGCGGATTTCAAGGTTGATGTCACGGATCGCGCGGAATTCTCCGGCCAGGTCGACGTCGGCTTTGATGTTGATCGGTGGCAGGCGATCGGGGAAACGCCCGGTTTCGGCCGTGCCGTAATACTTCTCGATATGCCGGCGCGAGCGGGCAATGGTGAGGTGGTCGAGCAGGGTGAAATAGTCGAAGCCGAGCATTTCAATCAGCCGTGCCGGTGTCTTCTCGGCCTCATCCATGTCCAGCCAGCGGTTGAACTGGGCTTGCGCCTTGCGCGTGGTGGCTTCGATGCTGGCAATGCCGTGCTCCAGCAGGGCGGTGTCGTCACCCTCTGTGACAAAGGCAATCTGGTTGCGCAGGTCGGCCAGGCGGTTGTTGACGGGCGTGGCGGAGAGCATGAGCACGCGGGTTTTGACGCCTTCCTGGATGATCTTGCGCATCAGGCGGTCGTAGCGTGACTCCTTGCCTTTGTGGGTGGCCTTGTTACGGAAATTGTGCGACTCATCAATCACCACCAGATCGTAGTTACCCCAGTTGACGTGCACCAGATCAATGTCACCTGACGTTCCGCCATCGCGGGAGAGATCGGTGTGATTGAGCACGTCATAGTTGAAGCGGTCGGCGGCGAGGACGTTGCGCTTGTCGTTGGTCTTGTAAAGCGTCCAGTTGTCACGCAAGCGCTTGGGGCACAGCACCAGCACACGATCATTGCGCAATTCGTGGTACTTGATGATGGCCAAGGCTTCGAAGGTTTTACCCAGACCCACACTGTCGGCAATGATGCAGCCGCCAAAGCGGTTTAGTTTGTCGATTGCGCCCACTACGCCATCACGCTGGAATTTGTAGAGCTTTTTCCAGACCAGGGTGTTGCGGATTCCGGTGGCGGACTTGACGATGCGTTCCTCGTCCATTTCACCGTCGCTATCGCCGAACAGGTGGTTCAGGATCAGCGCGTAAATCGTGAACGGGTCGCGATGTGCCGCCAGGGATTGCAGTGCTTCAACAAAGGCAGCCTGCGCTTCCGGCTGGGCTGACAGCGTGGCCCATTGCATATCGAACCACTGGCTGAGCTTGGCTGCTTCGTCTGCTGTTTCGGACGCTTGAATCAGGTTGAGTGGGTTGCCGGGCGTGATACCCAGACCATCCGTGCTGAAGGCAAAGGAACCGAGGATGACCTGCTCGGCCTGTCCCTGGGAATTGCGCAACACGGCCGCCCCTTGCGGTACGCTGCCACGTACTTGGCGCAGCACCACTTTTTCGGTGACCCATTGTGCACAACGTCGCGCCAGCCAGCGCGCCTGGAGGCGGTTGCGGGCAGCACGATCAGATTCACTACCCAACAACGCCAGGTCAGCCTCTGCAGGCGGCAATAATAGTTGTGCTTTTTCTATCCCGGAAAGTAAATCCAGTAGCTCGGCAAAAGCGAACAGGGAGAAACTGGGGGAGACTACATCGAGACGGCTTCCCTGGAGGAGGCGTGGACGCAACAGGTCGACGACACGGTCAGTGCCAGTGTTCCCAACGATCCTCATGCTCCCCCCTAATCAGACTTTTATATTTTGCTGTGGCTGATTACAACACACATTAGTTTGATGGCTCTATTACGGCGCCCGTTGAGGGTCGCAGGATCGGGATTTCCTAGTGCAGGTTTTGCTTTTCCGGCTCCGGCAACAACCCCACAAACCGCCCCTCCACTCCATCCATGAACTGTAGTTCCACCGTGCCAAAGGTGCGCTACTCTTCGAGTGGCCTTTGGGCTTGAGCGATACCTGCGCGCCCCACACGCCATAGCGGGTTTCGACGACGAACGCGGCGGTGTCAATTTTGTGGCGTAGCGCATGATCACTGCCTGTTCGAACTCGGGCGAGCCCGGTTTTATGCCTGGTGGCACGATGGCTGCGCCGAGCTGGTCGAGCGGGATCTGGAATATTTCGGGGGCGGCGACGGACTTCGTCATGGTGGGCAGGAATCTCAAGAGGTGGCGCCGCGTCAGCGCAGGCCTTCATTTTGGCCAAGTTTAACACCGGGGTCCTTGGCATTATTCCTTGTCCACTCCAGCAGATTGGCGCGTCCTGCTACTTCATTTCTGGGTTTTTTCAGTTGCACTCCAATCGACGCGAAAAATCCACCAATGCCCCTCATCACGGATTCGTTGACCGGAACCTGGTGCGAAAGTTACCGGCTGCCTGAAATCCTGGCCTTGTCCTCGTTTCTCGGGTGGTACATGGAATGCAGCGCAACCAACCGCTTGGTTGCAACGAATGTGTATATCTGGGTTGTACTGATGCACGCATGACCCAATAGCTCCTGGATCACTCGCAAATCGGCTCCAGCGTCCAATAAGTGCGTGGCAAAGGCGTGTCGGAGGCTGTGAGTACTGAGGGGTCTTTCGATCCCTTTGTTTGAGGCATGCTTCTTCACCACCAGGCGGAGTACGCCAGTGCTTATTTTCTTCCCACGAACCGAGAGGAACACATGATTGCAAAGGTAGTCCCGTCTCAGGGCGGGTCTTGACCTACTCAGATACAGATCGAGCCAGAATGCAGCCTCTTCACCATAAACCACCAGCCGCTCCCTGTTTCCTTTTCCACAAACTCGAATCACACGGTTTTTGAAATCAAAGTCTTCGACCTTGAGATCGGATAGCTCGGTGGCTCGTATCCCGGTCGCATAGAGCAATTCGAGCATGGCCTTGTCACGCAGGCCTTGGTGAGAATTAAGAT
>JAPTVL010000089.1 GCA_028065725.1 Betaproteobacteria bacterium
ACGGGCACCTACCCGCGCATGGTCGCTGGCAAGTACGCCTGTCCGCCGGAAGATTGCGGCGGGCCGTGGGGTTATGCGGACATGCTCAGGGTGCTCGCTGGCAACCGCAACGCTCGCAGGCGCGAACTCGTCGAGTGGCTGGGCAGGCCGTTCGATCCCAAGGCGTTCGATACTGATGAGACCAGGGAGCGACTGGCCGAGTATGCCAAGGTGTCGATGCCGAAAATCCAAGCCGTTGGGTGAAGGAATTTTCGGCTGTTCCGGCGTAGACCCCCAGTATGGCGTTCAGTCCAATAAGTCACGAGATTCAAGTATAGCCGGACTTTGAATATTGGAAAGGGTTTATGAGGTGCCGAATGGCAGATTTCAGCGAAGTCCAGAGCCCGGTCTGAGGGAGTGCAAAAAACCTCCGTTTTTTGGACCGATAGAAGAGTATCCAGGCATCTGGTCACTCGCAATTATCTCTGGTTCATGCAGATGGAATGCAGGTCGAAACGGATGAATGCAGGTTCATTCGCAGTTATCTCTGGTTTGTGGCCACCGTTGGTCGCAATTATCTCTGGTCGAAAAACCCGTTGAATGCAGGTCCGACCATTTTTAAATGCAGGTCGCTACACCTAAGCAAGTATTGATGGAGGTCTACAAATGAACAAAGCTGCCTATGCTCTCAAGCTGCCACAGTCCCTTAAAACAGCTGCACAGCGTCTCGCTCGTGAGGATGGCGTATCCCTCAACCTATGGATTACTGTAGCTCTGGCCGAGAAGGTTGGGGCCGTAGAAACAGCCGCTGACTTTTTCAAGCTGCGGGCAGGTGGAGCAAAGCCAGCCGACCTCTTGCCAATTTTGGATAGGGTCGGGAATGAACCGCCGCGCCCAGGCGACGAGATGACGGACAGATGATGGATTATCGACCCTCACGTTACGTGGCCCAAAAGGCATCTGACCCCATCAATATCTCTGACCGCTCTCATTACACCTACTTGAAAATCCAGTCGAAGATCTTTCCGAAGAATCCCTTTTTTGGCTGCTGCTGATAGGAGTAACCATGGGTCGGCTGCTTCGCACTTTGCGATGGCGCTCTCACTTGGGTCGGCCCAGATTGAGATCCGCTTTGGGCTCTGCGGATATCGTCAAGAACACCTTTGTTTGATGTCACTGGAGCTTGTTTTATCTGGCTCGGTGACGTCTGTCCTTTGATCTCATCCAGCACATCTCTGTTGGACGACAGCGTGATGGAGGCCTTCACCGACGGCATCAGCCTGAACTTTGCCTCAGCCTCGGAAATGACCGTCATCTGGCCGTTGGCCGTTACGTTGATGGAGAGATGCGAGTATTTGTATCCCCTTTTCGTATATGGCGGATTCATAAGGCCGACCACGCTGACCCATTTGCCAACCCATAAGGTGTCGGGTTTCTTGGATATGGCGCCGAGTCCATCGGACCAAATCAAGACCTTGAAAATCCGTCCCTGCCACGGGCCGAAGTTGATGAAGATGTATGACTTCCCGTTGCTGGCCTTGCCGAGTTTTACCTCCACGATTCGCCCGATGACCTCGACTTTGTCTCCAACCCGCCGCAAGCATAGGTCGTAATTGGTCGCGTCGATGACATCGTAGACGCCCATGTATCTGAGCTTCGAACGGCCCTCTTGAGGCTTGACGCCGATCTGAATGACGCCGGCCGGAATGTTTCTCCCATCAAAAAAGTCCTCCAAGCTTGGAGTCTTCTCTATCGGGGCTCGACAGACGGCTGCGAAGTGCTGCGCATGGGTCGCCAACGCGGGCTTGCGCATGAGCTCGGAGAAAGCGGACGATGATGCAGGGTCGACAAAATCATTCGCCCTGAAAACTATCGCGTCTATTTCGGAGTTCGTCTTGCCCCAAAGCGCCGGATCCTCGTTCAGCGCTTTGATTGCCAGCGAGAGGGCGATGAGCGAGAAGCGGTCCATCGACGGACCGAAGGGGTTTTTCGCCTTCCTGTCCGGATGCTGGAAATTGATGTGACCCAACTCCGAGCTTCCTAGATCACGAATATCCTCGACGAACATACCGTCGTAGTCGATGAGCTGGATCGCGCCAGCCCCCGAGACCATCATGTTGCCGGGCTGGATGTCGCCGTGGGCCACGCGCTCCTTTTCAAGGAAAGTGGACAGCGCAAGCAGCGAGGCGGACAGCCTCATGAGAGCGACTTTATTCCCGTGGTTGTCCTCGAGGAACTCGCCGAGCGTTACCCCTTGCGCCCATGCCATCTTGACTATCGGGTAGGCATTGCCGTCGACACGGATTCCCTTTGGTTGAAACTCGAAATCAAGAAAATACGGGGAGCGCAGTTGCACGAGGCGTCGCGCTATCGCCAGGTAGCGCCTTTCAAGAGCTATGGACTCGCGGTGGAAGCAACGGACGGCGTATTTCTTCGCCCCCGACTTGATCGTGTAGGTGAGCGCGAAACCGCCGCTTATCGCAAGCGGAGTGCCAAGCCCCGTCTTGGCGACGGCACCACTTCGCAGCTCAGGGTCGAAGAGCAGCTGTTGATGCGCGGAAAATGCGTTGTTGTATTGCTCAAAGGATGGATACGCCATCAGGCTCATTTCCTTTGTCGAAAGCGGTGACAATCAAAGTCGAGTCGTCAACTCGCATGTTGCCGGCGGTGCGCTCTTCGGCGACTAGCTTGACAAGCTCATCTTCCGTCGCTAGCGCTAAAAGCCTCTCCAGCCCGTCTCCGCCTGATTGAACCTGGCGCAGAAGCCACTCCCCCAAGGCGTCGGTCACGCACACCAAGCGCGTGGACTCCAATGTGCCTAAATCAAAGTAAGTTCTCCGCATCGCCAAGAAATCGTCTGAGACAAATGTGTTATACGCTGGCAGCGTGGCGAAAAGTGTCGGACGGTCCTTAAAACTCTCCGGATCGGAATACGGCCAGCTGGAAACAAACCTGCTGCTATCGGCCAGCACTGCGAGGCTGTCGCCTGCGGCGAGAATCTCAACCGCCCCGTTCCCTGGAATGTACTGCACGCCCAGGAGCGTCGAAAAGCTTCCGCGCTCATAAGACGCCTGCTGCGACCATGACATGGCCGCGAAATTGTGACGAGCAACATATTCGGCGAGTCCGTCGGAAAGCCACTCCGGCGTCACAGCCGGATCCAGGACGAATTTGTCGGCAAGTATCTGTGCCCATACCGAGGAGTCGAAAGACTCGCTGGCACCGTCGCATAGCGCAAGCGTTCCGTTTTGATTGGAGAACGCCCACCTGTCTTCGTTTATGTCGCTGACGGTCGGATCTTTGGGGCAGCTTCCTAAGAAGAGAAGCCTCATGCGTGACTCAGCGTAGCTGGGACGCCCTTGTCCCGATGTCGAAGAAATCGACTATTTCCGCCGCCTCGGCGTTGAACATGAAACCACGCGGCTCGCTGCCGACCGCGTGGCCTTTTTCTTTGGCGAAACGGATGAGATGTTCCGGCAGCTGGCTGGACATGCGGAAGAGAAGCTTGGCATAGTCGTCGGGAAGGCCTGATACGCTCGACGGAAAGCGAATGGCGTCTGCGCCAAGAGAGCTCACATGAATGTTGAGCATCAGCGCCTCGCCATCGTTCGTGCGGATACGGGTCAGATGGGACGCAATTTCCTCGGGATCACCGTCGTTGGACTCGCCATCCGTTACATGCAAAATAGTTGGGGGATAACTATCTGGATGGGCGTCGCACCAAGTGACAAGCTCTTCGGCGGAGCGGGTCAGAGCCTCGCGCATGGGAGTTCCACCGCTGGCCTTGGGCTCAAACCAAACCGGGAATTTGACGGAAGTCTCCAAAATGCCACCTGCACCATCGTCCATCTTCTTTTTACGGTCTTCGACGCGTACCGGATTTTGCTCAATCGCGGAGATGGGGTTGAGGACTGTGCTACCAAGCGCGCCGGAGAATCCGTTGCCGACCCCATTGCCGCCGTATCCAAGGACGCCGACTTCGAAGTAGTCGCGCACGCCCTCGGCCTTGGTACAGCGGGTGACAAGGTTCATCAATGTTCTGTTTAGGGCGTCGGCGACGAACTCCGCCTTGCTTTTGCCCGACGACATCGTGTCGGACATCGATCCAGACTGATCCACGATAAAAAGAAACGCCGTCGGACTTCCGCGGCTGATTTGTGCTTCATAGGCCATCGTTGCTACTCCCCTTTATATCGTGAGGTTCACTCGGTTTTTCGCCTGCCATGAGGTCGGGGTTTATGCTACCTGCTGGCTGCATCCTGAGCAATCAACCAGTCCTGCAAGAGCTGCTGCAGTGACTTATAACCCATTGTTGAATGCTGGCGGCAGCGGTTGTAAAACATTCCGACCGTTTTTAAGGAAGTCTACAAAACCAAGATTTAATCGACAGTTGGTTTGTGGACACTTTCGGTCCCGATTCGGCGGGCTGAAGTGTTCATCAACCCGTCCATCTTTCAGCGTCCGCAAAACCCTAACGGCCCGGCCCTCGTGGGCGAGGGGTCGGTGTCGGCGCTGGCCGCCGTTGCCGATCGTACTCCCACACGGTCGTCCAAAACTGATCCACGGCTTGTTTGACCGATGGCTCGGTGTCGTACAACGGATGCTTTATTTTTAGCTGTCCATCCATGCTGACCTGTTTGAATCCTGCGGTCTCGGCTTTCTCCCAGTGCAAGCTATTCCGCCAGCCTCCGGATTGCCGGATATCCTCCGTCAAATCCCGGACTGCCTGGACCACGCGCTGGACCTTCTCGTCCTCGCGCACCTTGAGTTCCGCCGCCGCATCGGTGGTCGCCCGATCTTTGCCCGCCTGCGCCGCCCTCCGTATGGCATCCATCGGTATGCCCGCTTTCTCAGCCTTGTCCATGGCTTCATCATGGTCCCATCGGAGACGCGGGCTGTCCTCCCGTGGACCGAGGCCCCGGTTGTATCTTTCTATTGGAAGGGCATACATATAGGCGGTTTGTATGACCTCCGCCAGGAGCCCATAGCGCGTTTGCATTTGTGCATAAGCGGCAATCAGGCGATCCAGATCGTCCGCCAGTGCATCCTGGCGTTCATGGCTCCAATGCCCTTGCGCATCCCGCTGGCATCCCCGATGCTCCAGGAGCCGTACGAAAGTCTCCGGGTCCACGATCCCGGCATTCGTGATGTGCGCGATGTCGGCCGCTATGGCTTGCCGTTGGCGGTCCAACTCCTCGCGCTCCCGCTGCGCGGCCTTCCATCGAACCTCCAGAGCGTCATAAGCGGTATTCAGGCGATCCAGGTCATGCGTCAATGCGTCTTTGTAGGGGTGCGTCCATTGCCCCTCTGCCCAGACCCAGCCCGCCTGCTCCCACAGCGCGTCCAGACTGTCCGAATCGACCGACCCGGCCTGCTCCACCCGCGCGATCGCGTCGCCAATGCCCTGTCGGCATGCAGCAATCGCTCGTTCCCGCCGCGCTTTCCATTGCTCCCGTATTTGAGCGCGATGTTCCTGTGCCCTCTCCATCAGGGCACCCGTCAGGATCAGCGTCATCTGGGCCAGGCGTTGCGGCGGAATCGTCGCCGGCGCGGGATGGGATGCGGCCTGTTCCTGCCGTACGTGTTCTCGCCGTAAGGCCTGGTTCACCCGCTCCCGTACCGTCTCGAGAACCCGGGTGATAACCTCTCCGGGAACTCCGGCGGTCTGTGCGGCCTCTTTCTCCGCCTGCCACTGCTGCGGCATCTCCGGCCAGGGACGCCGGGTATCCGCATGGGCCCATGTCCACATCACCGCATAGGTTTTTTCCTGCAACCGCTCCACGGTCGCCCGCCGCTCTGCAAGGGGTGCATAAACCGCTTCCAGGCGCTTTTGCTCGGCATGGAGCGCAAAAGTCTCCGGATGATAGGCCATAGCGCCGTGCGGATGTTCGTGTTTACGCCAGAACGGCTCCCTTTCAGCATCAATCTGCTCATATCCCACCGCTTGCCAGCGTCTCTTTTCCGTTTCAGGATCGTCCGGCATCTGCACCTGCTCATAATGCCGGATCAGATTCTCAATACCCGTCCTGTACCCTGTCAGTTTCTGTTCTCTCTTCAGCCGCCGTTGTTCCGCGGCCCGTCGCGCCGCTTCCGCGCGCGCCCGACGCTCGGCCACCCGCTGCTCCCAGCGCACCTGAATATCTGGCCGGTGCTGCTCGCCCCATATCCCAACAGACTGCAAGGCGACAGACAATATCCGCGCCTTTTGGTTCGGCGTGATGCGGGTAGTGGGATGACTGCTTTCCAGCGCCTGGGCCGCGGCCACGCGCCGCTCGAACCGGTCCTGGGTCCGTTGCCACTGTGCGAGTTCAGGCTGGAGATAGGCGGCGTCCGGGTATGTCCATTGCCCGGTTCCCCGAGCGAGGCTCCAGCCGGCCCGGCGGCGCGTGTTGGTCTGGAGCGCTATGGCCTGCAGGGCGTCGATGCGCCCACTGCTTTCCTGCAGAATTCGGCTTTGGGCCAGCAAGGCTTGCCGTTGCGGTCCCAGCAGTTCGCGCATAGTGTGGACCACATCATCGCGCAGCAGAACGGCAGACAGGGCCTTTTCCGGCGACTCTGCCGGATCTGCGGCGACCAGCAGTACCGGGGCCTGACGGCTGCGGGTCGCGGCGCTATACAGCAGACTGCGGCCCATGCCCGTGGTGTCCACCACGGCCCGGTCCACGGTGATCCCCTGGGCGGCGTCAGCGGTAGCCGCGTAGGCCAGTTCCAGGGCGTCCTGCGTGTAGTCTTTGGGCAGGCGCACAGACCGATGCGGGTTTTTCACCGATTGCAGGGTGATGGTGCCCGCGATATCCACGGCCCGCACCGTCCACAGGTCGCCATTGCGCACCCCCAGACGGCGATCATTGCGCCGGGTGCGCACCTGATCGCCGACCCCGGCTTTTTGCTCGAAACGCAATTCCGTGCGCGGGTCGATCGCGATGCCGCGGTGCGCCTGCAGGTATTCCGCAAGGGCCGCCGCACTGGCGTTGTCCCGGGTAATGGCCAGCACGTCCTCGCCTTGTGCGCGGTATTGCTCCACCCATTCGGCCAGATGCGCCGGACGGACCTCGGGCTGCTCCGGATCCACCGTAATCAGCCGCCCGGCCTGATGCAGCCGCGCCACCAGTTCTTCCACTGCGGGTGCCGGATGGGGCGTGTTTTGTAGCGCCCGGAGGGCCGCGTGTTCCGCACTCCAGGCCGCACAGCGGTAGCTGGTATCGAGCCGGCTCAGGGCGCCGGGCACCACCGCCTGCTCCACGACCGCAAAGCTGCCCAGGCGATCGATGGGCTGGGCCTGCGCCCGGTCCCCGATCAGCCAGGCCTGCCAGCGGGAATTGTGGGCCACCGCTGTGAGGATGGCTTGCAGGTCGGCCTGATCGGCAAGCCCCGCCTCATCGACGATCAGCAGGGTTTTTTGATCTTTGTCCCGCTCGGGATCGAAGGTGGCGAAGACCTGGGCGTCGTTACTGTGCAGTTCTTCCCTCAGCGTCTCGGCCAGGGCGCGGTTGCGGGCCAGTACGCGCACCTGAGAACCCTGTCGTTGTGCCGCCGCGACGATGGGCTGCGCGAGAAAGGTTTTACCGGCACCGGCGACCCCCACGGTGACACTCAGGGCACGGCCCTGGGCGAGGCATGCCGCCGCTTGGGCCTGTTCCTGTGTGAAGGTTTTGGGGATCGGAATCACAAAACCGGTCCGGCGTTCCGCACTCAAGGCCTTGGCCGTCCGGGCCAGGGCGATTTCCCGCTGAATGAGCGCATCCGGAATGAGGGACCGGGTGCGGGCCATCTGGTGCAAGTCGGCCGTTACGGTGCTGAAGCCACTCCGTTCCAGCACGGCGCACACCGCTTCGGCATCCATCCCCTCGCGCCACTGCACGGCACCGATCCGGGTCCAGTAGCGCAGGAGGTAAGCGGCGCCTTTCTGACTGTCCGTTATATCGCGGCCTTCCACAGTGAGGCGGGCTACCACATCGGCGGGCGTAAAGGGGCCGAGGGTTTCCGTCAGGGCGCGCAGAAGGCTGCCCGCCTGCTCCCGGGCCGCGTCGATCTCCTGCAGCCGTGCCGCCAGATGATCGGCCTGTTGCGTCCGTTCGAGTACCGTCTGGGCCTGGTCAAAGGCGGCGATCTCCGCGTCGATGGCGCGTTCCTGTTCCGCCACTTCGGCCAACCGGGCCTTGGCGCTCCCGATGCCGATAGCGGCCTGAATATGGATCACCCGTCCCGTAGCGGCGCGCACGGCGTTGCGCCGGACTTCCAGTGCTGTCCGTCCTCCGGGGTTCCGGGTCCTGCAGGCCTCGGCCCGGGCCAGATCTTCAGGTGCGGGGCGCATCGGCTCCAGAGCGGCCATCAACGCTGCCCGGTCTTCTTCCAGTACCGCGAAGGATGCGGCCTCGGGTGTATCGATCGGAGAGGACGCTTTTTCAGGGCGTACACACAAAGCGCGTAGCGCATCTCCTGCGCCCGCGCTTTCCAGAACGGCTGCCCAGCTTTCTCGGATGAACACGGCGGCGTCAGCATTCTGGTGCAGCGACTCATCCATCTTATGCTCCAGGGCTTCGGCAACCTCTGCTTTGCGCTCCCGGTGCTCGCGCCACAGGCGGGCATCCATTTTTCTGCTGCGCAGGGCGAAGGGCACGCCCAGTTCCGTAGCGATGGCCTGCATATGACTGCGGGCCTGGGAAAAAGTCTCTACGGCCTCTTCCAGAGCAATGATCTCGAAAAACGGTGCACTCCCCGCTTCCTCGAGGGTCCACGCCGTGATGTCCAGGCGGTCCTGCAAGACCTCTCGCAGGACCCTGTTGGCCCGGGCCTCGGCCAGCTTCTGTGCCTGAAACAGCATCCGCCCGTCCAAAGCGCGATAGGCGCCGTCCGAGCTGCTGGCGGCACTCGCCGCGACGATCCAGTGGCAGTGCAAATGGGGATCCCCGGCGCTGGTGGTCTGATGCAGGGCGCGCACGGCGATCAGGCCGGCGATTTTTTCGGAACGGATCCCCGCTTTTCCTCGGCGCACGGTGAGCTGGCTTTCGAGGGTGGCGAGGTAGGCGTCTGCCGCGATGCGCAAGGCGATTTGTACGGATTCCCGTACGGCCAAATCCGGAGACGCGAGCAGAAGGCTCACGGTTTTGGGTGCAGACCAGACGACGCCATAGGCCCGTACGCGCTCCTGGGCGTGATCGGCTTCCTGCCCGGTTTGTAGGGCCTGCCCCTGTGGACCGATACCATGCTGCAAGACGCGAGCAGCAGTCGGCGCACTGGCCGCGCCGATCAAGCCCAGATGTTGCGCCCCGGTACCCGACCACTCCAGAGGAATCCCCTCGCGGCTGAGGTAGTTCAGACTCTCTTCACCGCCGGATACAAAATCCGGCGCCAACGAGGGTGCCCGCTCTGCAGAGACTTCAAAGCGTTCACCGGCATCGGCCCGTGCGGCCCACCGAATGAGCCCACCGACCCCCTTGCCCTTGAGTTTTATGACGCGCGCAACCATGCCTGCATCCTACCACAATAATTTTATAGCGCACATGCACCTTATGGTGCGTCAGGGTACGGCACAGTCGGCGATGGCCTAATCGTTCAGGGGTCACCCGATAGAAGATCTGACCATTCCAGGGTTGATGCGGACAGGAAAAACCCAATACCTCCACTTTTATCGGATTGTCGCCCTGTCCGACCGTCTCACCAAGGCGGCCACGCTTATCCTGAAAATGCTACCGCAAACAGGCTTTCCGGTTGCCTATTAGGTATCCAGTAGTGCATCGAAAATCGCTGACACCAGAGGACGCTATCCAACTGATTGCCAGAGATAAATAAAAAGCTACCGCAAGTGGTTTCCGCCTGCGCCTATTAAGTACACAAAGGAACCCTACGCATCCTCGACACGACCAACCTAGAATATATGAGTACACCATGCACTCGTGCGGGAGCGGGAGCGGCCGCAGCCGGAACTCGTTCAACGGCCAGGCCCGGACCGGACCGGTGAACGTCCGTCCGCAGCCTGCCAGGGAATCACTTACAGCAGCCCGAGCATCGCCGCCCGCAATACGGCGGCGGTCTTGTTGACGGCATTCAGCTTGGTCATGGTCTTGCCGATGTGAAAATTGACCGTACGCTCCGTGATGTTGAGGACTTCGGCGATTTCGCCGGAGGTCTTGCCCTCGCCGGTCCAGCGTAGTACCTCCACCTCTCGGCGAGACAGTTGTACGGCGATCTCCGGCAAGAGTTTGGGCGCTGCAATGCGGACCATGCAGAGATGGACGGCCTGGACCAGCCACAAGATATGACAGGCCTTTGCTTGCCACTCGATCGTGGTGACGGCTTCTCCAGCGCGCGCCAGGGTCAACATGCCGCCCATCCCGCTGGCATCGCGGCAAGTGTGGGCCAGCCCGGCCTGCAGCCCAAATGAACGTGCCTCTTCCCATAGCTCGCGTGCGGGCGCAAACAGGTCATCGGACCAGATGACGGGGGACGGCGAACGCATGGCATGCTGTACCGTGGGATCGATGACCTGGTATTCCTGCGCTTGATATCTGGCCTGCCAGACCGCAGGGTAGTTGCTGAACATGGCGGTTTTGGGGCGCGCAAGCGGGAGCGGCATGCGCAAGCCGTAGGCGCAGTAATCGAATTCCAGCTTGCGCGCCAACTCGGCCACCATGGCCAACACCTGCCGTTCACATTCGATGGACTGGAATGTCTGCAGGAGAT
>JAPTVL010000515.1 GCA_028065725.1 Betaproteobacteria bacterium
ACCCAGCAGTCCCCTGTGTGCATGCCTGAGACGCCCCAAACGTGTGCCATACTTGCGCTCATGCGGTTGGATTTCCTATCCCCGAGGCCCGGGAAATTGCAGGCCACCTCCTGCAGGCAGATCACATCGACCTCGCCCGCCGCGCGGATGGCCGCCACCGTGCGCGCAAGGTCCACCCTGCCGTCCGCACCGCGGCCCCACTGGATGTTCCAGGTCAGCAGCCTCATGTCGCCCTCGCCTTGTTCATCTCGATCGGGATCATCTTATGGACGGCGTCAAAGATACATCGCCAGATACCGACACCTCCACCTTGCGGATCGAATTCACGCCCGCCGCAACCGATCCGCGGGCATCCCACGCGTAGGCCGCGGTGTGCACTTGACGCACACCGCGCGGCAAGCGATGTTGCGCCGATGCTTACAGTGATCCGTACGCGCCTTGCCGCGATCGCACTTGCCGTCCTCACCTGTGCCGGCTTCATGCATGCCCATGCGGCCGCCCCCGGGCAGGCGCTGCGCATCGGCGTGCTCGCCTTCCTCGGCTCCGACGCTACCGTGGAAGAATGGTCGCCGGTGGTGCGCAGGCTGCAAGCCGCACTGCCCAGCTACGCCCCTGCCCTCATCCACCTGGACCACGACGGCCTGCGCGAAGCCGCGCGCCGCGGCGAACTGGACTTCATCATCACCAACCCTGGGCATTACATCGAGCTCGAGGCGGTACTCGGCGCCAGCCGCATCCTCACCCTGGACACGGGCGGCACGCGCGCGCCCGAGCGCGCCCTGGGCTCCGCGGTGATCGTGCCGCTTGCCAGCAGCCTGCACACCCTGGAAGACCTGCGTGGCCGCCGGCTCGCGATCGTCGGCCGTGGCGGATTCGGCGGCTACCAGGTGGCGTGGGGAGAGCTCGATGCGCTCGGCATCGACCCCGAGGCCGAGCTCGCCGAACTGCGCGAGGTCGGCTTCCCGATGGGCGGCGTGATCGATGCGCTCGACGCCGGGCTGGCCGATGCCGGCGTGATCCGCACTTGCCTGCTCGAGGACCAACCCGAGTGGGCGGCACGCTTCCGGGTGCTGTCGCCGCGCGCCGAGCCGGGTTTTCCGTGCGCGACGTCGACCCGGCTCTATCCGGACTGGCCGCTCGCCGCGCTGCGCCACACGCCACCCGAACTGTCGCGCATGGTCGCGATCGCGCTGCTCGGCATGCGCGCGGACCGCGACGGCATCGCGTGGACCGTGCCTGCCGACTACCAGTCGGTGCATGAACTCTTCCGCCGTCTCGAGATCGGTCCCTACGCCTACCTGCGCGGGCCCACGCTGATGGTGCTGGCCGAGCGCTACTGGCCCTGGGTGGGCGGCTTCGCGCTGCTGATCCTGAGCTGGATCCTGTACACCGTGCGTGTGGAATACCTCGTGCAGACCCGCACCGCCGCGCTGCGCGAGGCGCTCGCCGCGCGCGAGGCGATGGCGGCGCGCATGCGCGGCGCGCAGGAGCAGGCCGAGCACATGTCGCGCCTGTCGGTGCTCGGCGAGCTGTCAGGCACGCTCGCGCACGAGCTCAACCAGCCGCTGGCCGCGATCACCAACTACGCCAACAGCCTCACCCGCCGCGCCGACCACCAGCGCCTGACCGAGGCCGCGGTGCGCGAGGCCGCCAGCGAGATCACCGGCCAGGCCGAGCGCGCCGCCGGCATCCTCGGGCGCATCCGCAGCTTCGCCCGCAAACGCACCGCCAGCCGCGAGCGCGTGGCGCCGCGCGAGCTGGTCGACGAGGCCGTCACCCTGTTTCGCGGCATGCTCGCGCAGGCGCCGCCGGTCGCGGTCGACGACGCCCTGCCCGCCGGCACGCTGATCGACGCCGACCGCCTGCAGATCCAGCAGGTGCTGCTCAACCTGTTGAAGAACGCCTGGGACGCCAGCCGCGGCCTGGCGCCCGCGCGCCAGCGCATCGACATCCGGCTCGAGGCCGCGGCAGGCAACCTGCGCATCCTGGTCCGCGACTACGGCAGCGGGCTCGATCGGACCGCGCGCGCGCAGTTGTTCGAGTCCTTCTTCACCACCAAGGCCGACGGGCTCGGGCTCGGGCTGTCGATCTGCCGCAGCATCGCCGAGGCCCACGGTGGCCGGCTCACGGCGGCGGCTTGCGACGACCCGTCCGACGCATCGCCCGCGGCACCTACCGGCTCACCTCCCGCCTCACCTCCCACCGCCGCACAGCACGTCGGCGCCGTTGGCGCGCTGTTCATCCTCAGCCTGCCGCTTGCGGCTTCCGCACAACGCCCGACGCGCACCGGCACGCCCACCGCATAAGAACTCGCCATGACCCCGACCGAAGACCTCCTGATCCACGTCATCGACGACGACGCCGCCTTTCGCCGCTCGCTGGTGTTCCTGCTCGAATCCATGGGCTGGACGGTGGCGAGCCACGCCTCGGCCGAGGACTTCCTCGCCGCCGCGCCCGAGCCCGCCACCGCCGCCTGCCTGGTGCTCGACATCCGCATGCCGATGATGAGCGGGCTGGAACTGCAACAGGTGCTGCGCCAGCGCGGCTGGGAGGTGCCGATCGTGTTCATCACCGGCCACGGCGACGTCGAACTGGCGGTGCAGGCGATGAAGCACGGCGCCTGCGACTTCCTCGAGAAGCCCTTCAAGGACCAGGCCCTGATCGACGCGGTGGGGCGCGCGGTGAAGCTGGGGTGCGAGGCGCGGGCGCGCACTGCGCGCTGCGGCGAGGCCAGGGCCCTGCTCGACCGCCTGTCGCCGCGGGAGCTGGAGGTGGCGCGCCTGGTGGCGCTGGGCCTGCCGAACAAGCTGGTCGGGCGCGAGCTCGACATCAGCGAGAAGACGGTGCATGTGCACCGCCATCACGTGATGGAGAAAACAGAGCTCGGCAGCGCCGCGGAACTCGCGCGGCTCATGCTCAAGGCCGATCCGAACGCGCTTGATTGAGGTCCCGACAAATGGTCGCCTCAAAAGAAAGCCCCGCGCGTGGCGGGGCGAAAAGGCTTCACATGCATTCGTAACGACTGCTCATATGCGCATAAGTTTCGCAGGCAGTCCATTTCGCACCGAGGCGCCAGAGACGGTATCGACCCAGGTCGCGCGGTCACCGCGGGTCGGGTCGGTCAGTCCCACATCGTTGAGGTTGACTCCGGCCGACAGCTCCGGCCGCGAAGGCTGACTGTCCTGACCGATGCGGTGCGCACGGGCGCCGAGTTCCCGGTGGCCGAATCCGTGCTCCACCGCGATCACGCCCCGCATGACGCCGTAATGAACCACCACCGTGCAACGCGCGGCACCGCCCGGAGTCGCAAGCCATGCGGTATCGCCCGACGCGAGTCCGGCGGCCGTGGCATCGTCCGGATGCACGATCACCGGGTTGTGCGGATGCAGTTGCGTGATCGGCGTGGCGATGCTGTAGGAGTTCTGCAGCGCCGACTTGAAGCTGCAGGCGAGCAACGGCCAGTCCGCCTCTTTATGAATCGCTCGCATTGGCGTGCCGTCGCTGAAGGCCGGGACCTGCCAGGTGGCGCAACCGGAGTAGCGCTGGCCGGTGAGCGCGTTACGGCTGCCACCGAGATGCTCGCTCCACAGCCACAAGGTGTTGCGGAAGCGGTGAGTCTGCCAGTCCGGATGCGCGGCGTCCTGCGCCTGGGCTGCCGGCTGATAGCGTCCGCCACGCGTGTAGAGCAGCGCGACCCGGCGCCATTCCTCCGGCTTGAGCGTCGTCTCGAGCTGCGTCCGGATGCGTTCGACCCCGGTCAGCATCATGTCCTCGTCGCTCGCCTCGCCCACCGGCTCGCCGGCGTACGCGACGTTCGCGCCGGCGCGCAGATACCAGTGCTCCGGGCGCTCCAGCGGGTGCATGTTGCCGTCGGCGTCGGCAATCGCCTCGGGACCGAATCCCGGCAGCTCCATGGCCTTGGCCAGCGCCATGACGAAGGTTTCCATGCCGATCGGCTGGCCATCGGGCGTTTTCGCGGCACGCGGCTCGATCACCGGCCAGCGCGCGGTAATCATCCGCGTCGGCACGCCGTTCCAGGCGCCGGCCCAGCCCCAGCTCTCGTACATCATCGAGTCCGGCACGATGTAGTCGGCGAAGGCGTTGCTCTCGTTGATGAGACCGTCTATCGAAATGATCAGCGGCAGCCTGTTCGGGTCGGCAAGTTCCTCGCCGAAGCGTTCGCGCAGGCCCGGGATGCCGTAGAGCGGGTTGGCCATCCACAGGATCAGCGCCTTGAGGCTGTAGGGGTAGCCGCTGAACATGCTGGGGAAGAACTCGGTTGCGAGCCCGGGCGCCGCCGGGTACCACTGGTCCTCGGCCGGATACGGCTTGCCGGCCTCGAGCTTGCGCGCGAATTCGGCGGTGCGCTCATAGGGCATGTTGCGTCCGAGTGGCGTGCCACGCGGCAGGATGCGGCCGGGGAAGTTCACCAGGTCGTAGCGCGGACCCGGGGCAGCGTGCGGAAAGCCGCCGCCGTTCATCACGAAGCCACCCTTCCAGTTCAGATTGCCGATCAGCGTGTTGAGCGTGACCACCGCAAAGGCGTTGTAGAAACCCGAGCCGGACATCATGCCGCCATGCGCAATCGCGCATGCCTTGCGTCCGTGGCTGGTGAAGGCTTCCGCGAGTCCCGCGATGGTCTCGGCCGGCACGCCACAGTCGGCGGCATATTCGGCCAGCGTCTTCGCCATCGCGGTCGCGCGCAGCTCGCGGTAGCCGGTGCTGACACGGACTTCACGATCGCCGGCCGGGACCACGGTATCCACATCAAGTGGTGCCGGTCCAGTCGCCTCCGCCACCGGCATCGGTTTGCCGTCCGCGCCCATGACCAGATAGGGGTCGGCTTCGCTGTATCGTTCTGCGCCTTCGGGCAAGGCGAGGCCGATGTCCGAACCGCGCAGGCAGCGCCCCTCGCGCGGATGGCCGGGTTCGACGATGATGAGCCAGCTCGCGTTGCTGAACGAGGGCTCGCCATTGGCTTCGGCGATCTCGATGCTCGGATTGGCAAGGTAGGCGGTATTGACCCGCTCGTGCTCGAACATCCAGCGCATCATGCCCATCAACAACGCACCATCCGTACCGGGCCGGATCGGCAACCAGCGGCCCTGCTCGGCCGAGGCAAGGTTGTCGGCATTGGTCAGCATCGGGTCGACGACGACATACTCCAGTCGGCCATCCGCACGTCCCTCGGCGAGCAACTGACCGGTGCGCTTGAACGGATTACCGGCGTTACCCGGTGCGGTGCCGATGAACAGCACAAACTCGGCATTGGCCAGATCCGGCCTGCCGTGCGGCATGGTGCGGTGGTCGCCGAACAAGGCGCCCGAACCGGAGCGGTACGAGCCACCGCAGTAGGAGCCGTGGCCGACATAATTCTGCGTGCCGTAGGCTTGCTGCCAGAAGCGGCGCCCGAGCAGATCGCGGCCATCATTGACGCTGACGATGTGCCCGACCTGGTTCACTTTGGGGCCGAACGCCGGATTGTCCGGGTCGATCGGCGTTTCCAGATCACGCAGCGCGCGCAGACCATCGACGTGGCCTTCGCCAAACAAGTCACCGCCCTCGACCACTTCCCTGACCAGTTGCTCCAGCGAAATCGGCTCCCACTCGCCCGAATTTCGCGGTCCGACGCGCTTCATTGGTGTCAGCACACGAAACGGCGAATCGACCTGCGCCAGCGCGGCATTGCCACGGCCGCAAGTGGTCGAGCGCCCGGCCAGACCTTGGTCCTGAAAGCGCGACAGCGCGACGAAGCTCTCTTTCACCGATGCCGTCATCGGCAGGTGCGGTTCGGTGGACAGCGGATTGTATGGGTTGCCGGCGACACGCAAGACCTTGCCCGTGGTTTTGTCCACCCTCACCCGCACGCCGCACAGCGTCGTGCAGCCAAGGCAGGCGGTGTAGCTCACCTGCTGGTTCGGATTGGCGTGAAACGCACCGTCGGCGTCGACGCGAAACTCCGGTTCGAGTGCGCGGCCATGGATGTTATGCGCATCGTCCGGGGTACCGGCAAAGGCGTCGGCCATGCGGCCGAAGGTTTGGGAAAAACCGGCTGCAAATGCGGCCAGACCACCGGCTGCAATCAGTTCGCGACGTTGGACTTTCATGATTGTTCTCCTTGCGCCGCACCCGTCGTCGATCGACCGGTGCGGCAAATGATTCAGACGCCCTGATGGTCTTTGGCGGCAAGACGGTCGAGAGGCAGCAACGTGGTGATCAGCACCAGGATGAACACCCACAATCCGGCGGTACCGATGATGCCCATCAAACCTTCGGGCCCAAGCGGTAGCTGATACGTATAGAAGCCCGCGCCGGTCTTCGGCACTTCCTGGCCGCCGATGAAGATCGTCCAGCGCATCATCCATGCCGAGTGCAGCGCCAGCAGGCCGATCAACAAGCCGGAGCCGGGCCGCTTCCACGCCAGCACAAACGTCAGCACGCTGGCGCCGACCGCCCACACCGCGGTGAGTTGCCACGTTGTTGAAGGCGCAAGCTGGGCGAGCGCCTCGGCATGCACCGGAGCCAGCCCGGTCAAGCCCAGCGCGAGCCAGACCGCACCGACACCGAGCGCGAGCAGTTGCGTCAGCGCAAGCGCAGTCGCAAGGCGTGAAACGTTTGCATTGTCCCAGCGTGACGGCCCGAAGCGGTTGAACAGCAGCGTCAGACCGATACCACCGGCAATCGCGGTAACGAAGAACTGGATCGGCAGCAGTGGCGTGTGCCAAAGCGGCCGGGCACGCACCACCATGACCTCGGCCCCGGTGTACAAAGCCACCAGCGCTGCACCAACAAAGGCCACCAACGCGGCACCCACAAGCGCCCGCCGGCTTTCCAGACCGCCATAGGCCAGCATGCGCGCCAGGCTGGCAAGACGCCCGCCCTCACGCGCATGGGCAGCCAACTGGGGACGAAACGCGAGCCACGCGAACAACAGCAGACCGCCGAGATACAGCGGAATGAAGAACGCACCCCACGACATCCACGAGCTCGGTGTGAAATGCGTGTAGAAGTGCCAGAAACGGCCAGGCTGATGCAGATCGGCAAGCAGCGCGACCGGAGCGGTCAGGCCGCACACCAGTGCACCGAGCAACGCCATGCGGGAAATGCCCTCCCAGTGGGGGCGACGAAACACGATCCCCGGCAAAGCAAGCAGAAAGGCGCCGTAAGACAGCCCGATGAGAAAAAAGTAGGACACCACCCACGGCAGCCAGGCGACTTCATGGCTGACGTTGATGATTTCGACGATAAGCGGATTCATGGTGATGACTCCTTAAACGTGCGAAGCGCGTGGCTTCCTCAAGCTGCCCTGGCCGTCCACCTTGCCCTCGAAGCCTTCTTCGAGACCGATGTAGAACACCTGCGGAGCAGTCCCTTGTTCGGGTTTGAGCACCTTCAGTTGGGTTCCGGCCGCGTCGAGACGGCGACGCAGTTCGCCCGTCGGGTCGTTCAGATCGCCAAAGATGCGCGCGCCCCCGACACAGGTCTCGACACACGCCGGCATCAGTCCCGCCTCAAGCCGGTGCGCGCAGAAGGTGCATTTGTCGGCCTTGCCGGTATCGTGATTGATGAAGCGCGCATCGTACGGACAGGCCTGCACGCAATAGGCACAGCCCACGCAACGGTCGCCATCGACCAGCACCACGCCGTCCTCGCGCTTGAAGGTCGCACCTACCGGACAGACCGGCACGCAGGGCGGATCGTCGCAGTGATTGCACAAACGCGGCAGCATGTAGGTGCCGGCCGGTTGCGACTGGTCGGTGAGCTCGACGCTGTAGGTGGTGACCACGGTGCGGAAACTGCCCTCGGGCACCGCGTTTTCCTGAATGCACGCGAAGGTGCAGGCCTGGCAGCCGATGCACTTGCGCACATCGATCAGCATCGCCCACTGCTGCTTGCCGGTGGCGGCGATCGCCGGCATCGGCGCCATCGCCGCCGCGGCGGTCACTACCGGCACACCGCGCAGGAAATTGCGCCGCGAAGCCGATGCCGGTGCAGCACAGGCGGCGGAATCGGGGGATTGGAAAGCCTTGTTCATTGCGGTACTCCACGGGCCATTGGCGTGGATGCCATTCTAGGCTTTCGATACCCATAGAAAAATTGGGGAGATGAGGCAGGGCACTAGATGGTTTTACCTATTGCGTGAATGCCACTCCGGCCAGGGAACGCCCATCCGCGCGGGCAGGCAGGGCCGTGGAAGGAGGCTTGCCCGCGAAAGCAACGGGGGCATAATCGACACTTCCCGATCGACAGGAAGCGATTCAATGCAGCAGGCGCACGACCACGACCATGACGACACCGCCGCGCACGGGGATGAGCATGGCCAGTAGCGCCATGCGCACCCTCCTCACGATCACGCCCCCCACGATCACCACCACCACGACCATTCCGCCAGCCGCTTCCTGCCGCTGGCGCTCGCGCTCACGCTCGGCTTCGCCGCGGTCGAGGCGGTCGCTGGCTGGTGGTCGGGCTCGCTTGCGCTGCTCGGCGATGCCGGCCACATGCTCACCGACGCCATGTCGCTCGGCCTGGCCGCGATCGCCGCCCGGGTCGCGCAGCGCGCGCCGAGCAATCGCCACTCCTGGGGCCTGCGTCGGGTCGAGGCACTGGCGGCATTCGTCAACAGCCTGTTCATGCTCGCCGTGGTCGGCGGCCTGGTGTGGCACGCGGTCGAGCGCCTGATCAATCCGCGCGAAGTCGCCGGCGAGGCGGTGATCCTGGTCGCGCTCGGCGGGCTGGTACTGAACATCGTCGTCGCCTGGCTGCTCACCCGCGGCGAAGGCGACCTCAACACCCGCGGCGCCCTGCTGCACGTGATCGGCGATCTGCTCGGCTCGGTCGCGGCGCTCGCCTCGGGCATCGTCATCCTCTATACCGGATGGACGCCGATCGACCCGATGCTGACCATGCTGATCTGCGGGCTGATCCTGTTCTCCACGCTGTCGCTGCTGCGCCGCGTGGTGCATACCCTGCTCGAGGGCGTGCCCGATGGCCTGTCGCTGCCCGAGGTCGGGCGCGCGATGGCGACCGTCGACGGCGTACGCTCGGTGCACGACCTGCACATCTGGAGCCTCGATTCGCGCGGCACCGCGCTCTCGGCTCATGTCGTGCTGGCCCAGGCATCACGCTGGCCGGCCGTCCTGGAAGCCGAGCGCCAGTTGTTGCAGACCCGCTTCGGCATCGAACACGCCACCCTGCAGCCCGAACTGCCACCCGCCCAGCCCCTGGTTTTCAGCCCACGCGGCGCGCGCCAGACGCCCCCGAACCCCAGCCCGGGCCAGGCACCGAACCCCTGATCCGCTCAAGCCTCAAAGGAAGTCGCCATGCATTCCGCCCAGGAACTCGTCAGCCAGATCGAGATGCTGACCTCGCTGCCCGATGTCTACGAGCGCGTCCGGGAACAGGTCGATTCCCCCGACGGCTCGATCGCCGAGGTTGCACGCCTGGTCGGCGCCGACCCTGCGCTGAGCGCGCGCCTGCTGCGCCTGGTCAACAGCGCGCTGTACGGCCCGCGCGGGCGCATCGATGACGTGCTGCGCGCCGTCACCCTGCTCGGCCTGCATCAGGTGCACGACCTCGTGCTGGCAATGTCGCTGCAGGCGACCTTCGCCGGCATCCGGCCGGCACGGCTCGACATGCAGCGTTTCTGGCGCAGCAGCCTGCTCACCGGCCTGGCGGCGCGTGCCGCGGCACAGACGGCCGCGCAGCCGATGGGCGAGCGCATGTTCGTGATCGGCGTGCTGTCGGACATCGGCCACCTCGTGCTCTACCAGACGGTGCCCGAGCTCGCGGCGATGGCGCAGCGCGAAGCCGAGGCCGGCAAGGACGCGCTCGAAGCAGCCGAGCGCCGCATCGTCGGCTGCGACTTCGCCGAAGTGGGCGCCGCGCTGATGGATCGCTGGCAACTGCCGGACCGCTTCGCCGGCGCAATTGGCACCCAGATGCTGCCCCGCCTGGGCGGCGCCTTCGCCCCCGACGCCGCCGCGCTGCACCTGGCGCGCCGGATCGCCGAGGCCGACACGAAGGGCGAGGCAAGCACGTCTGCGGCCACGGCCGTCGCCGCAGACGTCTGGCCGCTGATCGGGCTGGCCCCCGAACAGCTGGGCGCGATCCGCGAGGAGGCCGAATTGAACCTCGCCGCGTATCTGGCGCTGTTCTTCCCGCGCTGAAATCGCCCTGGCCGCGCACGCAAACCCGCGTAAACACAGGGATTCCTGCCAGGATCAGGGTGCAAATAGCTACTAGATGTAGTGCATCAAAAATCTTTAAGATACAAACAAAAACAACAAGCCATTGTTTTTAAACGATTTAATTTTTTTGCGCATTCGCAGCTTCCGCGCTATTCTTCAGTCCGTTCCACGAACCACAACGGATGAAGAAAAAGACCATGAGCGAGACCTCCAGCGCGTCCACCGCCGCACCCAGCAGTGCGCCCTCCCAAGGCACCGTAAAACCCACCGCCGCCAACCTGCCGATGCAGGAGATCTCGGGCGAGGTCCTGGTAAGTCGCGCTTGGTGACCTCCACGCGGCCGTCCTCATGCTCGACCACCGCGCAGGCGGTGATCTTGGCTTGGTGAACGTCCAGCGCGATCACGCGCTTGTGCATCGGGGTCAGATCCATGCCTCAGC
>JAPTVL010000504.1 GCA_028065725.1 Betaproteobacteria bacterium
CGGCGAAATCGAGCGCCTTCTTGGTCGACAGGCTCACCAGCAGCACCATGATGGAGAGCGCGATGTTGAAGGTGAACAGCATGTCCAGCGCGAACGGCGGCAGCGGCAGCACCAGCATCGCCAGGATGAGGACGATGAAGATCGGCGCGGCCATCGCACGGGCGTTGGCGCCGTTGAACAGGGTGGAGAGGCTCAGGGTGCCGTTCATGCCTTGGAGCCTATGACAACAGAAATCATGCCCTGCGCTGCTTGCCCGCAGGATGCAGTGCAAGGCGTGGGGAGCGAGGTTTGGTCATTCCAAATAAGCGACCCGCAACGCTGCAATGCGCCTGCGGGTAAGCAGCCCTCTGGGTTGAGGCCAGGATCGGCGTCTGCGGCGTTGCAGCGCTTGGCAATGGATGGCCATTGCCGGCGCACTGCGTCTTGCATCCATCCGATCCTGGCCTCAACGCAGGGCATGATTTCTGCTGTCATAGGTTCCCTGGCGGATCAAGTTCGGGCGGAACCGGCAGGTCGACCGGGGCATCGGGATACACGCCGCCCACCTGCTGGAAATGGCGCAGCTGGAACACGTAGGCCAGCACTTCGGCCACCGCTGCATAGAGGGTGGCCGGGATCTCGTCATCGATGTCGGTGTGGCGGAACAGCGCACGTGCCAGCGGCGGCGCTTCAAGCAGCGGCACCCTGTGCTCGGCGGCCAGCTCGCGGATCTTCGCGGCCACGGCGTCGGCGCCCTTGGCCACCACGCGCGGCGCGCGCATCTTGCCTTCGCTGTACTTGAGCGCGACGGCATAATGGGTCGGGTTGGTCACCACCACATCGGCAGTCGGAATCTCGGACATCATGCGGCGACGCGCCACTTCACGCTGCTGGGCGCGGATGCGCGCCTTCAGGTGCGGGTCGCCTTCCGATTCCTTGGCCTCGCGACGCAGCTCTTCCTTGCTCATCCGGAGCTTCTTGTAGTAGCTCCAGAACTGGTACGGCAGATCGATCACGACGATGAAAATCATCGCACCCGAGATCAGCAGGAAGACCTTGCCGACGATCTCGCCCATGTGCTGGATGGCGAGCGACGGCTCTTCCAGGCTGAGCGAGAGAATCGCGCCGAGGTTGGACCAGATCAGCCATACGGCGACTCCACCCAGCAAGCCGGCCTTGGCCAGCGCCTTGACCAGCTCGACCAGTCCCTGGCTGGAAATCATGCGCTTGATGCCCGACAGCGGGTTGAGGCGATCGAACTTCGGCGCAATCGCCTTGGCGCTGAACAACCAGCCGCGCAGCAGCAGCGGCGAAGCCAGGGTGGCGATCACCACCACGGCCAGGAAGGGGGCCAGCGCCAGGGCTGCTTCAAAAAACTGGCTCGACAGCTGTGCCATGACGTGCGCGCTGTCGCGGGCGATGGCAGGTTCGAACTGCAGGCTGTCGTGCACGATATGCGACAGGGTCTGGCCAAGGCCGTTGGCCATCATCCACAGCGAGGCCCCGCCGGCCATCAGGACGACAAACGTGGCCAGCTCGCGCGATTGCGGCACCTGGCCGTCTTCACGCGCTTTCTCCAGCCGCTGCGGCGAGGCTGGTTCTGTCCGTTCCTGATCGCTTTCTTCAGCCATCCCTGTTCACCTGTTGGGGGGAGCCCTTCTCGCATCTGCTGCAGACGGGCTTTCTTCAGGCTGAAGTATCCGATATGCCCGGGGCGGGCAATCAGGGGAATAAGGGTGGATTTGGCCTGCTATTTCGCGACAGGCGGCGCGGGAATCAGCGAGGTGGCGTGCCGGCTTTTTCGATTTCGTCGCGCGCCCCGTCCTGATCGGAGACATTGACGCCGGACGCCTCCTTGGTGATGGCTTCCTCTGTGCGCTTGTTCATCACGATGATGCTGATTCGACGGTTGACCGGATCGTGAGGCGCAGCCTGGTTGAACGGCACCGATGACGCCAGCCCGACCACCCGCAGCATCTTCGCTTCGTCCATGCCGCCCGCGATCAGTTCGCGGCGGGAGGCGTTGGCGCGGTCGGCCGACAGTTCCCAGTTGCTGTAGCCGCGACTGGCATTGGCATACGGCTTGTCGTCGGTATGGCCGGACAGGCTGACGCGGTTCTTCACGTCGTTCAGAACCGGGCCGATCTCGCGCAGGATGATCTTGGTATAGGGCCGCAGCTCGGCGCTGGCGAGGTTGAACATGGGCCGGTTCTGCTCGTCGACGATCTGGATGCGCAGACCTTCGCTGGTGATATCGATCAGCAGTTGCCGCTTGAATTGCCGCAGCGTGGGATTGGCGTCGATCGCCTTTTCCAGGCGTTTTTTCAGCTGCTTGAGATTGGCCGCCTCGATGCGCTCGAGCTCGGCCTGTGCCGCCTTCAGATTGTAGGATTTTTTCTCGGCTTTGGTTTCGCCCCTTTTGATCTGCCCGTCCTTGCGCGTCAGATCGGCGCCGCCGCCCTTGATCACGCTGGAGCTGTCGCCGCTGCCGGATCCTCCCTGCATGGCCACCTTGAGCGGGGTCTTGAAATATTCCGCAATCCCTTCGAGATCGCCCTTGGTGGTCGAGCCCAGCAGCCACATCAGCAGAAAGAACGCCATCATCGCGGTCACGAAGTCAGCATAGGCGATCTTCCACGCACCGCCGTGGTGGCCCCCGGCCACCTTCCTGATGCGCTTGACGATGATGGGCGCTTTTTGCTCGCTCATTCTTGGCAGTTATCCAGGACTGGCAGCAGGCAGATCAGCGCGACTTCGCGCCTTTGACGTGCACTTCCAGCTCGCTGAAGGAAGGACGCTCGGTCGAGAACAACACCTTGCGGCCGAACTCGACCGCTATCGCCGGCGCATAGCCGTTGATGCTGGCCAGCAGGGTGACCTTGACGCACTGGAACATCTTGGTCGATTCGTGCAGTTTCTGTTCAAGCTGGCTCGCCAGCGGGCTTACAAATCCGTAGGCCAGCAGAATGCCGAGGAAGGTGCCGACCAGCGCGTGTGCGATCAGGATTCCCAGCTCTGCGGGCGGCAGGCCAACCGATTCCATCGTGTGCACCACGCCCATCACCGCCGCGATGATGCCGAATGCGGGCAGGCCGTCCCCGATCTTGTTGATGGCGTGCACTGGCACTTCACCTTCGTGATGGTGGGTTTCGATTTCATTGTCCATCAGGTTTTCGATTTCAAAGGCATTCATGCTGCCGCTCACCATCAGGCGCAGATAGTCGGTAAGGAACTCGACGATGTGGTGATCGGCCATGATCGTCGGATATTTCGTGAATAGCGGGCTGCTCTCGGGCGCGTCGACGTCGGCCTCGACCGACATCAGCCCTTCCTTGCGGATCTTGGTGAGCAGTTCATACAGCAGCGCCATCATATCCATGTACAGCGCACGGGTATATTTCGACCCCCTGAACACGGTGGGCAGTGCCTGCAGGGTGGCCTTGATGGCCTTGTTATTGTTGCCGACGAAGAACGCACCGATCGCCCCGCCGCCGATCATCAGCAGTTCCAGCGGTTGGAACAGCGCAGCCAGATGCCCGCCCGCCAGCGCGAAGCCGCCGAAGACACTGAGCACCACAACGATATATCCAACGATGACTAGCACGACCGTCTGTTCCTTTTGATTGATTTACCGGGTGGGAGCGGTTCCACCCTGCCCCCGATTTTCCGCATTCAAAGGCGGGGCTCTCACACTGTGAGATTCGACCGGATTGGAAGAAACTTGATGGCGCAGCATGAGTATTTCCATGTGCCCTCCCCTCACATCCGCCACGCATACAAGGTGTGCCGTGCACCTTCGGCCAGGTTCATCACGTGGTCCGGCTGCCGAGCATTCACTGCGAACGACAGGCTGACGAACAGGCTGCCACTGCGCATCTGTGCTTGCGCCTGTTGCCACAGACCGGGCATGGCAACAGGTGAAAGAAAGGCAAATACCACATCGAAATCGGCGAGGTTGAGCCTCGCGTAATCGCAGCGCATGAACTTCACCCGGCTGCGCTTGAGCCATGCACGCACCCGGCTGACAAGCCACGGCCCCGGGGCAATTTCGGTACCGAAGAGGCGGCCCTGTGGAAAACGTGGCTCCAGATAAAACGGCACCCCGCCCAGTCCGCTGCCGAGGTCGACGAAGCGGAATTCACTGGCCTCGGGCAGCAAGGACGTCAAGGCCCGCCAGGCCTTGCGGTCAGACAGATACAAAGGCACCCGGGTGCGGAACGTGCTCCAGTAAAACAGCACCAGCAGCAGGAAGGCCGCCAGATACATCCATGCAGGCATCTTTGTCTGGCTGGCCAGCAGCACGGCAGGCATGAATCCGACATGCAGCGGAGGCCACCAGGCTGGCTGTCGCCAGAGAATACTCAACAGGGCGGCGATTGCCCCTTGCGCGAGGGCGAATTGCCACAGGGCGGCTTGATAGGGAAACAGGGAGTACAGCAGCGCCGTCAATAACACGGCGGTGAACTGGATGGTGAGCGACTGGAGGCTGACCGGCAGGCGCGTCATCACCGGACGTCAGAGAAATCAGTCAGGCGGCGGTCAGTTCGAGCTGGACCTCAGCATCCGCATGGGGCACGCCGGCGGGTGCCCCGCTGCTATGCAGCGACCCTGCCGCAGCCTTGGCCTTGCGGGTTTTGCCGGCACGCGCGGGCATGTTGCACAGGCCGCAGACATATTTGTCGTGCAGGTCGTCCGGATGCACCACGAAGTGGCCGCCGCAATCGCTGCACACGGCCGTATCAAGCATGTGGCTTTCGAAGAAGCGGTTCAGCGTCCAGGCACGGGTGAAGCTCAACACGGCTTCGATCTGGTTGGTATGCAGGTATTCCTGGTACAGACGATAGCTTTTGAGCACCGCTTCGATGCCGCTGCAATCGCTGTTCCGGGTGATGTAGCGGTGAATGTTGATGAACAGCGAGGAATGCACGTTGGGCAGCCAGGTCAGGAACCAGTCGGTCGAGAACGGCAGCATGCCCTTGGGCGGCGACACGCCTTTGACTTCCTTGTACAGCTTGAGCAAGCGTTCGCGCGACAGCGAAGTCTCGGATTCCAGCACCTGCGGACGGGCGCCGAGTTCGATCAGTTCGATCGCCAGCTGGGTGTCGCGCATTTCGGTCAGCAGACTTTTCTTGCTCATTCGGACATTCCCTTGTGTTGATGCAGTACAGCGTTGTGCAGCGGGATCAGGCAAAGGCCATCGCCTGGCCTGCCATCAGGATGGCGGCGTGCGACTGGGCGAGGGCACGGTCCTTGGTGTAGCTGGTCAGCATGTTCAGCACCACGCCATCGTCGAAGCGGAAGCGCGAGACCAGCATGCCGGAGCCGGCGAGCTTGAGAATCTGTGCGGGGGTCAGCGCCTCGATCAGGTCGGCAACGTCCTGGCTGATGCCCAGGCGAAAGACGGCGGTAGCCTTGTCATGCTGGATCATGTTCTGCGCCAGCATCAGGTAGTTGAGATTGACATCACGTATCTCGTCCAGCATTTCGTCCATTTTCATTTGGCCTGTCCTTCTCCGTTGAATTTTTTCGAATTCACACTTAAGTCAGCGTGGTGAATTCGTTTTCGGACGGCACCAGTGAAAGTTAATGTGGAGAAGCGCTGTATTGTCGGACCGACATGAACAACCTTGTTTGTAGGTGTCCGTCTGTCACGCCGGCCCCTGGGGGGTAAACGCGTGCCACCGGGGGCGCTCATTCCCGTCAGTCTGGAGAAATTACACGAAAAATAACAGTGGCTTGCGGAAGCAAGGGCGAAGCGGGGGCTGCGAGCGCAGCACCCTCGATGTTCAATTGCGCTTGTAGATATCCTCGAAGCGCACGATGTCATCCTCGCCCAGATAGGTGCCCGATTGCACCTCGATCATGTGCAGGTCGATCTTGCCGGGGTTCTCCAGCCGGTGCGTCGTGCCCAATGGAATGTAGGTCGACTGGTTTTCGGTCAGCAGCATGACCTCCTCGCCGCAGGTGACGCTGGCGGTGCCGGACACCACGATCCAGTGCTCGGCGCGATGGTGGTGCATCTGCAGGCTCAGCTTCTCGCCCGGTTTGACCATGATGCGCTTGACCTGGAAGCGCTCGCCCTCGTCGATGCCCTCGTACCAGCCCCATGGGCGGTAGACCTGCTTGTGGACCAGGTGCTCGCAGCGCTTTTCGGCCTTCAGGCGGTCGACCAGCTTCTTCACGTCCTGCACCTGGTCCTTGTTGGCCACCAGCACCACGTCGGCGGTTTCCACCACGACCAGGTCGGACACGCCGAGCATCGCCACCATGCGGCCTTCGGCGCGGACGAAGTTGTTGCGGGCGTTTTCCAGCATGACATCGCCACGGATGGCGTTGCCCTGCTCGTCCTTCAGCGCCACGTCCCACAATGCCGACCAGGCGCCGATGTCGTTCCATGCGATGTCGGCCGGCACCACGGCGGCCCGGCGGGTATGTTCCATCACCGCGTAATCGACCGATTCCGAGGGGCAGGCCTCGAACGCCACGGGATCCAGCCGGACGAAATCGAGATCGGGCGCGGCGGCATCGAGCGCGGCACGGCTGGCTTCCAGAATGTCGGGGCGCAGCGCCCCGAGTTCCTTGAGGAAATCCGAGGCACGAAACAGGAACATGCCGCTGTTCCAGAAATAGTCGTCTGAATCGACGTACTGCTGCGCGGTGGCAAGGTCGGGTTTCTCGACGAATTTCGCTACGTCAAACGCCCCTGCACCATCCGCCAGTTGCGCCCCCTTGCGAATGTAGCCGTAGCCGGTCTCCGGCGTGGCGGCGACGATGCCGAAGGTGGCGAGGTGGCCATTCTGCGCAACCTGGGCCGCGGTGCGGATGGCGGCGTGGAAAGCCGGCACGTCGCCGATCAGATGGTCGGCGGGCAGCACCAGCATCAGCGCGTCGGGGTCGTCACGCGACAGCATCAGCGCGGCCACGGCGATCGCCGGCGCGGTGTTGCGCCCCACTGGCTCCAGCACGATGGCGCGCGGCTGGACGTCGATCTGGCGCATCTGCTCGGCAATCATGAAGCGGTGCTCGACATTGCATACCATCAACGGTGCGGTCGTTTCCGGCATGTCTGCCAAGCGGCTGACAGTGTCCTGCAACAGGCTGAACTCGCTGGCAAGCGGCAGCAGCTGCTTGGGCAATGCCGCACGGGACAAGGGCCACAGGCGGGTGCCTGAGCCGCCGGAAAGGATCACGGGATGGATGGGAGTCATATCGAGGGCCTGTTAGTGGTTATGTCGTCGATTGGGGCAAATTCTGTTCCAGACACAGGGCAAGCGCATTTGCCCAGTCGGGCAAGCGCACGCCAAACGTCGCCGCCAGCCTGTCGCAGTTCAGCGCCGAATTGGCCGGCCGCGCCGCAGGCGTTGGATAACCCGAAGTCGGAATCGCCGACAGGCGGGCCAGCTTTGCCTCGCTTGTCCCCAGGTGCGCCAGAATGGCCGCGGTGAAGCCATGCCAGCTGGTACGTCCGCCGCAGGTCAGGTGATATATCCCGGACACGGCGGTTTGATCCGGGCGGTCCAGCCAGCGTGCGATCACCAGTGCAGTCGCCTCGGCAATCAGGCGCGACCAGGTCGGCGCACCGAACTGGTCATCGACCACTGCCAGGCTGTCGCGCTCACGCGCGAGTCGCTGCATGGTCAGCAGGAAATTGCGCCCGCGCAGACCGTATACCCAGCTGGTGCGCAGGATCAGATACGGTATGCCGGCGCGCGCAACGGCCTGCTCGCCCGCCAGCTTGGTTGCGCCGTACACACCGAGCGGATTCGGCACGTCTGCTTCCGTATAGGCCGCGGCCTTGCGTCCGTCGAACACGTAGTCGGTGGAAAAGTGCACCAATGGAATGCCGCAGGCGGCAAGCTCGGCCGCCGCAGCGGCGTTGATGGCACGGGCCAGTTCAGGTTCGGATTCAGCCTTGTCGACTGCCGTATAGGCGGCCGGATTGACGATCAGATCCGGCGCGATCGCGGCCACTGTGCGGCGGATGCACGCCGTGTCGGCGAGGTCGAGCAGGCTGCGGTCCGCGGCAATCACCTCCCCCAGCGGCGCCAGCGTGCGCTGCAATTCCCAGCCCACCTGGCCATTGACGCCGGTAAGCAGGATTTTCACGCGAACACCTCGCACTCGGCGAGCGGCAGGCCCGCCTGGTCCTTGACGGACAGCAGCGGCTCGCCGTCCAGCGGCCAGGCGATCGCAAGCGCCGGGTCGTTCCACTGCAGGCAGCGTTCGGATTCGGGCGCGTAGTAGTCGGTGGTCTTGTAGAGAAATTCGGCATGCTCGGACAGCACCAGGAAGCCGTGCGCGAAGCCCGGTGGAATCCACGCCATGTCGTGCGTCTCGGCCGATAGCCTCATCGTGGCAACACGGCCGAAATGCGGCGAACTGCGGCGCAGGTCCACCGCCACGTCGAACACCTCGCCAACTGCCACACGCACCAGCTTGCCCTGCGGCTGGCTGATCTGATAGTGCAGGCCGCGCAGCACGCCTTTTGCAGAGCGCGAATGGTTGTCCTGCACGAACTCGACGTCGATGCCGAGGCCGGCAAAGGTCTTGCGGTTGTAGCTTTCGAAAAAGAATCCGCGCGCATCGCCGAATACCTTGGGGCGCAGCAGCAATACGTCCGGGTGCTGGGTGGCAATCACGTCCATCAGAAAACCCGATCGTGAAGGACGTCCATCAGATAGCGCCCGTAGCCGTTCTTCATCAGGGGCTGCGCCAGCGCCTGCAGTTGCGCCGCATCGATGAAACCCTGGCGGTAGGCGATTTCCTCGGGACAGGCGATCTTCAGTCCCTGGCGCTTCTCGATGGTCTGGATATACAGCGCCGCCTCGATCAGCGAGTCGTGGGTTCCGGTATCGAGCCAGGCCTGGCCGCGCCCCATCACCTGCACGTCGAGTTCGCCCCACTCCAGATATTGGCGGTTAACGTCAGTGATCTCCAGTTCGCCGCGAGGCGACGGCTTCAACGCGCGCGCAATGTCGATCACCCGGTTGTCGTAGAAGTACAGGCCGGTGACGGCATAGCGCGACTTGGGCTGGGCGGGCTTTTCCTCCAGGCTGACGGCATGGCCGGCGGCGTCGAACTCGACCACGCCGTAGCGCTCGGGATCCTGCACCGGATAGGCAAACACGGTGGCACCGTGCGTGCGCTGGCCGGCCGCAACCAGATCCTGGCCGAGTTCGTGGCCGTAGAAAATGTTGTCGCCCAGCACCAGGGCGCTGGGGTCATTGCCGATGAAATCGCTGCCGATGAGGAAGGCTTGCGCCAAGCCTTCAGGCGCGGCCTGTACCGCGTAGCAGATGTTGAGTCCCCACTGCGTGCCGTCGCCCAGCAACTGTTCGAAGCGCGGCGTATCCTGCGGGGTGGAAATCAGCAAGATGTCGCGGATGCCCGCCAGCATCAGCGTGGTCAGCGGATAGTAGACCATGGGCTTGTCATACACCGGCAACAGCTGCTTGGAGACGGCCTGGGTGATGGGATAAAGCCGGGTGCCGGAGCCGCCGGCGAGGATGATGCCTTTGCGTGTGTTCATGCGAGATTATTGGCGTAATTTTTGGACACCCAGTTGCGGTACTCGCCACTGGTCACGCGGGCCACCCAGTCCTGGTTGGCCAGGTACCAGGCCACCGTCTTGCGGATGCCGCTCTCGAAGGTCTCGCTCGGCGTCCAGTTGAGTTCGCGCTCGATCTTGGTTGCATCGATCGCGTAGCGCTGGTCGTGGCCAGGTCTGTCCTTGACGAAAGTGATGAGGCTGGCATGGGGCGTCACCGGCGAGCCTGGGTGCAGTTCGTCGAGGATGGCGCACAGGGTTTTCACCACATCGAGATTGGTTTTTTCGTTGCATCCGCCGATGTTGTAGGTCTCCCCCACCCGCCCGGCTTCCAAAACGCGGCGGATCGCGCTGCAATGGTCGCCGACATACAGCCAGTCGCGGATGTTGCTGCCGTCGCCGTAGATCGGCAGCGGCTTGCCCGCCAGCGCGTTGTGGATGATCAGCGGGATGAGCTTTTCCGGAAACTGCAGCGGGCCGTAATTGTTCGAGCAGTTGGTCGTCAGCACCGGCAGGCCGTAGGTGTGGTGGTAGGCCCGCACCAGATGGTCCGACGCGGCCTTCGACGCCGAATACGGGCTGTTCGGCGCATACGCCGTGGTTTCGGAAAACGCCGGATCGGCGGGGCCGAGCGAACCGTACACCTCGTCGGTCGACACGTGCAGAAAACGGAACGCCGCCTGCTCGTCCGCGGGCAGTTTCGACCACCAGGCCCTGACTGATTCCAGTAAATTGAAGGTGCCGACCACATTGGTTTCGATGAACTCGGCAGGACCATGGATGGATCGGTCGACGTGGCTTTCCGCCGCGAAATTGATCACCGCGCGGGGACGATGTTCACTCAGCAATGCGTCGACGACCGCACGGTCGCCGATGTCGCCCTGGACAAAGAGATGTCGTGCATCCCCCTGCAGCGACCGCAGGTTCTCGAGATTGCCCGCATACGTCAACTTGTCGAGGTTGACGACGGGCTCGTCTTCCGTCGCCAGCCAGTCCAGAACGAAATTGGCGCCAATGAATCCCGCGCCGCCGGTAATAAGAATCATGATGAACTTAGGGTTGGTTGGCAGTGGAACCCGCGGCAGGCGCA
>JAPTVL010000126.1 GCA_028065725.1 Betaproteobacteria bacterium
CATCTGTGGTGCGCATGAAACTGTTCACCCTGGATCACCGGTTCGTAGTGGGTAAATTGGGCGTATTGTCGAGTGCCGACAGGCTCTTGGTGAATGGCAGCCTCGATGCGCTATTGGCGATTGGCAAACGGAACTTGTAGGACCCGGCGCTCACATTTCCCGTTACCCCGGCCTGCTCGGGTCGCCCGCCAACAAAGCCTGCCCCCAATTCGCGCCTACGCGATGTTGTGCATTCGCATCAGCTTGGAGTCGTATAAGTTGACTGCAAGCGTCAAACTGGAGTCCGCTTTGAAATCCCGTTTGCAGAGCTTGGCCGAAGCACGGCGGCGGAAAGCGCATTGGCTGATGCACGAAGCGATTCTTGAGTACGTCGAGAGGGAAGAAAAGCGGGAGCAGTTTCGGCACGTTGCCCTGGAATTTTGGCGGGAATTTCAGGAAACCGGGCTGCATGTGACCGGAGATGAGGCTCTGGCCTGGCTTGAAACTTGGGGTGCGGACGAAGAAAAAGAACCGCCTTTATGCCACGAGTGATTCTTTCCGCACATGCGCTGCGTGATTTGGAGCGATTACGAGATTTTCTGAGGGCAAGAAATCCGCTGGCAGCGCGCCGGGCTGCAGTTGGGCTGCATGGCGTTGCGTCAGGCGCTCAACCTCGCCCCGCTGGCCGTCGTGATTTTCTTTCACGCTGATCCCCCTTCTACCTGATGTGGGGGCGCAAGCTCCATGCGGCACCGGAGGATCGCGCCCAGGTCATGGCCTTCGACGAAAAGGAGGCCATCACCGATGTCCAGCTACTGAAGCAATCCCTGTCGGTGATCGCCCTGATCATCCTGGGTTTCTCGCTGTCTCACAGCATCGGCCAGGAACCCGCCACCATCTCCATGTTCGGCGCGGTACTATTGCTGTTGCTGCTGGCCTTCGGCAAAGGGGCCGAGAAGCAATCGCATGAGGTTCATCATACTTTCGGCGAGGTGGAATGGGTGACCATTTTCTTTTTCGTCGGCCTGTTCGTGGTGGTGGCGGGCGTGGAAAAGGGCGGGGCGCTGACCATACTGGCCAAACAGATCGTTGACTTGACCGGGGGCGACCTGGGTGGCACGGTCATTGTCATCCTGTGGGTATCAGCCGTGGCCTCGGCGGTGGTGGACAACATCCCCTTCGTTGCCACCATGATCCCGGTGATCCAGAACATGGCGCCGACCTTTGGCGCCGAACATCTCAATACGCTGTGGTGGTCGCTGGCGCTGGGCGCCTATCCGGGCGGCAATGGCAGCCTGGTAGGCGCGAGCGCCAATCTGGTGGTGGCGGGTTTTGCCGAGCGGGCCGGCCAGCCGATCCGTTTCATGCCGTTCCTGCTGATGGCTTTTCCGCTGATGTTGATGAGTATCGCAGTCAGCACTGCCTACCTCTGGCTGCGCTATTTGTGAAAACAGGTTCTCGTCAGAGGGAGAGGCTCATGCACCCGAAATTATTAAGAACCCTTTTCTGCTCGCTGGCGCTGGCCGGGCTGTTCGTTCATGCCGCCGCCCATGCAGCGGATTGCAGGAAGGAACCCAACGCGCAATGTGCCGGCGCCAACCTGGAATGGGCGGACTGGCGCGGCGCCAATCTGGAGGGTGTCAATTTCGACGGTGCCAATCTGGAGCATGTCAACCTGTCGGGAGCCAAGCTCAAGGGCGCCAGTTTCAAGGGCGCTAACCTCATGCTGGCGCAGTTGCGGCAAGCCGACTTGCGTGGAGCAAGATTTGAAAACGCTGACCTCAGCTATGCACATCTGGAAAAAGCCAACCTGGAAGGCGCCAATCTCAAGCGCGCCCTTCTGGCAAAAGCCGACTTGAAGCTGGTCGATCTGGAAAAAGCTAATTTGGAGGAAGCCGACCTGAAAGACGCCGATCTCAGCGGCGCCGATCTGGAAAGCGCCAACCTGCGGGGGGCGCGAATGGATTCGGCACGCCTCGGCCTGGTCAATCTCAAGCGGGCGAATCTGACCGGCGCCAGCCTCAACAACACTTCCTACCGGGGCACGCTGCTCAAGGGTGCGACCTGGGCCGATGGCCGCACCTGTGGCGTGGGCTCGATTGGACGCTGCACGTAAGCAGGATTTGTCCGTCAACTACCGCACAACATCGAAACCGGCGGCAACAGGATGAAATATCCCTCATCCGGATGGCAGCCATCCGTGGCGCAAATCCCCCACCGCGACGGCATGCCCTGCCAGGATGAACGCTGCCCCCAATGCGGCGCCAAGATGCTCAGGGAAGGTTCTCGTCACTAGGCGCTTTGGCAGTAGAAGAAACAGAAGCAATCCGGCAAATAGGCGCCGCATCCTCGCCGAAGACGGCCCCCAGCGAGCTCCTCGTCGGAGTCGTTCACCCCCGGGATGACCAGGGTGGTCACCTCCACCCACACCCCTAGTTCGCAATAGAGCCGGATGGCCTGCAGAATCGGCTCGAGGCGGGCGCGGCTGATGTGGCGGTAGCTCTTATCGCGGAAGAACTTGAGATCCACGTTGGCCGCGTCCAGCACCTGCGCCAGTTCCCTCAAGGGCGCCTCGACGATCTCCTCCGGCAGGTGGGTCTTCGCCCATTGGGAGATCTGCCAGTTCTGGCAGAAGGTGCAGCGCAGATTGCAGCCCACGGTGCCGATGGAATAGGCGGTGAAGCCGGGATAAAAATGGAACAGGGGCTTCTTCTCCACCGGGTCGAGCTCTCGGGAGACCACCTTGTCGTAAACCAGGGTTATAGAGCTTGCCGCCGCGATTATAGCGCACTGCGCAGGCCCCGCGTGCACCGTTGGGGATGCGGCAGTCGTGGGGACAGAGGGTGCATAGTACCTTGCCGTCCGGGAGGGGAGTGTAGTAACGGCCTCGTGCATGAACGATCTCTTTTGACTCAATCCTGGGCGCCAGCCAGTAAAATTTATTATAGTAAAAGAGATAAACTCTGTTCGCCCGGTTTCGACACGCCCTGGATCTAGGAGACGGGACCCAGGTATCGACCCTGATCCGGACCTACGGGCGCGCCCATTCCGAGATCTGACCCGCCACGGAGTGGGCGAGGTTCAAGGAGATCCTCCACGGGCTTCCGGGGCAGTGAAACCAGCTTAAGGCGCGCAAATGGTCCGTGAGATGGCATGAGAAATGAACGATAAGCCCACCAGGGAATACCTCCGGCTTCGGGCTAGGCTTGAAGCATTCGAGGATCTCAAGGCCGAGATCGAGCCGTGGCTCATGGAAGAGCGGGATACCTCGGCGCGCGAGGCGCTGACCAACGTTATCGCCCATCTGGATGCGGAGATCGTCGAGCAGCACCGCAGCCTCGACGAACTACTCAGGCGGGCGGGCTGGACGTGAGAGGCGCCTCGGCTCGCCGGCTCGTATTTACTGCTCGAGGGAATCGGCGCTATCGCTATTTTCCACCACTGAGGATGAATCATGAACCCACTGACCGAAACCGAAATCTGCGCCCTCAACGAGGCGCTCGACGACGAGTACCGTGCCTGGGCGACTTACGACCAGGTGATTGCCGATTTTGGCGAGGCACCGCCGTTCAGCAATATCCGCGAAGCCGAGGCGCGCCACATCGAGGCGCTTAGCACGCTGTTTGTGCGCTACGGTCTGCCCATACCCGCGAACCCTTGGCCGGGCAAGGTGATGCGCTACGCCAGCCTGCAAGAAGCCTGCGAAGCGGGGGTGGCAGCCGAGATCGCCAATGGTGAAATGTACGACCGTTTGCTTGGGGCGACCCAGCGCCCGGACATCCTCACGGTGCTGCGCACTCTGCAGGAGGCGTCGCAGCAGCGACATCTGGCTGCGTTTCAGCGTTGTGCCCAACGCCCCGCAACTGGCGGTGGCGGGCGTGGCGCGGGACGCCATATGGGCGGAAGGGGGCAGTCATGAGTGCCAAAGCGGAGAAAGGCGGCGGCACTTTCCAGGGCATCAAGCTGTTGCTGTGCGAAAACCCGCTGCCGCCGATTGACGAGGCCATCGCCGCGGCCCAGGCCGAGGCGCCGCACAGCAACTTCTATACCGAGCCCTATTCGGCGCCGCTGCGCCGGCTTATCAGCGAGCAGATCGGCGTGCCCGAACGGCTCATTCACATCAACGCCGGCTCCGAGCTCATCCTGCGCCAGCTGTTTGACCGCTTCGGTCAGCAGGTCCACCTGCTGACGCCGACCTATGTACTCTTTCCCGAGATCGCCCAGCACTACACGGAAACACGGCTGCTGCCCGAAAACGATTTCGCCTTTGATCTTGCCGAATTGGCGATTCCGCAGGGCACCACACTCGCGGTCATCGTGAACCCCAATAACCCCAATGGCGGCATCTTCGACATGACACCCTTGCCAGAACTGTTGCACCGCCACCCGGAAACGCGCTTCCTGGTCGACGAGGCGTTCATCGGCCTGGCCGGGCAGTCAGTCGCCCATCTGGTGCCCGAACATCCCAACCTGCTGGTGACGCGCACCCTGTCCAAGGCCCACAGCCTGGCGGGCTTTCGCATTGGCTACGCCATATTGCCCGAGGCCATCGCCGACGACCTGAACAGCCACAACGACGCCTACCCGCTCGCCCGCCCCAGTCAGGCGGCGGCCATCGCCACGCTTCAGCATGAGGGTAGGATTCATGCCCGTGCCGCGCAATTGCGCGCCTGGACCGAGGAGTTCGCGGCGCAGTTGCACGCCCTGGGCATACGCACCTATCCGACCGAGACCTATTTCTTCCTCGCCGACTTCGCGCCTCATGACGCTGCGCATTTGGCAGAGGCGTTCAAGGCACGGGGGATTCTAATCAAACCGTTGAACGACCCAGCGCTTGGTCCAGGCTATATGCGCGTCACCACGGCATTGCCCGAAGACAACCGGCGGTTCGTTGATGCGCTGCGGGAGTTGCTGTCCCGTGCCTAGAGTTGCCCCCTTCGAGGCTCACCATCAGCGCTATGAGGCGTGGTTCGAAAAGCACGAGGCTGCTTATATCTCGGAGCTGCTCGCCCTGCGCCCGTTCGTGCCGTGGGAGGGTCGAGGAATCGAGATCGGGGTGGGCAGCGGCCGCTTCGCCGCGCCGCTGGGGGTGCAGGTGGGTGTGGATCCTTCCGCTGCAATGCTGGCCCACGCCGCGGCGCGAGGTATAGAAGCCGTGGAAGGCGTGGCCGAAAACCTGCCTTTCACAGCCGGCAGCTTCGACCACGCCCTGGTGGTGACCACCATCTGCTTTGTGGATTCGCCTGCGAGAATGCTTACCGAGGCGCGCAGGGTGCTTAAGCCGGGCGGGCGATTGGTGATTGGCTTCATCGACCGGGAGAGCACTTTGGGACAAGATTATCTGGTGCACCAGGCAGAGAATGTATTTTACCGCGAGGCCACTTTCTATTCCGCTGACGAGGTGGCACGGCTTCTGCCGGAAGCCGGGTTCGCGATTAGCGCCTGGGGCCAGACACTCGCGCACCCCCTGCCCGAGACGCGGGAGATCGAACCTCTGCGGACAGGGCGCGGCCAATGTGCGTTCGTGGTTGTCGCAGCAACGAGTGAGGACTGATCCGTGGGAATGATTGCCAAAACCTTCGCGTTTGTGGTCGCACTCTGGGCCTTGCAGGTGGGCGCTGCGTCAGCTTCCGCGCCGCTGCCGGTGTTCGTGAGCATCCTGCCGCAGAAGTATTTCGTCGAACGCGTCGGCGGCGGGCAGGTTGCGGTTTCGGTCATGGTGGGCTCCGGGCAGAGCCCGGCAACCTACGAGCCGACGCCGCGCCAGATGACGGCGCTGTCCCGGGCGCGGCTTTACTTTTCTATCGGGGTGGCGTTCGAGGACACCTGGATGAAGCGCATCCAGGCCGCGAACCCTGCCTTGCGCGTGGTGCCCATGCAGCGCGGCGTCGAGCTGCTGCCCCTGACCGGCCCGGGCGGCAAACCCACCGGCACGGATCCGCACATCTGGACCAGCCCGCCGCGGGTGAAGATCATGGCGGCAATCATCCGCGATGCCCTGATTGAGGCCGACCCCGCCCACCGTGGCGACTACGAATCGAACTATCTGGCGTTCAGCTCCGAGCTGGACGCGCTGGATCTGGAAATCCGTACCATTCTTGCATCGGCCAAAGGCAAGCCCTTCCTGGTGTTTCATCCATCCTGGGGCTACTTCGCCAAAGACTACGCACTGCGCCAGATTCCTATTGAGGCCGAGGGCAAGGAACCGGGAGCCAAGGCGCTCGCGCGCGTGATCGATCTCGGCAAGCGGGAGGGCGTGAAGGTCATCTTCGTGCAGACCCAGTTCAGCCGGCGCACCGCCGAGACTGTCGCCGCGGCCATCGGCGCCCGGGTGGTGGGAGTGGACCCGCTGGCGGAAAATTATCCGCAAAACCTGTTGCGGGTCGCGCATGAATTCGCCGACGCCTTGAAATGAAACCGGTCATCGAACTGAAGGACGTTTCCTTCGCCTACGACATCGGCCCGCCGGCGCTGGAACATGTCAGCCTGGCCGTGGGGGAAGGCGAGTTCCTGGGCCTGGTGGGGCCAAACGGCGGCGGCAAGAGCACACTGCTCAAGCTTGTGCTGGGGCTGCTCCGGCCAGGTTCCGGCGAGGTGCGCGTGGCCGGTGGAACCCCGCAAGAATCACGCAGGATGATCGGTTATGTGCCGCAATATGCCCGCTTCGCCCGCGACTTCCCGATTTCGGTAGAGGAGACGGTGCTGCTGGGACGACTCGGCACTACCCGATTGCTGGGCGGCTACCGTGCCGCAGACCGCGAGGCGGCGCACCTGGCGATGACGGAGACCGAGGTGCTGGACCTGCGGCAGCGCCCGCTCGGCACCCTCTCCGGCGGACAGTTGCAGCGGGTGCTGGTGGCGCGGGCACTCGCCTGCGACCCGCGCATCCTGATTCTGGACGAACCCACCGCCAACATCGACCTGCGTGCCGAAACCGAGATTTTCGACCTGTTCAAGGCGCTCAACCAGCACATGACCATCGTCGTCGTCTCCCACGACATCGGTTTCATCTCGCGCTATGTGACCCGCGTGGCCTGCCTCAACCGCACCCTGCTGTGCCACCAGCCGGCGCCGATCGGGTCGGCAGCGATCGAAAAACTGTATGGCATGCCGGTGCAGCGCATTCCGCACAGCGATGCTTGCGAGACGGAGGCGAAACCATGAGCGCGTTCCTGGAGGCGCTTTTTAGCCACGCGTTTCTGCAGCACGCCCTGGCCGCCGGCGTGCTGGCCAGCATCGCCTGCGGCATCGTCGGCAGCTATGTGGTGGTCAAGCGCATCGGCTACCTCGCCGGCGGCGTTGCGCACACCGTGCTGGGCGGCATGGGCATCGCCTATTTCCTGGGCAAAAGCCCGATCGGCGGCGCGCTCATCGCCGCGCTGCTGGCGGCGCTGATCATCGGCTGGGTGAGCCTGCGCTTCCGCCAGCACGAGGACACCATCATCGGGGCGCTGTGGGCGGTGGGCATGGCCATCGGGATTCTCTTCATCTCGCGCACGCCGGGTTACAACGTGGATCTGATGAGCTACCTGTTCGGCAACATCCTCATGGTACCGCGCGAGGATCTGCTGCTCATGGCCGGCCTGGACGGCGTGATCATCGCCCTGGTGTGGCTATTCCGCAAACAATTTCTCGCCGTGTGCTTCGACGAGGAGTTCGCCCGCCTGCGCGGCATGCCAGTCGACGTGTTCTACCTGGGACTGTTGCTGATGGTGGCCTTGACCGTGGTGATCCTGATCCAGGTAGTGGGTCTGGTGCTGGTGATCGCGCTCCTGACCCTGCCGGCCGCCATCGCCAGCCAGTATGCGCGTTCGCTCGCCACCATGATGCTGACGGCGACGCTGCTCGGGGTCATTTTCACCAGCGCGGGGCTGGCGCTTTCCTATGAACCGGATTCGCCCGCCGGCGCCACCATCATCCTGCTGGCGGGAGTGGCCTACCTGCTTTCGGCCCTGGGCCGGGGAATCTGGCTGCGCTGGCATCGCACCACGACCCTTCCAGAAGCGAAACCATGAGCGGTCACCCGCACGTCCCCCTCGATCAGCTCGCACCCGGCGCGCACGCGATCGTGCGGGAGATCCGGGGAGGTGCTGACTTCTCGAGCCGCCTGGCGGCGATGGGGCTTACAAAGGGAGCACGCATCGAGATCCTGCAGAACGCCGGGCGGGGTCCTGTACTGGTGCGCGCGCACGAAACCCGCATTGCCCTGGGCCGGGGAGAGGCGCTGAAGATCCTGGCGGAAGAGACAAGCGATGAGTCGCCAGGCTGAGCCCACGCCGAAACAACGGACGCTCCTGGTGGGCCTGGCCGGGCAGCCCAACGTCGGCAAGTCCACCCTCTTCAACCTGCTGACGGGCCTCTCCCAGCACGTCGGCAACTGGCCCGGCAAGACGGTGGAGCGCAAGGAAGGCATGCTGGACCATGACGGGACACGGATGCGGCTGGTAGACCTGCCGGGGACCTACAGCCTGACCTCGCACAGTCTTGAGGAGCAAGTGGCGCGCGACTTCATCATCCACGAGCACCCGGACATCATCGTGATGGTGGCCGATGCCTCTTCCCTGGAGCGCAATCTTTACCTGCTCGCCGAGTTGCTGATCCTGCGCGTCCCGGTAGTGCTTGCACTCAACATGCTGGATGTCGCCGAGGCGCAGGGCATCCAGATCGAACCGCACGTGCTGGAGGCGGCGCTGGGCTTGCCCGTGGTGTCCATGGTGGCGACGCGCAACCAGGGACTCGCCGAGCTCATCGCCGCCATCGGGCATCTGGCGTGCAACCCGGACACCTTCCACCCGGTGCGGCCGCAGATCGCCGCGCCGCACCGGGGGGTACTCGATCAACTGAAGGAGATGGTGGCGGGGCAGCTTCCAGCGCCGTTTGATCCGGATTGGGTGGCACTCAAGCTGCTGGAAGGGGATGCTGAAATCACCCGGAAAGCCAAAGGCTGGGCCGGTGAACGGGTCTGGCCCGGGATCGAAGCCCTGCTGAGCGCGCATGAAGACGCGGTGCTGGACATCGCCAGCGGCCGCTACGAATGGATAGGCCGCATGGTACGGGCCGCAGTGACCCGCCCGCGCCTCGGACAGGTGAGCCTTACCGACAAACTGGACCGGGTCGCGTTGCATCCGCTGTGGGGTCTGGTGCTCCTCTTCAGCGTTTTCGCGGCCGTGTTCTGGTTCACCTTCACACTCGCAGTCCCGGTCCAGGAGTGGCTGGACGTAACTGTCGTCGGACAGGCGCGTGCGGCGGTGCGGCATTTACTCGCCGGCGCGCCGGGCTGGCTCGCCGCCCTCGTCGCCGAAGGCGTGCTGGGCGGGGCCGGTCTCGTTCTCACTTTCCTGCCTGTCCTGGCGTTATTCTTCGGCGCGCTCGCGCTACTGGAAGACACCGGCTATCTCGCACGCAGCGCCTATGTGATGGACCGCTTCATGCACGCGCTCGGGCTGCATGGCAAGAGCTTCCTGCCGCTCTTTCTCGGCTTCGGCTGCAACGTGCCGGCGGTGATGGGTGCACGGGTGATCGAATCGCGCGGCGGGCGGCTGCTCACCATCCTGCTCGCCCCATTGGTGCCATGCAGCGCGCGCCTCGTGGTGCTCGCCTTCCTCGCCCCGGCCTTCTTCGGAGCGGCGGCGCTGCCGGTCGCGCTCGCCCTCGTCGCGCTCAACCTGATGGTGCTGGCGCTGGCGGGCATAACGCTCAACCATACGCTGTTTCGCGGCCAGCACATGGCCTTCATCATGGAGCTGCCGCTCTACCACATGCCGAACGCCCGCACCATCGGCACCTCTGTCTGGAACAACACCTGGGCCTTCGCGCGCAAGGCGGGAAGCTTCATCCTGCTCGCCTCGGTGGTGGTCTGGACGTTGAGCTACTTTCCCACCGGCGCCCTCGAACAAAGCTACCTCGCCCGCATCGGGCATAAGCTCGCGCCGCTCGGCGAACTGATGGGCATGGACTGGCGCATGCTGGTCGCGCTCATCGCCGGCTTCGTCGCCAAGGAGAACGTCATCGCCACCCTCGGCATCCTCTACGGGCAGGGTGGAGGCGGTCTGGCCCGCACCCTCGCCGCCCAGGTTTCGCCCGCCTCGGCGCTCGCCTTTCTCACCGTGACCATGCTCTTCATCCCCTGCCTGGCCACGGTGGCGGTCATGCGCCAGGAAACGGGAAGCTGGCGCTGGACGCTGTTCGATATCGCACTGCTGCTTGCCATCGCGCTGGGCGCAGGCATCCTCGTCTATCATGGGGCGGGAGCGCTGGGAATGGAGGGCTGAATGCTCAGTGAAGTATTGCGCCTGGCCGTCGAGCGGGGCACCACCAGCAGCGAGGAACTGGCGCGAGCGCTTGACACGAGCCCGGAGCTGGTACACGTAGCGCTTGAGGAACTTGCGCGACGCGATTACCTCCAGGCCGTGGCACCTGGCTGTTCCGCGGCCTGCGAGCGCTGCCCTCTGCGCGCAGCCTGCCTGTTTCGCCGCCAGCCGCGGGTATGGACGCTCACCCGCAAGGGTGATGCATGGGTGGCAAAAGAACATGATTCAGTGAGGTAAACCCCCGGCTATGCCGGGGGACTCAGTCAGGTTTGACCGTTCCGGCGGTCATTAAAAAGCAACAATAAAATTCAGAAACATCATT
>JAPTVL010000376.1 GCA_028065725.1 Betaproteobacteria bacterium
GACTGGAATGCGTGAGGGTTTGGCCGCCGTATACCAGGATTTTCTGTCCTCCGGCGTCAAGCCGTGAACCATGCGATATCCGTCGCGCGCGACAGAGCCGGGCGGGCAGCCGGCAGCGAGAATTGACCGGCAAAGTCTGTCGGACTCGCTGCACTTCAACATGATTTCTTTGAGGCGACTCAACCCGCTCGCCGCCGTGGCCGACCAGGCATGGCTGAGTCTGCTCAATTTTGCGATCTCGCTGGCGTTCATCTGGGGTGCCAGCAAAACCGAGTACGGTTATTACATCCTGCTGATGGCGCCGTTACTTCTGGTCCAGAGCATTCAGAGCGCCATCGTCAATTCCCCGCTGGCTACATTTCTGCCTGCCGCAACGGAGGCTGAAAAACCCAATTTCCTCATCACCGCCGCATCCCTGCACATTTATCTGGCCCTCATGTGCGGGGTGCTGGGCGGGCTTGGACTCATGGTTTATGGACAAGTGGCCGAGTTGCACGTTGAAAGCTTGCTGCTGGCCGGTTTTGTTCTTGCCATCGCTGGAACCATCGCACGTGAATCCCAGCGCTCTTTTGCCTACGTACAAGGTCAGGGCGTGCGCGCGCTTGCGGGCGACCTGATCTATGGAATGGTGCTGCTGGCGGGAATCGCGCTGGCGCTTGCGGGCGATCAACTTTCGGCCGGCCTGGTTTTGCTGCTCACCGGCATAGCAGGGTTGGTGCCTCTGTTCTCAAGGGTCACCGGATTTCATTGGCTGCAAACCCATGCCGAACCCATGCGGAAATTCTGGTCCTGCGGACGCTGGGCGTTGCCATCCGTTGTCGTCACCTGGATCAGCCTGAGCTCTTACCCTTACTTTGCCGAGCACGCGCTGGGGCTTGCTGCGGTTGCCGACATCGGCGCGGCGCGCCTGTTTCTGATGCCTGCCGGACTCATGATGACGGCATGGTCCAACTGGTATCGCCCCAGGATCAGTGGCTGGCTGGCCTCGGGCAATGTGGACGCGGTGGCCGGGATCACGCGCAGGAGCCTGCTGGCCGGGTGGGTGCTGTTGGCAACGCTGGCCGTGCTGCTCGTGTTTGCGTATCCCCTTGTCGAGCCGTTGTTGGGCGAGCAGTACCTGGGGCTGCAGCCGCTGGTCTTGATGTGGCTGCTTTACTTTGCCATCAGCCTGGCACGAACGGTTTACATGGCCACGCTGATGACCGACGCCCGGGGTTATAAGATTCTGCATCACATCACCTGGATAGCGCTCGCGCTATCCCTTCCCGGTTTCGTTCTGCTGTCTTATAACGGGGCCCTCTGGGTGGTGGGCGTGCTGTGTGCGGTTGAACTGATGCAAATGGTGTTCGTTATTGTCAAGGCAAGGCAATACTGGAAATGGCCAGAGGCGCAGATATGAACACCGCCACATCCGACCAGAAATATCCCGTGGCGGATAGCCTGGCTATCGAGTCATCGCAGGCAGACTTCAGGTTATCTGTGACTGTAGCGATATGCACTTTTCGCCGCCCGGAAGGGCTGCAACGTGCATTGGATGGTTTATGGAAGCAGGTGGGGATTGCGTCGGCAGAAGTGGCGGTGCTGGTGGTCGACAATGACGCTTCAGGTTCCGCGCGAGCCGTTGTCGATCAAAATTCCGTCCCCCGGGGGTGGGTACTGCGTTACGTGATCGAACCTCATCCTGGTGTGTCACATGCGCGCAATCGCTGTCTGGCTGAATCGCGCACCGAATTGATCGCTTTCTTCGACGACGATGAGGTGCCGGAGCCCGACTGGCTGGCGGCATTGTTGGAAACACAGAGGGTTACCGGAGCCGATGCGGTGTTCGGGCCGGTGATTTCGCGCTTCGAGAGCAGGCCGCCGTCCTGGATGGCGGGTTGCACGGCGCATAAAAGACCCCGGCATCCGACAGGCAGCGTGGTGGACTGGAAGAAGTCTCGCACTGGAAACGTGTTGTTAGGCCCCAGGCTGATTGCTCTTGCCGGCGGAGGATTCGACGTCAGATTTGCAACTTCGGGGGGTGAAGATGCATTGTTTTTCGCCCGGGCTGAACGCGCGGGAGCCCACTTGGTATGGTGCGATGAGGCAGTCGTTGTGGAGGATGTGCCTGCCACGCGCATGCGCTTGTCTTGGGTTCTGGAGCGTTCATTCAAGGGTGGGCAGACCTGGGTGCGCATCCGGGCCGAATTCAGCCGGGGAATATGGCTGCCCATGGCCTTGCGCGGCGCCGCGTCCGTAGTGGTTGCGGGTATTGCGCTGTTACCGGCGCTCCTGGTCTCACGCGGGGCTGCCGTCCGGCAGGCGCAGCGGGTGGCGGGCGGGTTGGGAAAAATGACCGCATGGTGGGCGGCGGGTTCGGGGCGTGGCGTGCGCTCTGGCCACTATGTCGGATGAGGCGGCGCATGCCTGCGTTCACAGTCGACCGGCACTGCGAAGTCTGGGCGCGGGGGATGGCGTGAACGTTTCAGGTTGCATTGTCGAATGCAACGTTTATCAATGATGGGCCGGTGATGAATAGCATTGAGCACGTGGCAAGTTACAAGAAACCCGTTTCATTCGGCGAGCTTCGCCTCGATGAAATGTTTGGCTATGTCGTGTTTGCGGCAATGGTTGCCAGCGTGGCGATTCCGCCGCTTCGCTATCTCAATTATCTGCTGCCCTTGATCGGCTTGCTGGTCGTCCTGGCGAACCGCGTCATGCACGTGCCCGATCTGGCGCGCCCCTATCTGGTAATTGTTGTGGCGAGCATCGTGCTTGCGCCTTTCGCGAACGGCGAGGGGGTCAAGGACATTTATCTGATTCTGACCGGTTTGTCCGTGGCATTGGTGGGCTTCAGACAGCTATGGCCATGGCGGACGATTCTGATCGCAGTGCTGCTAGGATTGTCGGCGAACTTTGCCCTGGTGGGCGCATTCAACGGGTGGAATGCCGTTCTGTCGCATTTCACGTTTGACGTGGCCACATCGCGGTCCACACTCGAATCCGGATTTTCCTATGTTTTCGGATTGCTGGCTGTTTGGGCGGCTTTCACACGTCGTTGGCGCAGTTTTGCCGTGGCTCTGGTGTTTGCCCTTTTGACCCTAAAGCGCATCGTGATGCTGGGTATCCTGATTTGCCTCATCGTTCAGTTCATGCCCAGAACGGTGATGCTCAGGCTTTTAAAGCCGGTCCCGATGATGATGGCGAATGCTCTCTTTCTGTTTTTGATCCTGTCATACGGTTCAGGTAGCTTCGACGCCATCATTCGTGAGTTGACAGCCCAAAGCGCCAACCAGTTCGGTATGGGTCGACAGGTGCTTTACAGCTATGTCGTGTCGGATTTTTTTCGGGAGCCTTGGAGGTTCCTATTCATGGGAATGGGTCCAGGGGAGGCCTACGACGTGCTGAAAGGAAGCATGAGTTGGGTGCGCAAGGAGAATCTCCATGGAGATACGCTCAAGATTCTGTATGAATATGGCGGGCTGGTATTGGGAGTGTTTATCTGGGCGCTTTATTCATCCCGTCGGCCGGGCGTTCTTCTGATTGCGCTTTACACGAATATTCTGCTGCTGACTGACAATACCCTGATCTATCCCTTTTACATTTACTTCGCCACCTTGGTGGCCGCATGTATTGCGGCTCATGACGATGCCGCTGAAAAAATCAAACCCGCAAGCTAAACCGGCCGCTTTCAACCTATGTGTCGGCCTGCTTATGCTTGCAGGGGTATCCGCATGTGACGCGACCCAAACAGAGGAGCTTATCCCGCCGAATAAGCCCGTACCACTTTCCTACTTTGGAATTCATAACCATCGTTTTCACGATCCGACGATGAGACCGACCATAGACTTTGGGACATGGCGATTGTGGGATGCGGGGGTGGCTTGGAGTCAACTTCAGCCGAAGAAAAACGAGTGGAGGTTTGGCAGGCTCGATTTTGCCTTGAATGTGGCCAGCACAAGCGGCCTTGAGGTTCTGATGACGTTTGGCCGCACGCCTGCCTGGGCATCTGCAAGGCCCGTCGACCGTTCCTTTTATGGCTTGGGCGAGGCGGCGCCGCCGCGGGACATGGCCGATTTCGCGAATTTTGTTCGCCAGGTTGCGACCCGCTATGCGGGCAGGATCAAGCTATACGAGGTGTGGAACGAGCCCGCATCGGGTGGCATGTTTTCCGGCACGGTCGAACAGATGGTCGAGATGACAAAAATCGTCGACGAGGAGGTGGCGCGCGTCGATCCGGGCGCGCGCATAGTTTGCCCTTCCCCGGCGAAACACGAAAACCTGGGTTGGTTCAGGCGCTTTGTCTCGGCTGGCGGCGCGAACTATTGCGACATCATCGGCTATCACTTTTATACCGATAGCGAGCAACCTGAAGATAAATTGAAACTTATCAGGGAAGTGACCGGCATTCTCGAAGAAAACAAACTCTCATCGAAACCCCTGTGGGATACCGAGTCTGGTCACGCCATTGGTGTGGCCAAATACGCGGACTCGACCGCGGCCAGTGCCTCGGGGCATATAGCACGCTGGTTGATTCTCGAGTGGGCAAGCGGTGTGGAGCGTTTCTATTGGTATTCCTGGGATCACGACCGATTGGGCTTTAAACATCCTAATGGTGTTGCCAGGGATAAGGCGATATTGGCATACAAGCGAGTTCAACAATGGATGCTCGGCTCAACATTCAAATCATGCAGTAAGTCAGGCTCATTGTGGAATTGCGAGATTCTTCTCGGCGACGGGAATGTGGCGAACATAGTATGGACATCGGACAATACTGAGGCCGTTGTTGAAATGGACTTGGGTGCTTGGGTTGAAGATATTTATGGTTATGAGGGGAAGCCCGAAGTGAGTCGCTTGATGATCGGGGGAGATCCTGTCCTGATCGTTGCAGCCAATAAAACATTGAAACATGGCCTGAGCAAATGCGATATAGATGCATGTTTTTTAAATCGTATTCCGCGTGCCTGACTTGGTTGAGCATCGGATGCTTTCGCTAGATATGAGTCGCCAAGTAAAGCGTGTTGCAATCGTTCAGCGCCGACTGACTCACTACCGGGAACCACTTTTTGAGGGCTTGCGTGGATTTCTGATAAGGCATGGTGTGAAGTTGGAACTCCTTGTTGGGCATGGCACGCCGGCCGAAGAAAAAAAACATGACGCCGGTGAATTGCCTTGGGCCAAGACGATCCCGACGCATTATCTGGGGGGAGGGCGGCTCTGCTTGCAGCCGTTGCGGTCGCATCTTGATGGTGTCGATCTTTTGATTGTTACCCAGGAAAACAAGCTGATCCAGAATCACGTGTTGTTGCTGGCACCGCGTCGTTTCAAGCTGGCCTTTTGGGGGCATGGTGCCAATCTGCAAAGCGACAATCCCAACGGGCTCAGGGAGCGGTACAAACGATGGACGACCAATCGGGTGGACTGGTGGTTTGCCTATACGCAGATGAGCGCCGATCTGGTGAGCACAGCAGGGTTTCCGGATAACCGAATCACGGTGCTGAACAACGCAGTGGATACATCCGAACTGCAACGGCAGCGGCAATCGGTTACGCCGGAAGAAACGCATGCCTTGCGCGAGTCGCTGGATTTCGGGACGGGGCCGGTGGGTGTGTACGTGGGTTCGCTCTACGCCGACAAGCGGCTGGATTTTCTGTTTGAAGCTGCGGAGGCAATCCGGCATGAAGTGCCCGATTTCCATGTGTTGATCCTGGGTGAGGGGCCGGAACGCGACAAAGTGCAGGCCTGGTGCGATGCGCATCCATGGGCGCGCTGGGTGGGCGCTCGCTTTGGCAGGGAGAAAGTGGCTTATGTTTCGACGGCACAGGTAATGCTGAATCCTGGGCTGGTGGGGCTCGGCATACTGGATGCGTTTGTGTGCGGTGTGCCCATGCTGTCCACGGACTGCGGGATACACAGCCCTGAAATCGCCTACCTCGAAAATGGCGTCAACGGTGTAATGACGGCGGATGACCTGAGTGCGTATGTTTGGGCCAGCGTGAACCTATTGCGTGACACGCAAGCCTTGGGTGCTCTGCGCACCGGGTGTGTCGCCAGCGCACAGGAATACACGGTGGAAAACATGGCGCGTCGGTTTGCCGATGGGGTAATGGGCTGTCTGGAGGCCCCGCGCTACGAAAGGCGGGCTTGCTGATGGCTTGCCGGGTGCTGGTTGTCCACAACGCCTACCAACATCGTGGCGGGGAAGATGCGGTGGTCGAATCCGAGATCGAACTACTTCGGTCGCATGGTCATGCTGTGGAAACTTATTTTCGCAGCAATGATGACGTGGGTGGCATGTCATCGCTGGATATGGCGCGACACACGCTGTGGTCGCCCCGCACGCAGCACGATCTGGCGGAATTGATTCGCCGTTTTAAACCCGATGTGATTCACGCCCACAACACGTTTCCGCTGATTTCCCCCTCGCTCTATTGGGCGGCGGAACGCGCCGGCGTGCCGGTGGTGCAGACGCTGCACAATTTTCGATTGATGTGCCTGAACGCACTTTTTTTGATCGAGGGAAAGGTGTGCGAGGACTGCATGGGGCATCTGCCCTGGCGTGGGGTGGCGCGGGCGTGCTACCGCGGGTCGCGCGCGGCGTCGGCGGCGATGGCGGGGATGCTGATGCTGCATCACGGGCTGGGGACGTATCGCAACAAGGTGGCGCGCTATATCGCGCTGAACGGGTTTTGCCGGGACAAGTTCATCGAGGGCGGCCTGCCTGCCGGGCGCGTGGTGGTGAAGCCGAATTTTGTGGACTTTACCGCACCGGAACCTGTGCCGCGTTCGGGCTTGCTGTTTGTGGGACGCTTGTCGGTTGAAAAAGGCGTGGTCACGCTGGCTGCAGCAATGGTGCGGTTGCCCGATGCGCAGTTGCGGGTGGCGGGCGACGGTCCCGAAGCGGGATTGTTGGATGGCGTGGCCGGTGTTTCCCGCCTGGGCAGCCTTCCGGGCGAGGCAGTGCGCCAGGAAATGGTCCGTGCGATGGCACTCGTGGTGCCGAGCATTTGCTATGAAAACTTTCCGCGCACGATTGCGGAGGCGTTTGCCAGCGGCCTGCCGGTGATTGCTAGCCGTATCGGCGCGCTGGCAGACATCGTGTGCGATGGCGAAACCGGCCTGCTGTTCGAGCCGGGCAATCCGCAAGACCTGGCCGACAAGCTGGCATGGGCGCTGGCGCACCCCGAACAGATGGCGGCGATGGGACGCAACGCGCGCGCGCAGTACGAGGCCGAGTTTTCGGCGGGGGTGAATTACCGGCGCTTGATGGAGATTTACGACGGGGTGCTGGCCGGGCAGCGGGAGATAAACAATGAATAGCGACGTGCGTTCAACCGGCAGGGTGCTCGGTGCACAGATCGACGCCTTATCGTGGGACGACGCGAAGAGCCGTCTGCTCGGCTGGGCGTATGCGCGCGAAAGCCGCTATGTGACGATCTGCAATGTGCATGTGGTGGTGAGTGCGTCGCGCGATGCAGCGTATCGGGAAATTATCAACGGTTCGGACATGGCGACGCCGGACGGCGCGCCGGTGGCGTGGATGCTGCGGCGGCAGGGCTTTGCCGGCCAGCCGCGCATCAGCGGGCCGGATCTGATGTGGGCGCTGTGCGAGCGTGCGGAGGCTGAATATATCCCGATCTATTGCTACGGCAGCACGGACTCGACGCTGGCATTGCTGGAAGATCGTTTGCGCGCGGCGTTTCCGGGTTTGCGGGTGATGATGGAATCGCCGCCGTTCCGTGCGCTGACGCCGGAGGAGGATGTGGCAGCAGTGGACCGGATCAACACCAGCGGCGCGGGCATCGTGTTCGTGGGGCTGGGCTGCCCCAAGCAGGAGCGCTGGATGGCCGAGCATCGCGGCCGGATCGATGCGGTAATGATCGGGGTGGGCGCGGCCTTCGATTTCCACGCCGGTACGGTGCAGCGCGCACCGGCGTGGATGCGCGACAACGGCCTGGAATGGCTGCACCGTTTGCTGTCGGAACCGGGCCGCTTGTGGAAGCGCTATCTGGTGACGAATACGCTGTTCATCGTGGGCGCGGCGCGGCAGCTGTTTGGCGGCGAGCCGTAAGATTCAGGTTGCAGGGTTCAAGGCTCCGTTCATCATGCCAGCCTGGAAATCAACCCTGTCGCCTGCCGAACACCCCGCGTCCGCGGAAGTACTGCACCCCCAGCCAGCCGCCGAACAGTCCGCCGAGGTGAGCAAAGTGGGCGACGCCCGCGGCAGTGTTGGTGACGCCGAGGAGGAGTTCGACGGCGCCGTAGCCAAGCACGAAAGTGCGTGCAGGAATCTGGATGAACGGCAGGAAGATGAAGCTGACGACCCGGTTGGGGAAATACATCGCGTAAGCCAGCAGCAGGCCGAACACGCCGCCGGAGGCGCCGATGACGGGGCCGGTTGCGTGCAGGAAGTAGCCGCTGACGGCAATCTGCGTCATGGCGGCGACCACCACGCTCAGCAGGTAGGTGAGCAGGTAGCGCAGGTCGTTCCAGCGCTTTTCCAGCGCGGCGCCGAACATCCAGATGGCGACCATGTTGAATCCCAGGTGCAACAACGAACCGTGCAGGAAGCTGTAGGTGACCAGCTGCCAGACATGGAACGCGCCTCCCGATCCCGGCGGCCACAGGCCGAACACGCGCACGATCTCCGGCCCGGTGGCCAGTTCCAGTGCATAGACCAGGACGTTCAGCAGAATGAGGGCGAGGGTGATGGGCGGCATGACGGTTCGGATGGGGGGCAACCGGATTGTAATGCGCGGGAGAAGAATTATTTGCACGTTGCAGGGTGTCCGCAGCCGGGCAGGGCTCGCTCCCTTCGCTTGAATTTTTATGAGCCGAACGGGTCAAGGGCGAACTTCAGCCGCGACATCACCCGATAACACGCCGCCGGTAGCCTCGGGGCTCCTTATCATCTGGAGCGCTGAAATGAAGAAATATTCTCTGGGCATGCTGGCGGCTGCCGTGTTGATAACGCTGGGTGCGCACGCGGATGCGGACGACTGGCGGCATGGTTCGGCTTCCTTCGCGCTGATCGGGGACGTGCCTTACGGCGTTGCGGTCGAGGCGAAGTTCGACAACGTGATATCGAACATCAATGCGGCGCCGCATGTGCGCTTCGTGGTTCACACGGGCGATGTGAAGGCGGGCAGCGAGCGCTGCGACGACGCGTTGCTGCAGAAGCGCTTCGACCAGTTCCAGACCTTCCGCGACGGCGTGGTGGTGACGCCGGGCGACAACGACTGGACGGACTGCCACCGCACCAACAACGGCAACTATCTGCCGACCGAGCGCCTGGCCAGATTCCGCGAGATTTTCTATCCGGTTGCCGGCATGACGACCGGTGAGCACCGTTTCCCGGTGCGTACCCAGGCTGCGATGGCGGGCTTCGAGGATTACGTCGAGAACATGATGTGGAGCTTCAACGGCGCGATGATGGCAACGCTGCACGTGGTGGGCAGCAACAATGGCCTCGACCCGTGGAACCAGATCGATCCGTCCGACAGCTATGCTGCGCCCCGTCCCGACCGTCTGGCCGAAGTCCAGGCGCGCGAGGCGGCTGCGCTGGCGTGGATCGACGAGGTGTTTGCGCAGGCTGCGGCGCGCAAGTCGGCTGGCGTGATGATCGCGATGCAGGCCAACCCCAACTTCGACCTGCCGGCTGCCGATCAGCAGCGCCAGGGCTTCAACAAGGTGATCGAGCGTATCACCCAGCATGCCGTGGCCTTCGGCAAGCCGGTGCTGCTGGCACACGGCGACAGCCATTACTTCCGCGTCGACAAGCCGCTCGCCGGCCCGGTCCAGCCGTCGGGCAGACAGATGCTGGAAAACGTTACGCGGGTGGAGAACTTCGGCGCGAAGAACGTCCACTGGGTCGAGGTGTTCGTCAATCCGCGCGACCCGAACGTGTTCCGCGTCGAGCCGCGGATCGTGAAGGCGAATTTGTTTTCACGTTGAGCGGAACCGCCGGCCGTGCGCCGGCGCTCTCGAAAAGCACGATTCAAGTTGCAAATCTTGATTCGTCATACCGGCGGAAGCCGGTTGAACCTGCGGCGATAGCGCCAACACAAGGCGACAACATTGGCGCGCCAGTATTGCCTGCATGCATCCTCCAAGCCATTCCGAAATCGTCGAGGCCGAGTCGCGCGCGCAAGTGCGGAGACGGCAGCCCTGGCTTGTGCTGCTGATCTTTCTGGCCGTTTTTTTCGCCCTGCAATACGGCTGGGAGATGGGGCGGGACTCTGCGGTGGAGCGGGTGTTCATCGATGAGCTCACCGTCCGCCCGGCTGCATGGATCATCGACTGGCTGTGGCCGGCATTTCAGGTGCATGCCGAAGGGCATCGTCTGGTGGCCGCGGCAGGGCGGCTCAATATCCTCAACGGCTGCGAAGGCATGGAAACCCTGTTCCTGCTGGCGGCGGCCTTCTTCGCCTATCCCTTTGCCTGGCGCACGCGCCTG
>JAPTVL010000243.1 GCA_028065725.1 Betaproteobacteria bacterium
ACCAGCGAGAGGCGCTCCGCGATCTGCTGGCGGTTGCGATAAATGTCGGTGCCCCAGTCGAACTCCACGTACACGATGGAAAGACCGATGCCGGAAACCGAGCGTACCCGCGTCACCCCCGGTATGCCGTTCATCGCCGTCTCGACGGGGAAACTGATGAGCTGCTCCACTTCCTCCGGCGCCATGCCCGCAGCCTCGGTCATGAGGGTCACGGTGGGTTTGTTGAGATCGGGAAACACGTCCACCGGCAACTGCTTCAGGGTGAGCATGCCGTACACCAGCAGCAGGAGCGACGCCGCGACGACGAACAGGCGCTGGCTCAGGCTGGATTGAATGATTGCTTTAAACATGTGTGCCCCTAGCGTATCTGTGTCAGCAATGTCGCACCCTGCGTCACCACCCGGTCGCCGTCATGCAGCCCCTCCAGCACCGCGACCGTATGGGCATCCACCGCTTGCACTTTCACCTTTTTCGGCATGAAGCGTTCGGCGGAGGCGTGCACCCACACGATCGTTTCCCCGCTGCTGTTCTTCATGACGCTGCCTTGCGGCACGGGGATGCCGCGGATGGCTTGCCTGGTTTGCACAAACACCTTCACCGGTTGACCCACACTTAATATGGGCAAGGGCGGTTTGACCGCGAACTGCATGGGCAGCGCCTGTTCGCGCAGTTGATAGCTTTGGCCGATGAACGCCAGCGTCAACGGCTGATTGCCAGCGGTCACGCCGGAAGCGCCCGCCACCTGGCCGGACAGCGTGGTGTCGTAGGCGACGGCTTCCACCCAGAGCCTGGCCGGATCGACGATTTCAAACAACACTTCGCGCGCTTCCACCACTTGGCCAGCGACCACGCCGGCCTGGCTGATCACGCCGGAAACCGGCGCACGCAGCGCTTCGCGCTGGAACAAGCTGCCCGCTACCGCCGCCTTGCGCGCCCTGAGGCTTGCCGCCTCGGCTCGCGCCGCGTCAATTTCCTTTTGCGGCAGGCTGCCCACCAGTTTCTCCAGGCGCGCTGCACGCCGTTCGGCAAGACCCAGATTGCTCGCCAGTTCGGCCAGTTGCGCCTGCTGATTGCCCTTGTCGATGCTGCTGGCGGCGGGTTCGATGTAAGCCAGGATTTGTCCCTTGCTCACCTTCCTGCCAATGGCGGGAAAGCCCCCGCCGGGCGCGGCAATCCGCCCGGATTGGCTGGACTGCACACGCCCGCTGAAATTCGGGTCGGCACTGATGTGGCCGTTGAGCTCTACCGTTTTGGCGATGTCGCGCGGCTCGCCCAGTACAGTGCGGATGCCGAGCAGCCGTTGCGCGGGCTTGGGTACGAAAATGCTACCGTCGGGCAGCCGCGTGGGAGAAGTCTGCGCGGCAGGTGCACCGCTCGTGGCCGAGCTTGTGGGTAGGCCGCTCGCCGCCGTGGCGGCGGCTGGAGTTTTGGGTTTCTCGCTATGATCCTCGTCGCCGTGGGCGAAGCCGGGATTGCTGTGTCCGCCGAGCATGAAAGCCGCAAACACGGGCAATACCAGGGCTGCCGTTGCACCCTTGCGGCGGCGCATGCGTTTGAACAGCACAAGCAGAACGATGAGCACCGCGATGCCGCCCACCGCCCATTTCCCGTAGTCCAGCCAAGAGCGCGCTTGGACTGTGGGCTTCAAGGCGGGTACGTGCAACGTGCCTATCAGCAAATCCTGCAGGCCGACTGCTTCCACACTCACCACAATTTCATGCTTGCCGGGCTGCTTCAGCCAATCCGCGGCGGCCGTGTAAGCGCCGTCTTTGGTAGCCATCAGTTGAAGCTTGCGCCCGTTGCTTTCCAGCTCGATTTTCGCGTTGAGGATAGGCTCGTTGGTGGCGTAGCGGTCGGCATAGACGGTGAGCTTGCCGTCGCTGAGTATGCCCAACAGTTCCACGTCCGGCGATTTCAATTCCAGCCGGTCTGCGCTTGTGGCCGATGCGGCAACCGGCACGCTGACCTCGGGGCCGTGGCTGTGGTCATCGCCGCCGCCGGCAAAGGCGACTGGTGGCAAAAGCGAAAACAGCAACGCCAGCGTCCATGCCGTAAAAGCAGGAGGTAAATTGAATACGTTCACGGTAAAACTCCTTGGGCCTGATTGACACGGGCGCGGGACAGCGCCTGCGCGATTTCTTGTTGGTTATGAGCCTGCTCCGCCTCAAAGGCTGCCGTTCTCGCGCGTAATAAGGTGAACAGGTCGGATTCGCCGAGGCTGAATGATTTCTGGATCAGGTCGAGGTTTTCCCAGGCTGCGGCCCGCTGCTGCCGCGCCAGGTCCAGCAACTGGTCGGCGGCTTGCAATGCCTGCTCCGCTTGCTGTCTGTTGTATTCCAGCGCAAGCCGGGTGCGGGTGTATTCGCTTTGCGCGCGGGTGAGGGCGGTTTGGGCGGCGCTCGTGAGCGGCAGGTTGCGCGCATCGGTAGCCAAAGGCAGGCGCAACGCCAGCGCCACGGTGCCGGCGTAAGCGTCGTTCAGGTTGCCGCGCGCCCGGCGCGTGCTGAGTTCAAGCTCCGGATTGTCGCGGCGCGATTGGCTGGCCACATGCACCTGCGCCTGCGCTACTTCGATAGCCAGGCGCGCTTCTTCCATTAAGGGATGGTCGTCCGACAGGGGCTTCGATTGCGCGCTTTCCGCACTGTCGTCCGGCAACACGCTGGTGCCGGTGAGCGTGGCATAGGCTTGCTGCGCCTGAAGCAACCGGTTGCGGTTTTGCAAAACGGCAGCCTGGGCGGTGCGCCATTCATTCTGCGCCAGATTCAAATCGGTCTTGGCCAACTCCCCTGCCCGCACCCGCTTGGCGACATCTTCCGCAAGCTTTTTCGCGGTTTGGGCGCGCGCTTCATCGAGCCGGATTTGCGCCTCCACCTGGCGCACCTGCCAGATCGCTTCGCGCAGTTCCCCGGCCAGTCTCAAACGCAGTGCAAGGATATCGGCTTCCAGGCTGACCCGGCCGGCTTTAGCCTGACGTTGCCGCGCATCGCGCTGACCCGGCAGCCATAGGGGCAAAGCGATACCGGCCTCCCACTCGCGCACGCCGGCGTTGTTGCTCAACTGGTCGTTGCGGTGCCCCAGGATGATGGCGGGCGCGCCGGGTAGCAGGCTGTTCGCAGCGACGCCTTGCGCATCGCTTTCCGCGCGCTTGGCCTCTAATGTTTGCGCCTGGGGGCTCTTTTCCCAGGCTTGATCCAACGCTGCGCGCAGACTGACCGCGTAAACGGGTTGCGTGAGCAGCAAGCCAACAAAAATCAACGGGGTGTAACGCATGATGTTCTCGAATGTTCAGGTTAGGCTTCAATCACAGCGCCCAAGGCGACGCACGTTTGACGGCATCCTGAGGGGGCACACCCAACATCAAACTGACGGCTGAATTACAAATCTGTAATGCGATGCCTCTGCAGGCGCGCGCTGTGGCAGGATGCGTGCATCCAGCCGAGTATTCCCATCATGAAAATATTGATCGTCGAAGACGAGCCCAAGACGGGCGATTACCTGAAGCAGGGGCTCACCGAAGCCGGTTTCGTCACGGACCTGGCGCGTGAGGGATGGGACGGGCTGGACCTGGCAAAAACCGGCCACTACGACCTGATGATCCTGGATGTGATGCTGCCCGGCCTCGATGGCTGGCAGGTCCTGGAAGGCGTGCGCCGGGCCGGGGTCGACATGCCGGTGCTGTTCCTGACGGCGCGCGACCAGGTCGAGGACCGGGTCAAGGGGCTGGAACTGGGGGCCGACGATTATCTGGTGAAGCCCTTCGCCTTTGCCGAGCTGCTGGCCCGGGTGCGCAGCCTGGTGCGTCGCGGGCATAACAGCCTGGAATCCGCGGTCCTCAAGGCGGCCGACCTGGAACTCGATCTGCTGCGGCGACGCGCCACGCGGGCGGGGCGCAAGATCGAACTCACGGCCAAGGAGTTTGCCCTGCTGGAGCTGTTTCTGCGCCGCCAGGGCGAAGTGCTGCCGCGCAGCCTGATCGCCTCGCAGGTCTGGGACATGAATTTCGATTCCGATACCAACGTCATCGACGTGGCGGTACGCCGGCTGCGGGTCAAGATCGATGATGGCTTTGAATGCAAGCTCATCCATACCGTGCGCGGGATGGGCTATGTGCTGGATGTCGGCCCGGAAGGCGCGGCCCCATGAAATCGCTCTCACTGACCACCCGGATCAGCCTGCTTTTTGCTGTGGCCGCTGCACTGGTCCTGATTGTAACGAGCTATTTTCTGATGCGAGAAGTGGAAGCGCATTTCATAGAGGGAGACCGGATCGAACTCACTGGCAAGCTGGAACTCGTCCGCAACCTGTTCACCCAAGCCTCGAACAGCAAAACCCTGGACCGTCTGCCCCAGCAACTGGACGACGCCCTGGTGGGCCATCATGGGCTCGCCGTCGTCGTGACCGATGCGATGGGGAATATCTGGTTCGCCACCTCGGGCGCGAATTTTCCGCGCACGCTGCTGCAAGCCTGCCAGGCGCAGCCCGCAGCGTGTATGGATGGGACCTTGCATCAATGGGAGCAAAAGGGCGTCAGCCATCGGGGCATGGCCGTGTCGATCACGGCAGGCAGCGGCGGGCCCTACACCCTGGCCGTGGCACAGGACATCGAGCAGCATGCGCTTTTCATGAACACGTTCCGCTCGGTGCTGGGCAGCGCCATTGCCCTGGCCGCCCTGGCCATGGCCGGCCTGGGCTGGATCGTTACCCGATGGGGGCTCTTGCCCTTGCGCCAGGTCACCGACACCGTGGCTGGAATTTCCGCCGAACGTCTCGGCGCGCGCCTTGAGGCTTCGGGGCTTCCGACCGAACTCATGCCGCTCGCAACCGCCTTCAACGCCATGCTGGCTCGCCTGGATGATTCCTTCCGGCGGCTCTCCGAGTTCTCTTCCAATATCGCGCACGAACTGCGCACCCCCATCTCCAACCTCATGACCCAAACCCAGGTGGCGCTTTCCGGTGCGCGCGACAACAACGAATACAAGGAAGTCCTGTACTCGAGCCTGGAAGAATATGAACGCATGGCCCAGATGGTCGGCGACATGCTCTACCTGGCCCAGGCCGACAACGGCCTCCTCACACCGGGCCGGGAAAGCGTCAACCTGAGCGATGAAACCCATGGCCTGTTCGATTATTTCGAAGCGTGGGCGGAGGAGCGCGGCGTTTCACTGGCCCAAACGGGATCGGCCACCGTGCCGGGCGACCGGCTGATGCTGCGGCGTGCGCTCAGCAATCTCATATCGAATGCCATTCGTCATACGCCATCCGGCCAGACCGTGCGCGTATCGCTGGCGATGCACGGCGACACCGCCGTCGTTGCCATCGAGAACCCCGGCCCCGACATCCCGGCCGAGCACCTCCCCCGGCTGTTCGACCGTTTCTACCGCGTCGACCCTTCGCGTCAACGCAAAGGCGATGGCGCCGGACTCGGGCTTACTATCGTCAAATCCATCGTTGACGCGCATGCTGGCTCGATCACCGTGGCGTCCGACGATCAGAAGACCTGCTTCCAGATCACCTTGCCCGCATCGGCGAAGTAGTGCGAATCATTTGGTACCAAAAGATCAGCATCATGGTGGCCATTGACATCATGACCTCTTCCTTATCCTCCCGGAATCTGGCCTCATTCAAGGCTTGATTCCATCTGTCGGATGGATTTTGCATTCGTGCGCCGCCCTCTTTACCCGCACCCCGCCGCTTCTTGACCGTCCCCCTCTAGCGCGCGCCTGAACCGGCGAGCGTCTGCTTTACGCGGTTTCATGCCGCGTTTCGCTGTCGCGCGCGCGCCGGTGCTCTTCGTTCTGTTTTTTTTGCGACGCGAGTCCAACCCGAACTGCACATCCGCACCGACCACCATGCGCACTATGAAACGGTTGCCCAAGTGTGGTCGGCCGCCGCAAGGCAGCTTGGTGCGTAACGGATTTGTGACCGACCCAGCTCAGCCCTAACGGATAAGGGATTTCTCAGCTTCCTATTGCGCAGTGCCGATTTTCGATTTATCATTTTCGATAATGTTTAAATGAGTCGATCTCTATGGACACTTCCGCCAAAATCATCGCCAGCCCAGTCTGCAACGTCACCTGCTTCGAACAGGAGAAGGTCGCGCGAATCAAGGCCGAACTGGCCAAAGATGAACAACTGCTGCCCCCGCTCGCCGAGCTGTACAAGCTACTGGGTAACGTCACACGGCTCAAGATCCTGCTGGCGCTCGCCAAGGGCGAACTGTGCGTGTGCGATATCTCGCACGTACTCGGCCTCACCGTGGCAGCGACTTCCCATCAATTGAAGTTGCTGCGCGACCAAGGCTGGCTCGCCATGCGCAACGACGGCAAGATGGTCTATTACCGCGTGCAAAGTGAGGGGCTGCTGAAGGCGCTCAAGGGCGATTTTTGCCTGCTGGAGGAGCGGCTCGCGTGAGCATCCCGGCTATCGAAAATCTGACTCTGGCTGCCCTGCGGCAGGAACTGGGCAGCGCGATGGCGGCGACCAAGTGCCATCGCTGTGGCTGCTACCAGGACACGGTGCAGGCGCTCGAAGCCTCGTCCGCCCTGCCGGCCGTCCTGGCGTCGCAACTCGCCGAGGCGCGTGCCTTGTTCAAGCCCAAGCATTACGACTGCCTGGGCTGCGAAGTCTGCTGGCCGGCGGTGGTCCTGAACGCCGTTGCCGAGCTCGACCCGGCGCTTGCCCAGGCCGGTCAATGCGCCACCGAGACGCCCGAAGAACGCGCCGGCTGGCCGCCGCTACCCGGGGACTACCGGGTGCTGCGCTTCCGGGCGCCAGTGGCGGTGTGCACCCTCAACTCCGACGACCTGGTGTCGCGGCTTGCCGCCATGCGCCCGCCCGGCCTGTCCATCGTCGGCAGCCTGCATACCGAGAACCTGGGCATCGAACACCTGATCCGCAACCTGCTGCCTAATCCCCATGTGCGCTTCCTTGTGGTCTGCGGGGAAGATACGCGCAAGGCTATCGGCCACCTGCCGGGGCAGTCGCTGGCGAGCCTGGTGCGCGAGGGGCTGGAAGAGAGCGGGCGCATCCGTGGCGCCCAGGGCAAACGCCCCATCATCAAGAACGTGGGCCGCGAGCAGGTGGATGCCTTCCGCCGCCGGCTGCAGGTGGTAGACCTGATTGGAACTACCGATCTCGAAGCGATCGCCGGCAGCATCGCCGAGGCTGCGGCGTACGATCCCGGCCCGGCGGAAGCGATCCCGGCTGAGGCGCCTTCGGTGTCCGTCCAGCAGGCGATGGAGCCGCTGCGCCTCGTTTCCGACCCGGTCGGATACTTGGTGATCTATCCGGATCGGCAGCGGCACCTCGTGGTGCTGGAGCACTACGCCAACAACGGCGTGCTCACTCGCGTGATCGAGGGTGCCACGCCGACGGCCCTCTACGGCACGGTCATCGCCGAGGGGCTGATCAGCCGGCTCGACCACGCCGCCTACCTGGGGCGGGAACTGGCACGAGCCCAGCATGCGCTCGCCACCGGGGACGGCTACGTGCAGGATCGTGCCCCGGGCGAAGAAGACGCTGCATCGCGGCCCGTTCCGGCGGCAGTTGCAGTTGTACGGCATCGGACGCAGGCGCCCGATGAGAACATGAAAGGAGATATGGAATGAAGAATTCGATTAAAACCGATACGAGTGGAACTGGATCTAGCAGTGCCGTCAAGCAGCGTAGGTACTGGATCGCAGGAGCGCTCGTCTTAGGCGCCGCATTTGTGACGGGGAGCGTGCTTTTGGCTGGCGAGGCCACCAACGCTGGCTTGCCCGACTTTCTGGGCAGGGCGCAGCCACCGCTGCCCGAGGGGGCATTGCAAGTGGACGATTTGAAATCCGATCCGAAAGGCTACACCGGCAGCATTCTGGTGCGCGGCGTCGTGGCAAAGTTCGCTCCCAACGATCCACATTTGGTGGGTTTGATCGACTCGCGCGAGGCCCGGGTCTGCCGAGACTTGAATTGTGCACTGTATTACCTGCCGATCAGGGTCAAGGATACCAATCTCAAACCCTGGGATGAGGTGAACGTGCGCGGGACCATGATGGAGGACCCGAACAAAAAAATGGTTTATCTCCGCGCCGACTCGGTCAAAAACTTGGGCTCGATCAAAAAATGAATCTCGGCAAATTGGTATGGCGCAACCTACTGCGCCGACGTGGACGTTTTGTCTTCACCTTGGCTGGGGTGAGCGTGGGGATGGCGGCTTTCGTCGCCTTGATGACCATTGGGCAAGGCTTAAAAGATGAGATCAGGAAGCAGGCGCAAGGCCTCGGCGCCAATCTGGTGGTCACGCCCAAGGGCTGGTGTGCTTATGAACAGATTTCGGTGCTCACTGGAGAGCAACTGCCCAGCGCCATTCCCATGTCTGAGTTAGAGAAGATTCGAGCCGTACCGGGTGTCAAGAGCGTTGTGCCGCACCTCAACGAAAAGACCGCGTTTCGCAATCAACCGGTGATGGTGATCGGGATTTGGCCTGAAGAGATGCGCGCGTTGCAGAAGTGGAGTATCGACTCCGGGCGCTACTTCAATTCTCCGGACGAGCGTGGGGTCGTCCTCGGGTCGGCAATCGCCAATCAATTCAAGCTCAAGGTAGGCGACGAATTCACCGTGCGCGGCAAGCCGATTCCCGTGATCGGCGTTCTGCGCGAAGCGGGCAGCAAGGACGACATCGCCTCCTTCATTCCGCTTACCCTCGCCCAGCAGATCTATGACGTGCAGGACAAGGTATCGTTCATCGCCGTCCAGGTGAGCGACCTCGAAAAAATGGATGCAACCAGCCTCAAGATCCAGGAAGTTGCCAACGTCGCCGTCATCACCGACAAGCAACTGGTGTCTTCAGTCCTGTCCATCGTAGGTTCGGTCGGTGCGGCCATGCAGGCGGTGGCGGCAGTCGGCGTGCTCGCCGCGGCGTTCGGTATCGTCAATACCCTGCTCACCGCGGTGCATGAACGCCGACGCGAAATCGGGATTATGCAGGCCGTCGGCAGCACCCGGCGTACATTGTTCATGGCATTCATGTTCGAATCGGGGCTCTACGGCTTGCTCGGCGGGATTCTGGGCGTGACGGTCGGTGTTCTCGTTGCTTACCTGTTCGGCTCTTACCTCACTGACAATGCGCTCACCGCGTCATTGCAGCAGTCGCAGACGGTGACGATCGACTATGGAACCATTATTCTCACATTGAGCTTTTCCGTGTGCCTCGCACTCTTCGCGGGTCTTTACCCGGCGTATCGGGCGACCAAGCTCTCTCCGGTGGAGGCCATGCGCCATGTCTAACGCCATCATTGAACTGGAAAAAGTAAGCAAGACCTACGGCAGCGGCGCCGCCGAGACGAAGGCGGTTTCGGAAGTCTCAATGACTGTGGAGCGCGGCAGCTGGGTCGCGATCATGGGACCTTCCGGTCATGGCAAAAGTACGCTGCTGCAACTCATCGGCGGCCTTGACCGCCCCAGCGCCGGCCGCATCGTGTTGGACGGCTTGGAGCTTGGCACGCTCGATGCCGCTGAGCTGGCAGCCGTGCGCGGCAAAAAAATCGGTTTCGTGTTTCAGTTCTTCAACCTGATGCCGCACCTTACGGCGCTGGAAAACGTCGAGATCGCGCTGTGGCTTGGCGGCGGGACACACAGCAACGGGCGCGCCATGGCGCTGCTGGAACGCTTTGGCTTGGAAGACAAGGCCCACCACCTGCCCAGCATGCTCTCCGGAGGCCAGCAGCAGCGCGTTGCGATTGCCCGCGCCTTGTCCAACGAGCCCGATATTCTTCTTATGGACGAACCCACCGGCAATCTGGATTCCGGCTCCGAAGCGGAGTTGCTGGCCTTGCTCGGTGATCTGAACAAGGCAGGCAAAACGCTCCTCATGGTCACCCACAACCCAGCCGTGGCCGACCACGCGCAGCGCCTGGTGCGCGTCAAGGACGGGCGGATCGAGGAGGACCGCAACAATGGCGTCTAAGCGGAATCTGCTGCTCGCGTTGGCGGCGATAGCAGTGTTGGGCACTGCCATCGCTTTCTATGCGCTCGCGCAACGACCGGCCGCGCCCGACGCCACGTTCACAACGCTCGACGGTCGTCAGATTCGGCTGGCGGACTTGCGGGGCAAGACAGTGGTGGTGATGTTCTGGGCCACGAGTTGCCCCATTTGCATAGGCGAAATGCCCGATCTCGTCGAGACCTATCGCAAGTACCAGCCCCACGATTTCGAACTGATCGCCGTGGCAATGGCATACGACTCCCCGGAGCACGTGAAGAACTTTGCGAAAAGCGGTGGGTTACCGTTCCCTGTCGTCCTGGACACGGGCGGAGACCTTGCTCGTGCGTTTAGCGACACGAAGGTGGTTCCCACCACCTTTCTCATCGACGGGAGCGGGAAATTCGTTTCGCGGACGCTTGGGGCGATCGATTTCACCAAACTGCGCCAGTACCTCGATGCGTCGC
>JAPTVL010000274.1 GCA_028065725.1 Betaproteobacteria bacterium
GGCTGGTCCCGCAGGTTGCGTAGGCTGGCAACTCCGCGCACGGCTTTCATGCAATTACGCGCCCGGTAATGAATTGACGGATGAAGGTGCCGCGCTCGATCTCTCACGCAGCGCCTCATACAGCTGAGCCGGCCCGAGGAGCACCTCCTTGAGCCCCTCACGCACCCGCTCAGAGCCGAGCGCCTGAGAGCTCATCGTCTGGTGAGCCTCCAACGCGTCCATGATGGCCTGGAGCAGCGCGCTTTTCAGATCTGGCGAATTCGAGAACTGCTCCTTGCTGTTGCTGGACGCTTGCTGCACCAAGGTCTCGTTCTCCAGAAGCTTGCCCTTGAGCACGCCGTTCACGTAGACGAGCTGATCGTCGTCGCTCAACTCGCCCTCGAACAGCCCGTTGACCTTCTCGATGATTTCATCCACAGATAGACGCGCTGCTTCTCCTGCACCGAGCCGCTGCCCGCGGCGTCGATGGGGGGAAGCTTGTAGCTGCCGTCCTGGTTCAGTCCCATCGGCTGCCTGCCCCGGTTCTTCAACGTGTGATGGGTCAGAACCACCTTGCTCAGATCCACGGTGTCGCGTTCGCGGCCGAACTCCAACAGTGGGATCAAGCGCTTGTAGAACAGGAATCGCTTCTCGATTTCGGTGTTGCCGTAGTCGAAGATCTGACTGAGGAACGAGTACAGCCGCACGAACGTGCCCATGTCGTTCTTGAACAGCACCAGGGCATCCAGGCTGTCCTTGGCTGCCTGCGCTGCCTTGGCGTCGCCCTGCGCTTCGGCTGTGGTCAATTGTCCCCCGAACCAGGCCTTCCAACACGACTCACAGGGCGATCACCTTTGAATTTTATCTCGCCTGTCGTCTCGTGACGTATGAATCGCTCCTCTTTGTCGCGCTCGGGACTCGGAAGCTCCTTCATTTGCTCGAGAAGGTACTGCGTATTCTGCGCGATGCCCATGGTATTTTTTAGAATCGTAGATTTCACATAATCATAAATTTCGTCTTCATTTTCAATTTTTGTTTTTCTCACCAGCCTCAGGAAATTTTCAAGATCCTTAGCTTGAGCCTTCGATGCGTCGTGCAAGATTTCGAACTCGTCCCTTAGCAAGGTCCGCGTGCGATCGTAGGCATCGAGCGCAGCCAGCTGCGAAATTCCCCCCGTCCTTCGATCTACGCTGATACTACGAAGCTCGTGGTTTTTACCATTAACGGTTAGGTGTTCTACGATACCCTTTATTGCACGTCGAAGGACGTCGTTGTCGGCAACCAAGCCGTCAATATTTCGCATCGATTTCTGGTGGATAAGTAAATTCGACGCATGCAATTTAGCATTTCGCACCATGCCATCCATTGCAAATGCGACCGTTCTTAGTCGGGCATATTCAATATTAACAACGTTAAATGCTTCTGCTGCTGCCATACGACCTGAATTCGCTTTTGTCTCAGCCGCCAGTTTTTTAAACGCCTGCGCCGTCACAGCACTATTCGTTTTTGAGAGGCCAGGGGCAGCAACAGGCTTCGCTACCGCAGGGCAACCATCGCCTGGGAGCCAAGTAGTGATCGGCGGATAATCTTTCCCATTTTCCCAAAGATGCTTTGCAACCTCTCTCGCAAGGTGAGCGATCATGCCGCTCGCTGCCTTGAGTGTGGCCCAAGCCGTCGAATACCACGCCATCGTCAACTCCTTTCCGCGATTACGCAAAAAACCAGAATGCCGCACGAGAACTCAAGCTCAAATGCCTGACTCTATCCACTAGTTCCACGAATTTTCTGCTGGTGCCGGCAGCGATTCTTGCTGAACACCGAGTGGTTCCACACCGTGTCCTCGATCGACAGGCCCACGAACCAGCGAAACAACAAGTTGTAGGAGATCTGCTCGACGAGCTGGCGCTCGCTGCGCACGCTGTACAGCACCTGCAGCAGCATCGCGCGCATGATCTTCTCCGGCGCGATGCTCGGGCGCACGCCCTTGACGTCGTCCTCGTACATCGCCGAGAACTTCGCGTCCATCTTGTCCAGCGCCTCGTTGAGCCACTTGCAGATCGGGCGCAGCGGGTGGGTCTGAGGAACAAACTCCCCCAGCTTCACCGTGCTGAACAACGCCTCGTTGTACGCGTCCGCTCCTCGCATCTTTCGCCTCTCACCGTTGGTCGTCGCTGCTCGACATCCTCGTCGATCACGGCGCGGCACGCCAGTATCTCAACGGTCTGCTAAGCCACGCCGCAAGGCGGCATCGGCTCGACCGAATCGTTAACCCAATGCGGCGTGTTCAGTGCTTGCGCATCTTGTTCTTCAGTAGCTCTGCAATTTCTGACGCACTTGGTGTGGCGTCTGGATTGCCTGCAAAAATCTCTGCAAGAGTCGCGATATAAGCCTCACCGAGGCCGACAGTAATTGCACTTGCGGTTGCAGCCGAAATAGCGCCGCCTGCGATTGTGCCAAGGCCGGGAAAGAGTTTCATAACATTGACAACGATCGTTCTACCTACGAAGGTCGCGCCACTTACACCAATGGCTGAGGAAACCAGTGTGCTGAGCGTGCCTTTGGATAGCTCAAGCCCAAAAACGGATGTAATCCCAGCAATCATTCCGATTTGAATTGGCGCGAGAATGGCGGCATCAGAGAATGGAATTGGACTTGCACCAGCGGCGGCGGCGGCAGTTGCTGCGCCAGCAACAATTTTATGCGCTTGCCCCTTTGTGTAATTAAGATTAGCCCTCTGCGCCGCCGCGAGGGCCCGCCGCTTTCCCTCCGGAATAATCTCCGATGTAAGTTCCACAAGGCTTTCAAGGCCCATGGTTTTTAGCATGTGGCCATCATCCATTTCCTCAGGGATCGCTCGAACGCGGATCACATTTCGAGATTCTGGGAGCAGCGCTAGAACCTCGTTTTTAAAGCCGTTGTCGCTTCTGGCTTTAGTTATCACCGTAATCAGTGGAACATGCTTCGCGAGCATGTTATGCAAGTCCACTTCTGCGCTCTCAACACGTCGACCGTCTTCTTGGATACAAAGCCACGCCGCGTGAATATGTCGATTTGAGTCTTTGTCGTTGCTCCTGTCCTTGATAACCTTTTCTAACTCGGAAAGCGTCTCTTTAAATTGAGACATCTCCAACCCTCGCGTGTCAAATATCGTTATGGGCATCCCGTCTTTAGAAATTTCTCTTGTATTTTGTGTCACCGGACGGCCCTGGCCAGTTTCTGCTAGGTTTTGCTGAAAGACGGCGTTGATCAGCGTGCTTTTACCAACGCCAGACCGCCCGGCAATGATGATATTTATATGCCCTCGCTCGGTGGTCGCTTTTTGGATGGCCTCTCTAAGAAGGTCGTCAAGATTTTCCATAGCTTCATTTCCCTAGTTGGACCATGATCTTTCTTGTAAAGCCACAAGCCCTAACATCAGGAGCAGGAGCGCAACCACAACTGGAATTCAATCGATTTTATAACTAAGTTATTTATGTAAAAGCTCATATCTGGGCTACGTGTCTTTGCCGGACACCAGCCTATTCACAAATATTATTCAATTCGCGGCAGCGTCGCAATCTTGCTCATCTTTACACCAGCATCAAGCGATTTCCCGATTGGCCTCCAAGAATTGGTACATGCGTGTTGGCGCCGATACCGATTTGAGCCATGCGCCGGGTTTGCAGTGAGCCGGTTAGAGCGCGACGAAATTCAAGCCTGACGCCGCGCGCAGCTCGTTTTTCATGGCCCAGCCGCCGATCGGCATGTGGCTCAAATCGGCATCGGTGCCAACATGCAGTAGGGTCTACAGTGTGCAAGGACTGCGCGCCGTAAGCCTGCAATACATCCGCCTGAACGGCACCGCAGGTCGGTGGATTGGTCGGCGTGGCGCTGCACGCCCTTGCGACCATCGTCGCACCCATGCTTGCCCAGGTTCGCTGAACCGCCGCGCGGCGAGGGTTGTTCACGCGAGCAGGTGCGCGGCCACCAGCGCCAGTCCGGTCAGGCTCAGCACGGCCAATGCAAACGTTCCAGCCAGCAGGAATTTCAACGGACGCACCGAGGCACGCAGGCTGTGCTCGAATTGCGCTGTCAAACCGCGTTGCGCCTCTTCCTGGCGGCTACGCCATTCCGCCTGAAACTGCTCTTCGGCTCGACGCGCAGAGTCCGACTGCGCAACACTGTGCTCCAGGCGCGCGAGACGTTGCTCGGCGGCCGCCTCGAAGCCCCCGAGCCGATCGACCACCTGCTGTTGCAGCACCTCGCCGCGCTCCAGAAGCACTGTGCGTAGTTGCAGCACTGCCGCCTCGAGCCTGTCATCCCCCTGCACGGCACGGGCCTCGAGTCCGCGCGCCGTACCCTGCAGCTGCTTCTCGAGGTCTTGGGCGAGCTGCGCGCGCAAGGCGTCGAGCGCGGCGGCGCGCGATCGAGCCTGTTCGGCGAAACCGTCGCGCATCGACACACGCAGCGGCTCGTCGATGGCAGCCAGGACCTGCCTGGGCAGGTCGCTCGCGAGGTCTTCATGGTGGCCCTGCAACGCGACCATGTCGTCGTCGCGGATCTTGTCCACCTGGGTGGACACAACATCCAGACCGTGCTCCAGCGCCGTCAGGCTCTCACGCAACGGACGCAGTGGCTCAGTCAGCACCCTGACGAGCAAGGAGGTGAGTTCCTGCTCATGTTCCGCGATGGCTTGATTGTCGCGCATGTCCGCTCCCGGTTATCGGTCATCCGCACGGATATCGGTCGATACCGCCAGGCTACGCATCGCCCGATACCCGCGCCAGCGCGTGGCGTGCGTCGATGCGCTGCACGGCGCCGAGCAGATCGACGAAACGCACGGCGGCCTCGCCGCGACGCATCACCAGCTTGCGCTGTCGCTTGAGCTCCGCGAGATAGCTCGCTTCCAGCAGGGCGTTGAAGCGCCGGCTCTCGTCGAGATCCCTGTCCATACGTCGGCAGAACTCCAGCCTTTCGATCTGCAGGGCGCGGACCGTCTGTCTTGCCCGGCTCACGGCGGCGCTCGATCTGCGCGCATCGTCGCGCCATTGCGCAAGCTCGCCTCGCCCGGCCTCATGCTCGCGTATGAGTCGGGCCACCTCTTGCCTAGCCGCCTTGCGCCACCAGCGGCGCGCTGCGCTCAGAAGCCTTCGTTCGGCCAGATCCACGCACGCATGCAGGCGTTCGCCGTCGGCGCGGTACCGACTGTTAGGTCCGGTGGAGAGGTAGCTGTCCAACCACCAATAGCTGTCCTTGAGGTGCCGGCGGAAAGGCTCGAACACCTCGTCCAGGATGGCCTCGATCTCGGCAGTGGGATCGTCTACCTCGAGCGCTTCCCAGAAACGCCTCCGCCCCAAGCATGCCTCGTGGTCCGAGGACCCACCCGCCGCGCCGCCATCTGCCGAGCAGGGTCGACTCGCCAGCCCACGCCGCCGCAGGTCATGTCTGGCGTCGATGATCATCGACTGATACCCTGACACGCGTTTCTTGGCGTCACCCAACGTGGTCTGTCCCGGCAGCTGCAGGTGCTCGGCCAGATCCGCGGCCAGATACTCCTTGGACAGGCGCTGGAGGGTGAGCTTTTGCCTGGCAAGCTTCTGTAGTTTCCTGCGAATGACATCGCGACGCGTTGCATGTTCGCCGAGCAGCCGGTTGAACTTCAGTTGCGATGCTCGCAACGCCTGGTCGAACTCTTCCAGGCGTCGTTGCTTCACGTGCGCGACGACCTCATGGGCGAGAACAGCCCCCTTCAGCCGCGCCAGTGGGGTGGTGGACTCGCGGATATCGGCAAGTAGTTGCTCCCTGAGCGCTTCGATCAGGGGCGAGACCCGCGCGTGCAGATCGGGGTTCCGATTCGCCTCATCATCCCATGAGCGTCCGAATTCCAACGGGAAGAATCGCTGCGGCTGCCGGGCCACAGCTGTCAACGGGTTGTCGATTTCGATCTGTGCGATGAGGTGCTCGCGCAGCGCCTGCACCTGCAACGGATGCGGCTGCTCGCCGATGAACTCCCGCGCGGACTTGGGAGTGAACGAGTAGGTCGTGACAATGCGAAAGCGACTCGGCACGCTTTGCCAATCCTCAATTCCCGGCAACGTCAGAGCCCCGGGCTTCAAGAAACCGAGACCGTCACTGCGCCCGACCAGCAGGATCAGATCGGCCAGCGGAACGTAGCGTCGCGCCATCTCCTGTACGTGGGACGCCTCCGAGGCATGCTGCGGAGCATCGCCCGGAAGGTCGAGGATGCGCACCCGCAGATCACGATCCGTAGCGAAGCAATCCCGAGGGACGGACACCACGCACGGCTGGTCCACGACCAGGCGATGCGCCTCCATGGAAAGTCGCAGATCGGCAAGCGCGCGGATCATCTGCTCGTCGCGGGTGAACCACTGCCTGTCCCCCTGCACGCGCAAGCCCCAGCGATCGTCCGGCGAGCGCTCATATTCGAGCGCGGTGGGCGTGGCCGAGCGCCCTTCCGCGCGCCCACCGCGCAAGACCGTCGACACCCGCGGCATGGCCGACGGCGCGACCCCCATCAGATCGGTCACCAGCGTCGTCTTGCCCACCTGCGTCGTGCCGAACACCACGACGTAGGCATCGGCATGGTTCTTCCGGTGCAGCAGGCGCTCACGAATCTCGGCACTCAGCGAATCCATGAACGCGTCATAGACCCTAAACGCCCAGGCGTGGCGCTGCTCGTGATGCGCGAGCCACCGGGACTCGATACCCGTCGAGCTCACGCCGCTTGCTCGGCGACGTTGAACACCCCGTACGCCTGCGCCGATCGCCCCATTTCGTCGAGCAGATCCCGTCGCAATGCGTGCACATCGGCCATCGCCTTCGCCAGGCGATCTGCCTCCATCATGCGCTCATCAAGACGATAACGTTCGCGCAGTGCGCCCGCGAGCCGCGCACGTACCTGCGCCAGGATTTCGTCGAAGTGCTGCATGAAGTGCGCTTGGTACTGGTCCCGGATGTTCTGCAGGCATTGCTGCGCCATCAACCGCGCCTCGTCGTCGTGCTTGCGGGTCTGCTCGATCGCGGAGTATGCGAGGTAGCCGACAGCGACCAGTCCGACGACCGCCGCGCCGATTCCCGTCACCCCCGACGCGGCAGTGCCCGCGGCTCCGGCCGCGGACGTGCCTGCGGTCCCGGCCCGACGCAACACGTCCGGGACGTCGAGCTCTCCATCGACCGCGACATCGATGGCCAGTACCGCCGCGATCCCGCGCAACACGGTGCGTCCCAGATCCACGCCCGTACCGAGTTGCTGCAGAGCCTGCTTGACCAACTCCGGCCGCGCGGGCATGGCAGCGGGATCCCAGGTCTTCGAGTCGACCCCCACCACCTGCGGCACCAGGCTGGCCAGGCGCGCATATTCCAGCGCCAGCGTCGGCAGAAGTTGCACGGCTCGCTCCATTCCTGCCGAGACGCCCTGCGCCGGCTGGCCCGGTTGGGTGCGGCCCGAAAACATGACCCGCAGGTTGTGCTGGTCTTCCGCGTCGGGGCGTGGCCAGGGCTGCACCTGCCCGTTGCTGAGGTATCCCAGGCGCTCGAGCGCAGTGCCTGCGGAGGCGTTTCCGGCCTGCCGTGCTGCTTCGTCGTCCGGCGGTTGTGTGACGCAACCCAGTTTTCTGCGGGTAAGACCGCCGACGGCCATCGCGTAGTCCTCGAGCACGGGGCCCGGGCTTTGCCATGCCTGCGACAGGTCTGCCTCCAGGCGCATCCAGCTCTCGCTCGAGGTCCTGAACGTGTCAACAAACCTGTTCTTCAAGCCCTCGTGGTTCCGGACCAGGCGCAACTGCAGTTCCTTCCAGGCCGCGGCATACCGCTTGTCCAGCATCCTGCTGACAAGGATTTGGTAGGAACTGCGAAGGTCCGTGCGCTCGCGGTCGAATGCCTTGAGCGTGCGCGCGGCTGCGTCGTTCGCCCCTTCCTTGCCTTGAGCGTCGGCGGCGCGAATCAACCGAGCCTTGGAGTCGATGCGTGTCAGGATGCTCATGAGGTCCCGGCGCAAAAGGGTCTCGACCCGCATCAGCTGCGCCTTGCGATCACCCCCGCCGCTGCGCGAGACCTCCTGCACGGCGGCCTCGAAGCGGGGCAACCATTCGGCGACGTAGGCGGGGTCATCCGCGCCGGTGCATACGATCAGGCGATCGGCCGCATCGGGGGAGATATTGAAGACCTGTTGTGCACTGGCGCGCAGCGCATCCTGGCGCGCCTGGTCACGTTGCGCGGGTTCGGTCTTGCTGATCACGACCATGGCTTGGGCACCGCGCAATTCATGGGCCAGCATGTCCTTGACGATGGCCAATGCCTGCTTGTCCGCCATGCGGGTCGCATCCGTGACGACCACGCAACCCGCCGCCGCGATCAGGGCCTGCCTCATCAGGCGCTGCCAATCCTTGTTGGCCCGTACCTCCGGTTCGTATCCCGGCAGTAACAGCCATCCCTGATGCGGCAGGCGGAACAGGCGCGACGGCACCTTGAGCACCGGCAGCAGGTGCGACGGGAGCGGATTTCTCGCCGCCTGCTGGAACTCCTCGACGGTCAGTTCCTGATCCTGCAGATGGAAATCGCCATCCTGTCCAGGCGCAAGCAGGCGAACGAAACCCTGCGCGTGGATGCGGCCGACCTCCTCCAGCACGAGGATCGGGAGACGTTCCCCCTGTCCTTGATTGGGTTGCAGCCACTGCGCGGCCTCGCCGGTCAGGCCGTAGACCGTTTGCAGCAGCGTGGTCTTTCCGGCTCCCTGCGAGCCGCCGACGGCGATGATCCACTCTCGGGAGAGCACTTCGGCCAGCAACAGGCGACGCATCAAGGCAAGCATCGATTCGTCGATGTCATCGAGGTCCAGAACGCTCGCCGCGCCATGAAGCCGACGCAAGGCCGCATTCAGTTCGGGCAAGAGCATTTCCGGGTTGATCATGCCGTACCGCTCGCCGCTATCCATACCCCCTCCTGGTCGTTTCTCGAAACCTGCAGCCACCTCCCCCTCGGGGCACGGTGTCCGGCCCGAGATGAGATGTCGCCGGCGCAGCCCGCGTGCGCTACCCCATATTCCATGAAACTTGCGTCAGTTTATGACGCCCACCGACAGGACTAGACGCGACGAAAAGTCGGCAAGTTGGACAATCGTGCAACAACGGTGTGTTGAGTGTCCAGATAGTACTGGCGTAGCACACCGTCAAGTGAACAGTACTGCAGTAGTGGTTCCGAGTTCAACACCTGTGTACCAGGTTCGGCTATCAATCGCAGATGGCGCTTGATCATGCAGGGTTACGCGGCACCCGATAAACGTAGTGGGTAGGTACCAAGTCCCTGTCGTCAGGATGCCAGTCCTCATTACGCAAAACCTCCCCCCGAAGCCGACCCAGGCTCCAGCATCGGTGGCTCTGAGTTCGATCCTGCTGGCAATGAACAGATCAGACCGCCAGATTTTGCCTTCCTGGCGAGCGTCGGCGATCTCATTGCGCGTCAACTGAACCGACATCGCAGAGGAGATGGAACCCTTTACCTCGACGTGGATCTCGGGTGAACCGCCCTCGCAGCGAGCTGTCGGGGTGCACAACAAGTCGAAGGGCTTGATGGAGCCATGGACGCATGATGACGCGCAAGTGCGGAGCAATCTGACTGAACTAGGCTATCCCTCGGGGTTTCGAACATCCGCGGGCCTTTTTGACGGATGCGGCCTCACCGAATGCTTGAGAGCAAGATCGGGGATGCCCCCGCGACCGCATGGAGGGCAATCCCTATCAGCCCGCCGACAAGCGTTCCATTCAATCGTATGTATTGCAGGTCTTTGCCAACGGCGAGGTCCAATTCCTGCACCATCGTCTCGTCGTCCCACAACCGCACCGTTTGCACAATATGGTCGGTCAAGGATCTGCGAAGGTCCCCGACCAGCCTCTGCGCAGCGCCGACGACATGGTCGTTGATGCTCGACCGCAGGTCGGCGTCGGCGGCCACCTTGGCACCGAGCGCGGCGAGCGCGCCCCGAAGATGTCCGGCGAGTGCGGAGTCCGTGCGGGCGAGATCCTGGCGCAGCCATTCCTTGACCTCCTGCACCAGGCCATCGACATATCCATGCAGCCTTGGATGATCAATGATTTGCTGTTTGATGTCCTGCACTCGGGCCTGAAGCATGGGGTCCGTGCGTAGGCGGTCTATGAATTCGTGCGCCTTGCGATCGTAGGACACTCGCACGGGGTGGTCTGGCTGTTTCAGGATCCCCGTCAATTCGTTCATCAACGCCTGCGCTAGTTTGTCTGCCAAGTAGTCGCCCATGGAGTCCACGGACTTCAGCTTGTCGACGAACGAGATGACGGTCGGCCACTCCTGGCGCGCATGCTTGACCATCAAATCGGAGACGCGCTTCTTGACCTCGGCCTGACTGAGAAAATCGCCCAGCTTGTCCAGCGCCTCGTCGAGCAGTTGCTGATGG
>JAPTVL010000001.1:0-7623 GCA_028065725.1 Betaproteobacteria bacterium
GGATTCAGGTGTTGAGTTGCGGGTTGGATGACGTGTGCATACCCTCAGGCTGGCGTTGCCACCGAACGGAGCCGACGCTCGATGCCGATCGCGGCGATCAAGGCAAGAATCAGCAACGGCACCACGGGTGGGCGGCGAAGGGGTGCGCGTCAACGCGGTACGGCCTGGGCTGATCGAGACTGAGATCCACGCCTCGGGCGGGTTGCCCAACCGCGTGAACGAACTCAAGCACCAGGTGCCGATGCAGCGCGGCGGCACGGCCGATGAAGTGGCGCAGGCCATCGTCTGGCTACTGTCGGACGCGGCGAGTTACACGACGATGAGCCTGCTGGATGTGTCTGGCGGCCGATGAGGAGATCAACCCCATGACCGCCACCACACCCGAACAAAGCCCGCACATCAAGATCTGGTGGGAAGACCTGGAAATCGGCCAGGTTCGCGACCTGGGCAGCCTTTCGCCGACGAAGGAAGAGATCATCGCCTTTGCCAGCCAGTTCGACCCGCAACCTTTTCACCTGGACGAAGAAGCCGGCCGGGCCTCGGTGTTCGGCGCCCTGAGCGCCAGCGGCTGGCACACCTGCGCCATGGCCATGCGGCTGATGGTCACGAATTTCCTGCATGAAACTTCGAGCCTCGGCTCCCCCGGGCTGGAGAGCCTGAAGTGGACCAAGCCGGTCTACCCCGGCGATGTGCTGCGGCTGCAACACACCATCACCGAAAAGCGCGCCATGAGCAAGCGGCCCGACGTGGGCCTGGTGCGCACGGTGTGGGAGATGTTCAACCAGCATGGCGACAAGGTACTGTACATGGAGGGCTACGGCATGTTCCGCCGAAGGACGCCTGGCACCCCAGGCCCGGCATGAATGCCCCCTGAAATCCGCTGATGCAACGCGGGCAGTCCCTTCCTGCCCCACAATGCCGCCCATGGATTTCAAGCCCCTCATCACCCTGCGGGCCATCGTCAACCCGCTGGCGATCGTGCCTTTTTTCATCCACTACACGCAGGGTTTCAGCTCGGCGCAGCGCCGGCGCACCATCCTGATCTCGTCGATCAGCGCGTTCGCCGTGATCGCCACCTGCGCCATCATCTGTCTGCAGATCCTGGAATTTTTCGGCATCTCGCTGGCGAGTTTCCAGGTCGGCGGCGGCATGCTGCTGCTCACGTCCGCGCTGTCCATGCTGAACGCACAACCGGCCGAAGCCAAGACCACACAGGGCGAGGTGGACGACGCTTCGGCCCGAGCATCCATCGCCGTGGTGCCGCTCACCATCCCGCTGCTCACCGGCCCGGCCACCATGTCCACCGTGGTGATCTACGCGGACCAGGCCAAGACCTTTTTCCAGCACGCGGCGCTGGTGGGCTACGGCGTGGTGATCGCACTGGCCACCGCCGTGTGCTTCTCGCTCGCCAAGCCGATCGCCCGCCTGATGGGTCAGACCGGCATCAACGTCATGACCCGGCTGATGGGCCTGATCCTGGCTGCTCTGGCGGTGGGGGTGATGGCGGCTGGCCTGACCAAGCTGTTCCCGGCACTGGGGCAGTGACAGACCCGGCCGCACCCGCGTGCCGGGTGAGCAGGTCGCAGGTCAGGCGGATGTGTGCTTCCAGCGCCAGCGCGGCGCGCGCCTCCTGGCGCGCCAGCGCGGCCAGGTAGATGCTCTCGTGTTCGGCGTGCACGTCGCGATCCACGTCGGCCGTGGCGCCCAGGCGTATCGCCACATGCCGATAGCGCTCGCCATGGCGGTAGAGGATGTCCAGCAGGTGGCGCGTCCACGGCGAGACGTGGCCGGCAATCAGCGCTTCGTGAAAACGGCGGTTAGCCCGCTCCCAATGCTGCGGATCGCGCGCGGCGCCGCCCGCTTCGGCTTCGCTCAGTTCGGCAAAAGCCTGGCGCAGCGCCAGCTCCCACAATCCATCGCCCTGCCGGATCGACTGGCGCAGTGCCTCGGTCTCCAGCCGCACCCGCGTGTCGGTCAGATCGCACAAGTCATCGAGTGAAATCGCGCTGACCCGATAGCCCCGCTGCCCCTCCACCGTGACCAGCGCGTCCGACACCAGCAGCGCCAGCGCTTCGCGCAGCGTGCCCGCGCCCACGCCGTAGGAATCCTTGAGGTGTTCGACCCGCAGTCGCAGGCCCGGCGCCAGCTGACCGCAGACGATGTCGTGGCGCAGCGCGCGGTAGGCGCGTTCGGTCAGGGTGCGGGGCTCGGGCTCTTCGGGCCTTGGAACCGGGCCGATCGGACGGGCGGGTTGGAGCAGGTCATGAAGCATGGTGCGTTTCAGTCGTTTTCAGCGGGTTGCTGGCGCTTGAGGCGGTAGGCGAGCTGCGCGCGCGAAATGCCCAGCAGCCGCGCCGCGCCGGAGAGGTTGCCGCGGCTGCGCTCGACCGCCAGCGCCAGCACTTGCGCCTCCAGCGATTCGATGGGCACGCCGCTGTCGAGCACGCGTTCGCACAGGGCCTGTTCGTCCTGCGGGGCGCGGCGGGCCAGCCGGCCCTGGGGGTCGATGCCGTCGTGCGCCACGTCCGGCTGGTTGGGAAACAGGTGCTCGACCTCGATCGCCGCACCTTGCGCAGCGAGGATCACGCCGCGCTCGACCAGGTTCTCCAGCTCACGCACGTTGCCCGGCCAGTCGTGCCGGGCCAGCGCCAACAGGGCCCGGTCGCTGAAACCGGCCAGGCGCTTCTGGTGCAGTGCGGTGAACCGCGCCAGCAAGTGCCGAGCGAGCGGTTCGATGTCGGTCGGCCGTTCGCGCAACGGCGGGACGCAGATGGGGTAAACGTTCAAACGGTAGAACAGGTCGCGGCGGAACAGCCCGCGTTCGACCGCGCTTTCGAGCTGGACATTGGTGGCCGCAACCAGGCGCACGTTCACCTTGCGAGTGCTTTCACCCCCCAGGCGTTCGATCTCCCCTTCCTGCAGCACACGCAGCAACTTCGCCTGGGCCGACATCGGCAGGTCACCGACCTCGTCGAGAAACAGCGTGCCGCCTTCGGCGCGCTCGAAGCGCCCGGCCCGCGCGGCATGTGCCCCGGTGAACGCCCCTTTCTCCACCCCGAAGAGTTCGGCTTCGATCAGCTCGGCCGGCAACGCGGCACAGTTCACCGCCACGAAAGGGCCGGCCGCGCGCTCCGAGTGCTCGTGCAGCGCGCGGGCAAAACGCTCTTTGCCCACACCGGTCTCGCCGGTCAGCAGCACCGAGACCTGGGTGCCCGCGGCGCGCAGCATCAGGTCGTGTGCACGCTGGAAACCGGGCGAAGAACCGACCAGCATGCCGCCGGCCTCGGTCAGCCCGAGGCTGCTCTTGAGCGCCTCGACCTGCTGGCTCAGCGCGTCCATCTTTTCCAGCAGGGAATCGTCTTCAAAGTATTGGCGGTGCGCATCGCCATCGGGCCATTCATCGATCGGCCGGCCCACAATGTGGCAGTGGTCGTCGCCACAGGCGGCGCATTGCGTTTCCTTGAACAGGATGTGCTTGCCCATGAAGGCGCTGGTGTAGCCGCTGGCGTAGCCCAGCAAGGTCCAGCACGCCGGCTCATCGACCACGCCGTACTTGAGGCGGTGGGCATGGGCCTCCCAGGAGTCGTCCCACCGGAACTCGCCCTCGAAACGACCGGCGGCCGCGTCCATCTTCAGCACCACCGGTGTCACCCGGGCCGCGCCTTCGAGCATGTGTAGTTGCGGCCCGACCAGAAACATCTCTTCCAGTGTCCGCGCGCCGCGGGTTTTGGCGGCCAAGCCGGCGTCGTGCAGGCCGCAAGCGTAACCCATGCGGGTGAGCAGCCGCCGAGCCTGCTCCTTGCCGACCGAGGTGATGAGGTCGTGACGCAGCGCCGTCAGCGCGGCCGTGTGCAGCAGCACCATCCGCCGCTCGCCGAGCCAGATGGCGCCGCTGTGGGGCTCGAAACGCAGCAGGCGGCGCAGGTCGGCGTCGGGCGGGTAGGTCAGGGAAGCGTCCAAAGGGGTCTCCGGTGGGGGCGCTCTGCGGCGCCTAATATCTCGATATTTTAAGAGATGCGGCACCCACGCTGCAAGCTGCCCATGGCAGCAAAAGATTTGATCATTTGAGCAAAATATCTCTCCCAAGTCTCACCAAATCGTGATTTATATCCCAGTACAGGGCCTTCAGTCCGATGAAGCTGGCTATCGGACCTTCGCCACCGATCCGGATGCTGCGCTGCACATGGGTCAATTTCTCAGGGATTTCCCTTGAATATCGAGATTTTTTACTTGCAGCCAAGATTCTGGCACGGTGTCTGCAAGGGAGAGCTTGTCCACGATCGCCACAACCGCCATGAACCCGAACTCCGACCTGACCCTGCCTGTCTGCGACACCTCGCTGCGTTTCGTGCGGGTACTGGATCGGCGCGAGGATGGCCTGGTCAGCTTCGAGTTCGCGATCGGCTGGCCCGATCTGTCGGTGGAGCTGATGCTGCCCGCAGCCGCCTTCGAAGCCTTTTGCGCCAACAACAAGGTGCAGCGTCTGGACACCTGAGTTCCCGAGAGCCGTTCAACAACCATTCCAACGGAGACAAGCACCGATGAACATCGACCTGCAGGCGCGGGAGATCACGCCGCTGCGCCAGACCTACGCCCATGTGGCGAAATACATTGGCGGCGACAAGGCCGCCAGCCGCTACCAGGAGGCCACCTTCGGCGCCCAGCCGATGGTGAACTTCCACTACCGGCCGACCTGGGACCCGGGCCACGAACTCTTCGACGCCAGCCGCAGCAAGATCGTGCTGGCCGACTGGTACGTGCTCAAGGACCCGCGCCAGTTCTATTACGCCACCTGGACCATGGCCCGCGCCAAGCAGCAGGACGCGATGGAGGCCAACTTCCAGTTCGTCGAGCAGCGCGGCATGGTCGGCAAGATGCCCGACGCCGTGCGCGAGAAGGCCCTGACGGTGCTGATGCCGCTGCGCCACGCGGCCTGGGGCGCCAACATGAACAACGCCTCCATCTGCGCCTACGGCTATGGCACCGCCTTCACCGCGCCGGCCATGTTCCACGCGATGGACAACCTGGGTGTGGCGCAGTACCTCACCCGCCTGGGCCTGGTGCTGGGCGAGCCGCAGTCGCTGGAAGACGGCAAGCAGGCCTGGCTGGACGCCCCCGAGTGGCAGGGTCTGCGCCGCCTGGCGGAAGACAGCTTCGTGGTCAGCGACCCGTTCGAGCTGTTCGTAGCGCAGAACTTCGCGCTCGACGGCCTGCTGTACCCGCTGGTCTACGGCGGCTTCGTGGACGACCACGTCGCCCTGCAGGGCGGCACCGCGGTCGCGATGCTGACCAGCTTCATGCCCGAATGGCACGACGAGAGCGCGCGCTGGATCGACGCCGTCATCAAGGCCGCGGGTGCCGAATCGGACGCCAACAAAGCCCTGCTGCGCGGCTGGGCCGGCCACTGGATGGACCGCGCCCAGGCCGCCCTCTCGCCCATCGCCCGCCTGGCCCTGGGCGAGACCGGAGAGACCGTGCTGAGCGACGCCCGCGTACAGCTGCAGGCGCGCCTGGCCAAGACCGGCGTGGCCGCCTGACCAGACCTGAACAGGAGACCTCTGATGTCCGACGTATTCATCGCCTTCCAGCACAACGAAGAGTCCCGTCCGGTGATCGACGCCATCGTGGCCGACAACCCGAACGCGGTGCTGACCCACCCGACCGGCCTGGTCAAGATCAACGCGCCCGGCAGCCTGACCATCCGCCGCGAAACCATCGAGGGCCTCACCGGTCGGCCCTACGACCTGCAGGCCATCCACGTCAACCTCGTCACCCTCTCGGGCTACATCGACGAGGACGACGACCAGCTCACGCTGAGCTGGAAGCACTGAACACAACGCAGAAGGAGACAACGCATGGACACCCGTGTTGCCAGCAAGAAGCTCGGCCTGAAAGAACGCTACGCCGCCATGACCCGCGGCCTGGGCTGGGAGACCAGCTACCAGCCGATGGACAAGGTGTTCCCGTACGACAAGTACGAGGGCATCAAGATCCACGACTGGGACAAGTGGCAGGACCCGTTCCGCCTGACCATGGACGCCTACTGGAAGTACCAGGGCGAGAAGGAGAAGAAGCTCTACGCCGTCATCGAGGCCTTCGCGCAGAACAACGGCCAGCTCGGCGTGTCCGACGCGCGCTACGTCAACGGGCTCAAGCTGTTCATCCAGGGCGTGACGCCGCTGGAGTACTACGCCCACCGCGGCTTCGCCCATGTGGGCCGCCAGTTCACCGGCGAAGGCGCCCGCGTCGCGGCGCAGATGCAGTCCATCGACGAGCTGCGCCACTACCAGACCGAGACGCACGCGATCAGCCACTACAACAAGTACTTCAACGGCATTCACCACTCGAACCACTGGTACGACCGCGTGTGGTACCTGTCGGTGCCGAAGTCCTTCTTCGAAGACGCCTGCACCGCTGGTCCGTTCGAGTTCCTCACCGCCGTCAGCTTCAGCTTCGAGTACGTGCTGACCAACCTGCTGTTCGTGCCCTTCATGAGCGGCGCGGCGCACAACGGCGACATGTCCACCGTGACCTTCGGCTTCTCGGCGCAGAGCGACGAGAGCCGCCACATGACGCTGGGCATCGAGTGCATCAAGTTCATGCTGGAGCAGGACCCGGACAACGTGCCCATCGTGCAGCGCTGGATCGACAAGTGGTTCTGGCGCGGCTACCGCCTGCTGACCCTGGTCGCGATGATGCAGGACTACATGCTGCCCAAGCGCGTGATGAGCTGGAAGGAAGCCTGGGAGATGTACGCCGAAGAAAACGGCGGCGCCCTGTTCAAGGACCTGGCGCGCTACGGCATCCGCGAGCCGGCCGGCTGGAAGCAGGCCTGCGAAGGCAAGGACCACATCAGCCACCAGGCCTGGGCCACCTTCTACAACTACAACGGCGCCGCCCCGTTCCACACCTGGGTGCCCAAGGAAGACGAACTGGCCTGGCTGAGCGAGAAGTACCCCGAGACCTTCGACAAGTACTACCGCCCGCGCTGGGAGTTCTGGCGCGACCAGGCCGCCGAAGGCAAGCGCTTCTACAACATGACGCTGCCGATGCTGTGCACCACCTGCCAGATCCCGATGCTGTTCACCGAAGAGGGTGACCCCAGCAAGATCTGCTACCGCGACAGCGACTACAAGGCCTACAAGTACCACTTCTGCAGCGACCACTGCAAGAGCATCTTCGACCACGAGCCCGAGAAGTACGTGCAGAGCTGGCTGCCGGTGCACCAGATCTACCAGGGCCACTGCTTCCCCGAAGGCACCGACCCGACCGCCGAGGGCTTCGACCCGCTGATGGCCGTGCTCAAGTACTACGAGATGGAAGTCGGCCGCGATAACTTCGACTTCGAAGGTTCGGAAGACCAGAAGAACTTTGCGATGTGGAAAGGAGACACGAAATGAGCGTCGTCGCCATCGCCCCCTACGAGTTCACGCCCAGGGATGTGCGCGAGAACTTCCCCGCCCCGCTGCTCTACATCGGCTGGGAAGACCACCTGATGTTCTGCGCCCCCGTCTGCCTGCCGCTGCCGCCGGACACCCCGTTCGGCGCGCTGTCGGCCGCGGTGCTGCCCGGCATCTACGGCTACCACCCGGACTTCGCCAAGATCGACTGGGCCAAGGCCGA